>NZ_JBWKZK010000002.1:505057-780912 GCF_059424425.1 Pedobacter sp. GW456-11-11-14-TSB4
ATTTGTAGGATTGTCAGAAATAAAAGCTGTCTGCCTGTCTGCCGTAGGCTGAAGCGCAGCGAGTTCTTTTATTTCCAACCCTCGCTGTGCTGCGTTCGAGATGACGCGGAAGGAGCAGATTGCTGTGGTAAATGTTAAGTGTCGGGGGCGTAACCGTCGCTAATTAACCACTAGCATTCCCAAGTACTAATCCGGCCTCAGTGAATTAGCGTTAAAAAATCAATTTGTAGGATTGTCAGAAATAAAAGCTGTCTGCCTGTCTGCCGTAGGCTGAAGCGCAGCGAGTTCTTTTATTTCCAATCCGAAGATTTGATTTTTAGCGAATTCGGTGCAACTTGTACCGATTTTACATCGGTAGCCTTGAACTTTTGTTTCTTTTGGTTCAAGCCAATATTGCGTAGCAATCTTGAGGGCTAAAATAAAACTACAACAACCGAAAAACAAAGAGCCCTGCGGCGGCGAGCAAACAAAAACGTTGGGATTGTTTATTGTAAGAGATCCTTCAAAAACTCGTGATGACAAGTGAGCAGGAGATTGCCACACCCGATGAAAAATCGGCTTCGCAATGACGCGGAAGGGGGAGGTAGAATTAGCAAGTGGGTTATTTCTGTGGGTAGCCATCGCTACTCAAGCAATACCATTGCCAAGCACTTATCCGGCCTCAGTGAATTAGCGTTAAAAAATCAATTTATAGGATTGTCAGAAATTAAAGCTGTCTGCCTGTCTGCCGTAGGCTAAATTAAATAACCATATTCAGAATATTATCCTATCTTAAAAGAAAAATCCCCACCACCTATTCAAACCAATCAAATGGATTATTCGGTATCATATTATTTTAAGCTTAGCCTTAATGAAGAAGAACTTACCTTTCTAGAAGTAACTGGTATTGATAATGTTTCAAATTTAACGGATGAGACAGAGGGAGGCTTAAACCAATTTTTACATCTACAGCCAAAAAAATCTAATTTTTCTAATTTGGTGCTCAAAAGAGGTTTAGTTTCAAAAAGCACTCAATTTTTCAAATGGTGCAATAACATACTAAATCAAGGACTAAGCGTACCAATTACCACCCATACGATAAGTGTAAGTTTAGTTGCTGAGGATGGCAGTGTAATTCGCCAATGGACTTTTTTAAATGCCTATCCTGTTGCTTTGAAGTTGGAGACATTAAAATCTGATGATCAACTCATTGCCATCGAAAAAGTAGAATTTGCTTATACTAAATTTGAAGTTGCCAATATTTAATTGGCTTTTGTTTGAGAGATCTGTTTAGGACCACGCTGTTCGTGATTTGCAATCTAAAAACATATCAACGGAATTAATAATCTAAAGATTAATTTTTAGGGAATACTGTGCAGCTTGTGTCGATTTTACATCGGTAGAAGATGTTTCCCGTATGCTAAAAAAGTTTAAGTTGAATGCGCTTAACAACGAGATCCTTCGCTGCGCTCTGGATGACAAGTCGCTGCTTATTCAAGATGACAAATTGCTAAGCAGATCACACCCAATAAAATGTCTGTTTGGTAAAAGCACATAAATAAAGCGTTTTGTTAACTAAGGCAAACAAATGATAAATCTACTACCAATTAAAGGTTCAGATTCTACCTGTATGCTTCCACCAAGTTTTTCAATCAATAAACGCACTGTAAAAAGCCCTATCCCGGTGCCACTTTGCGAAAATCGGTCTGCCCGATTGAGTGTTACATTTCTATCGAATATTCTTTGCAAGTCCTCATGTTTAATTCCTATTCCATTATCCTGTACTGTAATCATGTTTTTACCATTTTCTGCATGACTTGAAATGTCAATTTTGCAGATTTTTTTGTCGTTATAGCGAACAGCATTGGTGAGTAGGTTAATGAAAATCTGCTTCAAGGCAATTTCTGAAGTTGTTACTTTATGAGGGTCTGCAGGCAATGTTATGATTACATTTTCGGGCATGGTGATCATCCCAATGGTTTGTTCCAAAAAGGGCTTTAAAAAGATTTCTTTATGGTTATTGCTTAATATTTCTGGTCGTAGCGAATAAGCTAACATGTCATTTATCAGCTGTGCTAAAGTTTTGGTAGAAGATAGGTTGGTGGAGGCAAGCTTTAAACCTTTATCGTCGCCATTTTTTTCTAAATGCCTAACCAATAACTCTGCACTCATTGAAATGCTGCTTAGTGGATTTTTAAGGTCGTGTGCTGCAGAAGTAGCAAAACGTTGCATAAACTCATTTGTTTCGCCCAATTGTTTATTGCTAATTACCAGATTTTTAAGCTTTTTACGCAGTTCCATCTGCGTAATTACCTGCTTGGCTAATATCTTCAGCCATTGCAACTGCCGATCGCTTAGTTTTTTAGGTACTCGATCGATCACACATAAGGTACCTAAATTGTGCCCTTCAGGAGTTTCTAATGTAACTCCGGCATAAAAAACAATATTTGGAGCAGCAGTTACCAGCGGGTTGTTGGCAAACCGCTCATCAGTTCTTGCATCCTGAATTTGCATGGTGCCAGAAGGATTTACAATTGTATGGGCACAAAAGGCATGTTCTCTTGGTGTTTCTGAAACATCAAGGCCAACATTGCTTTTAAACCACTGTCTATTTTGATCTACCAGCGTAATTAAGGCAATTGGCGTATCACAAATCTCTGAGGCCATTCGAGTTAGATCCTCAAAATCTGCTTCTGGATCAGTATCCATAATCAGGTAAGAATCAAGCGCAGCCAATCGATCGCTTTCGTTTTTTAAATGTGGGGGGATGTTGTTCAAATTAGATAGTTGTAGCATTGGTTAGTTTATAGCTAACCTAAATCGTTTTCAAAGATATTAATTCTAGGCTAGGATGAAACACTTCCATCCTTAGATCGGACAGAAATGGTACATTTAAAACCTATGGTTTTGCGTATTGCGGCGTGGTGTTATTTATTTTGGTATCATACTCATTTGATAATCGTTTTAACTTTCTACTTTTTAAATATTGTTGGGTTTTGATGTTCTCCCATAAAATCAGTTTATCCTCAATTTTAGAGAATGCTCTGATGTCACCATCTTGTGAAATAACCAATCCCAAGCTTCCCGGATGGTTCCAGCAATAGGAGATCATCGATCTGTGACGTGTGCCGAAAAGTTTGGGATCTGCAGCAATCAGTGTTTTACTAGTTGCTGTTGCGGTAGGCGAAATAAATATTTTTTTAGGCATCCTTTTAGGTTTGATTACCGCTCCAAAACCATTTACAACCATGTTTTGGCCGAACAATATCACGCCATCTACGCAGCTTTGAGAGGCCACAAAACTCACTGCACCTTTAATTTCATTAGCCACTTCGGTTTTGGCATAAGTTGAGATGCTTTCCTTAATGTATAGGTTTTTTGTAATGGTTTGTTTGCCTTCTGATAGCCTTTCCTCTATTTTACTTTCAGCTACATAACTATTTATAGTTTCTTTGGCATAACTGGTCATGGCCAACATCAATCTTTCGTATTGAATATGATATTTGATATCTAGATCGTTTATATCATCAGTTATTAAGATGGCCCCGCCGTGCCTATAGTTTTGTATTTTTAGCAATAAACGAGAAAGGGTTTGTGTCCAGATACTATTTATAAATCCCTCCCAGTCGCTAAAGCTTTCGCTAGGATGATTTAAGGCGAGAAATTTTCGCATTTCTGCTTGTAAGGATCCCGCATTTTTTTTGATCATTTTCGAAATTGGACCAATGGTGAATACATCAAGGTACCTAGGGATGAGCACATTTTGTTTTAGCGTAGCGAGGAGTTCATAATCAAACAACACATGCAGCGTTCCGATATCACTAATTGATACCTGAAAAATACCAGGCTGCTCGGAGCCCGATTCGGATTCATAATTTAAAAAGCTTTGGTAGTGCATTGCTTGATCAATCATGCCCCATATAAATAATTTACCACCTTCATCATAATATACAGCTAATGAAGAACTAGAGGGATCAGCAGCTTTCGAAAGTTTAACGAGTGACTTAATTTCTAAGGGAAGGTAATGTTCGAAACTGACCACACTCCAACGTTCAAAAGCAATTTTTTTTGGAGGGTTAGGATCTGGGTTTTGTGGGTCGATGAGTGTGATGGTTACTTTGGTAAGGTGGCTCTCCTCAGTGCGCATACTTGCGTAAAATAAACATTCAAATAAATCTTCCAAAACGCTAAGCGGTGGAACGGTTAGTTTTAACCTGCTATGTAGTAGCTTCGAGCGTACATGCTTGGCCAATTCTGTTGTTTTTGATTTTTCCTCGGCCATCTTAAAGCACCTTTGATGATTGCAATTTTTAAATTTTGGTATACAACAATCTATTAACGTAAATTGTTTATGTTTACATCAAGAAGCTATACTCGCTTCAATTGGCTTTAAGCGCTAAAATGAGGCTGTGAGACAAAAAAAAATGTATGCTATTTAGGACGACTTTTAAACCAATCCATGCTTCATTTTGATTATAGGAATTATGATTTAGCAACATTTTTTGCTAAGGATGATAACTGTGTATGTTGCAAATAATTATCTAAATCTACCCCTCAATTCTACAGCTTCATATAATTTTTTCTTAAATTTAATTATTGACGGATTAACTGGTGACCATTGTTTAAAAGGGAGTGTAATCAAGGATCATTAAGTTATCTAAAATTATTGTGGCTTAGATGTTGTAACCACTGTGTAGATGATAAAAGATGATTTAAAAAACGACGATGCTAAGCAGGATTTGATCTTGAGATATGCGTTGGAGTTAGTGAACCAAGCAGAATTTGACTACGTTGAATTTTTGCTTCAAGATGATGAAAAATTAGGAGAAATGCTCGAGGAAATTTATGTAGGATTTGAAAATGAAGCAGTTTCACGAGGATTGGCCATAGAGGAGATTGTTAAAGAAAAAGCTGCAGAATTTAAGACGAAAAATAAGTTTGATGCATTTCATAAAACCAAAACCATCGCTTCTTAACCCTTATCGATTCTTTGATGATTGCAAAAGGTAGTCATTCATAACACCCAATTCGTAAGTTGACTAATTTGTTTTAATTTTTCCCCACTCTAGGCAACCGCATGGCCCGACATTCTTTCAAGCTAGCACTCTTGGGGATATTGGGGAATGGTTTAGGGTTTGGTAGATAACCATTGCAAACCAAGCAGTACGATTCATACGTTTCAGCCTGTGGTACAAATCCGATTTTACGTGGCAGACCGAGATCGGATACACAGCCTTGATGTTATTCATGTGTAGTTGTTGTTTTTAAAGGTATTCATGCTTGCTCAGGGTGGTAACCTTTCCTTCAAGGGAAAGGTAAGAAGCCCTCGGCGGCGATGAGCCGCGTATTTGCCGTAGGGTGAAGGCAAGGCGTGAGCGTTTGAAAGTAGCTGCCCCAACATCACCAATAGATCGGATTAAATCTTTTAGAGGGGGAGAGCATATTGCTTACCTGCCATAATTAAAAACCTCTAACGCTGCATTCAATGATTTGGTAGGATGTTTCCTCAACACAAATTCTAAACAATATGCTTTCCCAACGGTTAACACTTTAACAAAACTACCCATTATGGAAAACGAAAATAAAAAACCACAAAACGGAGCAGCAAACCCCTCAACAGGAGCAGCTATTCCTCAAGCCCAACCACAAAATAAAAACACGGATGTAAAAGAAGGAGATCCAAATCAACAACGGCCGAAATATGGTGCCGATGGCGGAAAAAACACTTCATCAAGAGCAGATCAATTGCCCTCTATAGATAATAAAGGACCTCAAGGTAGTGATGCTGATAGTGATCAATTGATGGATAAAAAAGAAGATCAATTTACAGGTAGCGATGCCGATCAAGATCGAGATGGTCAAACATCTACCTAATTTTTTTGTTCTCCTTCTAAATTAACGCATTCAACTCAACTAAAAATTCTATTATGGGGAATACCCTGCATCAAACAAAGCCATATCCTTTTTTACAAGGTGGTGGTGCTATGGGTCAACTCATAAGAAACTATAATTGGCAACAAAGTGTTTTAGGATGCCCATCTCAATGGGATACGGCACTTAAAATTTCAGTTAGCATCATGCTCCATTCTCCATTCCCAATGCATATTACTTGGGGCGAGAATTTTATACAGTTATATAATGATGGATACAGACCGGTATTAGGTGCAACTAAACATCCAGATGCTTTGGGTAAACCTATTGCACAATCTTTTCCAGAGATTTGGGATACTATAGGGCCTATGTTTGCTGGTGTAATGCAAGGTGAACCAGTTAGAATAAGCGATTTTCAATTGTTTTTAGATCGAAATGGTTATCGAGAAGAATGTTACTTCGATTTTTCATATAGTCCCATCTCAGATGAACTAGGGAATATTTGTGGGGTATTAACCAACGTAATTGAAACTAGCGAAAAAGTTTTCACCTTTAGGCAATTAGAAGATGCTCAACAGGAATTAAAAGATTCTAAACTGCATACTGAAGAGGAACGTGATAGACTGATGCAATTTTTTATGCAAATACCTGCCGGAGTTTGCATCCTCGATGGAAAGGATTTTGTGTTTAATATGGTAAACTCCCTCTATCAAGAGTTCTTCCCTGGAAGGAAATTGTTAGGGCTTAAAGTTTTAGAAGCGATCCCTGAGCTGGTTGACGATCCCATTATGAAAATCCTCAATAAAGTTATGGAAACCGGAGAAACTTATTTAGGGATAGATGAATTGATTCCCATGTCTCGTACTGATGGAGGGGATATAGAAGATAGATATTTTGACCTAACTTATCAGCCCAGATTTAATGTTGATGGAGAAGTAATAGGTGTACTCGTACTCGCATTAGAGGTTACAGAGCGTAAACGAGAAGAAATCCGTAAAAACGACTTTATCGGTATTGTAAGCCACGAATTAAAAACCCCATTGACTTCGTTGAACGCAATAGTTCAACTGAGTAATTTACGTTTACAGAAAGCAGAACATGCAGATGAATTTCTTGTAAATGGAATGCAAAGAGCAGCGGTACAATTAAAGCGTATGACCGAAATGATCAATTCCTTTTTAAATGTTTCCAGATTAGAATCGGGCCAGATCCACATCGAAAAAACTGTTTTTAATTTTACCGCTTTAGTAGCAGATGTGATAGAAGAATTGAAATTTTCATCAGCAGGCTACGAGCTCCTATTAACATGTAATACTGATTACATGATTTATGCTGATAAAGAAAAAATCATATCTATAGTAACAAATCTATTAACAAATGCCATGAAATATTCGCCAATTGGCGGGAAAATTAAAATTAATTGTAGGGTTAATGATGCACAGTTAATTTTTTCGGTACAAGACTATGGAATTGGAATTGCATCGCATGATTTGGCCCGAATTTTTGACCGATATTATAGAGTAGATCGAAAAGAAACCAAAAATATTTCTGGTTTTGGTATTGGCCTGTACCTGAGTGCACAACTGATAAGTTTACACGGAGGCACTATTTGGGCAGAAAGTGAACTGGGCAATGGAACAACTTTTTTTGTGAGTTTACCAGTTTCAATATAGAATTAGATAAAGAAATATATTTATCTTACCAATTAACTTAATCCTTAATTTGCTTTACCTGCATTTAGATTGATAGCAATCTTATTTACTAAATACTCAATATCAAAAGGCTTAGGAATAAAATCGGCACTAGGGCAAGCAGATTTAACCTCATGCAATTGTTTATGGGCAGAAACCAAAATTACTGGTATGTTAGCACTCATAGGTCTATTTTTTAACTCTATGCACAAGTCAAGTCCATTTCCGTCTGGTAACATCACATCTAATAAATATAAATCAGGTACATGTGTAGCCTTTTCCATAAATGCTGTAACTGTAGCAAATGTAGTAATGTTATAATTCTCGCCTTCTAGTATATACTCGTATAGTTCTCTAAGGTCTTGATTATCCTCAAGAATAAATATTTCTTTTTTAACATTCATTTTTCATAGTGTGTTAGGTACTAACTTAATTGAGCTACAATTTGTTTGCATTAATATAAAATAAGCGTATTACTGATCATGATGGTTAGTTGTACTTGTGTTAATTTGTAAATGGGCCATATTTTTAATCAATAATTAACTTTAAAATTGTCAATTGGTAAATATTGCATCAAAACTTTTAACAAGGAAAAATGTTTGCTTATCATATGATGAAACTTAGTCAATCAGTAAATATTTTGCTGTTAATTAGTCTTTCTTTTGCTGGCTTATATTTTGCTGCAGAATACCTTATTCCGCTCACTTTAGCGGCTGTATTAGCCATGTTGTTTATTAGGCTAAGTAATTTTTTTGAAAGCAAAGGAGTTGGCAGGGGCTATGCTTCACTGTATTGCATCCTTATTTTTATATTGGCGATTGCCACAGTTTTCACGCTTCTATCGTTTCAGTTGAGTAGTTTGGCCGAAAATATTGATGGAATGGAAAATAGATTAATATCCATGCTCGAGTCAATTAAACAATGGGTAAATGAAACCATTGGTATCGAAAAAGCAGAACAAAATAAAATCATTAAAGAAGGTACTAATGGTAAATCAAGCGGTATGATTTTAGCCTTCGCTTCTGGTTTAATGGGCATCATGGTGAATACAATTTTGGTATTGGTATACATGTATTTGTTTTTGGCTATGCGTAGTCACATCAAAAAGTTTATCTTAAAATTGGTTCCAAAAAAAGAAGGGGCAGACACTACAGCAATCATACATCAAACAGGTAAAGTTTCTCAAAAATACCTAAGCGGTTTAGCAGCAATGATTGTTGTTTTATGGATCATGTATGGCATTGGATTTAGCATTGTAGGAGTAGAGAGTGCCTTATTTTTTGCTATTCTGTGTGGCTTGCTAGAGATTATTCCTTTTGTAGGTAACATAACAGGTACAGGCATTACGGTTTTAGCTGTTACTGCACAAGGTGGAGATAGTAAAATGATTATAGGTGTACTGATCACTTATTTTTTAGTTCAGTTTATCCAAACCTATATTTTAGAGCCCTTAATTGTTGGCGAGCAGGTTAACATCAATCCCTTGTTTACAATTATGGCTTTGGTACTGGGTGAGTTGGTTTGGGGCATTGCAGGGATGATTTTAGCGATACCTTTACTGGGGATGTTAAAGATTATCTGCGATAGTTATCCAGAATTACAGCCTTATGGGTTTTTAATCGGACCAGAAAACCCCAAACAGCCGAAAAGAAGCGTAATTGATTACCTAAAAAAATGGTTTTCTAAAAAGGATTAAACTCATGGGCTGAAACTTTATTTTTTTAGCACTGTTCTATAAATAACAATTTCATATGATGACTAAGAAAAAAGAAATATCTCCAGAAACAGTAGCGCCAAGAGATGGTTATGATAATACTGGTACCCAAGGTAAAGACTCTTTATCTGATGATGCCTTTACAGGTTCGTCAAAAAAACCTACTGCAAACGCAAATGATGATGATGAAAGTGGTACAGGCAGTAAAGGCAAAGATTTTCATGAGGCGGAAGAAGAGTAGTGAATTGGTAGTAGATTGGTTTAGGGGATAAGCAGCGCTAATCCTGCAATAACATTGCCGTTGCGATGATGGATTTTTCGCATCCTTAGCGGATAATGTTTTTCCCCTCTCTGCTGCGGAGAAAATCTGCTTTTTCCTTGATGAAAAAGTAGTGAAACTTGAGCTTGCGAAAGCCTGAATGCCGAAGCCAATGTGAACTGATGAATAACATCAAGAAAGAACGATGCTTCCACGCTCTAGACAACCGCGTGGTCCGCAGTTCTTTCAGGCAGCGCTCTTTGAACACTGGGTGAATGGGTCGAGTTTGTGGGTAGGCATCGTTTCATAAGGTCAATTACCTGCACAACACTCCTTTAATCCCATCTACATCATTTACTTTAAGTAAAAGCAACTCCTTAGAATTTGCAGAAAACTCACACTTTCTACATGTTTCAACATCCTTATTTTTTAGGTATTTAATTACCTTGTTATTCAGTACATATGATCTATACTCATTTGTAGTGATGCAACCTTCACAAGCCGGACCACCTTCTACAAATTCGTATTTAAATATCAATTCTCCTTTATCGTAATAATAATCTTCTTTGGCATAGGCATCGCCCACCGTACCAAAATCAATACTTATTTTAACTAACTCATTATTGCTATAATGATAATCCACTTTTGTGCGTTCGTCGCAGGTAAAATTATAATGTTTTTGATTTAAAGTACTGGTATTTATTTTAGTCACTTTTTGTTTGATGATATCAATCGGATCGTTGGAGACCTCTTTCGGTATCACTTTAACTTCAGGAATGTAGCTGCTACTATCTTTTGTTATAGTTTGATTTTCTTTTTCTGGTTGATTGCAGCCAAAAAGTGCAAAGTATAAGATGGGGAGTATGAGCTTTTTCATAACTTTACCAAAACAATAATTTAGCCAAACAACCTTTTGGTTTAACATTAAGGTGTTTTTATTGATGGAAATTATTGCCTAATCAAAACATTACTAATTCAAGATTAATATTTTAAGAAATGAATACTTTAATAAGCGACTTAAAAACTAGTGAGATACCATTTGTTAACATCATTGAAAGCATAGAAAAAGATTATCAGCATACGCCAACGGCATTTAAAAACGGAGATGTTTTTAATGAGGCCGATCAAAACCAAGGCAGTGCCAAGGTTTTTGCTTTTGCCCGGATCAATCATTTAAGCAAAGAAGATACGTTATTGTTGTTTGCTGAGCATTATAAAGCTGTATTGGAAGATCCTGAAGGTAATAATCACCAAAATATTAGGCAATTTATGCTCCATGGTTGGGATGGAATTACCTTTGAAGGAGAAGCATTAACAGCGAAATAAATAGTAAAATACTGTTGGCTAAAGTATGGAAGTTAAACTTTGCAAAGCATACTAAAATTTGAATTTTCAAATGCTGCTGTCACCGCCAACACATAAATAATGTAACTCCATAACCTGTAGAGGGTATAAGTAAAATAACAAAAATAATTAGCTGATCATATTTATGAAAAAAATGACCTGTTCTATTTTGATGCTGTTTAGCGTATTGCTGCTAAATGCTCAAAACAAAAACAAATTCGTAAAGATAGAGACCAATTTAGGGGCGATGATTTTTCAATTGGCTAATGAAACGCCAATGCACAGTAAGAACTTTATTAAATTGGCAAAAAAGGGTTATTTTGATAGCTACACCTTTAATAGAGTAATTAAAGGTTTTGTAATACAAGGAGGAGAAACTGACTCGGCCTATGCCGAGATGTTGAAAAGGGATACCAGTTCAGTAAAATATATCAAACCGGAATTTGCTAGTAATTTATTTCATCAAAAAGGTGCACTTGCAGCAGGTAGAGATGATAACAAGGAAAAAAAATCGTTTAAGGGCCAATTTTATGTTGTTGATGGAAAAAAGTATACTACTATCCAGCTTGATGCTGTAGAAAAGAGATTGGGCAATGGGTTTAAATTTACCGAAAAAGCAAGAAATACATATCAAACAACTGGAGGTGTACCACACTTAGACCAAAATTATACGGTTTTCGGGCAATTGGTAAGAGGATGGGAAGTTTTAGATCAAATTGCTGCAGCAAATAAAAACAAGGCGGATCAACCATTAAATCCGATAACGTTAAAAGTTAGAGTCTTAAATCAGAAAGAAGTTAAAAAACTTTCACTATAGCATTATCCATGCAGCAGTTTGATTGTTAGGGGATCTTTTTGATGATCAAAATATTTAGCTAACACTTCTTCAAATATATTTTCTTGAGAACTGGCAGCATCAAATAAGGTCATACTCGATTTCAATTTCAAATCGTCTGGATTACCAAACACAGCTTTTGCGTTCTTTGTTTTTAGCTTCATCAGTTCTTCGCAAATTGTCACTAATCTTTTGCCAAGTAGGGGATGCTTAAGAAATGCTTCAGCTTCGGCTAAATTATCAATTGCGTAAAAAATTGAAGTCTCAGATTGGCCTAAACCTTTAAGTTGCGGAAAAATATACCACATCCAATGGCTTCGCTTTTTTCCAGCTTTAATCTCTTCAAAAGCAATGTTATAGTCGCTTTTCTGAGCCTCTATAAATCGATCTAAATTGTACATTTAATCACCTCTAGTCGCAGGGTTTGAGGCATCACCGTCAATAGCATCATCTAATTCAGTGCCTTCGCCATCTGCAAATTTTTTTTCTTCTGGTGTATACTTATTGGTTTTTACTTTTGCGTTTTCAGCTTCAGTTGCCTTATCTTTTTCTTTCGTTTGGTTTTGAGGTGAGTTTTCCATGATCTTTTATTTTCTTTAACAACAATTGTTGTGATAAAGTTTAAATTAAGAACAATTACATTGGCGCATATCGCTCTACACGGTGTACAAAATCATTAATATCAAAAGGTTTATTGATAAAATCTTCTGCATTGCATTTTGACTTTACTTGGTTCAAAGTATTACCTGCAGACATCATCATAATTGGAATATGAAAGGTTTTTATATTTTCTTTTAGCTTTGCGCAAATTGATATTCCGTTGTCATCTGGTAACATTACATCTAAAACCACTAAATCTGGCTGTTGCTGTTGCATTTGCTGCCAAAATTCTGTTCCATTGCCGCAGGCTATAACTTCATATTCTTCTTCTATTAGCAAAAAAGAAATCATTTCTCTAATGGCTGCATTATCCTCTACTACATAAATACACTTTTTCATAGCTTTAGTATTTTAAGGTTTAGTTACTTAACCAAATTGATTAACAGAAGTTTATGTAAATTATCCACTTTCAATAAGTTATCCACCATTTAAAATAATATGTTTTGATTTTGAGCATTTGAGCAGGTATTTTATGCATTTTTGATCGCAAAGTTTTCAAACAATTAAACTCATTCTATGTTATCCATTTATTTAACTGATAGTAACAAAAAATAATGCATCAGCAAGCACCATTATTAAATCAGCAGCAACTTATAGATGTATTGAATACAAGTAAAACAGCTACTGCAATTTATATAGGCGAAAATGCGCTCATTCAATTTGCTAATGACGCCATGTTAAATGTTTGGGGTAAGGATAGATCTGTTGTTGGGTTGTATTTACATGAAGCCCTACCCGAATTACAAGGACAGCCTTTTGGTGAATTATTAGCTAAAGTTTGGCGAGAAGGCCTAATCCATATAGGTACAGCTACACCGGCAGATTTAGTTGTTGATGGCAAACTCAGTACTTTTTATTTTGACTTTGAGTACCGAGCCATGAAAAATGATAAAGGTGAGGTTTATTGTATTATCAATTCGGCAGTTGATGTTACAGAGCGGGTAATTAATCAAAAAATTATAGATGCAGCCATTGAGAATGCTAAGGCTTTAGAGCAAGAGCAAGCCAATAATTTGCTGTTAACTACGGAAAAATATCAGCTTGAATCTCAAGTTCAACTGATTTCTAAAGAAGCTTTAGAAAATGCCGAACAATTTAAACGTTTAGTAGAGCAGGCACCGTTTGCCATAGCGGTGTTTGATGGTTTAGATTTAAAAGTTGACATTGTAAATGCCGAAATGTTGGCAATTTGGGGTAAGGATAAAAGAGTTTTGGGAATGCCTTTATCTAAGGCTTTGCCAGAATTAGAAGGTCAGCCGTTTGAAGAAATAATAAGAAATGTGCTTATTACAGGTAAACCTTATGTTGCGCAAGAAAGCCGAGCAATGGTAATGCGAAACGGCGAATTAACTGATGGCTACTATAATTTTGTATGTAAAACCATAAAAGGTGCAAATGGCGAAAATAAAGGTGTTTTACAAGTTGTTATTGATGTAACCATACAAGTTGAAGCTCGATTAGCTCTGCAACGAACTCAAGAAATGATGGATATGGCAATTGATGCTGCCAATTTAGGATCATGGTTAATTCATCCAATATCTAAGGATTTACGCTACAATGCTGCTTTGGCACGTATGTATGGATATGATAAGGATGAACCTATGAAGTTTGAGGACGCAATTGGGCAAGTTTCTGAAGAATACAGAGAAGCTTTAACCAAAGAAATTGAAAGAGCAATTGATGATGGGGGAGTTTATGATGTAACCTTTACGCAACGCAGATTTAATGATGGAGAAGTCATTTGGCTTAGGTCTTTCGGAAAGATTAATAAAGTGAATGGTGAAACCTTATTTTCTGGTTTTGTAATGGATGTAACCCAGGCAAAAAAAGATGAACAGCGTAAAAATGATTTTATAGGCATTGTTAGTCACGAGCTAAAAACGCCACTCACCTCTATAAATGGGTATATACAATTAGTGCAGCGAATGGCCAAAAAAGAAGGTAATATGGCAATCGCCGACATTACTGCTTCTGCGGTGAGACAATTGCAACGAATGAATGAAATGGTGAATGGGTTTTTAGATTTATCAAGATTAGAATCAGGTAAAGTTGTATTAGATAAAACACACTTTAAACTTGATGAACTTATTATAGAAATAGTAAACGAATCGAGGTTGATTGATTCAACACATGCTATAGATCTTAACCAGTCGTGCGCTGTAGAATTGTTTGCAGATCGACTAAAAATAGGGAGCGTATTAAGTAACCTTTTGAGCAATGCGGTAAAATATTCTCCTCATGCCAAATTGGTTAAAGTTACTTGCGAAACTATGGCAAATGAAGTTAAAATTTGTGTAATTGATGAGGGGATAGGCATTTCTAAAGAGCATATTGAACATCTTTTTGATCGTTATTACAGGGTAGAAACTAAAAGCCAAATTTCTGGTTTTGGTATTGGTTTATATCTTAGCGCCGAAGTAATTAACAGGCATAATGGTAAAATTTGGGCTGAAAGTGAGTTAGAAAAAGGTTCAACTTTTTGTTTTACGTTACCCTTGTCCTAATTTATTTGCTTGGTCATTAGAACATAGCTGGTTTACATTTGTTACTATCAAACATTTAATTAATAGCTTGTTTTAATGACTTCGTACATTTCTATCATTTTACTTATTGGGCTTTCCACCTTATTAATGGTTTTCATGCCTGCCATTTCAAAAAAGATCGGGATTTCCTATTCGATAATTTATGTAGTGATAGGGGTGGTAATTTATGCTATTTTTGGTTCGGCGCTTCCATCTCCATTACCAAGCTCAAATCCGGAGCTCACTTTACATCTCACAGAGTTAATTGTCATCATCTCTTTAATGGGAACAGGCATAAAAATAGACCGAGATTTCTCTTTTAAGAAGTGGAATACTCCTTTGAGGCTAATTTCAATTGCCATGATTTTATGCATTGCAGCATGTTTTCTTTTTGGTTTAGGATTTTTAGCGCTCACAATACCAAGTGCAATCTTGCTCGGCGCAGTTTTGGCGCCAACAGATCCAGTTCTGGCATCCGATGTACAGGTAGGGCCGCCAAATGATAAGACAAAGTCAGAAACTAAGTTTTCTTTAACCTCAGAAGCTGGATTGAATGACGGAATGGCTTTTCCTTTTGTTTGGTTAGCAATTACGTTTGCATTAATGGCTCAGCAAAAAGAAGCCAGCATCATTAACTGGTTCGGTTACCATTTAGTTTATAAAATAATTGCCGGAGCCATAATTGGTTATCTCGCTGGTAAAGCTGTCGGATTTGTCATCTTTAAACTGTCTAGAAAATATAAAGTGTTAAAGCCAACGCAAGGTTTTTTGGCGATTTCGCTTACGCTATGTGTGTATTCAATTACCGAAATCGCTCACGGATATGGATTTATAGCCGTATTTGTAAGTGCTTTGGTGCTAAGGCATTCAGAAAAGGAACACGATTTTCATTTAGAATTACATGATTTTACCGAGCAAATAGAACGCTTATTGTTAGCTGTTTTGCTTATCTTTTTTGGAGGAGCATTGGTATCAGGTATATTAGATGCATTAGACTGGAAAATGATAGTGTTCGCTCTTGTATTTGTATTTATTGTAAGACCATTATCTGCTTATATATCCCTGTTTGGCAGACAAATAGATATTAAAGATAAAATTGCCATTGGTTTTTTTGGTATTAGAGGAATGGGGTCTATTTTTTATTTATCATTTGCCTTTGTAACCGCTAACTTTAGCGAGGAAAAAGAATTATGGGCAGTTGTTACCTTTACCATTTTATTATCTATTTTAATACATGGGGCTACTGCTGATAGAATTTTAAAATACCTAAAAGTTGAAACAAGAGCTAAAGATTAACCTTTTAACACCATTTCTATATGTATAACAGCTATTGTTTGATAACAGTACTTTTAGTAATTGCTACAGTTGTGCCCCTAATCAGACATGACTCTTGGGTGTTTAGAGTTTTTGAATATCCTCGTTTACAAAAACTAAGTGTCAATTTTTTGCTATTGGCATTGGGATTAGTTTTTTATAACAGGACCACGCCTCATTTGGTGTTTATTGGTTTATTGAGTATTAATTTAATTTATCTCATCTATCAGGTTTTTCCTTTTACCATTTTTGGCAAAAAGCAAATTATAAAAAGTAGGTTCCCAACGGGGGATAAAAATATCAAATTATTAATAGCAAATGTTTATCAAGATAATAGAAACAGTAAGGCTTATTTAAGTTTGATCAATG
Organism: Pedobacter sp. GW456-11-11-14-TSB4; assembly: GCF_059424425.1. Taxonomy (NCBI): domain Bacteria; kingdom Pseudomonadati; phylum Bacteroidota; class Sphingobacteriia; order Sphingobacteriales; family Sphingobacteriaceae; genus Pedobacter; species Pedobacter sp. GW456-11-11-14-TSB4. The sequence goes on from NZ_JBWKZK010000002.1 coordinate 521,616, forward strand.
AATGTAATGCCGATGTGATTTTAATGGTAGAAACCAATTTATGGTGGCAACAACAAATCGATGTTATCGGTGATCAGTATCCTCATCAACTTAAAATTCCATTAGAAAATACGTATGGAATGATTTTCTATTCCAAGTTTGCGCTTAGAAATGGAAGCATCAATTATTTGGTAGAAAATGATATACCATCAATAGCCGTAGAAGTTCAATTGAAATCTGGACAGTGGATTAAGCTGTATTGTTTGCATCCACAACCACCCGTACCGCAAGAAAACCCACGCTCTACCGAACGTGATAAAGAAATATTATTGGTGGCTAAAAAAGCCAAAAATGATAAACTTCCTGTAATTGTTATGGGCGATTTAAATGATGTAGCTTGGAGCTATACCACGGCATTGTTTAGTAAGGTAAGCGGTTTATTAGATCCAAGGCGGGGTAGAGGCTTTTTTAATAGTTTTAATGCCAAATATTTTTTCTTACGTTTTCCTTTAGATCATATATTTTGTTCCTCTAATTTTACCTTAACAGGAATAAAAAGAATGCAGAGTTGCGGATCGGATCATTTTCCAATGTGTGTAAACTTACAATTTGATCCACCTGCTGATTATTTGAATGAAAAACCAAAAGCTGACGCAGGAGATCTAGAATTGGCAGCTGAAAAAATTAATGCCACAACATAGTACAGTTTGCGCCATTTGGCAATGTATTAGTTATTGTCAATAATTTAACTTACCTTTACAACTTAATTAATTACAATATAATGCAACAAGGAACAGTAAAATTTTTCAATGAGACAAAAGGTTTTGGATTTATCGTACCAGCGAATGGTGATAGCGAAATTTTTGTCCATGTATCAGGCTTAATTGATCAAATTCGTGAGAATGATTCAGTAAGCTATGATGTAGAGCAAGGCAAAAAAGGCCTTAACGCAGTTAATGTTAAGATAGACTAAGAGATTATCCTTCATAAATTGAGAAGCATCCGTCTAATAAGGCGGATGTTTTTTTTTGGCAGAAAAATTTGATTTTAGAACCTAAAACTAAAATAAGCAGAGCAAAAAGGAATAAATAAGGCGTTTTTTACAATCCTCATTCATTTTTCACTATCATTAGATATAGGCAAATTCATGTCTACATATTTACTCAAGTTTATGGATGATAGAACCTCTTTAATTTTTGGTATTGTTTCGTGTTTAAGTGGTTTGTTGGTTTTTTATTCCATTTTTAAAAAAGACAAGCAACAACCTTAGTTAAAAACTAAAGACTGTTTCGTTTTTTTAAGTGCTAATATTTCTTCATAAGCACCATTCCATAAGGTGATGCGTTGTTGTAGGGCCATTTGAGTTGCATTTTGAGCAGCTAATAAATAATCAGCTTTACCTTCGCATAAAATTGCTGTCATCTCTAGAGCTAGATTGCTGTGGTGATCTCCATCAACCTCGATGTGTCTATCTAAATAATATTTAAACAAAGAAATTTGCTCTGGGAATTTCGTGTTTAGGTCATTCACAATCGTTAAAAACATATTTGGTATCAAATCCTCTCTACCAAACGTAAAAACACTCGATTGTAAATGAGCTTTGTTGCTATTGATGATTTCGAAAGTATAGTTTACAAATGATTTTGCTGCTTCAGGGGTTTGAGCAACCTTATAAGCAGCATCAAAATCGCCATTAGTTTTTAAGCTATCAATAAACTTATTTATTGCTGTGGTATCTGCACCACACTGTTCCATTGCTTCTAAATACATCTCAAAATGACTTTTTTTATCGCCATTTGCATCAATATCAGATTCTTCGCCCGTAACAATTTCATTAATTAAAGATCGGGTATTGGCATTACCTACCGGAAACCAAGGTGTTTGTACACAAGTTAAATTAATCTGTAAGCTTTTTAAGAGCGACATGAAATCCCAGACCGCATATACATGATATTGCATAAAAATACGCAAATCTGCAAGGGTTTCTATCACCTCATAAACTTTATGGTTTACAATTTCTGCCTTTAATGATGCTATTTCTTCTTGAATTTTATTTAAATCTTGCAACATAATCTTTAATCTTTGTTGCAAATATAAATGTTAGAACATCAAGCATTTTCTGAGAAAAGTCATTTGTTTATTTTAGGTTGGGTTTTGATTTAACCTTGCTTGCCACTATTTAGCTATACAATTAAATTTTTTCGGCTGAAATAGAAAACTTAAATTTATAACATGAAAAATACAACATTGGTAATTGTGCTATTTGCAGTGCTATTTATAAGTAGCTGTAATTTTTTTGGTAAAGATGAACCACTAGATCCATCAAAGTTTAACTGTTATATCGCAATCAATAAAGGTGATACTGCCTGGTTGGATATAGATACTACTGACCAAAAAATAAAGGGATTGTTTACCATGAGTTATGGTGGAAAAAAGAGATATCATGGAGAAATTAAGGGCACAATAAAAAACGATACACTTAACGCACACTACGATTTTAAAGTTAACAAAGTTGATAAGTGGTATAGAAATCCGGTTTCTTTTTTAAGGAAAGAGAATAAATTGATAATGGGGGTAGGAGATATTGTAATGGTATGGGGCTCTGGTGTTTTTAAAGAAGGAGTGCCTGTTGATTATAATAAAGGGAGGTTTGTTTTTGAAAGGACCGTTTGTAAATATTAATGGAAAACAGCTTATGTAAATGTTGCTCTGGCTTAACTTACGCTAATTGCTGTGAGCCTTATCACCAGAAAAAGCAAACTGCTACAACACCAGAATTGCTAATGAGATCTAGGTATTGTGCGTATGCTTTGCATCTTGCAGATTATTTAGTTGCAACAACCCATGCTAGTGTTAGGCATCTACACCCGCAAGCCTCAATTTTAGCTTGGGCAAAAGCCAACGTTTGGTTAAAATTAGAGATATGCAATGCAAAAGGTGACCTTGTTGAGTTTAAAGCTTATTATACACATCAAAACAAAATGTACGTGCACCATGAGCGTTCTACTTTTTTGAACGACAAGCAAAAATGGTATTATTTAAGTGGAACTTATTTTTAAAGCGATGTTTGTTTGATCATCGAAAACTTAATTTTAAATTTAAAACACTACATTAGAATTCAATTGAAATGTAACATTTTTATTAAACATTACATTTAGATAATCATTGTTGCGTAGTCTAACTTTTAAATCTTGTTAAAGTTGGCAAATATGTGCTTGATGTAGAGCCTAAACCAGTTTTGTTGAAAATAGATTTAGAATTATTGCTTCTTTTAATAGAATTTAGTTTCACTTTATTGTGAAAAGAAATATTGTAAGTTGTGTTTCATTATTTTATATTTACATTATCCCTTTAAAAACAAAACCTATTGTGAAATTCTCTTTCAAAAAACCCGAAGAAGTAAAAAAGAAAATCCTTATTGTGGAGGATGAGCCCATGAGTATTATGGTCATCCAAAAAATACTGGCGCCCTATCAGTTTCAGTTGGTTATTGCGGTAAATGGATTAGATGCTGTTGAAAAGTTTCAAAAAGAGAAAGCAGACCTGGTAATTATGGATTTATATATGCCGGAAATGGATGGTTTTGAAGCTTCAAAACGTATTAAAGCGTTGTCTATTGATACACCGATTATTGTAATTTCTACGACAGACATACCAGAGGAGGAGCTTAAAAAAGATATCGGAATTGACTATTTATTAAAGAAGCCTTTAAATATTAAGAAATTTCAAGACTTTATCCACATGCTGCTTTTAGCCTAAACTTACGATCATTTAAATTTATTTTCTAAGTTTAAATTTTCCAAAAAATTAATTGTTAGTTTAACAAGCTCTTAATTAACCAAATAGCGGTTTTCCATATAAAAAACGTAATAAAATAAGTGTTTTGTACTTATTATTATTTACATTTGCTAAAAATAATAGCAAATTTTTATTCATGATCGTTACAGTAGTTGCCATTTTTGATGAATTTAATCCACATGCTCCTTTAGCCAAGGTGCTTAAAGAAAGATTAGTTCGCTTAGCTGCAGAATTGCAAGATGTAGCGTTAAAGCCGCTCGGCACAATGCCCCCAATGGATGGAGACGTTGTGGTTTACATTAGCTATAATTTAAAATATACGGTAAGATGGCGTATTGCCAATGATGTACCAGATTACATTGAGAAAGAGGTTGCACATATCTGTGCACTAAAAGGATACATCGCCTGGAAAACTACTACCGTAAGTATGCTTAAAGGCAAAAAGTAATACATTTGAGTACTAGTCTACTTGCAAAGGTTCATTCGGAAAAATGATTTGCTCTTTGTCTTTTTTCCAATTAGAAGTTACATTTTCTAACTTAATATCTGTTGATGCACCTGTTTGTTGCTTTTTATCCAACAAGCCTTCTGCGTTTTGTGTCACATGAGTTCTTACATCAGCAATAACATTCATTAACTTTTGGTTAGCCGTACTTTTACTTCTGCCAACTAGTTTATCGAATAAATTGCTGATCTTTTTTTGGGTTAATTTGTCCTTTTTAGTGGCAAACAGTGCTCCAATTGCTAATCCTACAGCAACGCCGCCAATAATTGCTACGGTTGCCATGTTATTATTTCTTCTGTTTAACAAGCTTCTTTTTAAATATTGCTGATATTTCATAAGGATAGGTTTTTAGTATAGTTAACCATTCTATTCACCATTTGTTTATAAAACGTTACTAATATTTCTAAGCCCAATTTATTTAATGTTTGAAATGGCTAAACTATTCTTAAATTGTGTAGTCAAAACACCATTGCCTTAACCAACAACAATTTATGAATGAAAAAAACAATCTAGATCAAGTTTTTAAAGAAGAGATTAAAAAACCCTCTGATTTTAAATTTGGTGCTACGGTAGCAAATGCCTTCGATGATATGGTAGAGCGCTCCGTTCCTTTTTATAATGAAATCCAACGAATGATTATTGAGCTTGCTGCAGAGCATGCTATGCCAAATACTAATGTGGTAGATTTGGGTTGTAGCACAGGTACAACCATGATAGGGCTAAACCCACTCGTAGACGAAAGCATTAAATTTATTGGCTTGGATGACTCAACAGAAATGCTTAAAAAATGCGATGTGAAATTGAAAGAAGCTAATTTTAAAAGAAGCTATGAATTAGTTGTAGGCGATTTGCATGAGGATGTAAAAATTGAAACCGCATCTGTAGTTATTTTATGTTTGACCTTACAATTTCTTAGACCAATTTACCGCGAGCGTTTGTTAAAAAAGATTTATGATGGTTTAGTACCCGGTGGTGTTTTAATAATTTCAGAAAAGATATTAGCGGAAGACAGCATGTTTAACAGGAATTTCATTAAATATTACTATGATTATAAACGCCGTAATCAATACAGTGAGATGGAAATCTCGCAAAAAAGAGAGGCTTTAGAAAATGTGCTGATCCCGTATAAGCTTAGCGAGAATTTTAAAATGCTCAGAGAAGCTGGTTTCCCATTGGTAGAAACATTTTTTAAATGGTATAATTTCTCTGGTTTTATCGCTGTAAAAAACTAATTATGATAGCTATAGGCAACTTTTTTTTCAAATACAGAAACTTCTTATTTATTTTCTTGTATCTCGCCCTTTTTATCCCTTCGCCTCAAATATTTAGAGAGAGTACCATTGGTGAACACTATTACCTTTATCCATTAATTATAGGTCTTTTTATCACAATTTTCGGTCAGCTGATACGCGGTGTGGCTATCTCTTTGGCTTACATAGTTAGAGGTGGTAGAGACAAAAATGTTTATGCCGAAGATTTGGTAACCGAAGGATTTTTTAACCATGGTAGAAATCCACTTTATGTAGGTAATATTTTAATGTTGGTAGGGGTGGGTATTTTAATGAATTCTGTTGTTTTCATGTGTATTTTCATTCCACTGTTTTTATTTATTTATCAGGCTATTGTATTGGCCGAAGAGAATTTTTTGAGAGGTAAATTCGGATCTCAGTTCGATGCTTATTGCGCAAGGGTAAATCGTTGGTGGATTAATTTTAGCGGCATTGGTAAAACCATAGGTAGCATGGCTTTTAATGGCAAACGCTGGCTAATTAAAGAGTACAACACGCAAACGGTTTGGTTGTTAGGTATTGTTGTTATTTTACTATATTATTATCCTCAACTTACCAATGGTGATGCTGTTTTGAGAGATAGAATTGGTATTACTGCCTTAGTGATACTTGCCGCCTATTATTTTACCATAAGGTATTTAAAGAAAAGCGGAAAATGGAAGGGTTAGCAAACCAAAACAATGGTTACATTTAATTAACTTTGGTGATGAATTTAACTAAAATTGGCTGGATTGGCTTAGGTAAAATGGGCGTTCCGATGGTTCAAAACCTAATCAATGCTGGTTATGAATTGTCACTTTATAATCGGAGTAAAAAAGTGCTAGCAAGTTTCGAGCACAATCATGCAAAGATTGCTGAAAGTCCAAAATCATTACTAGCAGATTGTGAAGTTGTGATCATCATGGTTTCTGATGATGAAGCCATAGAACAAGTATTTGCAGGAGAAAATGGTTTGCTAGCAGGTGATTCTTCGGAAAAGATTATCATAAATATGAGCACTGTTTCTGCAGCAATCAGTATAAAAATGCAGAATTTGCTGATACAAAAAGGTGGACAATACATTGATGCACCTGTATCAGGAAGTTTGAAACAAGCAACAGAAGGTACTTTAGTAATTATGGCAGGTGGCGATGCAGCTATTTACAATAAAATACTGCCCATTTTTAATTGCTTAGGTAAATTTTCGCTTCACGTTGGCAACACAGGATCTGGTAATACTGCTAAACTAGCGATTAATGCATTACTTAGTTTTCATGCCTTAGGATTGGCTGAAGCTGTTAATTTTGCAGAACAAAAAGGTATAAGTAAAACTCAGTTATTGGCTTTGATTAATGAAAGTGCTTTAGCAAATCCTTTTATGAAAATTAAAGGAGAAGCTATACTTAATGAAAATTATGCTCCAGTTTTTGCATTGAAACATATTGTGAAAGATTTGCAACTTGCTAAAGATGCAGGAATTAATAGCCCTTTAGCAAATACAGCCTTGCAAAAATTTACTGCTGCGCAAGATGAAATAGGTGATGAGGATATTATTTCAATTTATAAAAAGTTATCGCTTTGATTAAGCTTTAAATTAAAAAATCCGATGAATTTATGTGAATTACATAAGATCATCGGATTTTTTTTCTTTACTCAATTTGCTATCCAGCTTGTTTATTTCGATTGCTGATTTTCAATGGATCATCGCCTTGATTAACTTTTGGTACCATAATAGCGGTATCTATCTTTAAAATTTGTTGATGATATTGTTTTAGTTTTGGTAAAGCTCCAGTAGCAAAATTGTTTATTTCATTATCTTTTGATCTGCTTCCTAGAGCAAATGCATCAATAGCATCTTGATTTTCATTGATAATTAATTTTACATAAAATTCGTTTCTGCCTTCATCTTTCAACTCATCCATTTTTTTAATTAGCTCAACTTTACTGTTAGGCAATAATTTAGGTAACACGAAACCTTTTTGAGAAGCAAGATCATTTAATTTAGTATTCAGCATTTGATGCTCTTTACTTAACATTAAAGCGAAATTTTTAATTTTTGGGTCAACAGTTTCACTTGCAATTTTATTGCTACTTTCTAACTGAACCATGTTGGCATAAGCTGCATTTTCTAAAAATAGTCGACTATCTGGCTCTAAGTCAACAGCTTCGTTTGTTTCGTTTAATAGCGTATCTGCGCTTGCATTTGCACTAGTGTCGGCTTGGTCTTTGTTATCGCTTTTGGTATTACTACATGCGGCAAAAACAAAAAGGAATAAGATAAATATGGAATTTTTCATAATAGATTTTTAAAAACTTAACAAGTATGTTGCATTTATGTTTAACAAAAAATTAGTAGATTCACTTTGATATTATAAGAGCCAAATATTCATCATGATTTCCAAAAACATTTTGTCGAATTTTTTGGTTGTTATTAAACATTAGCGTTTTTCATTAGTTAATTTCAATATCATGGTTAAGATTGATTATTTGTACGATATTTTTGAAAATCAACTCCCTTTATTATTTACCCTTATGCAAGGCGACAGTAAGGAACTGTTCTACATTTGTGTAGGCGATCAATTGGTAGGAACTATAAATAAGGTTACCAATGGCTGGGAGCAAATTGGCGGAAGCAGAATGTCTGATGAATTTATCAGTAAAATGGGAGAGGTAATTGAACATGAATATTTATTAACTCATTAACCCAATTCGCCAGAGTTTATTAGTTTGATAAAATCATTTCATTTATTTTAAACAATCGATGGTTTTTCAGGTTGCTTTTTTAAATAAGTAAATCATGGAAAACATCATTCAAAAAATTACTCAAAAATACGGTTCAGAAATTAGTGAAATTAAGCAAGTAGGACCTGCAGAGTTATCGATACAACTTACAAAGGATGTTAATACGACTAATTTCACTCAGAAACTACAAGACAATTTATTGTCAATTATTGACGATTTAAGCATCGTTAAAATTAATATCATGGATGCTAATGGCAATTTAACAGATACTTTTTCGTCTAATCAGTAGTGGTTACAACTTTTAGTTGTTGGTTTTAAAGGGTAGCGAGGGCAATATTTCTAAATTTTAAAAACTTTTTATTACGATTTTTCTTTAATAGATATCTCTTTAAATAGAGGTGAAAAAATTAAAGTTAAACTAAAAGAAAAAATAATGAAATTAAAATTTGTAATGATGCTTGCAGTTGTCGGTATGGCGATGGCAAGTTGTAGCTCAAGCAGAACAGATAGTGGCGCTATGGATTCATCAGCGGTTGATAGCATGAAAAGAGATTCGATGATGCGTGATACGATGAATAGTATGCCAGATACCACTAAGGTGCCAGACACTACTGGCGTTCAATAGACTATTAATTAGTTAATTATATAAAGCAATTGTAGGTTATCTTACAGTTGCTTTTTATTTTACAATCTCTATGGTTGTATCTTGAAAAACCATTTTCCGAAACCATAGCATATCATCATTACTTAAAGCAATACATCCATTTGTCCAATCCTTTTTACGCTTTGTGCCTTTGCTTGTTCCATGAACCATAATATTGCTGCCAGGCTGTAGTCCTTTAGCTTTTGCTCTCGCTGAATCGATTTTATTTGGATAGGAGATATGGAAAGAGTGAAGAGTTGTGCTATTCCATTTTTGCCAATCTAACTTATAAACACCTTCTGGCGTTTTGCCATCCCCTTCATATTCTTTTTGTCCTATTGGTTTAGGGCCAAGCGCTACCGGAAATGTTTTTATCGTTTTTCCATCTTTTAATAAATACATTTTTCGCTCATGTTTAACCACTAGCACTTTGTTTACTAGATTTTTGCGTTCAATAAATTCTTCAGCCTCTGCAAGTATTTGTTCGTAAGATTTTTTTTGCTGTTGGATTGATGTGGATTCTTGTAAACGCATTCTTGCTTTAGCGTTACTCAGTATTTGAAGAAATAATTTTGTTTTGCCAACAGTATCAGTAATTTTCTTTAGTTGAATGTACTGTTTGAGATCGTTTTGATCAACAGTTGTATTCAAAAGCTGATCCTGATATAAGATCTTGTTATCTTGTGCAGTGGCCTCAAAGTTTGAAAAAACTAGAAGTGCCAGCAATAATAAACCAAAAAACCAAGCGTAAAGAGCAGTTAATTTTGGGTAATTTCTCATCGATTTTACATTTGATCGCTCAATTTCAATAAAAAATCTTTCAATTTTTCTAAGGATGCAATCACTTTTTGGTTTTCTTTTACTTCACCAGAGTTGTTTTTCAAATGTTCTTTTGCGCCTTTTAAGGTAAAACCTTTTTCATCTACCAAGTGAAATATGATTTTTAAATTCTCGATGTCATCGGCAGTAAATAAACGATTTCCTTTTTTGTTTTTCTTTGGCTGCAGTACATCAAATTCTTTTTCATAAAATCTAATTTGCGAAGCATTTACACCAAACATTTCGGTAACTTCACCCATGGTGTAGTACATTTTATTAATCTCTCTCTCTTTGTATGGCATGGTTCTAACTGATTATGAATTGATTGTAGCTTTTACTTAAAGTATTCAAATGTAAGGTGATTTTAGTAGAATACCGCAATAAAATTTTAATTTTGTTCTAGATTTAAATAACCATCAACACACAAAGAACGCAAATGGATTTTTGTTGTAGGCTATGAAATTGTTAACTAATATTATTTGACAATTCGCAACATTTCAGCCTTACAGCTTTAAAACATTTCAACATCAAAACATTACAATACTACCAAATGACAGCTAAAGAAATAAGACAGACCTATTTAGATTTTTTTAAAAGTAAACAGCATCATATTGTGGCATCTGCGCCAATAGTGGTAAAAAACGACCCCACTTTAATGTTTACCAATGCAGGGATGAATCAATTTAAAGATTTGTTTTTAGGTGAAGCTGCCATTAAATATCCACGTGTTGCCGATACCCAACGTTGTTTGCGTGTTTCGGGCAAACATAATGATTTAGAAGAAGTAGGTATTGACACTTATCACCATACCATGTTCGAGATGTTGGGCAATTGGAGTTTTGGCGATTATTTTAAAAAGGAAGCCATTGCTTGGAGTTGGGAATTACTAACCGAGGTTTACAAAATTCCGAAAGATCAATTGTATGTTTCTATTTTTGAGGGAGATGAAAAAGAAGGTTTGCCAAGAGATACTGAAGCTTTTGAATTGTGGAAGCAGTTTGTACCCGAAGACCGTATCATTTTAGGGAATAAAAAAGACAATTTTTGGGAAATGGGTGATACTGGGCCATGCGGACCATGCTCAGAAATCCATGTAGATTGTAGGCCTATAGCAGAGCGGGAAACTGTAAGCGGAAAAACTTTGGTAAATGCAGATCATCCTCAAGTAATTGAGATTTGGAACAATGTATTTATGCAGTTTAACCGCATAAAGGATGGTTCTTTAAAACCTTTACCAGCACAGCATGTGGATACAGGTATGGGTTTTGAGCGTTTGGTGCGGGTATTGCAAGGTAAAACTTCCAATTACGATAGCGATGTTTTTCAACCCTTAATTCAATTTATTTCAGAAAAATCTGGATTTGAATATGTAAGTAGTGCCGAACCAGGCGATAAAGGCTGGAATGAAGCCGTTGCGATGCGTGTAATGGCAGATCACATTAGAGCAATCTCATTTGTAATCGCTGATGGACAATTGCCATCCAACAACAAAGCTGGTTACGTTATTCGCCGTATCTTGCGTAGATCTGTTCGTTATGCCTATACTTTCTTAAACCTTAAAGAGCCATTTTTAAACCTATTGGTGCCGGTTTTGGCAGATCAGTTTAATGGTGTTTTCGATGAATTATATTTGCAGAAGGATTTCGTTCAAAAGGTGGTTTTAGAAGAAGAGGTTTCGTTTTTAAGGACTTTAGAGAAGGGGATAACACTTTTTGAAAGTCATTTAAATAATACGGTTGTTCCTGCAAATAATGAAGGTCATGGATATGGTTTTGATTATGATGGTTCATCAATAGAAAATGTGCCAGTAAAATGCATTTCTGGTAATTTTTCGTTTTTGTTATATGATACCTTTGGGTTTCCGATAGATTTAACAGAGTTGATGGCACGTGAAAAAGATTTTTCTGTTAATATAGAGGAATTTAACAAAGCCTTAGAAGAACAAAAAAACCGGTCTCGTGCCGCAACAGCTGTAGATACTGGGGATTGGATTATTGTTAACCAAGATAATGATACCGAATTTGTAGGTTATGATTTAACTGAAATAGAAACCGAAATTTTAAAATACCGCAAAGTAAGTGCAAAGGGTAAAGAACAATATCAAATCGTTTTACGCCAAACCCCATTTTATGCAGAAAGTGGCGGACAAGTAGGAGACACTGGTCGCTTAGAAGACCACAGTCGCCAGTTTTGGGTAGACATTACCGATACCAAAAAAGAAAACGGTGTAATTGTACATTACACAAATACGCTGCCAACAGATGTAGATGGCAAATTTTGGGCAGTAATTGATGAGGATAAAAGGATTTTAACAGAAGATAACCACTCTGCCACCCACTTATTGCATGCAGCATTAAAAAAGGTTTTGGGTACACATGTTAACCAAAAAGGAAGTTTGGTAAATTCAGATAACTTGCGTTTCGATTTTTCTCATTTCGCTAAAATAAGTGAAGAAGATTTATTAGAGATTGAGCGCTTGGTTAATCAGAAGATTAGAGAGAATATCAAACTAAATGAGCAACGCAATGTGCCTTATGATGAAGCGATCAACTCAGGGGTAACTGCTTTATTTGGCGAAAAATATGGAGATTTTGTGCGTGTAATTACTTTTGATGATCAGTTTAGTAAAGAACTTTGCGGTGGTACGCACGTAAAAGCAACAGGACAAATTGGTTATTTTAAAATCATTTCTGAGAGTGCTGTGGCAGCAGGTGTTCGCCGTATAGAAGCTATAACCGCAGATAAAGCCGAGCAATTCATTGCTAATCAAAGCAAAGAGCTTAATCAGTTAAAGGCTTTGTTAAAGGGTAGTCAAAACATTAGCGCAGCTGTGCAGGCTTTAATTGATGAAAATGCAAAACTAAAAAAGGAAGTAGAGAAAAGCATATTGGCAAAAGCTGGCGATATGAAACAAGAAATTGCAGCTAAAGCAGAAAATATTAATGGCATCAATTTTATTGCCACGCAGGTAGATTTACCAAATGCAGATGCGGTTAAAAATTTAGCTTTTGAGGTTAAAGCTTTAGTGCCTGATTTGTATTTGGTATTTACTACTTTAATTGATGAAAAACCTGGGATTACAATTATGATTGCAGAAAATATCGTTTCAGAAAATTTAAATGCAGCCAAAATTGTTAGAGAATTGGGTAAAGAAATACAAGGAGGTGGCGGTGGTCAGCCATTTTATGCAACTGCTGGAGGTAAAAATGCAGCAGGCTTGGCCAATGTGTTAGAAAAAGCCAAACAATTTTTGATCTAATATTTAACTATAGCATTAGTTATTATAAAAATTTTCTACTTTAGAGAAATAAAATTATCTAAATGAAAAAATTAATACTCTCAGGCCTTTTGTTGGCTTCAGCATTATTTGTTAATGCGCAAAGTAAAGATACCACCGCAACAAAAGGTGGAAGAAACGGAAATAATGAAATTAAGCTTAACTTATTAATGAGCATAGCTGGTATTCCTGAGCTTAATTACGAAAGGATAGTTGCTGATGATCAAGCTGTAGGTTTAGCGTTATTAGTTGGTGTAAATAGTGATGAATCTGATTACAAATTTGGAGCTATTCCCTATTACAGGGTTTATTTTGGCTCAAAAAAGGCAAGTGGATTTTTTATTGAAGCTAATGCTGCCGTATTAAGTCTAGAAAGTAATGTATATCAATATTTCGAAGATCAGTATTTCGGAACATATGCCGCATCAAAACCAACTACTATAACTAGATTTGGTTTAGGCGCTGCAGCTGGTGGTAAATTTTTAACAAAAAGTGGTTTTATTGGCGAGGCATATTTTGGAGTGGGAAGAATTTTTGGAGAGAGCAATTTAGAAGCTTATCCTCGTATTGGTATCACCATTGGTAAGAGATTTTAAAGATCATTAATTTAGGATAAAAAAAAATCCGCTAGTTGTAATTAACTAGCGGATTTTTTTTTGGATCAAGGTCGATTATCTTCTGCCTTTGCCATGACCTTTACCGTGTCCTTTGCCATGTTTGTAAGCATGTTTGTTATTTTTATAATACACTTGTTTTACATTGTAATATCGAGTAGCTGGTCTGTTGTAGCTTCTACTTACTACTCTTCTACCTGGTGTGTAGTATCTACGGTTAGAAAAATTGTTTTGTTTAACATAAACTACTCTTGGTGCAGGTGCGTAATAAGTTCGGTGCACTACGGGCCTTGCGTAATAATCGTTATAAAATCCGTACCTCGGTTGTGCGCCAATATTAACGCTTAAACTTACTTGCGCTTGTGCTGGTTGGTAAATGGCGGCAGCAACTGCTACTAATGCCATTAAGATAAACTTTTTCATATAACTAAATTTAATTCGTGTGTATCAATTAAAACTCCATTTTTGTGCCATAAGTATATTGTTACCTGTTTTTGCAATAGAATTGATACATTATTACTTATCTTTGAGCAGTCATAAATGACCATTTTACAAGATATTACGCGTTAATGAGTACAATTGCCACAACTGAAAGTGATAAGTTCGAATTGGTTTCTGGATTAGAGATACATGTACAGTTAAATACACATTCTAAGATATTTTCGTCGGATAGTGCCACTTTTGGAGCTCAACCCAACGAACACATTTCTGCCGTTTCTTTAGCCTTGCCAGGCGCTTTGCCTAAATTAAACAAAGAAGTAATTGAGAAAGCCATTAGAATTGGCTTAGCTTTAAATTGCGAAATTAATCAGCATAATTTCTTCGATCGTAAAAATTATTTTTATGCTGATTTGCCAAAGGGATACCAAATTACACAAGACAACAGTCCGATTTGTAAAAATGGTTTTTTAAATGTTGTGCTTCCAAATGGCGAAGAAAAACGAATTGGTATCAACCGAATCCATTTAGAAGAAGATGCTGGTAAAAGCTTGCACGATCAAGATCCACAATATTCTTACGTAGATTTAAATAGGGCAGGTGTGCCTTTAATTGAAATTGTAACCGAGCCAGATATCCGCAGTGCCGAAGAAGCATCAGCTTTGCTGACGGAAATTAGGCAATTGGTACGCCATTTAAATGTGAGTGATGGCAACATGGAAGAAGGATCTTTACGTTGCGATGCCAATATTTCTATTAGAGCAAAAGGAACAAGCGAGTTTGGTACGCGTTGCGAGGTTAAAAATTTGAACTCTATTCGTAATGTTCGCAGGGCGATGGATTTTGAATTTAACAGACAGGTTGAAGTTACCGGTAATGGAGAGAAAATTATCCAAAGTACTTTAAATTTTGATGCAGACAAAGGCACAACATCGCCTATGCGCACAAAAGAGGAGGCAAATGATTACCGTTATTTTCCAGATCCAGATTTGCAGCCAATTTCAATTTCTGATGAATGGTTAAGTTCAATAAAATCGGGTATGCCAGCTTTACCAAAAGAAATTGCGAAACAATTGATAGCTGAATTCGGGATCAATAAAACTGAAGCAAATTTATTGGCAGAGGATACAGAATTATACCAATACTTTAATGAAGCTAAGCTTGCAGTTACCAATCAGAAGAGCTTGGTTAATTGGTTATTAGGTTCTATTAGGGCTTTGTTAAATGAACAAAATATCAGCATTGCACAATATGAGGTTACGCCAAAACAACTGGCAGCGGTAATTAATTTGGTTGATGAGAAAAAGATTAGTCAGCAAAGTGCATTACAAGAGTTGCTGCCAAACCTAAAAGGCGAAAAAGATGCATCGCAATTGGCAAATGAACTTAATTTGTTAATTGTTGAAGACAAGGATGAGATTTCATCGTATATAGAAGAAGTTTTGGCTAAATACCAACCACAAGTACAGGCATACAAAACTGGTAAAAAAGGCGTTTTAGGTTTGTTTGTTGGCGAGGTGATGAAGTTGGCAAAAGGTAAAGCTGACGCTAAAAAAGTAAGTGATTTAATAATAGAAAAATTAAAATAGATGGTGTTTATCATCGTTAAAACAATAAATAGATGAAAAAATTAATTTTGATGCTGGGTTTGGTAGCTGTATTTGCTGCTTGTAAAGACAAAACCAAATTTGTAATTGAAGGTAAATTTGAAAATCCGGGAGCGGAGAAAAAGGTATTTTTATATGGGATGTCTGATAAAGGGATGACCGTGGTTGATTCAACTACTTTGTCAGAAAAAGGAGAATTTAAGTTCAATCGTGTATCACCAGAAACTGATTTTTTTAGAGTAAACATTGGCGCTAGTGAATATATGTTAATAGCTAAAAATGGCGATGTGGTTAAAATTGAGGCAGATTTGTTAGATAAAAATCATGGTTACAAAATTAGCGGAGCTGATGATGCCGATAAATTGGCAGAATTTAATGCTTTGAAATTTAAATATAGTGCGGGTTTAGATTCAGTAAAAACAGCATTCGAAACTGAAGCTGCTGCTAATCCAGCTAATAGAGATGCATTAATAGAAAAATTTACCCCAACCTACACTAAAGCTTTAGAAGATTTAAATAATGCCATTATTAAATTTGCTCATGATAATTCTAAATATCTAGTAAGTTTTTATGCCATTAGCTTGGTTAATCCGACAGGTAATGAGGCAGCAATGGTTACTTATGCAGAAAAGGTTGATGAGAATTTAAAGAAAAACGCTGCTGTGAAAACCTTTGTTGATAAAGTGATGAAACTGAAAGCTGTACAAGTTGGTCAGCCAGCACCAGATTTTACCATCAATTCATTAGCAGGTACACCAATTAAACTGTCAGATTATAAAGGTAAATACGTACTAATTGATTTCTGGGCATCGTGGTGTGGACCATGTAGATCAGAAAATCCAAATGTGGTGAAAGCTTATAATGCATTTAAAAATAGAAACTTCACCATTTTAGGTATTTCATTAGATAAAGATAAAGCAGCTTGGCAACAGGCTATAAAACAAGATAATTTAACTTGGGATCATGCAAGTGAATTGGCAGATTTTGAAGGCTCTACTGTTAAGTTGTATCAGGTTGAAGCTATACCGGCTTCTTTTGTGATAGATCCTACAGGAAAAATTATTGCGAGAAACTTAAGAGGCGAGGATTTAGATGCTTTCTTAAACAAAACTTTACCTTAACTCTAAGTCAATGTTAAAATAAAGAGTAGTTTAACAATTTGTTAACCTACTTTTAACGCATTAATGCATTTGTATACTTACTTTCGTAATAAATAAATTAAACGATGAGTACAGCCAAACAAAAAATATTAATTGTTGATGACGAGCCAGATATTTTAGAGCTGATTGAGTACAACTTAAAAAAAGAAGGTTATCAGGTATTTTTAGCAAGCAATGGCCAAGAAGGTATTGCCTTAGCGAAAAAAGTACATCCAGATTTAATCATTTTAGACATCATGATGCCTAAAATGGATGGAATTGAGGCTTGCCGTTTAATGAGAGCTATACCAGAGTTTAAAAATACTTTTATGGTGTTTTTAACTGCCAGAAGCGAAGAATATTCGGAGATTGCTGGTTTTAATGTAGGTGCAGATGATTACATTGCCAAGCCAATTAAACCTAGAGCTTTAGTAAGCAGAATAAATGCCATTTTACGCAGAAATGCTAGCGGCGAAGAAGTTTCTGACAACAAAGTTGAGGTTGGTGATTTGGTAATTGACAGAGAAGCTTATTTGGTTTATCAGAATGGTGCCAAAGTGGTATTGGCTAAAAAAGAATTCGAATTATTATATCTATTGGCTTCTAAGCCAGGTAAAGTATATACAAGAGAATCTATCCTTAAAAATATTTGGGAAGATTCTGTAGTAGTTACCAATCGTACTATCGATGTGCACATCCGTAAACTTCGTGAAAAATTAGGCGAGAATTATGTAGCCACTGTTAAAGGTGTGGGTTACAAATTTGAATTGAGCTAGGAGAAAGGGTTAGTTGGTTTAGTTGTGGAGTTGATTTAGTTGTGGAGATGGTGAGTTGTTAAGGTGATTAGCTGGTTAGGTGTAAAATTGTTGCTTGTTTACCTGCAATGATTTAAAATCTGATCAAATGTTGAGCATCCATTAAGCTTTAATTTCAGAACTCCAAACTTAGAACTTCAAACTCCAATCTATTTACGCTAACGTTTCCGTAATTAATTTGGGTCATTTTTGCGCCTACATTTTATTTTTCAATTATATTGGTGCAGTATAAAACTAATACCAAATATAAATGAGTACAAATCATCATAAACTACAACAAACTTGGCGCTGGTATGGGCCTACAGATCCAGTTAGTCTACAAGATGTAAAACAAGCTGGGGCAACTGGCATAGTTTCGGCATTGCACCATATCCCACACGGTGAAGTTTGGCCAATTGCAGATATTATTGAAAGAAAAAATATAATTGAAGCAGCGGGTTTAACTTGGGCTGTTGTAGAAAGTGTGCCTGTACACGAAGCGATAAAAACTCGCAGAGCTGATGCCGAAAAATATTTAGCAAATTACAATCAATCTCTTAAAAATTTGGCAGAATGTGGTTTAAAAACCATTTGCTATAACTTTATGCCTGTTTTAGATTGGACCCGCACGCAGTTAGATTTAGAGATGACTGACGGTTCTAAAGCACTTTATTTCAATTGGACTGATTTAGCCATTTTCGATTTGTATATTTTTAACAGGGTAGATGCAGCTGCAGATTACGATGAAAATATACTGTCTAAAGCCAAAGCTAAATATGAAAAAATGACTTCAGCTGAGCTGGATGAATTGCGTACGAATGTTTTGATGGGCATACCCAACGAAAAAGAAATTGAAATAGAAGTACTACGTGCCAGTATTGATGAGTATAAAGAAATTGGAAGAGAAGGTTTAAAGGAGAATTTAGCTTGGTTTTTAAGGGGGATTGCACAAACTTGTACCGATAACCGCATAAAGATGACGATCCATCCAGACGATCCACCGTATCCAATTTTAGGTTTGCCACGTATCGCAAGCACAAAAGAAGACTTAGTTTCGATTATTAGAAGTGTGGATGAAGAATTTAACGGGATCTGTTATTGTACAGGTTCTTTAGGTGCAGGCATGACTAATAATTTGGTTGATATTTTTGAAGCAGTAAAGGAAAGAGTTTATTTTTTGCATTTGAGGAATGTGACCAAAGATGAAGAAGGTAATTTTTATGAAGCAGATCATTTAGGTGGCGATGTAAATATGTATGATGTGATGAAGGTTGTTACTACAGAAAACGCGAGAAGAGCAACACCTATTCCGTTTAGGCCAGATCACGGTCACCAGATGTTAGATGATTTAAATAAAATAACCAATCCGGGCTATTCTGCAATAGGCAGATTAAGAGGTTTAGCCGAACTGAGAGGGCTTGAAGTAGGGGTAACAGGTAACTACTAAACGTAAAATATAGAAGGCTGTCTCAAAAACCATCAATTAACTCTATTCTTTCCGGAAGAGTTTAATCATTTCCAAAAGCTTTTATTTGCTTTTGAAAATGAGAGTGATAATTTGAGACAGCCTTAATCAATAACTGATGGATCTAATTTAATTAAACTGCATCAGATAAAGAGGTGAATGTAAAATCCTTAACTTTTAGTGTAGGTAACAAGTAGTTGGCATCAGATTCTGCGCTAACTGTTCTTTCAGTTTTTCCTATTTCTTCAATATTATTTAACATGATGATAGGGCTTTCATTGAAGCGGAAATTTTTAACTGGGAATTTAATTTCGCCATTTTCGATATAAAAAGTACCATCTCTTGTTAAACCAGTCAATAATAAAGTTTGCGGATCAACAGATCTGATATACCATAATCTGGTAACTAAAATACCTTTTTCAGTACCTTTTATCAATTCCTCCAAAGATTTTGTGCCTCCTTGCATAATCATGCCATCTGGCCTTGGAATTGATTTAATCCCTGTTTTTTGCGCCCAATATCTTGAATTATAAAAATTTTTAACAACTCCTTTTTCAATCCAATTTACTTTCTGTTGTGCTCTTCCATCACCAGACCAATTAGGCGTTGGTAATTCTGTATTCCATGGATCTGAATAAATATTCACTCGTTCATCTACCAACTGCTCACCAAGTTTGGTTTTGCCTCCAGGTTTACTCATCGAGCTACGACCTTCATCAGCTTGTCTGGCATCCATGTCAAAAAACAAGTTCTCTAACATTACTGCAACTGCAGTAGGTTCTAAAATTACCGTATATTTTCCAGGTTCAATTGCTTTGGCTTCTACAGAAGATATTGCTTTTTTAGCGGCAATGGCAGTATCTGCCTTGGCATTTAGTTTACTGAAGTCGGTATATCCTTTAGTTGCATATCCAGAACCTCTTCCATCTTCGGTTCTTAACGTAACGTTAAAAGCTACATTTGTTGATGCATTGTAGGCAAATAATCCTTTGCTATTCATTAAAGCTACGCAGCCTAATTGGTTAGATAAAAATCCTGCAGCATTCAATTTATTGTCCATAGCTTGTTTTAAACTATCTTGAACAGCATCTGCTCTTTGTTTGGGTGTTACAGCTGCAGTAGCTTCAGAAAACGTTGGCGAATCAGCACCATATTCTTGCGGACCAAGGAAAGGCATGAATTCTGGATTTTCTGGGGCTAGCTGTGCCAACTCCTCAGCTCTTCGAACCACTTTCTCTAAAGAAGCATCATCGAATTCATTAATGGTTGCAATACCTAATTTTTTACCGTATGCAGAGCTAACAACAAGGCTGTTGCTGCTAATTCCTCCGCTGGTTGAAACTGAGTTTCTAGCATATCTGATGTTTCCACCATCTGAACTGCTCAAATTTACTTCGCATTGTTCTGCTTTAGATAAGGCTAGTACTTTAGTTAAAAGCGCCTTAGCTTCTTCTTTTGTTAATATTGGCATAATGATATCAGATTTTTCTTGCGGTGTTAATTACATTTACTTTATTAAAACGAGCGGTTGCAGAACCATGAGAAACTGCACTTGACTGGCTAGGCTGTCCTTTTCCATCAAAGAAAGAACCCCCTAAACGATAATCGCTAGCATCGCATATTGCGCTACAAGAATTCCAAAACTCTTGGGTATTTGCTTGGTAGGCCACATCTTTAAGCATACCGGTAATTTTGCCTTCTTTAATTTCGTAATACAATTGTCCGCCGAACTGAAAATTATAACGCTGTTGGTCGATAGAGAAAGAGCCATCGCCAACTATATAAATTCCTTTTTCTACATTTTTAATTTGATCTGCGATGGTTAGGGGTGCTTTACCTGGCTGTAAAGAAATATTCGCCATCCGTTGAAACTGAACGCTACTCCAATTATCTGCATAACAGCAACCCTGAGAAGCCTCTAATCCTAAAATATGTGCTTGATCTCTAATCGCTTGATAATTGACAAGAATGCCATCTTTAATAATATCCCATTTGCCACATTTTACACCTTCATCATCATATCCAACAGCACCTAATGAACCTACTTCAGTTTTATCAGCAGTAATATTTACCTCTTTACTGCCATAATTGAACTTTTTAGATTCCCATTTATCTAAAGTAAGGAAACTGGTTCCTGCAAAGTTTGCTTCGTAACCCAATACTCGATCTAACTCAGTTGGGTGCCCGCATGATTCATGAATGGTAAGCCACAAATGAGAAGGATCTAATATAAGGTCATATTTTCCAGCCTCTACAGATTTGGCTTTCAATTTTTCTCCAACCTGGGTTGCGGCTTGTTTTGCATCCTCAAGCATATCATACCTACCTTTATACAGTGTACCGGAAGCAGTTTGGATTTTATCTTGTGGTCTGGCATCTAAATATTCGTAACCTTTACCAGTTGGCGCACTTAAAGCGTTTCTAGTCTCAAATTTGCCGCTTTGTTTGTCTATTTTCGTAATAAAGAAGGTTGGCCATATTCTATGGATATCTTGGTCTATATAAGAGCCCTCGGTAGAAGCAAAATATTTTTGCTCGTTTACCATAAATAAAATTGAATTCACATAATCTGCCCCACCTTTCATGGCTGCATCATTTACAGATAATAAAAGATCTACCTTTTCTTTCATTGGAACTTCAAAAGCATTCTTCTCTATAGGTGCTTTCCAACTTACCTCGCCATGGCCTTTTTGAGGCGCTAATTGTACAGGCTCTCTTAGCAAACGAGCATTCTCTTTGGCAATTGATACAGCTAATTCAGCAGCTTTTGCAATGCTGTCTTTATCCATTTTATCTGTAGCGGCAAAGCCCCAACTTCCATTTGCAATTACCCTAATGCCAATGCCATAAGATTCTGTGTTAACGATATTTTCCACTTTATCTTCGCGGGTAACCACAAACTGGTTCAGGTATCTTCCTACACGGACATCGGTGTAAGTTGCTCCTTTAGATCGAGCCGCATTTAATGCAACATCCGACATGATTTTTTTGGCTGATGGGTCTATATATTCTAGTGCCCGTTCTGGGGAAATCTCGTCTCCCAAAACCGGAATTGCAGGCAGCATTGCTGCTGCAGCACCCACCCCAGTTAAATAAATAAAATTTCTACGTTTCAAGGTTTATTGGTTTAGATCTTGAATATAAGTGTTTTAGCTTATTTAAAAAAGAATATTTTTTAAACAAATAACTTAGGTAGATGAAATTTTTCACTGATGGATCTATTTTATTCCATTTTGTAAAGGCAAATCTCATTGAATTATTTGTTGCTGTAAAGTTTAAATTACTGATTAACAGCAATTATGGTATCACCAATCAATATTTTATAAAATTTTGATAAATTATCCTTTTGAAATTATATCTTTGCAGCATTAATCCATACATCATTGATGATTGGGTTGAGGATGCCTCCATAGCTCAGCTGGATAGAGCACCGGTTTTCTAAACCGTAGGTCATAGGTTCGAATCCTATTGGGGGTACACTTTTTTAATAGCTAACAATCTAATTGTTAGCTATTTTTTTGTTGTAAAATCTTCCAATTCTCGGTGATTTTACCTCGATTTTGTAAAATCTAATTTACCAATTTATTCATTTTCAGGTAATTTAAATTGTAGGTTTTAGATCTTTTAGAATTTTCAAATCAATAAAAATTACATTAACTATCAATATTTCAAATTCATATATTTATAGCTGCTCATTTTTTAAACTTATTAGCGTATATGAACATTCTCATCAAGGACGAAACTTTCTCTGGAAAGGTTTTAAAAGAAATCACCCTCCATCTTTCTGCCAAAAAAGCTACCATTAAAGATATTATTGCAGCTAGGGTACTAAAGGAAGTAGATGATTATAATCTAACATTGCCTTCACATTTTAATGGACTGGTTGAACCTAAGGATGCGGAGCGTACGCTAAATGGTTTCAAACTAAAGGCAAAAAAAGTTATCGATGGTGAAAAACAAGTCTATGTAGCTTTAGATGCTTTTCAGAAAAATGGCTTTTTCGTTCTTGTAGACCAAGTGCAATCAGAGAGTTTAAAGCAAGAGGTTGATTTGAAAGCTGATACTGTTGTAAGTTTCATCAAGTTAACACCTTTAGTTGGCGGATAGGAATGGGTATTTTAGGGAAGATCAAAAAAGCATTGTTTGCAAATGCTATTACCAAGGAGTTTGAATTAGACGAATTGATAAAAAGTACCAGACAATTTTGTGAGCAAAATGATAGAAATTTTTGGGAGGTAAAACTTGCTTCAGTGCCCGACTATAACACACAAGTTATAAATTGGGACGACAAAAGAAAAACAGCATTCTTGGTATATTGCATAAAAGAGATTTGTCAATATGGCAAGAGTTATGATCATGATCAGCAGGCACGTCAAGAAAATACCATACGCGAAGCTTATCTTAACCAGCTGCTAAGAGCCAAACTCAGTTTAGATACTGAGAATTTGGATCTGCTTGTAAACGCATTAGTAAAATACAATCGGTGGGAATGGGCTTCTGTATTGCATTGGCCTTTAGGGTTACTACTAAATCAATTGAACAGGCAGTATAAAGATAGGAGTGTGCCTGAGGAGATAAAGTTATCATTATCAGCATTGCTTAAAGCTGTTAAAGAAGCTAAAAATGAATATGGAGCTAAAGAAAAGCTACAATTTATTGCCAAGATAGAAAGCCTCTTATTTGAAGAAATAGGCGAAGCTAAGCTTAAACCAATTTTGTTTTTAGGGCAAGACGACTTTATGCAATATGCCAACCCTTTATTATTGGCATTACCTACCGAAACTCAGCAGCTTTGGTTCGCCGTGATGGACAAGGCACTTAAAGCCAAAGGTTCTAAGCCTACGCAAAAATACCTTACGGAAAGTTTAAGCCTAACCAAAGCCCTTGGTACCGATACCTTTAAAAAAATGATCAGCGATTGGTTTACTTTCGTGATTAACCACAAAGAAAATAGCCACCAACATGTTTACGGTCAGGGAGCACAACGATATACCTACACCACTTGGGAGTTTTTAACAAGTATCAACCTTGATCATTTGAAAGGTTTGGTGTGGATGTGCGCTAATTTCCACGACCAACAAACATTGAATTTGATTGCTAAATTAGGAGAGCGATGTTTTAAGAAAATTCCAGGCCAAGGGCCTACAGCTGCGGCGCTTGGTAATGCTTGTTTGTATAGTCTTTATCAATCTAAAGGATTAGATGGCATAGGGCACCTATCACGGTTAAAGTTGCGTATCAAACAACATAGCACCCAACAATTGATCGAAAAATACATTGCAGAAGCTGCACAAAAGCAAGGCGTATCTACCCATGAGATAGAAGATATGGCTGTAGAGGATTTTAAGTTGCAGGCAGGTAAACGAACTTACCAGTTCGATGATTACCAAGCTATATTAAGCGTTACAGGCATGGGAAAATCTGAACTACAATGGTTTAAACCTGATGGTCAGATTCAAAAAACGCTTCCAAGTTTCGTAAAAGAAAAACATGCTGCTAAACTCAAAAAGGTAAAAGATACACAAAAGCAAATTGATCAAACCACAGCAGCACAGAGAGATAGGATAGATCGTATGCTCAAAAGTGGGCGCCAATGGAAATATGCCGATTTCAAAAAACTATATTTAGAGCATGGCCTGCTAAATGTAATTTCGCAGCGACTGATTTGGATATTTAGTGATGATGGTGGGCAAACTTCAGCCATTAAAGTAGATGAAAATTGGCTAAACGTGCAACAAGAAATAGTTAAACCACATGAAGAGAGTTTGGTCTCATTATGGCATCCGGCATTAAGTACGCTTGCAGAAACCAAATCATGGCGCAATTTGCTGCTTAGCCTGCAAATACAGCAACCTTTAAAACAGGCCTTTAGAGAAGTTTACCTTCTTACAGATGCAGAGGTGAACACCCGTACTTATAGTAATCGTATGGCTTCTCATGTACTTAAACAACATCAATTTAATATGTTGGCAAAAACTCGGGGGTGGAAATTTCAGCTTATGGGAGCCTTCGATAATGGTGCATACAATGATGCTGCACAGCTTCTACTGCCAGAGTACCAACTACGTGCAGAGTATTGGGTAAATGAAGTAAATGCCGATAACCAAATGAATGATACTGGCATTTGGAACTATATTAGCACCGATCAGGTAAGATTCGTAAGTACAGTTACCAATGATACCGTACAACTGATTGATATTCCGCCATTGGCATTTTCAGAAGTATTACGAGATGTGGATCTTTTTGTAGGCGTAGCCAGTGTTGGGAATGATCCAACGTGGCAAGATTCGGGAGGTGTGCCTGCGTACAGAGACTACTGGACTAGCTATTCATTTGGTGATCTTTCTGAAGTTGCCAAAAATCGAAAGGAAATACTAGAAGGATTAATTCCGCGACTTAAAATTGCAAAAGTATCATCCATACAAGATCGCTTTTTAGTAGTTGAAGGAAAGCTCAGAACGTATAAAATTCATTTGGGCAGTACCAATATTTTAATGGAGCCCAACGACCAGTATTTATGTATTGTTCCAGATCGGAGTCAAAAAAACCATACCGAGAACTTGTTTATCCCCTTTGAAGGTGACAATGGCTTATCTATCATTCTTTCTAAAGCTTTTTTGCTAGCCAACGACGATCAGATTACAGATGGGACTATCACCTCTCAAATCAATAGAAAGTGATGCGGAATTACATGAGCCAAATGCTAGTGGAGGAGGTGGGTAACGAAGGTCAAAAAGCTATTCGTTGTGCTAAAGTACTGATCATTGGTGCAGGAGGTTTAGGCGTTCCATTAGCCACATATCTGGCAGGCTCAGGTGTGGGATTTTTAGGTTTAGTAGATGGCGATAAGGTGGCCGAAAGCAATTTGCATCGTCAATTCTTATATCGCAAAGCGGATATAGGACAAGCTAAAGTTGAAGTTTTGGCACAGCGATTAGCTGAGATCAATGAAGAAGTGGTTATCAATAGCTATCTGATGTATCTTAACCAGCAAAATGCAGCAACCATCATTGCCGATTATGATATTATATGCGATTGTACAGATAATGTTGATACCCGCATCATTATCTCTCTAGAAAGTGCTAAACAAGAGAAGCCTTTAATTTACGCTGCGGTATTAGGATGGCAAGGCTATCTTACTGTACTTAACTACCATCAAAAATTTAGGCTGAACGATATTTTTACGGCCGAACAGCTAAAAGCTCATGAGAAGCAAAGTTGTAGCAATTATGGTATTGTGGGTAGTGTATGTGGTGTATTTGCAAGCATGCAGGCTACTGAAGTATTAAAAATAATATTGAATTTGCCTAGTAAGTTAGATGGACATTTGCTTTGTGCAGATATAAAAGAAGATGTTTTTAGGTATTTTCGGCTTAATTCGGGTCGTAATGAAACTTTAAGGTCTTAGCACTAAAAGCAGATTATTTAATTAAGCCAATTTCATTACCTTTTGAAAAACCAATTTTCTGAAAACTTAATCTTTTGCTATTTTAGCTATCTTCATAAACTAAAATAGCCTTTTCTTATTCTATAGCTAATATGCTGCTATTGGTTAAGAAAAGACTTAAGTATTGTTAGTGCTAAGCACAACTTAGTGAAAACAATTATAATTTATGATAACGAACTTTTATAGTAAGCCATACAAGCCATTTGTAGGATATTTATACCTTGGCGTTGTATTTTGCTTTACAGGAAGTTGAGTTGCCTCTTCTTTTTCTGCTAACTCAATAATAGTTCTTTTTAATAAAATCGGTTTTTCACTTTGTGTAAATGAAGGTGTTTTCGTGTTTTCTAATAATGTTTGCATAAGGAGATTAAAAATATATCCTTAAAACACAAAAAAAGAGGTTTGGTTTTTAGATTCGAAAGAAAATTTAACAAAAAATAGTATTTAATCTATGCTCTTTTTGCAAATAGATATTTCAGCGCTCCGGTGCTCCACAAAGCTAAAAAAATAAGTACAGGTTGAAAAAATAAGCGGGTTAATCTGGCACTATCTGTATTCAAACCAAAAGCATCAACTCTGTTGGTATATTGCGCAATATTACCAGGGAAAATTATTACATAAAAAATGGCCAAAGCTATGCCTACATTTATTCTTTGTCGGGTATAAAATAGCATAGCAAGTCCTAAACTTATTTCGGCTATGCCAGAAAGTAATACAACCGCATCTTTGCTTAAAGGAATCCAATTGGGTACTTGAGCCTGAAACTCTGCTCGCTGGAAAGTGAAATGCCCAATTGCGGCAGCAATCATAAAAACACCTAATAATATCCTTACCGAATGCTGTAAAAAGCTAGTTTGATTTGATTTCATCTTTCTTGTAAATATATATTTTTAACAAACAACTGACTAGCAAAACATGTTTTTAAATGTCCTTTTTCTTCAATTTCTGTTATCTTTATCCGCCAGTAAATAATGAACGATAACTTAGATTTTGAGCCGGAAAAGCCTAGTATTGATAAGCTTTTAACTACATTAAATAGCAGAAAATCAGGTAAGTTAAATCTTGCTGATGAAAGTTTATTGTCTAAAATTGTAATTTTTAGTAGGCATAAATATTACAGGCATTTGGTTGTTGAATTGGCTAAAGCCGCTTTAACGCAAGGCGGAAAGCTAAAAAATCCTGTAAAAATTTTAGATCCATTAGATTTTGTATGGAAGGCAGAACAACAAGACGAAATTAAGTTTTACACCGGGATTTCTCGCTTTAAAAATAATTACAATGAGGGAAGAAACGATACTGAAGTTGCAGCATTAAAAGCAATCGTTAAAAATCCTTTTCAGTTAAAATTTTACCAGCACGATGAAAAAATTGGTGCTACAGTAAATGCAAGCTCTCTTGTAGCGGTAAGTGTTTTTGTTTTAAAAGTAAATCTTGAGATTAATGTTGATGAAAGAGGAGATAGTTTTGCTATTTCTGGTTGGTTACATTTGCAAAATAAGATTTATGATCTTGAAGATTTGGTACTTAAGTATCAATATTTTGTACAGGTTAAAAATCATCTGTACCTCGTTTCTAATCCATACTTTATTGATGCAATTGATTTTTTTAAAAAACATCAGAATAATTTAGTTTTAGAACGCGTAGATTATGAAGAGTTTCAGGAAAACATACTTGCTAAACTTGAAGATAAAATTAAAATCAATTATTCTTACCTAAAACCAGCTACTCAAAAACAAATTATTGAGCAAGGTTTTGATTTAGAGAATGAGCAAATTATTTATCTCACCGAATCGGAAGATTTTGTTTTGCTTACCCCGGTTATGCGCTATGGCGGTTTAGAAATTCCGGTTATTTCCCAAAAACAAATACAAACAAAAGATAAAAGGGGCAAGCTTTTTACTCTGGAACGCGATAAAGAAAAAGAGCTTCAATTTATAACGAATATTGCCAAAATGCATCCTTATTTTGAGGAACAGATAACTGAGTTTTCTGAGCAATTACATACCGATTGTTTTTACATGCACCGCAAGCATTTTTTATCTCCAGAGTGGTTTTTAACTGCTTTTGAGGCTTGGCGAAGTAAGGGGATTGCTATTTTAGGTTTTAATGATTTAAAAAATAATAAGCTTAGCGCTTACCAAGCAAAAATTAATATCGATGTAATTAGCGGTATTGATTGGTTTGAAACTGCCATTAAAGTAAAATTTAATAAACAAACGGTATCTCTTAAACACCTGCATAAATCTATTAGAAATAAAAGCAAGTTCGTACAATTAGATGATGGCACTACTGGCATTTTGCCAAGCGATTGGTTAGCTAAATTTGAAGCTTATTTTGCCGCGGCAGAAATTGTTGAGGAAAAATTACATACGCCAAATATTAGCTATGCAACCGTAGAAGAGCTTTATGAAACTGAACTTCTAGATGTGGAAAGTAAACAACGCATTGAACTTTACAAGGCTAAATTGGCTGCTTTTGATAATATCGAAGCTGTAGCGGTGCCTGAAGGTTTAAATGCAACCTTACGTGATTACCAAAAAGAGGGGTTGAACTGGCTTAACTTTTTAGATGGATTTAATTTTGGCGGCTGTTTGGCAGACGATATGGGCTTGGGTAAAACCATTCAAGTTTTGGCGTTTATTTTATCGCAACGCGAAAAAACAGAACTCAATACGAATCTAATAATTGTACCCGCTTCATTGGTGTTTAACTGGCAAAAAGAAATCGAAAAATTTGCACCAAGCCTAAAGCTATTAACTATTTATGGTGCAGATAGAAATAAGACAGGCATTGATTTTAGTGCTTATGAAGTTGTACTTACATCTTATGGTACATTATTATCAGATATTAAATTTTTAAAAGAATACCGTTTTAACTATATTTTTTTAGATGAATCGCAAAATATAAAAAACACAGATTCGCAAAGGTATAAAGCGGTTAGGTTGTTGCAATCTCGCAATAAAATTGTGCTTACTGGCACGCCTATAGAGAATAATACTTTTGATCTGTACGGGCAACTTTCTTTCGCTTGTCCGGGTTTGCTAGGTTCAAAAGAGCAGTTTAAACAAATTTATTCTGTTCCGATAGATCAGTTTAAGGATGCAAAACGAGCGGCCGAATTACAGCAAAAAATTAATCCGTTTGTTTTGAGAAGAACCAAAGAACAAGTAGCTAAAGAGTTGCCAGACAAAACGGAAATAGTGATTTACTGCGAAATGGGTAAGCAACAGCGTGAAATTTATGAAAGTTGCAGAACCGAAATTAGAGAGTATTTGATGGGAAATCCAGAAAATGAGCTGATAAAAAGTAGCATGCATGTTTTACAAGGTATCACCAAGTTGAGGCAAATTTGTAATTCGCCAGCTATTTTAAGTAAAGAAAAATATTATGGTAATGCATCTGCTAAAATGGATGTATTAATGGAGCAGATTGAGAATAAAGCGGCTAAACACAATATATTGGTTTTTTCTCAGTTTGTAAGCATGTTAGATTTAGTTAAAGAACAATTACAAGACCGTAAAATTGCTTTTGCCTACCTAACCGGCCAAACCAAAAATAGGGAAGAAGTAGTTAATTCTTTTCAGCATAATGCTGAAGTAAAAGTTTTCTTAATTAGTTTAAAAGCAGGAGGCGTTGGCTTAAACTTAACAAAAGCAGATTATGTTTTCTTGATTGACCCGTGGTGGAACCCAGCCGTTGAGAACCAGGCAATAGATAGGGCCTATAGAATTGGACAGCAAAATAATGTAATGGCCGTTCGTTTAATTTGTCCGGATACGATTGAAGAAAAAATAATGCTCATGCAAGATGCTAAAAAAGATTTAGCTCATGATTTAATTAGAAATGAAGAGGCTATTTTTAAATCTTTAACAAAAAAAGACTTGTTGGCCTTAATTTAATTGATTTCTGTTGCTAAGAATTTTATTTCAACCCTAGTACCTTTGTTTTGTTCGCTAAAAAAGGTTAAGCCACCAGCCATTAAATTGGCAAATGTTTTAGAGAGCATTAACCCTAAACCAGTTCCTGTTTCTTTATTAGTGCCTTGTCTACTTTTCTGATTGTAAATTTCGATTTTATTATTTAACTCTTTAACCATTTCTTGAGGCATCCCAATTCCATTATCTGTAACGGTTAGCGTAGTTGTGTTATCATTTTTATCAGCTTTAAGTTCAATTATTCCATCGTTGGGTGTAAACTTAATGGCATTAGATATGATATTACGTAGCATTATTTCAGTCATGTCACTATCTGCAAAAGCACCAGCGTTACCTAGTTTATTCACAATATTGATATTTTTTTTAGCGGCTTGTGCTGCCAAATTTTCAATAACCTGTTTAGCAATGCTATCTAGTGAAATGGTTTGAAAATTGGGTTGGTAGCCCTGAAGTTGGCTTTTACTCCAGTTCAATAAATTTTCCATCATCACCGAAGTGTGATTGAGCGTGTGGCTTATTTTTTCTGAATATGTTTTAAGTTTCTCCGGAGATATTTGATGGTCTTCTAGTAGGTGATTAAAGGAAATAAGGGTATTTACAGGTGCTCTCATATCATGCCCAATAATGCTAAAAATTCTATCCTTAACTGCATTAATTTGCTCCAAATCTTGTTTTTGGAGTGTAATTAACTGATTAAGTTTTCTAGTTTTACGTTGATTGTAAAATATAATTAATGCAATGCCGATTGCCATTACGGCCAAAATTCCAAAAAATAATTGTTGGCGTGTTTTGGTTTCTATCTCTTTTTTCTGAGAGAAAATTTGTTGTTCGCTAGTCTGCTTGTCTATTTTGGCTTGCAATCTATCTTTCTGCATAGCAATAGCTTGCAATTTTTTCTGGCTTTCTAGCTCGTTTTTACGTTTATTAAATAAAAGTTCACTGTTTTGTTTCTGCTGCAAGGTAAGCTGTAACAAGTTTTGATTAAGTAATAATGCTTGTTGTTGTTGGAGGTTTAAAATTTGCTGTCTAGAAATTTTTTCGTCCTTAAGTTTGGTGTCATACTTTGCTTGAAGATTTAATATTTCTGCTACTTTCTCCTTTTCATAAAGGTTTTGATCTAAAACACTTATAGAATCAGCGTAAGCTAACGCTTTTTTATAATCTCCTTTTATTTTGTAAACATTGTAAAGGTTGCTAAATAACCCTCTTTTTGATACCAATTCGTTGTTATTGTTTGAGTTAGTTAATGCTTGTAAAATGTAAGTTTCTGCTTTATCATATTCTTTCATCTCGAAGGTTAGTTCTGCTAAATTCTGATAAATGCTTTGCTTGTAATAAGCAATATTTGCTTTGTCGATTAAAACTTTGGCATTCTCGAAAGACATTAAAGCATCTTTAAACTTTTTAGATCTTCGCTGACTAACACCCAGATTGATCAAGGTGCTGATTTGGTTATTTTCCATCCCTTTTTTTTGATTTAGGGATAATGCTAATTTATAGGCATCAATAGCTTTATCAAATTTACCTTGACTGTCATTTAATATTCCTACATAATTATAACTTACGGCTTGTTCTATTGTTAAATTTTCTTTTTTAGCAATGCTGATGGCATTCTGTATCAACTGTTCGGCATTATTATAAGCCTTAAGCTGAATTTGGATCCAAGTAAGATCTAAGTAGGCTCGCCATAAATTTTTAGGCTCATTAATTTTTTGATAAACATCAAGAGCGTTCATGTACAATGGATAGGCTTTCGAATAATTGCCTGTGAGTAGATGAGCATAACCTATAGTTAAGTAACTTAAACCTAAATAACGGTTATTGTTTTGTTTGATGGCGTTGGCAATTGCCAATTCAGCCATTTCTGCTGCTAAAGGTTTTTTGCCAATAAGTAAGCTGTAAGCATATTCATTTGTCTTTTTAATTCTAATACTATCTACCTTTATTTTCTGAATTGATTGATAGGTACTATCTGTATGAGCTGTTTTTTGTGCTGACGAACTATGAGTTATGAGTGTAAAGTAGCTAAATAGGAGAGCACTAATTATAAATTTGAGCATAATTACTTTAAGCGAGATAAGTGCTTAAAGATTAAAAAAAAAATCAATTTAATTTTAATTATAAGTTAAAAATATTTTCATCTTTTATATGTTGATTATCAGATTGTTCGCTGCTATATTCTCTAAATTTTTTTCCTTTCTAAAATAAAAATACTTCTAAATGCTATAAATCCTTTGTTTTAGAACTATTTTTCGTTAATGTTGTTTAAACATTTTAAAAAATGATACAATTGCATTTATAATACTAGTTAACAATTCAAGAAATATTAATTAACGCCATCATGTTCAAATATTTAACTTGTGTTTTATTTATTTTCTTTAGCGCAAATGCATTTTCTCAAGAAGAAACTTATTTTGTTCAAAATACTTCAATCAGCGCTGTTGGTTCGGGTAAATTGAAAAATTGGAAACCGCTCTTAGCCAATATAGATTTAGAAGGAAAGTTTATTGTTAAAAAACAAGTTTTAGATGAAATATCTGATTTAAAGATTAAATTATACGTAAATGATAGTTCTTTAAAAAAGAGCAAAATTTCCCATTCCATAAAAAAAGTATTAATTAAAAATGATATCCATCAAATCAATTTTACTCAAATGAATTTGATGATTTTACCTGTAATGAAAATGGCTCATTTTACAATGGATGTAAAAATGAATGGGGGGAGCTATTACTCGCCATTGGTTCTAAATTATAAGGTAGAAGATAACCAAACTATTACCGTAACGGGTAAACAAACTATTTGGCTGTATCAATTCGGAATCGTTCCCAAAGACATTAAAGAATGCCACACTAATGATAAAATTGTACTTGATATTAATTTTAGTCTCATTAAACCATCAAACATGATTGCGAAATTTGATTAAAGATTTACTGAAATTAATAGTCAATCAATTTGCTATATCAAATAGAAAATTAATATTTGAGGAACATTACATCTTAAAATTTTAATAAATAACTGAGGTTCATTTTACCTTTTACAAGTCTGAGCCTAATCGAAAAACAATTAATGCTCATCGACTAAGCTCAGTATTGAAATATATTAAGGAGTAAAATCAATTACATAGTCGAGCCTGATGAAACGTCGCTATTGTTGATGCCTTTTTTATTTTTCTTGATTGCTTCTTTAAGTTTACCAAATCTATAATTAATACTTGTTGTAAAGTTTCGCTGATAGTTTTGGTTAAAACTTTCTTGCGTAAAACTCGGTCCGTTTACACTATTAATTATATTTCTGTATTTATTAAATGCATTGTTGGCTGCTAAAGAAATACTCAATTTATTATCTAAAAGGTCTTTGTTTATACTTAGTGATGAAGTTACAAATGCATTAGAACTGCCTTGTAACGTAAAATTACGGCCATTGTAGTTTACACTTCCAGTAGCTTGCCATGTTTTACTTGGTTTGTAGGTTAGCGAGCCAAAAGCCCTTTTCATGAAACCTTTGGCTTCAATCAAAGTGCCGTTTACTTCACCGCTTACCCTACCATAATTAGCTGATAAATTTAAACTTGCTCTTAACTTATTACTAAAAGGATAATTTGCATTAACATTTAAACCTACCATCGTTGCTGTTCCATTATTTCCATAACTAGAACGAGTAATGTTTGTTAGTTCATCAGTTACTACTCTCGGCATAATAATGTCTTTAAAAAACATACCTCTTAAACCAACGTTAAGCTGGAGTTTCTTAAAATAGCTATAACTCATTTCCAAACTATTTCCAGACATAGGCTTTAAATCTGGATTTCCCGTAGTTTCAAAATTAGGGTTAGATCGATCTACGAATGGATTTAATTGATGTATTCCAGGTCTTTGTATTCTTGAGCTTGCACCAAAATTTATACTTGTGTTGTTTTTGAATTTTCTATTAATTGAAATTGAAGGTATAAAATTTAAGGTATTGCTAGTAAATTGCTCATTAGCACCATAAAAATTGGCTTTAATAGCAGTTTGTTCGGCTCTTACCCCGGCTTTTATTCCCCATTGTTTGAGGTTAAATTGATATGTATTATAAATGCCATACACATTTTGGGTATTGTCTAAAATATTTGTTCTTAGCGGATCTATAACATAATCTCCGTTTTGATTAAGTGATAGCGCTTCAAAATTGCTACTATTTTCTCTAAAAATTACTTTCGCTCCAGCTTCAATCATCAATTTTTTTATCGGCAGTGTGTAATCAACCTGTATAGTTTGCTCTTTAGACCCTCCATTATTAAATTGCTGATAATCAGTTAAATTATAGGATACGGGATTTAAGATGTTTACATTATTAAATTGTTTGTTCGTAAAATCATAGTATCTGTAAGAGAAGGTTAGGATTTTGTTTTTATCTTTTTTAAAACCCAATTGATAATTAACTGCGGCGTCAATACCATTTCCAGATCCTTCGAGTGTGTTTCTCAATTCATAGCTCTGTAAAATTGCATCGTTATTTCTAAGTAATGAATTTTGAGCGTTAAAACTATCATTGTCGCTAGCATTGTAATTAATTTGAGCCGAAATTAAATTCAAACTATCAATCTCAAAGCTTAACTCAGTGCCTATGTAACCGCTTTTGCCATTGTAATCTCTAATTCCTGTCTGCAATAAATTAGTTGGATTAACTCCTGTTGTTTGTCTAAAATTGCTGTTATCTAACAATGGAGTGCTGCTTAAATTTCCACCTAAATTACTTGCCATGCCAAATTTTCCAGATTTTAGTGTAAACGAACCACCCATTCCAGGGCCACCAACCGGAAATCGGTGATTGACGTTTATGGTTCCATTGGTACCATTATCTAATTTTTTGAAAGTTATAATATTGATAATTCCTGCTAAGCCTTCTCCATCGTACTTTGCTGGGGGCGTGGTAATCACTTCAATTCTTTCAATACTTGATGCAGGCATGCTTTTCAAAATATCTTTCGGATTTCGCTCCATCATACCAGAGGGACGCCCATTAATCAATATTTTATAATTACTATTGCCTTGGAGTTGAATATTATCATCACCATCAACACTTAGCATCGGTACTTTTCTCATCATCTCTAAAACATTATTCACCTTGCTTTCGGGATCAGCCTTTAAATCATAAGAAATTCGATCAATTTCTTGTTTAATCAATGGTCGCTCTGCAGAAATAGTTACTCCTTTCAACTGAGTAGGAGATGGCGATAAATAGAGAGAGCCCAAGTTTTTCGAGCTATTGTTTAATGTTACAGCTATTGATTTATTTTGATAGCCTACGTTAACTATTACCAATTGATAATTGCCGTTAGCTAACTTGTCAACATCAAATAATCCATCTTTATTGGTTAAAACCGAACTTAATTGAATATTCTTGTCATTTTTTAGAATGACGGTAGCAAATGTTAATGGCTTTTTATTTACCGAATCAAGTACAACACCAGATATACGATGTGCAGTATTAGTTTGACTTTGAGCTGTGAGTACAGCAAATAAACTGATCATTAGGAAGATTAAAGATTTCATTTTTAATTGTTAAGTTAGTGTATTAGTTAAATAGTACACAAGTATACAACGAAAAATTAATTCTTTTAACAAAATGTGATGAAAACCTCGAAAAATGTGATGAGTAATGAAATTTACATTGCTGTTATCAAACCACTTTTTATTTGTGTTGTTATGGTTGTAGCTTTATACATTAATAAAATATACATTTATGAATACAGAAAAAGCAGTTTTAGCTGGCGGATGTTTTTGGGGAGTGGAAGAACTAATTCGCCAATTACCAGGTGTAATTAAAACCTTTGTCGGTTACACTGGCGGAGATGTAAAAAATGCAACTTATCGCAACCACGGAACACATGCAGAAGGAATTGAGGTTACCTTTGATCCAACTGTTTTATCTTATCGTAGCTTATTGGAATATTTCTTTAAAATTCATAATCCTACCACGTTAAACAGGCAAGGTAATGATGTTGGATTATCATATCGATCTGCTATTTTTTATACCACAGATGAGCAACGTAATACAGCCAACCAGTTAATTGAAGAAATGGATGCATCCGGAGTTTGGCCAGGCAAAATTGTAACACAAGTTATAGCCGTGGGCGATTTTTGGAACGCAGAAGAAGAACACCAAGATTATTTACAGAAAAATCCTTATGGTTATACTTGTGATTACGAAAGACCAGAATGGACATTAAGTTAGTTTTAAAGCTAACTTAAGTTAAAACTGCTATTTTTTTAATTTGTGTTTGATATGCTTTTGGTAAAATTAATACCTTAAGTATTTCACTTAAATTTATCACTTTTAAAATTTTATAGCATTTAATGAGTGTTTTAATTCCAAAACTATTATCTAATTTTAAGAGTGATTTTACATGGTTTGGCACTAATATCGATTGCACTTTCTTCATTAAGAAGTACCTAGGTAAACCTAAATGTTTTTTGTACTGTTTATATAAGTCTTCAGAAAAATTACCATAAATCAAGTTTTCCTTTAAATCTTGCTCATAAATAACTTTAAACTCATTATAGTTATTGGGCAAGTTTTTAATCTTCATTCTAGAACCAACTTTGCAAAATACATTTACTACCTCATCTTTTTGTGGCTGTTTTAATTCATTTTCTAATAATTCGTAAGCACGGATGGAGTAATCGATCAGCATAAATAATACATCTCTGTAGGCCCAATCTGGTATTTTGCTATTTCTGGCATTTTCTACGTTCTGATGAATTTGTGTAATTTGATTTATGGCTGCGTTTGCTTTTTCAGTTGTAGAGAAAACAATTTTTTGAGCATAGGCAACAGTAGAAAATAATCTTCCTAGTGGATCATTTGGCAACTTACCTGTAAAATAAAGCCAGTCGACGGCCTTATTTACGCTAAATTGTGCAGCAGCACCAGCAAAAATAAACAATACAACATCAGGGTTACTCCAAATTTTTCTAACTATAGAATGCTTGTCTACAAAATTATCCATTGGGTATCGTTTTACGATCTATTAATAAAGCTGATGATGAATTAAACTGCTCGACAATTGCCACGAAAAAAATGCCCAATGTGTACATTAGCATATCAATCCAAGAAAAAGAAGTGCCGATAAGTGTATTTGCGATAGCGTATTTCTGTAATCCTATCACTTCAACAAATTTGTAGTATTGCAGTATTTCTACTAGATAACTAAATAATAAAACACCTATTAATACACTTATTTTATTCGTTTTAACAAAGCTTAAGATTAAGCAATGTAGCAGAATTACCACTAAAAAGTCTCCAAAATACGCTCTAATCCAGTTGTTGGTATATATGGCAATTAATATTTCTATAGTCAAGAGTAGGAGTGTACAAATGAAATAGAATTTGTTAAAGATAAATCTCATGATTATTTAATTTTTCTAATTTTTTGATATATAAAAGGCAGAGGTAGAGTGGAACAATTGCGATTAAACCAAAAGAGCAATCAATAAATTGCCAAAAAACAGGTATGCCGCGAATGTTGCCTGCAATTAGCGCCAACGGAATAATCATAACGCAACATATTATACCGAATTGAATAATCCATTTGTTTTTAATTGGATTATTAAATGGGCCAATAAAAAGAACAGCTAACATGAGGTGGGCAAAAGCAAGCCA
Source organism: Pedobacter sp. GW456-11-11-14-TSB4 (assembly GCF_059424425.1). Taxonomy (NCBI): domain Bacteria; kingdom Pseudomonadati; phylum Bacteroidota; class Sphingobacteriia; order Sphingobacteriales; family Sphingobacteriaceae; genus Pedobacter; species Pedobacter sp. GW456-11-11-14-TSB4. Next base: position 559,730 of record NZ_JBWKZK010000002.1, read on the forward strand.
ATCTGTACCATAACTTAAAAAAGGATAATTTTCATTGGTGATTTTAACTGCCGAATAAACTTTATTAAGCCATTGTTGCAGTATAGAAGTATCATTGTTTACCAAATAAGCAAGTTCACTTTCTAAAGGGAAGGCAGTTATACCGCTCAAAGCTAAACCGCCAATAATAATTACGATTAAGATTTTTAAGCGTGATCTAATTTTTACCTCTGTAGCAGTCATGATGTTGAATTAAAAAGCACTTTGTAATTCAAAGTAAAGAATAAATTTTTTACCATCCAAATATTTGCAACTAATAATTATTGGGAGGTGAGTCTGAGTTTGTTTGAAAAAAAGTTTTATTAAGGTAAGGACAGTTGATGGAAAGTATGAATGTTACCAACTTAAGCCTCACCAATTAATGCTGAAGCTAGTTGCAACTTTCTGCATATGAGGGTGTATCAGAATTAAAAATTCAAAACTTTAAAAAAGAATTAAATTTGGTGTTTCGTCATGCTCAGCTTGACTGGGCATCGTAATGCGTCTAATGGGCGTTAATAATTAACCTTTTATAGCATTACGATTCCCGTTTTCACGGGAATGACGACCTCACGAAATATTATTTTGACAATCAATTTTTAAAATCAATTCTGATACAGCCTCAAAGTACAGGTAGTGCTTTTAACCCAAACTTTCATAGGGTAGGGTTAAAAGGAAAGATCAAATATGCTTTTTAGTTTAGATAATTTCTGCACCAGCTGATGCCACTTCATGATCTTGCTCTACTGAGCCACCTGATACACCAATTGCACCAATAATTTCATTACCACTTTTTAAAACTACACCACCTGGAAAAGAAATTAATCCGCCATTTGAGTGTTCTATACCAAATAAAGGTTGTCCCGGTTGTGATAGTTTACCAATCTCACCAGTATTCATATCAAAAAAGCGTGCTGTTTTAGCTTTTTTAATAGATATATCCACAGATCCTAACCATGCATTATTCATTCTATGGAAACTTTTTAAGTTTGCGCCTTCATCTACAATCGCAATATTCATTGGTACGCCAATTTCAGCAGCTTTTTTAATGGCCGCTGCAGCAATTTTTTCTGCTAATTCTAAAGTTAATTTCATATTTAATTTTTTTCTAATAAACACTTAAATGCTTGATAAGTTCTTCTTTAAAAAGTATTTGATAAGAAAAAGTAGAGCTAATTATTCTAATTGTGATATAAATCACTTTTTAACATGATTAAATAAAGTTTATGAAAACTGTACTTACAATAGATTTGAGATATTTTTTTACTCAGAAAACTAATGATACATAAATTTCATATCCCGGTATTAGGTCTTGGTTACTCGATTGATACTCCTTTAAAAGTCGCCAAATTTGGCATATCTTCTGTAGTTTCTATTGTTGATGATGAATTGATAGAGCGGATGAGAGCTTATCATAGCAAAGATATCGAATACATCCCAATAGGAAAAAAGGATGAAGACAGTAGGGCTCGAAGGATTACTTGTTACCTAAATATGTTGGATCGAATGGTAGATCATGACTTTAGTGAGCTAAAAAAACTCCCATTTACGACTGGAAATGAGCTTTGCAGATATTTTGAAATGTTGCCAGAAGATAGCCAATTGAAACAGGGATACGATTTAATGATGGATTATCCGACAGGACAACGGAAAAAAATATTTGAAAATTTATTGCGAAATATGATGGTTAAAGGCGCTATAGATGTAAATATCATGTCTAAAGTAGATCGGGTAAATCATAAAAATGGCAGTAATTTTACTGGCGATGAAGATAGCGATGCTTTGGCTGCTTTACGTGGATTTGCCAATAGCAGGTTAAATTCTTCGTTAGTTTTATCGGCTGGAATGAACGCAAGATTATATAGCTATCTAGAACAATTTGAAGACTTTTTTCCTAATGAAAAAGGTGAAATTATTAAGAAGGTTATTTTAAAAGTAAGCGATTTTAGATCTGCCTACATCCAAGCTAAATTTTTGGCGAAGAAAGGAATTTGGGTTTCAGAATTTAGAGTAGAAAGTGGCTTAAATTGTGGCGGCCATGCCTTTGCAACTGCAGGATATTTGTTAGGTCCAATTTTAGAAGAATTTAAGCAGATGAAAGTTCAAATGACAAACGAACTTTTTGATATTTACACATCAGCATTGCTTGATAAAGGTTTTGATAAAATTAACTTACCCGAACAAAAATTAAGTGTGCAAGGAGGGGTAGGCACAGCTTTAGAAAATGAGTTTTTACTTAAACATTATCGCCTAAATTCTATAGGTTGGGGTAGTCCATTTTTATTAGTACCAGATGCCACAAATGTGGATGAAAAAACTTTACTGAGCCTAATGGCTGCAAATGAGGATTCATTTTATGTGAGCAATTCGTCTCCGTTAGGTGTACTTTTTAATAATTTTAAGAATAGTGGTATAGATTTGCAACGTTTAGAGCGCATCAAAAAAGGTAATCCTGGTAGTCCATGCACAAAAAAGTACTTATGCACCAACACCGAATTTACTACTGAGCCAATTTGTACCGCTTCTAGAAAGTATCAGGCATTAAAAATAAAGGAGTTAAAAACAAAAGAACTACCAATTACCATTTATGAAAAGCAATTGGAGCGAATAACCGAAAAAGTGTGTTTGTGTGAAGGTTTATGCAGTTCTACTTATCAAAAAATTGGTGTTTTAAAGCCTAAAGAAAGTAAGGCGGTTGCTATTTGCCCTGGTCCGAATTTGGCTTATTTTAATAGAATTTATTCTTTGGATGAAATGGTTGGCCATATTTATGGGAAAGTAGATTTATTAGAAAAAGTAAAAAGGCCAAACTTTTTTATTAAAGAACTAGATTTGTACATTAATTATTTTAACGAAGAAATTAAATTGTTTTTAGATGAAGTTAGCGCTAAAAAACAAGTTCAACTGCAAAAGTTTAAAACGCAATTGTTAGATGGAATTGATTACTATAAATATTTAATCAATGAGTTTGCCAATCAAAGTAGTTTGTTTAAAGATAAATTTCATCAACCATTATTAGCAGCAGAAATGAGGTTAAAAGAAACGTCCATTTAACTTATAATTAAACTATATTTGGATGGAACCTTTAGATATGGAAAGAGAGAAGTTATTAATTGCAATTATTGAAAATGCAATTGATGGAATTATTACAATCGACGATAGAGGATTAATTGAAAATATAAATCCGGCCGGATTGCAACTTTTCGGTTTTGAAACAAGAGAAGAACTTTTAGGAAAAAATGTGTCTGTTTTAATGCCCGAGCCTGATAAACAAAGGCACGATAATTACATTGCGAATTATGAAAAAACAGGACATAAAAAGATAATCGGCATTGGTAGAGAGGTAACCGGACAGCGTAAAGATGGTTCTACATTTCCTTTTAGGTTAGGTGTTAGCGAGATTAAATTTAGCGACAGGCGAATTTACACTGGTTTTATACATGATTTGAGTAGGCAAAAGGAAGATGAAGTAAAAATTAAAAGTTACACCGAAGAACTAGAGGTTAAAATAAAGGAGCGTACCCGTGAGCTCATAAAATCTATTACTGAATTAGAAACGGCAAAAGAGCATGTGAGTGCGCTTTTTGAGAAGGAAAAGGAACTTAACCAACTTAAAACTCGTTTCGTATCAATGGCTTCACATGAGTTTCGTACCCCTTTGAGTTCTATACAGTTATCAGCTTCGCTGATTAATAAATATGTAGAAAAACAAGATGCTGAAAGTGTAGAGAAACACACTTCAAAAATTAAAAATGCGATAAATAATTTAACTACCATTTTAAATGATTTTCTCTCGTTAGAGAAGCTGGAAGCCGGTAAAGTTGAGGTTAACCAACAAAGCTTTGATATTTTTACTTTTGCAGAAGAAATTGCAGAAGAAATGCAGTTGATGACTAAGCAAAAACAGCTTATTGTTTACGAGCATCGAGGTACAACTAGTCAGGTATTTTTAGACCAGAATTTGCTAAAAAACTGTATCATCAATCTCATATCAAACGCCATTAAATACTCTGGAGAAGATACAATGATCCAATTTAACAGCATTGTAAATGAAAACGAATTAATTATTGATGTGAAAGATAATGGTATAGGCATACCCGCCACAGAGATGGATAATCTATTTGAGCCATTTTTTAGAGCTCATAATACTGGCGATATACCAGGAACTGGCTTAGGTTTAAATATTGTGAGACGATACGTGGGTTTAATGAACGGTAGTTGCACGTGCACAAGTGAACAAAATGTAGGAACTACTTTTAGACTTCATTTTAAATTCTAATCATGAAGAAAGCATTAATAATAGAAGATAACGACGATATTAGAGAAGGTACAGCAGAGATATTAGATTTAGCAGGTTACGAAACTTTTACCGCAAAAAATGGAAAAATAGGAGTAGAGCTTGCTGTAAAACATTTGCCAGATATCATTTTATGCGACATAATGATGCCAGAATTGGATGGTTATGGTGTATTGTATTTACTGCAAAAAAATCCGCAAACCGTAAATATTCCCTTTATATTTTTAACCGCAAAAGCCGAACGTGCAGATATGCGTAAAGGCATGGAAATGGGTGCAGATGACTATTTGACCAAACCTTTTGATGATGTAGAATTGTTTAACGCCATTGAAAGTAGGTTAAAAAAGAAAAATAAAATTGCAGGATTTAAAACTGTTGGTGGCGACAGAGACAGTTTGTTAGAAGCGCTAAAACTTAAAGGTAAATCTAGATCATTTGCCAATAAGCAGATTATTTATGTAGAAAACGACGACCCATTGTTTTTATATTACGTTAAAAAAGGCCAAGTTAAAACTTATAAAAGAGCCAAGGATGGTAGAGAATTATCATCTACTTTGTATAAAGATGGAGACTTTTTTGGATATGAAAGTTTATGCAAAGAAAGCAATTACACAGATAATGCTGCAACATTAAGCGATAGTGAAATTTCATTAATTAGCAAAGCTGATTTTATGGATTTTCTACTCAACCATCAAGAAATTGCCAATGCATTTATTGATATGCTTTCTGGTAGTGTACAAGAAAAGGAAGAGCAGATGCTAAGATTAGCTTACTTTTCTGTGCGTAAACGCGTTGCAGATGCCTTGGTGCAAGTAGCCTCTAAATTTGGTGAACCCAATACTGATACTTGCACTTTAAAAATATCGAGAGATGATCTGGCGGCTTTAGTGGGTACAGCTAGCGAAACAGTAAGCAGAATGCTGGCCGATTTTAAAGACGAAAAACTCATCGAAAAAAACGGAAATGCCATAAGAGTTCTGTCTATAGAAAAATTAAGAAATGTGAAGCAGTAGGCGGTTTTCGGTTGACAGTTGACAGTTAACAGTTTTCAGTTTTCGGTTAAAAGTTAACAGTTATCAGTTGACAGTTTTAGGTTCACGTCATGTCGAAATTAACTCATTTCCAACGAGAAATCTTTAGGTTTTTGTCTACAGGATTAAAGTTTTTTCAAGTAAAATGAATAGATTTCTTGCTGTTGCGCTGGCTCTAAATGACGGCAAGTTAAAAATACGTGTATTTTTCCTGCTTAATTCCTTATTCTTTAAAAGCCTACTTCCTTCCTTGCAACCCTCTACCTTTTCACCTTTTCTGACGAAGATCACTTTTTCTCATAACTAATCTCACTCAACAACAGCTCGCACTTTGATAGTTTTGCTTAGTATAAACTATGCATTAATGAAAGCTATCGCCTACAACATCGATTCTAAAGAAAAAGAATGGCTTATTTTAGCCAACTACAAAAAGCATGAAATAACGGTTATAGCCAATAGCTTAACTTTAGATACACTCAATTTTTCTTCTGGCAAAGAAGCACTTATCATATTTAATCAAGATCCCTTAAGTGCCGATATTATCAAAGGCTTAAAAGCTTTAGGTGTTAAATATATTGCAACATCCTCATTTGATTATAGCCACATCGATTTATTTGCAGCAAAAGAAGCAGGTTTAAAAATTGCTAATATTCCATTTAAAGATGGTGGAGCTTTAGAAAACATGCATCAGGTAATTAAAAACCTTGATAATTGGGCAGCCGGTAAATGTGTAGGCAATGCCTGTTGTTGCCAAAATAGTTGTGCCATTAAACCTATTGTCGATAAAAATCACCATGAACACTGAGTTACTCAAAAAGTACAACATTGCTGCACCAAGATATACCAGCTATCCAACCGTTCCGTATTGGGAAATCGATAAATTTACCCTTGATGGTTATTTAACCGCATTGCAAAAAACTTATGCAGAAAACAACGCAGATGGAATTAGCCTTTACATTCATTTGCCATTTTGCGAAAGCTTATGCACTTATTGCGGCTGCAATACACGTATCACTAAAAACCATGGAGTAGAAAACCCATACATTGATGCGCTGATTAAAGAATTTGAAATGTACTGCGAAGTACTAGGCGAGAAGCCAAAAATTAAGGAATTACATTTAGGCGGTGGTACACCAACTTTTTTTAGCGCAGCTAATTTACAGCGCTTACTAAATGTAATTTTACAAGGCAACAAAGTTGATGATATTTCATTTTCATTTGAAGGTCACCCTGATAATACCACCCAAGATCATTTAAAAACTCTAAGCGAACTAGGTTTTACGCGTTTAAGTTTGGGGATCCAGGATTTTGATCCTAAAGTACAAATGATGATCAATCGCTTTCAAACTCCTGCTCAGGTACAAAGCATAACTAACGAAGCTCGCAAGTTAGGTTACGTGTCTATCAATTTCGATTTAATTTACGGCTTACCCGGACAAACCATTAACGGGCTAACTGAAACCATTGAAGAAGTGATTAAAATGCGGCCAGAACGTATTGCATTTTACAGTTATGCACATGTGCCTTGGCTTAAACCCGGACAAAGACATTACGACGAAAAAGACATCCCGACAGGAAATGAAAAATTTTCCTTATTCCAATTAGGGACAAACGCTTTGATTGCAGCTGGTTATGAAGAAATTGGTATGGATCATTTTGCGCTTAAGCATGATAATCTTTATAAAGCAAGTCAAAACCAGCAATTACACCGCAACTTTATGGGCTATACAGACTTGCCAACCCAAATATTAATCGGTTTAGGGGTTTCTTCAATTAGCGATTGCCAAACTGCTTTTGCCCAAAACAGCAAAACGGTAGAAGGTTATCTTGAGCAAATTAATAATGGTTGTTTTGCGATAGAAAAAGGTCATCTTTTAACTGATAAAGATCTGAATATCAGAAAACACATTTTAAACCTCATGTGTAAAGGGTTTACCAAGTTTAAGACCGAAATTCCTTTACCTATTTTAGAGAGATTGACACCTTTTATCTATGATTTTCTAATCACAGTTACGCATAATGAAGTGCAAATTACACCGAAAGGAAAATCGTTTTTAAGGAATATTTGCATGGCTTTCGACGAGCGTTTATGGCAAAGCCATCCACAAACGAATTTGTTTAGCAACGCAGTTTAAAACATTATTATGCAACAGCAAAAAATTATAGAAGCAAGTTTATGTTATCATTGTGGCGAAGAAGTTGGTGCATTGAATTTGGTTGTTGACGACAAACATTTTTGCTGTGCTGGTTGTAAAGGCGTTTATCAAATTTTGGCAAGCAATAACATGTGTGCTTATTATGCATACAATGATACGCCTGGTAAACGACTAGATCACAACACACATTTCGAATATTTAGATGAGCCAAGCATCATTAAACAGCTGCTCAACTATCAGGATGAAAAGAGTAGTATAGTTACTTTTTACATTCCGGCAATTCATTGCAGTTCTTGTATTTGGTTGTTAGAACATCTTTATAAAATAGACGCAGCCATGTTTAATTCTCGTATCGATTTTCTTAAAAAGGAAGTCAGCATTAGTTTTAAACACCAACAAATAAGTTTGAGAAAACTGGTAGAAACCTTAGTGCAAATTGGCTACGAACCAGCCATTAATTTACAAGATGTTGTTAAAGAAAACAGTAATGCTGTAAACAAAAGCCTGATTTTAAAAATAGCAGTAGCTGGCTTTTGCATGGGCAATGTGATGCTGTTCAGCTTCCCAGAATATTTCGGATTGTCTGATTTAGAACCACAGTTTAAAGCTTTATTTGCTTGGTTAAATCTGGCTTTTTCTATTCCAGTGGTTTTATTTTGTGCCAAAGATTATTTTTTATCCGCCTATGCGAGCTTAAAACACAGGCATATAAATTTAGATACACCTTTAGCTTTAATTATTGCCGTTTTGTTTTTACGAACTACTTATTCGGTAATTTTTAATGATGGAGTAGGTTTTGCCGATACCTTAACCGGATTGGTTTTTTTATTATTGATGGGTAAATGGGTTAAACAACGCACCTATCATCATATTTCTTTTGATAGAGATTACCGTTCTTATTTCCCTATTGCCATTACCACTTTACAGGATGGAAAAGAAAAACCAAAAGCTATAAATGAACTAGCCATTGGCGATAGGTTATGGATTAGAAACGGAGAATTGGTACCTGCAGATTCTATTTTAATGAAGGGAGATGCATGGTTAGACATGAGTTTTGTAACTGGCGAAACCGAACCACAACACAAGGTTTTAGGCGAAATTATTTATGCTGGTGGTAAACAAATGGGCGAAGGAATTGAAATTGAAGTAGTTAAAATTGCTTCGCAAAGTTACCTCACAAGTTTATGGAACAAAGAAAATTACAAAGCTAAATTCAAGCAAAATTTTAATGATAGTGTAGCTAAATTTTTCAGCATTGCTGTATTTATAATTGCTTTTAGCGCAATGGCTTACTGGTTTTACTTTGATAATTCGGCTAAAGCTTGGGCTGCATTTACGGCAGTAATTATTGTGGCTTGTCCATGTGTATTGGCCCTAAGTACGCCATTCACTTTGTCGGCTATTTTAGCAGTTTTCGATAAAAAAGGGTTTTATGTAAAAAATACAGATGCGGTAGAAGATTTAGCCAGTTGTAACTCAATCGTTTTCGATAAAACAGGAACTTTAACTACTTCAGAAAACGCAATTATCAGTTTTAGTGGCAACCTTACTGATGAAGAAAAAAAGGTGTTGGTTTCGTTGCTTAACCATTCTTCACATCCATTAAGCCGACAGATTTTAAAAAGTATATCCTGTCATCAATTTTATCCCATTTCACAATATAAAGAGGTTTTAGGTAAAGGAATTAAAGGAATTGTTAATCAGCAAATGGTTTATGCTGGCAATCAATCTCTTTTGCCTTTTGCTATCCACTCTAAAGAAAAATCAGGTGTACACATTGCAATAGATGATCAATACAAAGGAACATTTGTTATTGCCCAACAGTGGCGCCCTAATTTAGCAAAGCTGATAACAGACTTAGCCAACCATTTTAAACTAAAAGTGCTTTCTGGTGATACCAATAAAGATGAACAGGCCTTAAAAACGTTTTTTTCGCCTTTGGCGGATATTAAGTTTGAGCAAAACCCACAACAAAAGTTAGCTGCCATAACGCAGCAACAACGAAATGGAGAAAAAGTAATGATGCTGGGCGATGGTTTGAATGATGCGGGAGCTTTAAAACAGAGTGATTTTGGGATCGCAATTACTGATAATGTAAACAATTTTACACCCGGTTGCGATGCCATTTTAAAAGGCAGTTCATTGCCGCTACTTCCAAATTTTTATCAACTCAGTAAAGATGGGTTAAAAATCATTAAAATCAGCTTTGCTATTGCAATAGCTTACAATTGTGTGGGTTTATATTATGCTGTACAAGGTACGCTTTACCCTTTAGTTGCAGCGGTGCTGATGCCCATTAGTACCATCACCATCATCAGTTTTACTACCATAGCCACTAGATTTTTTGCACGTAAAAACAACTTATTATGAACATACTTTATTTTTTGGTAGGCTGTAGTGTGTTAATGGCTTTAATTTTTTTAGGAGCGTTTATTTGGTCGCTCAAAAACGGCCAGCATGATGATGTGGTTACGCCAGGGATAAGGGTGTTGTTTGAGGATGAGGATTCTTCAGTTGACAATTTTCAGTAGCCAGCTCTAATGGCAATCGTAATTCGAAAAAGATTTTTTTAAAAGAAATATATAAAATTCTGAAAAGCAAAGGCCGTAATTCACAGGTTAATTCAGCCCCGTTTTCCGTTCCAATTTTTTTACAAACCTAAGAGGTTTGTAAAAAAGATTTCCACTACAACCGGGTTTAAAAACAAAAAGATTGTGGTACTATTTAGGTTAAAGCGCCAATAAGCAATTACCTCCATTGCTAGCTCAAGTAGCAATCATAATGCAATACAAAATAAAATTTAGCACATTACGATTTCCACCCACGCGGGAATGACGGTGGATTTTAAAATTCCAAATCTCCCTCAATAGTGACTAAAATCACATTTTCAACTAAGCACTATCACCCCCCAAATTTCATTTAGCAAATACCTTTGTTTCATCACAAATCACAACTATTTTATGCAGTTAGAAAAATTTACTTACGACAACAAAATTGTCCGCAACTTTGGTATTGCAACCATTATTTGGGGTATCATCGGCATGACAGTGGGCTTGCTCATCGCTTTGCAGCTCTTTCAACCTGCAATGAATATGGGCAATCAGTATACCACGTTTGGCAGAATTAGGCCGTTACATACCAATGCCGTAATTTTTGCTTTTGTAGGCAATGCCATTTTTATGGGTGTTTATTACTCGCTTCAACGCTTGTTAAAAGCACGTATGTTTAGCGATACCTTAAGCAAAATCCATTTTTGGGGTTGGCAACTCATTATTGTGTCTGCAGTAATTACACTTCCGTTAGGTTTTACCTCATCGCATGAGTATGCTGAATTAGAGTGGCCAATAGATATTGCCATAACCTTAATTTGGGTAGTGTTTGGCGTAAATATGTTTGGTACCATCTTTAAACGAAGAGAGCGCCATTTATACGTAGCCATTTGGTTTTACATTGCTACGTTTGTAACTATTGCGGTTTTACACATCGTAAACTCTTTTCAATTACCCATTTCTTTTTTAAAAAGTTACTACGTTTTTGCAGGTGTGCAAGATGCTTTGGTGCAATGGTGGTATGGGCATAATGCAGTAGCATTTTTCTTAACCACGCCCTATTTAGGAATGATGTATTACTTTCTGCCTAAAATGGCTAATCGCCCTGTATACTCTTACAAACTAAGTATTTTACACTTCTGGTCGCTAATTTTTATCTATATATGGGCTGGGCCACACCATTTGTTGTACACTTCCTTACCAGGATGGGCACAATCTTTAGGTGTAGCTTTTTCTATAATGCTTATTGCACCAAGTTGGGGTGGTATGATTAACGGTTTGTTAACCTTACGTGGTGCATGGGATAAAGTTCGTGAAGATGTAACCTTGAAGTTTATGGTTGTGGCCATTACTGCTTACGGTATGGCAACCTTCGAAGGACCAATGTTATCGCTTAAGCAAATTAATGCCGTGGCACACTTTACCGATTGGATTGTAGCACACGTACACGTAGGTGCTTTGGGGTGGAACGGATTTTTAACTTTCGGGATCATGTATTATTTGGTGCCAAAACTATATAAAACAGAATTGTACTCTAAAAAAATGGCTTCTTTCCACTTCTGGATTGGCACTTTAGGGATTTTGTTTTATGCTGTACCGATGTATTGGGCTGGCTTTACACAAGGCTTAATGTGGAAAGAATTTACCGCCGAAGGTTTGTTGAAATATCCTAACTTTTTAACTACAACATTACAGATTATTCCAATGCATATTATTCGCGGTATTGGTGGTGCAATGTACCTAACAGGTGTAATTGTAATGGCAATTAACCTAGGTAAAACAATGTTAAAAGCTAAATTGGTAGACGAAACCGTTGAGGCAATGCCTTTAGCTAAAGCAGTAGAATCTACTGATCCTGATGATAAAAAATGGCACCGAGTATTGGAGCGTAAACCAATGAAATTTATGGTTTTGTCATTAATCGTGATTTTGATTGGTGGTATGGTAGAGATGATGCCAACTTTCACAATCGAATCCAATATCCCAACTATTGCTGCTGTAAAACCGTATTCTCCTTTAGAGTTACAGGGCAGAGATTTATACATCAGAGAAGGTTGTGTGGGTTGCCATACGCAAACGATACGTCCATTTAGATCAGAAACTGAAAGATATGGTGAATACAGCAAAGCTGGAGAATTTGTTTACGATCATCCATTTTTATGGGGTAGTAAACGCACCGGACCAGATTTGCACCGAATAGGTGGCAAATACTCAAATGCTTGGCATTTTAACCACATGGTTGATCCAACATCTATGTCGCCAGGAAGTATTATGCCACCATACCCTTGGTTAATTCAGCAAACGTTAGATGTGTCTACAACTCCAGCAAAAATAAGAGCTATGCAAACCTTAGGTGTGCCTTATCGTGATGGTTTTGCCTCTGAAGCAAATGATAAATTGAAAATCCAAGCTGATGAAATTGCAAAGGATTTGAAACAAAATAACATCAACGTAAAAAGTGATAAAGAGATTATAGCCCTAATTGCTTATTTACAACGCATGGGTACAGATATCAAAGCAAACCGAATGACAATTCCTTCAAATCAATAGTTATGTTTAAGCAAATAAAAGATTTAGCCGGGGGCGAATTTTACCTCATCACATCACTCATCATATTTATGGTTTTCTTTTTAATAGTTAGTTTATACCTCTATAAATTAAGCAAAAGCCACATTAGTGTAATGAGTAAGCTACCTTTCGAAGACAATCAATCTAATGGATATGAAGAAGATTAAATTAATAATTAGCCTCCTGTTTTTGAGTTGTGGAGCCTTTGCCCAAACCACTCCGGCACCTGCAAAAATTGTTATTCCTGAACCTAGCATTGGTGTAAGTACTACAGAAATGCTCATTATCGCCTTGCTTTTTTTTGCAGTTGTTCTATTGGTGGTTTCGGTAACGCTTTTTAATGCTTTTAAGGTGATGCTAAAAGAACAGCAAAATCCTCAACCTTATGTTAAATATCAAAAACCAGTGCAGTTAGATTATATCCAATGGTTAAAAAGTAAAAAATCAACACCTAACATTTGGACAAAGCTTTTGAGTTTAAAACCAATGGAAGAAGAGAAAAATCTTGAAATTCCGCATGCTTATGACGGAATCAAAGAACTTAGTAATCCTGTGCCTGCATGGTTTAATGTGCTTTTTTTTAGTACTGTTATATTTGGTTTGGCTTATTTGTACTATTACCACATAGGTGAATACGGAGAAAGACAGGATGAGGAGTACGTTACCGAAATGACCAAAGCTGATCAGGATCAAAAAGCATTTTTAGCAAAATCTGCTACTAAGGTTGATGAAAGTAATGTGAAAATTGATCCTGCACAAATTGTAAATGGTAAAGGTGTTTTTGACGCAAATTGTATTGCCTGCCACGGCGATAAAGGACAAGGTTTAGTCGGTCCTAATTTAACAGATGAGTTTTGGTTACATGGCGGTAGTGTGGTTGATGTATTTAAAGTGGTAAAATATGGTGTACCGGCAAAAGGTATGGTAAGTTGGGAGAAGAATTTAAGTTCTCAAAAGATCAGTGAAGTAACCAATTACATTATGTCGCTAAAAGGAACAAATCCGGCGGGTGCCAAAGCTCCACAAGGAGAAAAATACGAAGAGAAATTAGAAATAGATACTACCAAAACTAATTTAATAACCAAAAATTAATATGAAACTAATAGGACGTAAATTTCTTTACCCCAAAAAACCTGCTGGTAAATTATACAATTACCGCAAGTGGGTAAGCTATGTCCTTTTAGTTTTTTTGTTTGCTGCTCCTTTTTTAAAAATTAAAGGCGAGCAATGGGTTTTGTTAAATTTTTTAGAACGTAAGTTCGTTTTCTTTGGCTTGATTTTTACGCCTCAAGATTTTTATCTTTTCGCACTGGCGATGCTGATCTTTATGATCTTCATTGTTTGCTTCACGGTAATTTTAGGGAGGCTTTGGTGTGGATGGGCTTGTCCGCAAACTATTTTTATGGAGATGGTTTTTAGGCGAATTGAGTATTGGATAGAAGGTGATGCTAACCAGCAGAAAAAATTAGACGCCCAGCCATGGACAAGTGAAAAATTTTTAAAAAAAGGTTTTAAGCACTTTTTGTTTTTAATCATATCTTTCGGCATTGCCAATACTTTTTTAGCCTATATTATTGGTTCTAATGTACTGTATGAAATTATTACTGAACCCGTTACACAGCACATTTCTGGCTTTGTTTCTATCTGGGTTTTTACCTTTATATTTTATATGGTTTTCGCTTATGTGCGTGAGGTGGTTTGTACAGTAATTTGTCCTTACGGTAGGTTGCAAGGAGTTTTACTAGATAACCAAAGCTTAATTGTTGCATATAACGAAAAAAGAGGTGAACCAAGGGCTCACTTGCAAAAAAGCAAGGTAGATTTGAGTAAAGGCGATTGTATTGATTGTGGTTTATGCGTACAGGTTTGTCCCACAGGGATTGATATTAGAAAAGGCACCCAATTAGAATGCGTAAACTGTACAGCTTGTATTGATAGCTGTAACGAAGTGATGCATAAAATTAACAAGCCAGGAAATTTGATCGGCTTTTTTACCCAAGATTATATCCAAAAAGAAAAGCCTTTTAAATTAGGTTTGCGAGCTTACGGTTATACAGCTGTTTTGTTTGTGGTTGTTTTAGTGTTTTCGAGCTTAATTTACAAAAGGCAAAACGTACAAACTACGGTTTTAAGAGCAAGCGGTACCACTTATCAAGTTAGGGAAGACGGCTCTATCAGTAATTTGTACAATGCAGAACTCATCAATAAAACCAATAAAGACATCAACTTTGTTTTTAAATCTGATAATCCTACAGATAGGATAGAATTTATTCAGAAACCGGTTTATTTGCCTAAAGAAGGTACAGTTAGATTAACCTTTTTCTTAATCAAAAAGCCGAATGATATAGCTGGTTTTAAAACCGATGTGCTGTTTAAAATAATTACAAAAAATGAAATAATTAGCACAGCAGAAACCACTTTTTTCGCCCAACCTTAGTAGAAGCTTTTTAGTATTTTTATGAATACTTAAACAAATCAAATGGTAACGATAGATAATTATTTAGACAGTCATTACATACACAGAAGTAACTGGCTGAGGGCTGCTGTTTTAGGTGCAAATGATGGTATAATTTCGGTTTCGAGTTTAGCAATTGGTATTGCGGCTGCGAGTACAGCTAAAGAGCCTATTATTTTAGCAACGGTTGCTGGCTTAGTTGCTGGCGCCTTATCAATGGCAGCAGGAGAATATGTATCGGTAAGTTCGCAAACCGACACAGAAAAAGCAGATATAGAAAGAGAGCGACAAGAGTTGTTGGATATGCCAGAAGAAGAACTGAAAATTTTGGCTCAAATTTACGAACGTAGGGGATTAAAAAAGGAAACTGCATTGCAAGTTGCTATAGAATTAACTGAAAAAGATGCTTTAGCTACGCATATTAGAGATGAGTTAGGTATTAATGAAATTAGCCAAGCCAAACCCATTCAGGCGGCATTTGCCTCTGGAGCTTCATTTACTGTTGGCGGGATATTGCCATTAATGGTGGTGTTGTTTGCTCCTATAAAGGGGATGGAGTATTGGCTTTATGCTTGTACTATTATTTTTCTGATGATTTTAGGAACAGTTGCAGCAAAAACTGGCGGTTCACACATAGGTAAAGGGGTTTTGCGTATTGCCATTTGGGGTACAATTGCTATGGGTTTATCTGCATTGGTAGGTTATGTTTTTGGCGTAAAGGTTTAACAAATTATAATAAAAAATTAAGCACATGAATTGGGGAACAAAAATAATTTTAGGAATGGTGGTATTCATGTTGTTTATCATCGGTATGGTAGCGTATATGTTTAGCGTACACGGAAATGATACTTTGGTAGATGAAGATTATTACGAAAAAGGGATCAATTACAACGATGAATACAATGCCAATCAGAATGTAATTAAGGATAAGGCTGAACCAAAAATTACAATCAGCGACAGCCAAATCATTATTCAATTAAAAGATAGTGCCAATTATAATTTAAGCTTGGTCAGACCATCAACCAATAAAGACAAATTAACTGATAGCGGAGCAACGGTAAGCGATGCTCATTTGATTATCATTAACCGAAAAAATATGCATAGCGGACTATGGTTTTTAGAGCTTAAATGGACAAGCAACTCAAAAAAATATCAACATAAAAAAAGCATCACCCTGTGACCGGATTACCTTTAGCATTTTTATTAGGTTTATTTGGCAGTTTGCATTGTGCGGTAATGTGCGGACCGTTAATGTTAAGTTTACCTTTGCCCAAACAAAACTATTTTAAAGCAGCTATAAATTTGTTGATATACCAATTTGGTAGGGTGCTCATGTATACCATAATGGGTATTTTAGTTGGTTTTTTAGGTGAGAGCCTAAGTTTGGTTGTTAGTCAAAATACTTTAAGTTTAACTATAGGCATATTGTTAGTGCTATTTACGGTTTTGTATTTCAGTAAAAGTTATCTTCAAGTTTTTAACTCCTTTCAATCAAAATTGATTGCTCCAATTGCAAAATTAATGGGCAAAATTTATGGTATGCCCTTTTGGGGTTTCTTTGCGGGTATGTTAAACGGTATTATTCCATGCGGCATGGTTTATTTAGCTTTAGCAACCGCTTTAAGTACAGCATCGGTTAAGCAAGCAGGTGTTTTTATGTTCCTGTTTGGCTTAGGTACCACTCCATTAATGTTATTAATCTCGTTAGGTGGTATTTATTTAAAACAATACATTCGTTTTAACCCCAACAAATTGGTGCCCTGGTTTATGCTTTTTTTGGGCGTTCTGTTTATCATGCGCAGTGCAGAACTAGGCATTCCATTTTTATCTCCAGCAATACATGCAACACATCCTGGGCATGTGGCAGAATGTATGTAAATCAAATCATATTATATAAATCAAAGCTGATGAAAATCAGTTTTTAACTTATTGATTATCATTTATTAACTGAGCTTTTCAAGCTACTTTTACCACAATCAGCAACACGCTAATCGGTTGTAAATATTGTACATGAAAGTTCCTAATTATATTGATGAAGATAAAGCCTTAGCCATTGTAAATTCTGGCGATAGGGTTTTTATACACGGTGGCGCCGCCACACCAATTTGCTTGGTAAAAGCCTTACAAAAAAGGCATCAGCAATTAAAAAATGTAGAATTGGTTAGTATCACCACTTTGGGCGATGTTAATTTCGATCAACCTGAGTTCAGAAATTCATTTTACTTCAATTCATTATTTGTATCTGCAGCAACCAGAAATGTTGCCAATAGTGAAAACGGCGATTATGTGCCTATTTTTTTAAGTCAGATACCACAATTGTTTCGCAAAAATATTTTACCAATTGATGTAGCCTTAATTCAGGTTTCGCCACCAGATGCACATGGCTATTGTTCATTAGGTACCTCTGTTGATATTGCCAAGTCGGCGGTAGAAATGGCTAAACATGTAATTGCGCAAGTAAATCCGCTCATGCCGCGTACACATGGTGATGGTTTTTTACATATTAATAAAATTGATGCCATGGTTTGGTACAACACAGATTTGCCAGAGGTGAATTATTCCAATCAAATTAATGATGTAGTAGAGAAAATTGGATTGAATGTAGCATCGCTTGTAGAAGATGGTGCAACGCTGCAAATGGGTATTGGTGGTATACCAGATCAAGTTTTAAAAAATTTAACCACGCATAAAAATCTAGGGATCCACACCGAAATGTTTGCTGATGGCATTATTCCATTATTAGAAAGCGGCGTAATTAACAATAGTCAGAAGAAGTTGAACGTAGGCAGATCTGTTACTTCTTTTATTACCGGAACCCGAAAATTATATGATTTTGTACATGATAATCCTTCAATAAGAGTAATGGATATTGGTTATGTAAATGACACAAGCATCATTAGGCAAAACCCAAAAGTTACCGCCATTAATAGTGCTATAGAAATTGATCTTACCGGACAGGTATGTTCAGACTCTATTGGTACTTATCAGTATTCTGGCATTGGTGGTCAGATGGATTTTATTCATGGCGCTTCACTTTCTGAAGGCGGCAAACCCATTATCGCTTTGCCATCACAAACCAATAAGGGAATTAGTAGAATTGTTCCATTTTTAAAAGAGGGAGCAGGAGTGGTAACTACTCGCGGCCATGTACATTGGATTGTAACCGAGTACGGCAAGGTAAATTTATTTGGATTAAGCCTTAAGCAACGAGCAAAAGCATTAATAGCAATCGCACATCCTAATCACAGAGAAATGCTGGATAGGTCATACCATCAACGTTTCAATACTTAATTTTTCACCCTAAAATATCAATACCATGATTCCAAAAACAATGAAAGCGGCTGTGCTGCATGAATTCGGCAAACCCCTTACCATAGAACAGGTTGAAGTTAAAATGCCCGGCGAAAATCAGGTTTTAATTAAAGTTATTACAAGCGGTGTTTGCCATACCGATTTACATGCTTGTGAGGGCGATTGGCCAGTTAAGCCGAAATTACCCTTAATCCCTGGTCACGAAGCTGTAGGTAATGTTGTGGCTTTGGGCAGAGGAGTAGAAAATGTACAGATAGGAGATGTAGTTGGTGCGCCGTGGCTTTTTAGTGCTTGCGGGCGTTGCGAATATTGCATTACCGGATGGGAAACCTTATGCGAAAGTCAGCAAAATGGCGGTTACAGTGTTGATGGTGGTTATGCAGAATATGTTGTAGCCGATGCCAGATACATTGCTCGTTTTCCGAAAGATATTGATTTTTTAGCAATGGCGCCTATAACCTGTGCCGGAGTTACCGTTTATAAGGGACTAAAAGAAACTGAAGTAAAACCAGGCGAATGGGTAGCTATTTCAGGTATTGGAGGTTTAGGGCATTTAGCTGTGCAATATGCCAAAGCAATGGGTTTGCATGTAGCAGCAATTGATATATCTGATGAAAAATTAGCCTTGGCTAAAAAGTTAGGTGCTGATTTAACTGTAAATGCATTACATGATGATCCTGGCAAGTATTTAAAAGAAAAAACTGGCGGCATGCATGGCGTTTTAGTCACTGCAGTATCGCCAATTGCTTTTAAACAAGCGCTTACTGCCTTACGTAGAAAAGGTACTATCTCTTTAAATGGTTTACCTCCGGGAAGTTTTGATTTGCCAATTTTTGAAACTGTTTTAAACCGTTATACGGTAAGAGGATCTATTGTTGGCACGCGTAAAGATATGCAAGAAGCCATCGGCTTTGCTGTAGAAGGAAAAGTAAAAGCTACGATTCATGCTGCAAAATTGGAAGATATTAATGAAATTTTAGCGCAGATGAAAAAAGGAGAAATTGAAGGAAGAATAGTATTGCAAATCGCAGAATAATAAATTTTATTTAATCATTACGGTCATGAATTTAATATCAGAGTCAACATTATCAACAGAGCTACAAGAACTTTATTTACAGAATAAAGAATGGATGTTGCTAGTTTGCTTTTTAGAAGATGAAAGTAGATTTTACCAGAAACTATTCGGCGAGAAACTTTTTTTTATCGGCAAGAAACATACAGCTAAAGAAATTGAAGCCATTTCAGAAAGCTTATCTATTTTAAATGAGAAGACAATTACGTTAAAGGCATTGGTAAATAAACATCAGCACCTGCTGGAAGGGATTTTGAAAACTGAGGATTTGAAGGTGGATATGAATTTAATTGAGGAACATAGCAAACTTACAAAAGAAATTAACGAGCAATTGTTAGCTAATCGAATTGTTAAATCTGATTTGTTTAGATTGGTAGAAGGGGTGGATTGATAAGTGAGTTTGTCTTTATAACTTTATTTGTCATCCAGACTGTAATTTGTCATCCAGAACGCAGTGAAGGATCTTTATAAAACAATGTATGGCTAGTTATTGCATTACAAAATTAGAGATTCCTCGCAAGCTCGGAATGACAAAGTTTGAAAAGCACACTTTTCATCCAGACTATAATTTGTCATCCAGAACGCAGTGAAGGATCTCTATAAAACAATGTATGGCTAGTTCTTGCATTACAACATTAGAGATTCCTCGCAAGCTCGGAATGACAAAGTTTAAAAAGCACACTTGTCATCCAGACTGTAATTTGTCATCCCGAACGCAGTGAAGGGTCTCTATAAAACAATGTATCGCTAGTTCTGCATTACAACATTAGAGATTCCTCGCAAGCTCGGAATGACAAAGTTTATAAAACAACTTTTCATCCAGACTATAATTTGTCATCCAGAACGCAGTGAAGGATCTCTTTAAAAAGACTTGACATTTATCCAAGGCTCTGAATGATAAATTTTTAATACAATAGTTTATTTTGTAAGTTCAATTATGAATTATCATAATTACTTTGTTTACATTCTGACTAATAAGGCACGAACTGTTTTGTATATAGGGGTAACTAATAATTTATCTAATAGATTAAAACAACATGTTGAAGGTTATAATGCATTTTCATTTACTTCTAAATACAATTGTTTTTATTTAGTTCATTTTGAGCATTTCCAATATGTTGAGGACGCAATTGCAAGAGAAAAAGAACTTAAGGGTTGGTCGCGAGCAAAGAAAGATGCATTAATAGAGATTGATAATGAAGATTGGAGATTCCTAAATGAGGATGTGATAGAAAGGTAATTTGTATTTGAGATTCCTCGCAAGCTCGGAATGACAAAGTTTATTAAGGACACTTTTCATCCAGACTATAATTTTTCATCCAGAACGCAGTGAAGGATCTCTATATAAAACCTTATTTATCAGTAGTTCTTCATTAACACCTTGAGTTTCCTCGCAAGCTCGGAATGACAAACTTTATAATGAACACTTGTCATCCATAACGCAGTGAAGGATCCATTTAACTTACCACCCAATAACTTCATTTCCTTCTGGTAAAACTATTAATGGGATGCTAATTGTTTTTGCCATTTGCTGGGTGTGACTGCCGTATGCAAACTCTGCGAACATTCCTTTTTGGCGGTGTACCATAGCCAAAATATCTACATCTCCTTTTTGTGTAAGCCATAATAAACCATCATTTACCTTTTTTTGCTGAATGTGGCGATAGTATATTTTAGGATAGTTGATTTTGCCAGTAACATTTTTCAAAAAAATATTGGCTTTGCTATAAGGATCATGAAAATCTGATGCTAGTCCGTGAATGTGGCACAACAAAATTTCTGGCTCAAACCTGCAAAATTGCCTGGCAATATTTTGTAAGGAATTCATATCACCAACATTTAAATCAGTCGCAAAAGCAATTTTATCTATTTTGCAATACTTTGCATTTTTAGGAATTAATAAAGTTGGAATTTTTGTCTGATCAATTTGCTTTCTGCTGGTACTGCCTACTAAAAATTTTTCAACCGCACCTGCACCAGATAATCCCATTACAATTAAATCAAAATCATGGCGATCTATTAATTGATCTATTGCCTCATTAGCTGTTGTATGTTCAATGCTATAAGTTAAAGTAGGTGTGCTTGGAGTGTTTAAACTTTCTTTCTCAATAATTTTTTCAGCGTAAGTTTTTAAATATGTTGTAGTTCTTTCAATGTAACTTTGTTCTTCAGTAGGCGTAATCATGGTAATGCCGTACATCGCATTATTTGCGATAGGTACAATTGAATGGCATACATGGATATTAAATTTGATGACTTTAGCTAGGTTAATTGCATAGCTTAATGCATTGTCTGCACATTCTGAAAAATCAATTGGGACTAATATTTTTTTCATGATGATTTAGTTTTTATCAAATTTAAGTGATGATCAAATTCAAATTGTAAGCTAGATCATAATCTCAAGTGATGTTTTTCATAATATTGATTTTCAATTAATTAAGAATTCAATTAGTGATATCAATCAGTTTAAAAGCTATTGCTTATCATAAGCAGTATTGACGGGTAGCTGTACATTTGATTAACAATAAAAACTTAATCAATCACCCCCATGAGAACAAATCAAGTAACCCATTTTGGAAGGATAATTTTAAAAGTTAGCATCATTTTATTTATGCTTTCTCCTCAAATGCTAATGGCTCAAACTAGCTATAAACTAGCATCATCTAAAGATAATAGCATTAAAGTTTTAGGTAAATCTAACGTGCACGATTGGACAATGGTAGCTAAAGGATTAGAAAGTAATGGCACCTTTAAATTTGACAGTAACAATGAGCTGGTAGACTTAACCTCGCTCAAATTTAGTGTTTTGGCTAAGAGCTTAAAAAGTGATAAAACATCAATGGATGAAAGAACTTACAAAGCGATGAAAGCTGATCAATTTCCTAAGGTTACTTATCAACTTACTTTCGCAACTGTAACCATGGTACAGGCCAACAAATATAGCATCCAAACTTCAGGTAATTTAACCATTGCTGGTAAAACTCAAGTTATTGCCATGAAAGTAATGGCTCTGGTAAATGCAGATGGTACTGTTACTTGCCACGGACAAGAAAATTTAATTCTTACAGATTACGGTATACAGCCACCAAGTTTTATGCTTGGCGCAATGAAAGTTGGCAACGACTTAACCATACAATTTAATCTTACATACGCTAAATAATACGAAATCCCTAAAATCAACATCATGAAAACTAATTTTACAATAGTAAAAGTTGCTGCGATAGCACTTCTTTTTGTCAGCACATTGGGCATAAACAAAGCTCAAGCACAGGTTACCAATCTTCGTCCTTACGATAAATCTGGAATTAATGTATTTGAAGCGCCAAAAGATAGCACTACAATTTTCGATAAACTAAAAGTGCAATTTGGTGCTGGCTTTACCCAGTCTTTTCAGGGTTTAAAACATGAAAATACGGCTGGCGGATTGTACAAAATGACACCTGGTTTTAATACTGCAAATGCCAACTTATTTATGGATGTGCAATTGGCAGATGGAATTAGACTGAATTTAACGAGCTATCTATCATCTCGTCACCACAACGAAACATGGGTAAAAGGTGGATATATTCAATTTGACAAATTACCATTTAAAGGCAAATTATGGGAAGATATTATGTCTGTCACAACCATCAAAATTGGCCACATGGAAATCAATTATGGCGATCAGCACTTTCGTAGATCTGATGGTGGACAAACCATTTACAATCCATTTATAGAAAACTACATTATGGATGGTTTTACAACAGAAATTGGTGGAGAAATTCTCTTGAGAAAAAATGGATTGTTCGGAATGTTAGGAGTATCTAACGGAATGATTAAAGGGAACATTGATAGTTTAATTGCCACAACACAAGATGCAAATGTTCATAAATCGCCTGCTATATATGTTAAAGGTGGTTTCGATAAACAGTTAAATATAGATATGAGAGTTCGTTTTGCAGGCTCGTTTTATAGTAACAATAGCTCTGGCGGACAAACGTTATATGGTGGCGACAGAACTGGATCAAACTATTTCATGGTAATGGAAAAAATTGGCGCAACAACTGCAGCTAATGCTTTCTCTGGAAGATTTAATCCAGGGTTTACCAAAAAAGTAAATGCGGTACAATTAAATGCTTTTGTAAAATTGAAAGGATTAGAATTGTTTGCAACTTATGAAAATGCCAAAGGCAGATCAAAAAATGAAACTAGCACCAGAGGAGCAGAGCAAATAGCTATTGATGGTGTATACAGATTTGGAGTGGAAGAAAATTTCTTTATCGGAGCAAAATACAATGTGGTTACTGCAGCTTTGGCTAATGTTGCCGCGGTAGGTACATCACCTGCAATTAATTATGCCGGTGATGTGAAAGTTGATCGCGTTGCTTTTGCAGCTGGATGGTTTTTAACTAAAAACATCTTGCTGAAAGGTGAATATGTTACCCAAAAATATAAAGATTTTCCAACAGCAGATTTTCGAAATGCTGGTAAATTTAATGGATACGTGATCCAAGCTGTAGTTGGTTTTTAATTATCCAAATATTAATGAGCAGGAGCAAATTGCTTCTGCTTTTTTATGCAATTACCATGATGAAATACCTTACACTTTTAATCGTTTTTTTTGTATTAACTAGCTTTGTTACACATAAAAAAACTGCAACAAATACCAAATGGATTATAGCTGAGCATAGCAATTTGAGTGTAAATGGCACAACAAACGTTGGTAAATTTTCTTGCAATATAGATCAGTATGCTAAAACTGATACCGTAGTTATTGCTCAGGATAGGAGTGATAAAATTATCCTTACTGGTGCGTTTAACATTAAAGTTGCCAACTTTAGTTGTAGTAATTTTATGATGACTAGAGAATTGCGCAAGACGCTAAAGGCAGATCAGTTTCCGCATTTAAAGGTTAAGTTTTTATCGTTAAAAGAACTTAAAAATATTAATCAGAACGTAAATAAAATTTGTGGTAATGTAGAGATTACTATTGCCGGCGTTAGCAAACGTTACGAAATTACATATCAGTTGTTAATGGAAAGAAACACCATGACTTTGATTGGTGTGCAACCTATTCATTTTTCTGATTTTAATCTTATACCTCCCAAAAAGGTTGGCCATTTGGTAAGAGCAAATGATAAACTATCAGTTGTATTTAACTTAAATTTAAGAGCAATATAAGTTGAGAAACCCCTAATTAATTTTGCTTTTCTTGATTGAATTTTTGCTCAAGCCCCAGATAAATTAAAAGGTTTAGCAAAATTAAATTCATTCCGTAAAATATATCTTCAATAGGTATAGTTAACATTCTTATCCCTATAATTTCATTACTGTTATACCAAACAACTGGTGCATCTAACATGGTTCCTGTTAGCAGTCCGTTTACAATGGTAAAGGGTATAAGTAATATCAAGTAGACAAGATAAAAACGATCAAGCCAATTTACTTTTAAAACAAATTTTGCGATGATAAGTAAAGCCGCAAGACTAAATAAAGTAACTGTGGTATACAGCTGATCTAAAAAATAAAAGCCACCAACAAAACCCATTACAATAAAAAAGTAGGTGATTAAACTTGTAGTTCTTTCTGCTAGTTTTAGTTTTAAAAGGATGTTAAGGCAGTGAAAAGTAAATACACATGAGAAGGGAATGCAAAGGAAGAACAAAATTTCTTCGATAGGCATATTGCCAATAGTGATACCAATTAAATAAGTTGGATTAAAACCCCAAACGCCTAAATGGGTAAAATAAACATCTCCCAAAACAAAAACCAAACCTGTAATCAGCACTGCTGGAAAAAACGAACGCCAAGTTTTGTGAAATTTTAACCTTGGATGAAACGAGAATAAAAAGGGAACAATGATTGTAAAAAAATCAATTAGCAAATAAGTATACTTCATTATTATTTACTGTTTTTTGCTTGCATAAAATATTTAATAGGTACCCATAACATACCAAAACATTCGCCTTGGTGTTTACCTAAATGTTTGTGGTGCATTTTATGCGCTCTTCTAATGGCTTTTAAGTACCAATTATCGGTATTTCTAAAAATTTTAAAACGCTGGTGGATGAAAATATCATGCACTAAAAAATAGCATAACCCATAAAGTGTAATGCCGATGCCGATGTAAAGTGCAACTCTAACATCATAAAAGTTTCCTAAAGCAAGGCAGATAATACCTGGTATTGCAAAAATTAAAAAGAAAAAGTCATTTTTCTCTAAAAAGTCGTTGGGGTCTTTTTGGTGATGGTCTTCGTGCAAAAACCAAAACAAACCATGCATTACATATTTATGCGTAAGCCAAGCAACGCCTTCCATGCCGAAAAATGTTGCCAAAACGATACCAATATTTATTAAAGTTTGCATATTCTAAAAAATTGTTTTGTATAGCGTTAAAATCTTATCGATAGCAATTTTAAGCCATTCTGTATATTGATCTGGATTTCTTTTTAACTCATCAGCCAAATCATACAAATTTAAGTATTTATAATCAGCTACCTCTGTTAAATTTATAATCGGCAAGTCATCTGTTATGCCATAAAATACGTGATCAAATTCATGTTCTATCAAACCATTTTCTACATTGGCTTTGTATAAAAAGTTAAAACCATAACTCAATTGGCAGCTCATACCCATTTCTTCTAACAGCCTTCTGTTTGCTGCCGTGATATTTTTTTCGCCACTTCTTTGATGACTGCAACAGGTATTAGTCCACTTTCCGCCAGAATGGTATTTATCAAATGCTCTCTGTTGCAATAATAAATCGCCTTTGGTATTAAAAATAAACACCGAGAAAGCACGATGTAAAATGCCATCAACATGCGCTTCCATTTTTGGCATTGTGCCAATTTCATTGTCGTTATTGTCTACTAAAATTACGTCTTCTGCCAAGCTTTTAATTTTTTAATTTCTTCCTGATTGCATTGCTTGGATATAATTAAATAATCTATAATGTTATTTTTAAGCTGCTTATCTGTAACAGATGGAACAGCATTAATCAGCAAAATTTTATCAGTTTTAATATGATCATTATATCCTAAAAAAGAGGGTAGGTTTGTTTGTATCGAAAACCTGATAAATCTTAACTCTACTTCCTTTAGGTCTTTTTTTATTGCTTTTTCTAAATAGGTTTTTCCTTTGTTAAATTTGCTTAGTTTGGTAATTGGATTAAAAGCATATTTAGCTTCCATCATTTCTGCTGCGCCTTTATAACCAATTAAAAGTGCCTCAGAATTATCATTAACTTTACTAAGCAAAGCTGATAGTTTTTTTACAGCAGCTTTATTTTCTGCGGCTTCGTAATATAGCTTACGTAAAGTAGCCACATCAGTATCATTAAATTTTAACGCAACCGAAGCCATAAATAATATCAGCACCGCTAAAAATTTCATAACACGTTCATTTTGTGTCTTAATAATGAATCGAACATCAAACCAAATTTGTGGCCATTTGAAATTCTAATTCTATTATTCATCACTTTTTCTGGTGGTGCTTTTTTAATTTTCTTAAACAGTTCTAAATAATAGATATATGCTAAATAAACCCCTTTTTTAGCGCTTTTTGGTAATTGTTTTATCCCTTCTAAAGCCAATTTAAATTCATTTTCTATATCAGCCTCTATTTCTTTTTTTGCTGCGATACTGAAATTAGTTAAATCGATATTAGGGAAGTAAGAGCGATTTAACTGTTGGAAATCTGCTTTTAAATCTCTTAAAAAATTAACTTTTTGAAATGCAGATCCTAAACGCATCGCAGAAGGTTTTAATCTTTGATATTCAGCCTCATCACCATTGGTAAAAACCTTTAAGCACATTAAGCCAACAACCTGAGCAGAACCTAAAATGTATTCATCATACTTATCATTGCAATAAGTCTGTTCATTTAAATCCATCTCCATGCTTTTCAAGAATAAAGCAATTAACTCATGGTCAATTTGGTATTGGTTAACAACTTGCTGAAACGAGTTTAAGATCGGGTTTAAGCTAATGCCTTGTTCTATGGCCTCATTGCAATCGCTCTTAAATTTTTGTAGTAAATAAGGCTTGTCGTAATCATGAAAGCTATCCACTATTTCATCAGCGAGCCTAACAAAACCATAAATTGCATAAATTGGCTGACGAAGTTTTTTATGCAAAAAATAAATGCCTAACGAAAAACTAGTGCTGTACCTTAAAGTAGTTAGCTTGCTGCATGAGGCAGATAATGTGTCAAATGTCTGTTTCATATTTGTTTCTCTAGGTGTTTAGTAAGTACATCGCTGGCTACTTTGCCCGAAATTATAGAAGGCGGTACACCAGGACCTGGAACTGTTAACTGACCAGCATAGCAAAAGTTAGCCAGCTTTTTATTCTGAATAGAAGGTTTTAAGTTTGCCGTTTGTGGCAAAGTGTTTGCCAAACCATAAGCATTACCTTTGTAGGCATTATAATCACTTACAAAATCTGTAATGCAATAGCTCTTTTTATAATCTACAGAATTGGCAATTGCTGTCCCGGTAAATTTCTCTAACCTTTCCATCACTATGTGATAATATTTTTCTCTCAGAGCTTCTGTATCTTCTAAATTTGGTGCTAAAGGAATAAGAATAAATACATTTTCGTGGCCGGCTGGTGCTACATCAGGATCTGTTTTTGAAGTACAGCACACATAAAACAAAGGTTTACTTGGCCATTTTGGTGTGGTGTAAATTTCTTCGGCATGTAAAGCTAAATCTTCATCAAAAAATAAAGTATGGTGATGCAGCTTATGGATTTTTTTAGTTACACCTAAATAAAATAATAAGCTCGATGGCGCCATTACACGTTTATCCCAATATTTTTCCTTGTAATTTCTGTAGTTATCTCCTAACACCTCTTCAATATGATGGTAGTCTGCAGCTGCAATTACACCATCATAATCTTCTGTTTTAGTAGTCGATTTTAGCTGAGTAACTTCATGATCATCAATTACAAAAGATTGAACTGTTTCATTGGTATAAAACTTAACCCCTTGTTGTACAGCTAAATCTTTCATTGCGTTAATTACAGCAACAAAACCACCTTTTGGATACCAAGTACCTAAACTTAAGCCCGCATAATTCATTAAACTATATAAAGCTGGAGTGTCAGAAGCGGTGGCACCCAAAAATAAAATTGGGAATTCCATTAAAGCAATTAGTTTTGGATGCTTAAAGAACTTACGTACATGATTATGAAATGAGGTAAGTAATTGAAGCTTGAAAATTCCTTTAAAAATATCTAGATCAATAAACTCCGTAATTGATAAACCAGGTTTGTAAACCAGTTTATCCATGCCTACTTTATATTTATAGGCGGCTTCTTCTAAAAATTGTTTTAGTTTTTTAGCGCTACCTTTTTCAATACTTTCAAAAAGATCATCCAAAGCTAACTGATCATTTGGGATATCCATTACGTCGTTTTGCCCAAAAACAATCGAAAAACCTGGGTCTAATAGGGTAAGTTCATAAAAGTCTGATGGTTTCTTTCCAAAGTCTGCAAAAAACCTTTCAAAAACATCTGGCATCCAATACCAACTTGGTCCCATGTCAAATTTATAGCCATTGTCTGTAACCATTTGCCTTGCTCTGCCACCAATGTCTTCGTTTTTCTCATAAACATCAACATTGTATCCAGCTTTAGATAAATAGCATGCTGCACTTAAACCTGCAAAGCCAGAGCCTATAATGGCTATTTTTTGTTGATTTATTTGTTTAATTGGCATAAATAAGTTGATGAAGATAGGTGTTAAAAGCGGCTATAGACGATATATGATTGATGTTTTGATCTAACTTTAAAGAGCTAATTAATGCGGCATTTCCAGAAACATGGATTTTAATTGCTGGATTTTGAGTGCTTAGCTCCTTAATTAAATTTTTAGTTTCTGTTATTGGTCTTTGTCTAACCATAAATAATAAAAGGTGAGGGATGTTATTTTGATGTATTGCGTTTTGTATTGAACTTAATGGTACTTTTTCACCTAAATAAATTACTTTAAATCCGCTGTTGCGTAATAAATAATTAGCAAAAAGAAGTGGAATATCATGTTCTTCATCTTCAGGAAGACAAAGCAACCAAGTAGATTTTTTTAAAGAGGCTAACGGAATTTGCTCTATTGCTACCATCAGTTTCTGACGAACTAAGTTGGTAACAAAATGTTCTTGAGCAGGGCAAACTTCATCTTTACGCCATAACAATCCAATTCGTTGTAATACTGGATAAATGATATATTGATAAGATTTCTCTACAGAATAATTATTAAAGCAATTTTGTAATAATTTACTAAAATCAACTTCATTAAAAGTTAAGCCATATTTTATCAATTGGGAGATGTAAAACTCATGTTTTTCATCAATGCCAGCAGTTTTACTGAATTCAGCTTCTAAAAAATGATTAATTTGTTGCTGCGAAAGTGAACAAGCATTTGAGATTTTAACCCCTGATTGTACCAAACTTACAATATCTAGCAATCTTTTTAAATGATCATCAGAATAAATTCTTGTATTGCCCTCTGTGCGATCTGGCAATAGGGCATGATATCTTCTTTCCCAAATTCTAATGGTATGAATTGGTACACCGGTAAGCTGCTCTAAATGCGAGATTGAAAACTTCATTTTTGTCTAAGTAAATAAACGAAAATTTAGACAAACTGGATGTGTGCTTAGCAGAATTTATCATTTTTGTTACGTTTTAAATGGTTCAAAAACTACTTCTAAAGATATGTATGCCACAAACTATTTCAATATGATTGAATGTAATTATAGAGAGCTGTTAAATTGAGGTTTAGCTAACTTGCTGATTTTTAAATTGATTATTTTCAGACAATTGAAGCAGGTGATATTTGTATTCGGTTACTTTTTCTAAGTCGTTCTTTTCCTCATAAATTTCGATAAGTAACCTATATACTTTAACCTCAAATGCTTTAAGCTGATGTGTTTTGTAAAAATCTATGGCTAGTTGTGCTGTAGCAATAGCACCTTCGGTATCTCCTAAATTTATTTGTGTTTGCGTATCTGTCAAATACCTAATTGCAGATGTGAAAAATGTTTTACCTTCGGAGGTTGCTTTCAATTTTGAAAGCATATTATGGTAATTTTCAGACTTTATTAAGGGTTGATTTTGTAAAAAAATTAGTCTTAATAAATCAGTTTCGTAACTCACATCAATAGAAGTGTTCTGAGAGTTGATTTTATTTATAATTTGATTAATATCTTTTGGTATTAATTCAATTTTTTTGGTGCAAATCCAGTTAATGATTAAGGAAGCAATTTGCATTAATTTCTTTCCATAGGTAGACGGAAGTGCTGATATTTGCTCATAAATTTTGCTAATCTGATTGTCTGGCAGATCAAATTCAGATAAATTATTATTCAATTTTGAAATAGCATACCTAATTAATAAAATACTCGGTTTAAGTGCATCATTAGTAATATTTAAGTGCTCAAGTTCGTTTAAACGTATGGATAAATTCGAAACATTTAGGTTGAAGCAATCATGTAAACAAAGTATAGTTTCGCAATAAAATAATGTATCAGAGTTTGTAGAAAACTTTAAGTATTGCTGCAAAACCGGAACAATTAAAGGATCCAGAAAATCGATATTTAATAATTTTTTATTAAATTCAATATCAAATTTATAGAATTTTAATTGATTAACAATTGCTGGGTTTTGGTTGATTTGTATACTTATACAGTCAGATACAAAACTCATTAATTGTGTAAGTTCTTTGGTATGTATATTTAAATTAAAAGCCTCAATAATAATATTAAAACGATGTTTGTTGATGTGCTCAAACGAGCATAGTTTTAATCTTGCAAGTACATTCACTTCTAAGTTTAAAATCGTTTTTAAGCTCTCGGTAAGCTCTTTTTGTTTATCGATTAAATTATGATAAACCAGATATTCGAATAAATACGGATAGGTAAATTTAACATGTTCAACTTGAAAGCCATTTTTCAAATGCTTTTCTTCAGTAATTATTCCTTCAAAAAGCAATTCCATATAGGCATGTTTGTAATGATGGAAATCTTTCATTAAAAGCGATTTTTCGATCATTTCACCTTTTTGCCCAAAACCAGTATGCTCAATGAAGTGGTTGAAAAATAATTTCTTCTCGTCTATAAAAGAACTATTGAGCAATTTTTGCTCATGAAAAAGTTGAATAATTTTGAAGGGTAAAATCGAACTACTTAAGATACCCTTTTCTTTAAGTTGATCAATATATTGAAAGTTAAATGCATATCTTAATTGTGCTTTTATTTCTGGATTTATCCTTTTTGGATCGATATACATTCCTGATAATATCAAATCAATTTCTGATATGGTTAATGCTGGTACGTTTTGCTGTTCAGTTGTTCTATAATAACTTCCGGGGAACCACTTTTTCCTTAAAAATACCGAGTGTTTAATTCGCTCATAAAATCTGCGCCACACATAAGTTCTAGCACCAAAAACGAATTTAATAGCACTGCTACTTTCTATATTTAGTAAAAATCTAATGATACCATCAAAAATGCGCTGTTTAATTCCTTTTTCTTTACA
Source organism: Pedobacter sp. GW456-11-11-14-TSB4 (assembly GCF_059424425.1). NCBI lineage: Bacteria > Pseudomonadati > Bacteroidota > Sphingobacteriia > Sphingobacteriales > Sphingobacteriaceae > Pedobacter > Pedobacter sp. GW456-11-11-14-TSB4. Next base: position 591,703 of record NZ_JBWKZK010000002.1, read on the forward strand.
TATTACATATAATGATTCAAGTACGATAACCAGTTTTTTACCGCTTTTGATGTGGATGTGATTAAAGTATTCAGTAAAGGATAATTTAGTTTGGATACTTAGAATAGATAAAATATTTTCTTCAATATCAATAAAGTCTCTGTTAATATTGATTAATTTTTCAGCGGAAATGTATAAAATAATGTCGTTTTGGTACTTGGCATTTTTTGCTAAAAAATTTTCATAAACCAGATGACTTTGTAAAATACTTTTGCCGAAACCAGATTGAGCAATAAAAGCTGTAAAGTTGTAATCGCCACGATAAAATAAATCAAAATCGTGCATTGCAAACTTTCTGGGGATCGTATTACCATACGGAATAGTGCTAAAAGCCTTAATTTTGGCTAATGTTTCTGTTGAAATTATCCTTGCCCGCTCATGGATAATTGATTCCGGATCATTTACTATTTCTTTATCGGGAGTTAAATTATTAATTAAAATTCCATCATGATCTATTTCTAAAAATGAAATAAGTGTATTAACCGTAAATTTTGAGAATTGATAATTCACAGCAGCAAAACCAAAAAATCTTTTAATTGTGGTAGCGCTTATGGTTTTTTTAGTCTTACGCGATATTTCTAATGCAATAGTATTACAATCGGAGGGGCTAATTTTACGGATACCAAATTTTTGTAAAATCAAATGCCTAAGCTCATGTAAACTCAACTTATTCATTTTTTAAGAGCAGTTATATTGAATGAGCTCTAATATAGTATTAACTATAACGCAATATGGTATCTGTTCAGGTAATGAACAAAATGAACAAATTTATACTTGTGAGGGGTTCTTTGAACAAAGTGAACGAAGGATTGAGTGGTTTTGCTGCTTAAAATTGCAACAGAATTAACCTTTAATCCCTATTCTATGAATTTAATTTTTACGCTAAAACGCCGATTTCATTCTTGGATCGCATTTGTAGGCACTTTGAGTATACTAACGCTATTTTGTATTAGTTCGTATGCGCAAACTAAAAATTATGCCACAACAGCAACAGTAAAAGCCAATCAAGTAGACAATCCTAATAATGCAACTACTGATGCAAACAATTTTGCAACAGTTAGGTCAAGAGGAGGAACATTGGGACTTGGAAAATTTAGTGGTGAGTTAGAACTTAAGTTTCCATCGGTTTTACCCGCAAATACAACGAGTTTTATAAGAATAGATACTGATAGCGATATTTTAAATGCCTTGTTAGGCGGCAATTTAGGTAGCCTATTAGCAAATGTTGTTGGTAATGTTGTTTTAGGAGATCATGTTTTTGAAGTTGGAGCTAGAAACGCAGCAGGTGCAACTTTAATTTCTGGGTCAAGTTCAACAGGTTTTAATAGTCCTAGTTTAAGGCTAATTAAAGATGGTGCAGGTTTATTTTATATGGCAATTACGCCAACGCAGGCTTATGATAAAGTTTATGTAAAAGATATTACCAATGCATTATTGTTGGGTACAACTAACGAAACAAGAGTTTACAATGCTTTTTATTTTTCGGGCAGCGAAGCTTGTGCTAATGGATTTGCAACCGGTTTTGAAGGTAACGGATTAACTGTTGATGTACTAGGGATTGGAAAGGCCGGAGTAACAAATGCGGAAAGGGCAATTGATGCAGATCAAACTAATTTTTCTGAAATTAGTTTAGGTGCACTAGGTGTTGCTGGGTCAATTAGTCAGAATATTTATTTCTCAACATTATCTACCCCAGGAGACGAGTTTAGTGTTCGCTTAAGCATTAATCCGGCACTTATTAGCGCCGATGTGTTAAATAACATTACTATAAGTGCTTACAATGGTAATACCGAGATTTTTTCACAGAATTTAAATTCATTAATTACCCTAGATTTGTTGGGTTTATTAAACGGAGGTAATGTTGCCAGTATTCCGTTTAAACCAAGTTCATCTTTTAATAGGGTACAGATAAGGCTTAATTCTCTCTTAAATGTTGGTTTAACGCAAACTGTAAACTTATATAGTGTATTCAGTTCCGCTGCTCGACCAACTTTTAATGCACCTATTTCTAATACTGTAAACATTTGTTATAATACTACCGCTACACTTGCTGCCACAACAGATAGTGCTAATGAATTGGTTTGGTATGATGTATTGGAGGGTGGTACAGCTTTAGCATCCACTGCGTATAATGCCACATTCGTTACACCTACTTTATTAGCAAATAAAACTTATTATGTGGCTGCACGTAAAATTGGCTGTACAGCAGAATCGTTGCGAGTGCCAATTAATGTGGTTGTAAATCCAGCAATTAATTTTAGTACCACAACATTGGCTAATGCGAATGTAGGTACTGCATATAGCAAGCAAATAAATGTGGCTACTGGTGGTACACCAATTTATACCTATGCATTAACTGCTGGCTCTCAATTACCGGCAGGATTAGTTTTATCAACTAGTGGACAAATAGGAGGAACACCTACCGCCGCTGGAGATTTTTCATTTAGCATAACAACTACAGATAGTAAAAATTGTACGGCAGTTGCAACTTTCAACATTAAAGTTACTACTCCATTGCAACTTGCACCAGCTACATTACCTAATGGCACGGTTGGTACGCTATATCCACCACAAATTATTCCGGCAGCAACAGGTGGTACAGGTCCTTATACTTATTTAGCAACTAATCTTCCTCCTGGTTTATCATTTGATCCCGCTACCAGAACCATTACGCAAACTCCAACACAAGCAGGTAGTTACGTGGTAAATATCGTGGTAACAGATGCTGATGGTAATCAAACTTCTAACAATTACACTATTGTAGTTAAAGATCCTTTAGTTCTTGCAACTACACCATTAGCAGATGGTATTGTTGGGAGTACATACCTAACCCAAACTATTTTGCCTGCAACAGGGGGAACAACTCCATATACTTATACCGCAAATAATTTGCCTCCAGGATTATCATTTAATGGTAGTACTAGAGAAATTACTGGCATTCCAAGTCAATCAGGCACATTTGTTATTCCAGTTACAGTAAGTGATGGTGAAGGCAGAACAACTACTGTAAATTATTCGATTAGAATTCAAGACCCTTTGAGTTTGCCAAATCAAACCTTGCCTGATGGAAATGTGAATATGGTTTATCCAACACAGACTCTTCCAGCTGCAAGTGGTGGTATTGGTCCTTACACATATACGGCCAGTAACTTACCAAACGGTTTACTTTTTGATAATGCAACACGCCAAATAACGGGCACACCCACACAAGCAGGTAATTACAGCATTACTTTAACTGCTCAAGATGCAGAATTAAAAACAATTAGTAATACCTACTCACTAAAAGTAATTGGGGCACTAAACTTACCTACTGCAACTTTGGTAAATGGTATTGTTGGTCAAACTTATCCAACACAAACGTTACCAGAAGTAACTGGTGGAACATCGCCTTACAGCTACGTAGCTACTAATTTGCCTCCTGGTTTAAGTTTTAATCCTTCAACCAGAGAGGTAACAGGTACACCAACTCAAGGTGGCAATTTTGTAATTTCTTTAACAGCTTCAGATGCTGGCGGCAATACGGTTAGCACAAATTATAGCATTACTGTTAACGTAAATCCTCCTATTGTTGCCAATGCAACTATTTGTGGCGGCTCGGCAGCAACATTAACGGTAAGCAATTTACAAGCAGGTGTAACTTACAATTGGTATGGCCCAACAGGAAATACTCCTTTGGTAACCAATAATAACGGAACTTTTATTACACCAATTGTAAATGCCACAACTACTTTTTATGTAGAAGCAGTATCTGGCACTGCAGTGAGTAACAGAATAGCAGTTACCGTAAATATTAATCCTGCACCAAATGCACCTACGGTGCTAACTAACAATCAAATTATCAATAGCGGTCAAAATACAGTATTACAAGCATCGGCAAATGCCGGAGAAACTATACGCTGGTATGCAACAGCAACAGGTGGTGCTAGCCTAGCTAGTGGACAAAGTTTTACTACACCAAATTTAACTACAACCACAACTTATTATGCAGAAGCTGTAAGTGCAGCTGGTTGCGCAAGCTTAACTAGAGTGGCGGTTACAGTTACAGTTTTAAATGGTGGCACAACGCCTAACTGTAATTTTGCAAACAGTCAAAACAGTGGTATTTCAGGAATATGCATTGGTTGCGGTATTAGTAATCCATCAAATTCTACAGATGCAGATTTAAACAACTTTACTAGAATTACGCTTGCAGTAGGTGTTGGCGCTCAAGGTTTCCAACGCTTAATTTTTCCATCAGCAGGTACTGCAACAGATAGTATCAGTTTAGATTTGGCAACGCCTACTGGGTTGTTAGATTTAGGAGTGCTGAGTGGAGTAACGGTGAGTGTAATGAACGGCTCTTCTGTGGTAAGTAGTTACCAATTAAACTCGGCCTTAATTGAGCTCAGACTTTTAGGTGGTAATCGATTTAAAGCCACATTGTTAGCAGGTGGTGTGTATGATAGGGTTGAGGTGAGATTTGCTGCCACAGTTGCTGCATTGAATAGCATAGATATTTACAGTGCACAAATCAAATATCCTAAGCCAACACTTGCCACAACTAATTTATCAATCTGCTCAGGTAACACTATAACTTTAAACGCAACTCCAAATGGAGGTACTGCATTAACCTGGTATAGTGCAGCGGTTGGTGGTACTGTATTAGCAAATGGAAATACTTACACCACGCCAGCTTTAACTACAACAACAACGTATTATATAGAAATTAGCAAAGCTGGATGTGCAAATGCAGAAAGGGTACCAGTAACGGTAAATGTTACGCCTGTACTAGCTGTTCCAGTAATTGTTGCACCAACAGCAAGCTGTCAAGGTGCTACTACAACTTTATCAGTTAGCAATCCAGATCCTACAATTACCTATCAATGGTTCGAAACTGCTACAAATGGAACGGTAATTTTTACAGGAACTTCATTTACCACTCCAAGTTTAACCGCAAACAAAACTTATTATGTAGAGGCTTCACAAAGTGGATGTGTGAGTGCTACAAGAGCAGCGGTTACTTTAACTGTAAATCCTAGGCCAGCCGCTCCACAAGTTCAAGCTTCTTCATCAACAATTAATCAAGGGCAAACTGCAGTAATTACAGCAAGTTCTACAGAAGCTGATGTTAATTTCAATTGGTTTGATTCTACCAACGCAACAAGTCCAATTTTTACAGGCGCTACCTTTGTAACTCCACCACTTAATACCACTACTTCTTATTTTGTAGAAAGTTTTAATACTGCTACTTCTTGTGTCTCATCAAATAGAGTTCAGGTTACCATTAACGTAAATGGAACAGGTGTTGTTAATCCGGTACCTTGCGAAGCAGCAACTTCTCAAACCAATGGTGTTAATGGTGTGTTAACTATTCTTGCTGGTGTATCAAATGCTAACTTAGCCATTGATGATAACACACAAACAGGCTCTACATTATTAATCCCGGTTGGATTAGCAGGTTCAGTATATCAACGATTATCATTTCCAAGTGCTTCCAATATTGGCGATACTGTAAGAGTTTTAATCAATTCTCCAGGTAGATTATTATCAGCAGCAGTATTAGGCAGTTTACAACTTACTAGTTACAATGCTGGGGCAAGCAATAACGATGCAGCATTCTCTAATAATCCGCTAATCAATCTAAATCTTTTAAGTGGAGGTTCACAAGCGCTATTAACTTTTGTACCAACTGCTGTTTTTGATGCAATAGAAGTTAGGTTAAATTCTGGATTGGTTGGAGCTTTAACTTCCATAAACGTAAATTATGCGCAACGTGTGATTACTAAGCCAACTGTTACGGCTGCAAATGTTGCAGTTTGTGCTAATCAGCCAGCTACACTAACGGTTGGTAATTTCAATGCCACTAACACCTATAAGTGGTATGATGCTAGTGGAGTTTTATTAGCCACAACGAATACGGCCACTTTTACTACTCCAGCAATAACAGCTAACAATAGTTATTTTGTAACTGTGAGTACAGCTTCAGGTTGCGAAAGCGCAAAAACACAAGTTACTGTTACTGTTAATCCTTTGCCAGTTTTGCCAGAATTGCTTTTTGCAAATGTGAATACCTGTTCAGGTAACAACGTTGTCTTAGAAGTGAAAAATCCAGTTGCAGGCACAACGTACAAATGGTACAATAGTGGTGGTGTATACCAAGCTGGGCAGGATGGAAACACATTTACTATCGCAACAGTAACTTCAAATACAACCTTTTCTGTAGAAGCAGTAAATGCATGTGGTACTTCTGCAAGAGCAACAGCAAACATCACGGTAGGTGCCACAGTTGATGCTCCTGTAGTAATTCCAGCTTCAGTATCGGTATCAGAAGGATCTTCAGCAATATTAACAGCAAGTTCGAGTACTAGTGGTGCTGTTTTTAATTGGTACTCAACAGCAACATCAACAACAATAATATTTACTGGTTCTACGTTTGCAACTCCGGCATTAACTGCAAATACCACTTATTTTGTAGAAGCTGTAGTTCCTGGTCCTTGTCCGGCATCTGCCCGAACATCAGTATTAGTTACGGTTATCCCTAATGGAACGCCAATTGCTACGCCTTGTGGTGCTGCTACTATTGCACTTGCAGATGGTGTAACTGGTGTTGCGCTATTGGCAGGTGTGGTTAATCCTAATTTAGCAATTGACAATAATACACAGACAGGTTCTAGTTTACTAATGCCGGTTGGTGCTTTAAGTGCATCAGTTTTTCAAAGGGTTGGTTTTGATGGTGGATTATCTAGAGTTGGAGATACATTAAGAATTAAACTCTCATCTCCTTCTAGATTACTATCCTTAGCAGTATTGCCTAATATAAGTATTACAACATACAATGGCTCAACTAGCAATGCTGATGCTTTGGTTGTTACAAATCCTTTAATACAATTAGATTTATTAAGCGATGGAAGTTCGTTAACCTTATCTTTTGTTCCAACAACAACTTTTGATGGGGTAGAGGTTAGATTAAACTCTGGTTTTTTAGGTGCTTTAACTTCTGTAAATTTTGATTATGCACAACGCATCAATAAAGCTCCCGAAGTAGCAGCTACAGCAGTAAGTTTTTGTCAAGGTGCTACTGCAACATTAAGTGTAAATAACCCTCAAGCAGGCGTAACTTATAGATGGTTTTTAGAAAACACTTTTCAGGCAGATGGACCTACATTCACTACACCAACTACATTAGCGGCTGGTACTTATAATTATTTTGTAATAGCATTTGCTTTTGGTTGCGAAAGTACGCCAACAAAAGTAGTGGTAACAGTATTAGCACCTCCAGCTCCACCAATTCCTGTAACTGGTAATCCAACAAAAGCATGTACAGGCAGTAGCGTAACATTAGGTGTACAAGCTGTTGCTGGTGTTAATTTCAACTGGTACGATGCCAATGGCAATCTTTTAGTTCTCAATAATTCAACTTATACAACACCTGTTTTTACTACAGCAGGAATATTTGATTTTTTTGTTGAGGCCGTAAATGGAAATACTTGTGCCAGCGCCACTCGTACAAAAGTTTCTGTAACTGTTAATCCATCTGCTACAGTAAATGACATTACCGTAATTGGAAATTTAACCATCTGCGGCACTTCTGCAACAACTTTAACTGCGAGCTCTAGTACGGTAACCAATCCAGTATTTACTTGGTATCGCAATGCAACATTAACTGATGTTGCATTTGTTGGGAGCACATTTACAACTCCGGTTTTAACTAATAACACTACTTATTATGTTACTGTTAGTGGAGATAATAAATGCGAAAATTCACCTACTAATGCCAAGTCAATATCAATAATCATTAATCCATCAGCCACTGCTGCCGACATTAATTTATCGGGTATAAGTACTATTTGCTCGGGTAGCACAGTAAGTTTAACGGCTAGTTCTACCACGGTTACTAATCCGATATTTACTTGGTATCGCAATGCTACCTTAACAGATGTTGCTTTTGTAGGTTCGGTATTTACATCGCCAGCTTTAACTCAAAATACTACGTATTATGTAACTGTTAAAGGAGATAACAAATGTGAAAATACAGCTGCTAATGCATTATCAATTACCATTACTGTAAATCCTGGTGCGCAAGCATCCGACGTTGTTGTTAATGGTAATACCTCAATTTGTAAGGATACAAATACCATTTTAACCGCAAGTAGTACAACTATAAATAACCCGATATACACTTGGTATAATGATGCAGCCTTAACGGATGTTGCATTTACAGGTGCTGTTTTTAGTACTCCATTATTATCAAGTACCAAAACCTATTATGTAACTGTTAGAGGAGATAATAAATGTGAAAGTTCTGGAGCAAATGCTGCTCAAATTACAGTAACTGTAAAAGAGTATGCTTTAGCATCAGATATCACGGTAAGTGATGCTGTAATTTGTTCTGGTAGCCAAACTACATTAAACGCTTCTAGTTTTACGGTAACAAACCCAGTATTTACTTGGTATAGTGATGCTTCATTAACAGTTGTAGCTTACGTTGGCCCAACTTTTATCGTACCTGCATTAACTACAACAACATCTTATTATGTAACTGTAAAAGGTACAAATAAATGCGAAAATACTCCTGCAAATGCAAAAGTAGTAACCATAACCGTAAATTCACTGGCTGGGATGACAGACATTATCGTAACTGGCAATGCTACTGCATGCGCAGGTTCTTCTGCTCAATTTACAGCAACTAGTGCAACAGTAAACAATCCAGTGTTTAGTTGGTATGCCGATGCAGCTTTAACCAATTTGGTATTCATCGGCCCATCATTTACTAGCGCACCATTATTTATAAATACAACTTTCTATGTAACTGTAAAAGGCGATAATAAATGTGAAAATGCACCCGCTAATGCCAAAGTTGTACAAGTAACAATATCACCTATTGCTACTGCCAATGATATAACAGCCGCGAACCAAAGCATTTGCGAAGGTAGTAGTGCAACACTAGTGGCAAGTACTACAACTGTAACAGATCCAATATTTACTTGGTATACAGATGCTGCTTTAACAACTGTTGCTTTTAGTGGTGCAACATTTATAACACCAATTTTAAACAGCAATACAAATTATTATTTAACTGTTAAGGGTAGTAATAAATGCGAAAATTCGCCAGCTACCGCTAAATTGGTTAGCGTTACTGTTAATGAAGGAGCGAAACAAGCAGATATAGTATTATCTACACCAAGCTTAGTTTGCGGCAGTGGTAGCGTAACTATTAATGCAAGTAGCGTAACGGTAAGCAATCCTGTGTTTACTTGGTACAGCGATGCATCTTTAACAGCGCCTGTTTTTGTTGGTCCGGCATTTACAACACCAACATTAACCAGTAGTACAACATATTATGTTACAGTTAAAGGTAGTAACAAATGTGAAAATACAGCTGCAAATGCAAAACCAATAACCATAAATGTAAACCCAATTGCTATAGCAAATGAGATCATTGTTAATGGTAATACAACAATTTGTGGCAACAATACAACAACATTAACGGCAGGTAGTACGGTAGTAATCAATCCGGTATTTACATGGTATAGTGATGCTGCACTTACTAACCCAGTATTTGTTGGCGCTGTATACACAACACCTAATTTATCAGTAAACACAACTTATTACGTAACGGTAAAAGGAAGTAATCGTTGTGAAAATACATCAGCTAATGCTAAAGTTGTATTAATCACTGTAAATCCTACGCCAGCAGATCCAATTATAGCTTCAACAGGTAGAAACATTTGCGCCGGACAAAGTACAACGTTAACCATTAATAATCCTGTTAATGGAGTGAATTACGAATGGTATACAGCGGCTACTAACGGCACTGCAGTATTTGTGGGTATTAATTTTACCACTCCAGTATTAAATGCAAATACAACATATTATGTACAAGCAATTGGAACAGGCGGATGTAGCAATACGGGTGGTAGAATTGCAGTTCAGGTTACAGTTACTCCACAACCACTTCCTCCAACAGTTGCCTCAAATAACATCAGTGTTTGTATAGGTATTAGTACCATTCTAAGCATATCTAATCCTGTAGCTAATGTAGTTTACAATTGGTATACAACTGCGACAGGTGGTTTACCAGTTGGTAATGGAACTAGTTTTACAACCCCAATAATTACTACGAATGTTACTTATTATGCCGAAGCGGTATCTGGTTCATGTCAATCGAGTACAAGAACTCCTGTTGCCATTACAGCCTTACCTGTTCCATTGGCTCCGCTTAGTTTAAGTGCTACTAATAATCCAATTTGTGCAGGTGGTACAACCATAATAAGCGTAAACAATCCTGATCCTAATTTAAATTACAGATGGTATACAAGTAGTTCTGGTGGCACAATGTTAGCTGAAGGTAGCTCATTTACCACTCCTGCAATAACCACTAACACAACTTATTATGTAGAGAGTGTTTCTAAAACAGGTGGCTGCGCAAGTATCAATAGAACTTCTATTACTGTTAATGTTTTACCAGTTTTAGTAGCACCAACTGTTATCGTAGGCGGCGTAACTGCTAATAGCATAACGTTTACTTGGAATGCAGTAAACGGCGCAAGTGGCTACGAAGTTTCAACTAATAACGGCGTAAATTGGTCAGTATCAAATGGCGGTACCTCACATACCATATTAGGTTTGCAACCAGGCGAAAGTGTAACCATTATTGTAAGAGCCATTGGAACTTTAAGTTGCCAAACAAGTGCCAACTCTACACCTGTAACAGGTACATCTAGTAATCCATTTAAAAATGATTTGTTTATCCCGAACACATTTACGCCTAATGGCGATGGCAGAAATGATGATTTCCTAGCTTATGGTAATACCGTATCGAGATTTAGAATGAGAATTTATAACCAATGGGGAGAGTTTTTATTTGAATCTAATTCATTAACAGCTGGCTGGGATGGACGATATAAAGGCAATATGCAACCAAGTGGGGTGTATGTGTATTACATCGATGTCACTTTTAATGATGGCACCACCAAATCGTTTAAAGGAACAATCACACTTTTAAGATAATGTCTAACCTAAAATTAAAAAAAATGAAAAACTTTAAAATATTAGCAGCGGCATTAGTAATTGTTCTTAGCGCCCAGTATACGAAAGCACAAATTGATCCACATTTTTCGCAGTATTATGCCAATCCATTATGGTTAAATCCTGCATTAACTGGTGTTACCGATGGAGATTATAGAGTAAATATTAATGCAAAACAACAATGGAGTAATTTAAATAACGGCTATTTAACAGCTGGAGCATCAATAGATAAATCGCCAACAAAAAATTTAGCAATAGGGGCAATGATTATCAACCAAACTGCTGGTGCTATTAATTACAACCAACTTAATGCGCTAGTGTCTGCCGCTTATCGAATTAGGTTGGGTAGAGATGGTGAGCAAATTATAAATTTTGGCATGCAGGCTGGTATCATTAATAAAAGTTTCGATGCTTCTAGAGTTACATTAGGTAGTCAGTATAATCCAGTTTTAGGTTATGACCCGAGTATGGGAATGAATGATGACATCAGCTCTGCTAGCTATTTGGCGCCAGATATTAATGCAGGACTTATGTTTTTTGATGGCAGTGGCAATAAAAATGTTAATGTTTTCGCAGGTGCTAGCGTAGCACACTTAACAACCCCAAGAGACCGCTTTGTAGGTCAGAACGGACGTTTGCCTATGCGCTTCAATGGACATGGAGGCGCTCGTATTAAACTAAACTATTTGCTAGATATTACGCCAAACTTCATTTACATTAAGCAAGGCGATGCCCAAGAAATAGCAGCTGGTGCTTATGCACAAATGATGTTAAGTCCAGAGTCTGATTTATTAGTAGGCTCTAATTATAGAGTAGATGACGCTGCTATTGCTTTTTTGGGTATACACCACAAAAGCATGGTTTTTGGCGTAAGTTACGATTTCAATACATCATCACTAAACAGAGCTACCGGTAGCAGAGGTGGTTTAGAATTATCTGTTTCATTTACCAGCAGAAAAGGAATTGTTGGTCCAAATTTTTTCTGTCCACGTCTTTAATCCATCCCAATATATGAGAGCTTTAAGAGTTGTTATCCTATTAATTTTTTGTTACACGTTTGCAAACTCACAAATGGTAACCGATAGTAAAAGAGTTGCCGATGTTTATTTTTTAAATAAAGAATATTATGCTGCGGCAGAATATTACAAAAAAGCATTGTCAATTTCTGCAGATAGTGCAGGGTTTGTAGTACCCTATGGTTTCGAGAAAAAAATAAAAGAAGAAAGCAGTATCAATAAAAGAAGCGATTACGAATATGCTGTATTTCAACTAGCTACATCATTAAGACTATACAAAAACTTTCAGGATGCTGAGAAATGGTATGTTGTGGCAAGTAATTTTACCAACCCTAAATATGAGCTAAGTAGTTATTGGTACGCAGAATGTTTGAGGTCAAATTTCAAGTTCGAAGAGGCAATTACTGCTTTTGAAGGGTTTATTGCTAAGCATAATGCTAAAGACGAGTATAGCGTTAATGCGTTAAATCACATCGAATCATGTAAATTTGCTTTAGCAGAAATTAAATATCCTCGATTGTATAAACTAAGTAAGCTGCCAGCTAATATCAATATGGCTGGCTCAAACTATGCATCTGCATTGGGCACTCAGCATTTTTATTTTACCTCATCAAGGCCTATTAACAACAACGGAAAAACTGAGATTTTAACTGGTACCAATAACAATGTAACAGTTGCTAAAAAAGAAACACCTTATATAAATGCTATTTACGCTACTAATAAAAACCCTAATGCAGACGCATCATCAATTGAGCGTATTGATATAGTTAATACAAAAATGATGGAAGCTGCGGCGCCAACCATTCATCCTAATGGGCAACTAATGTATTTTACAGCATGGTACAATAAGGATGATAAAAACAGAAGCATTTATGTGTCTAAAAAAACATCAGATAACAATTGGTCGGCACCGGTTTTACTAGGTGGTGAAATTAACGTTTTAGGTTTTAATTCTATGCAGCCTTCGATTAGTAAAGATGGTAAGTACTTAATTTTTTCATCGAATAGACCCGGTGGCTTAGGTAAATATGATTTATGGTATGCGCCAATTAGAGCTGATGGAAATACTGGTAACGCAATAAACATGGGTGATGTTATTAACTCTAAAGGCGATGAACAAGCACCATACTATAACCCAAAAACTAAAAAACTAATTTATAGTTCTAACGGTAGAATTGGTATGGGAGGTTTTGATTTTTACCATGCCGAAGGTGATTTTAAAACATGGGCATCTCCACGAAATATGGGCTATCCTTTTAATTCGCCAAAGGATGATCTTTATTTTACATCGCTTAATGAAGCTGATAGCGAAGGCTACGTGAGTTCAGATCGTGAATCTGTTTGCTGTTTAGAATTGTTTCATGTAAAAACAGAGACTATGAGTGTTAATGGAAAGCTTATTGACTGCGAAACTTTAAAACCTGTTGTTGGGGCAACAGTAACCTTAAGCGGACAAGATTTACAAGAAATGAGTGCTGTAACTGATGCAAATGGAAAATATAACTTTGTTATCAACAACAACAGAGGCTTTCATGTAAAAGCAAGCCACAAACAATTTTTTGCCAAAAACATAGATTATACGATAGCACAACTAGCTGCGATTGATACTTTGCAAAGTGAACTTTGTATAGATAAAATACCAGAAAAACCGATTGTGCTCAAAAATATTTTATATGAATTTGATAGCGCAGATTTAACAGAAACTGCCAAACTAAACTTAGAAAACCTCTACAACATAATGGTTGAAAATGAAAATATTGAAATAGAGCTTGCTGCACATACAGACAATATTGGAAGTGCCGATTACAATTTAGATTTATCAAATCGGAGGGCGAAATCTGTTGTAGATTATTTGGTAAGTAAAGGTGTTTCGGCAAATAGAATGACAAGTAAGGGGTATGGTTTTAGCGTGCCAATTGCACCAAATAACTTGGCCAAAGGAAAAGATAATCCGGAGGGTAGGGCACTTAACCGAAGAACAGAATTCAAGGTAACTAAAAAGTAAACGACTTAGAGAAAGAGGAGAAATCCTCTTTTCTTTTTTAAAAAGCACCTATCGGGATATTCTTTTCTACTAATAAATTATTCTTTTTTACAATACATTCTTCAGCTTTGCTTGGCTGATTAAGTAATTGATAAACCTGAATTAACAAGTTGTAAGCTGCTAGTTGATGTACCGCTAATTCATTAGTTTGATGAATTTTTAAAAATTCTTCAGCATAGTAAATGGCCTTTTCATACTCTTTTCTATTTTTACTTTGTTCTGCCTTAATACATAATAATAACGATCTAGCGTATAATGCAGATATATATTTTGATCCCTTTTCTAAAAGGTTCGTTAAAATACGCTCCATTTGGTCGGTCTGTTCACTTGGATTGGTTCGTGCAGAAGCAAGCGTTAAAAAGCTAAGTAAATAAATGGCGATCGGATTTTTTGGTTTCTTTAGTTTTGGATGTTTATAAAATATAGCAGCTACGATTTGAGCAACTTCTTTTTGACTGCCGTAAAGGTAATTTACAGAGAGCATAAAAAAATAACTAATTGCCTCGCTTGCGTTTGGCAACTTGCTTACTGGATATACGTTTTTTAAAGATTTAAAGTCTTCAATACTTTGCAAAACTGAATTCTGTATATTTTCTTTGCCCCAAAGTCTATTGTGAAGCAATGCTGTAGCATCATATGGGTTAATAAACCATTGATTGCCTTGGGGGTGCAGTTCTTTTAGTTTTGTAAGTCTGTATTTAATCTGTTTTTCGTCTAAGCCCAAACAATCAAATAAAACCAAGGTACTCTGGTAAATTAAGTCTGTTTGCTCATTATCAGCTACTTCAATTAAACAAGCAATAGCTTGGTTATAAGAAGAATCTATAAAATCAAAATGAATTAAATGTTTAATGAGCATTTGATGAAAGTGCTGATTTTCAATTTCATGCTTAAATGCGGGATTAGTTTTAGTACGGTATTTAAGATTTTCGGCAATAAAAAATAACAAATAGTTTTTCTCGAAGTTACTTAAATCTAGATTTAATATCTGATTTAGTGTTTTAAATTGATGTCTTTTTATTAAGAACCTAATGGCCCATTGCAAAAGCTGAAAACGAGATTGATTTCCTGTATATTCTTTATTTATGATATTGAAAAAGCGATCGTCAATTTTTTGACCAAATAATTCGTATAATTCTATAAATTGAAAATACTCGAAAACATGAGGCTGTATAAATCTCACATATTCAACATAACTTTCATTTTCAAATTCTTTATCTTCTGTAATAATTCCATCACTTAACAATTCTGAATAAGCATTTTTAAAAACAGGCATTTCATTCATTAAGTCTAATTTGGCTACCTTAAATGTTTTCTGCCCATAATTTGTTAAAAAAATGATTTTTTTGCAAAACAGTACTTTTTCTGTTGCGTAGGTAGAATTGTAAATTTTTTCTAGAATAAACTTGGCAATAATTTCGAAATAAACAATATTGGTATAAGATTCAAAATCGGGGTAGGCGGTACGCAATTGATAATACCACTGTATATGGAATGGAAATTTAAGCTGCTGTTTTAATTCTTCACTTATTGGAGTAAAAGTTGAGGGACTGATTTTATTAAAAATTTCTTCTATTTCTAATGGCGTTAAAGGAGGCACATTTGAAGCGGCATGACTTTGATAGTGGCTACCGGCATACCATTTGTTTTTAAAAAATGGAGCAAACCTAATCCTTTCATAAAACCTGCTCCAAGTTGTAGATCTCATGTTTAAAATTACTTTTACATTATCGCTATCTGAAATGGTGCTAATAAAATCAATAATCCGATCAAAAATTTTAGGTTTCAAATGTTTGGTGATGATCATGTCTGATAAACCATCAACAGCAAAGAAAAACTTAGTTCCATTGATCCGAAATTGCTCATCAAAATAAGAAATAAGGCTTGTTTTTGGGAGTAATCCTAGTTTAAGTTTAATGCGGTCTTCCAACGTTAAATCGGCTAAATCGCTATTAAAAATATGATCTGCATTGATGAACAGGATCACATGTTTTTTATAAATGGAGTTCTCATCCATAAACATATCTTGAATAAGATGACTTAGCAAGATGCTCTTTCCATAACCTGGTTGAGAAATAAATAAAGTGTAACTGTATTCACTTTCTGTAAAAATCGCAAGTTCTTCTTTGGCGAAATTTCTTCCAATAGTTAAATCGTAAGGCACAGTGCATCGATTACTAATATTTAATAAGGTACAATTTGTAATTCGGTTTGCTTTTGCTCTTATTAAATCAATGTCTTCACCCTTTTCGTAATTGTTAAAAATTTGCAACTCAGATTTTACATCGTCTTCAACAATGCCTGTATATTCCATTAGTGTATTAATGGTAAATTTAGAAAACTCATGTTTTACAGAAGCAAAACCAAAAAGTCTTTTAAGGGTAGTTTCGCTAATTGTTTTGCGTAAGTTTTTACGTATATCTGCAGCAATAAATCGGCAATCAGAGGGACTAGGATTTTTGATCTCGTTCTTAAGTATAATCAGACGTTTAAGTTCTTGTAAAAGTAGCTTATCAGACATATATTTTGAGCATTTATCTTTAGCAATATACCTAATATAGTTCACTAGAAAAACCGCTTATCTAATTTGATATTGAGTTTTTTTTACTTCAAGTTAATTAATAAACACGAAGCCAATATGTTATGTTTACGTAAATTTTAGAAGATAAATTTCGGTGTAACAAACTTGTTATTTAAAACTTATATGTTTAAGATTTTGGTGTTTTTTATTTAGTCAAGTATCTTCAATGGTTGGTGTAGAAATATGTAAATTTGGTGTAGAAAATTAACTTACCTAATTTCATTTACTATAGTTTTTTTCTTGCAGCATTCAATTAAAAAAAATTAAAAAAGCATCAAGTTACTGTTAGTAAATGGTTGCTATTTTAATTTTAACACCTCAGTTATGAGCTGTATTGCAAACTTAAAGACATAACTATTAATGTATAGATGTATTATTATCGACGATGAAGAGCATGCTATTGAAGGTTTAAGTGCCTATATTTCTACTTTGCCAGAATTATCAATTATAGAAACTTATACAGATCCTTTGTTAGCGCTTAGAGAAATTGGAAAACATGAGCAGGTTGACGTTGTTTTTTTGGATATAGATATGCCTAAAATTAGCGGTATAGAATTGGCTTCGGAGATTAAAAATAGCACCAAAAAAATAGTATTTACTACCGGACATAGCAAATACGCTTATGAGGCTTTTGAAGTAAATGCAGATGCTTATCTCTTAAAACCATATTCGCTAGGTAAATTTGTAATTACAGTAAACAA
Source organism: Pedobacter sp. GW456-11-11-14-TSB4 (assembly GCF_059424425.1). Taxonomy (NCBI): domain Bacteria; kingdom Pseudomonadati; phylum Bacteroidota; class Sphingobacteriia; order Sphingobacteriales; family Sphingobacteriaceae; genus Pedobacter; species Pedobacter sp. GW456-11-11-14-TSB4. Next base: position 609,091 of record NZ_JBWKZK010000002.1, read on the forward strand.
ACTATTCCCCGAATCATTTGAAAATCAGTCTTTAAAAGAAATAAAAGATTATTTTTTTGTAAAAAGTAAGGAAGATGATTTAAGAATGGTGAAAATTAGATACGATGAAATTGTAGTTGTAGAAGGGCAGCAGAACTATATTATGATTCATACTAAGGCAAAAAAAGTTTTAACTTATATGTCACTAAGTGAAATTACTAAAATTTTAACATCATATGGCGGCTTTATGCAATTACATAGAAGTTTTGTAATTAATATAGACCAAATTGAGCACATTGATGGTGCTTTGGTAAAAATGAATAATGGAATACGGATTGGCGTTGGAGAATATTACCGAAAAAATTTCAACGAATTTTTATCAAAGCATTTAATTAAAGCGGGAAAACGCAAGTAATCCCGCTTACAAATACTAGCAGGTTAAAGATGTGTTAGTAAGAAGGGTTCTCGTTGTTGTTTCAGTGTCGTTTTTTGATTGAGAAGATTTTGATTGCAATGTTTTGTAGATAAAAAGTGACTTTTGCTTAATTTTTAATGCTTTCTGTTTCATAATTTTAAATTTTTTATGAAACTTAGCCATGTGCTTTTCTTGTTAAAAAAAGTTTATACAGACAGCACTATATTCTATTTATAATGTCTTAAATGCGCATAAAAATCTACGATTTGATACTAGGGAAAAGAATTCACTTTATTAGTTGGTTCACATTTGCCGTTTATGAACTTGGTTTACTTGGAATTTTAGGTGGCTTATTTCCCCATCCTTTGGTAGATCCATTGCACCTAATGCTAAATATTGCATTTTTCTATTTACATGCAGAATTTACATTACCGTTTCTTTTTAAAAAAAAGAATAGAATTATCTATTTTTTAGTGCCTGTACTAATTTTTCAGCTCTTTGCTTACATTTTAGTTCATTTTACATTAGATAAAATATTAATTGCCTTAGAGGTTATAAAGCTTAACAAAGTTTATGTACTTAACATAAATGTTATAACTCGTAATCTTTATAGAGGTGTTTACTTCTTCGGATTTTCTACAGGATATTATTTTATAAAAACATATATCGCGGAGCGAAAAAAAACTGAACAATTGGAAAAAGAGCGATTAGAAAATATCATTCAGCAGCAAAAAATGGCAAAGGAATTGGTGTTGGCAGAGAATGCGTTCCTAAAAGCTCAAATCAATCCTCATTTTTTATTTAACACCTTAGATTTTATTCATTATAAAGTTAGTTCACATTCTGCAATTGCCGGAGAGGCAATCATTAAACTAGCTGAAATGATGCGCTTTGCTATTGATGCGGATGATACTGGAAATCATATTGCCTTAGCAAATGAAATTGAACAGGTAGAAAATTTGATACACCTATACCAGATTAGAAAATCTGCACCTTTGCATATTTATTTCTCATATGCAAACGAGGTTAAACACCTGCGTCTAATTCCTCTTATATTGCTAACCTTGGCAGAAAATATTTTTAAACATGCAGACATTTATAATGAGAGTGATCCTGCATATCTAAACTTAAAAGTTGTTGACGAGATATTTTATCTAGATACTGGCAACCGAATTGCGTTACACAAAGCTTCACCAAGCAATCAATCTGGTTTGTCCAATATCAACAAAAGATTGTTTTATGCTTATGGCGATGCAGCAATTTTTAATCACCACATCACCCATACTCATTTTAGCTTAAGCATTAAAGTGCCTGTTTCGCTTTTAGTAATGAAAAATCAGTCTGTAATTTCCTAGCTAAAAATTGATATAAAATCGTTTCGTGAATTCTTTGTGCATCATTAAACAACCTGTTGATGTGCATGTGGATGAGATCTGCTAACAAATTTCTTTTAATTTGGTCGTTTTCGCATTGCTCAAATAAAACCGCTAATAATTCGCTACGTTTTCTAGTAATTGCTACTGGTTGTTGATGATTTTCTTTATCCATTACACACTTCATTTCATTGTAACTCGAATTTATTTTTTTAAATAATATTGCTGCTAAACCCATCTCTTTTGCAAAAGTAGCTGCCATAGTTTTGGCAAAAGATAGTTGATTTTCTATATCGGGATAGGCTAGTTTACACATGGTTTTTAAGGTTTCCAATGCAAGTATTTTCAAAATCTGTTCTTGCTTATTTTTGCGTAACATCCAAAGCACAAAAATACTGTCAATACTAAAAAACTGTTCTACCAGAAGTATTCGTTTTTGGCCATAGCGATCCAATTCTGGTTGATAACTTTTCACCTGTACATCACTAATGTTACCATTTTTCACAAGTGGGTCGGCTAGGTTGCGCAAAGCGGATAACAATTGAAAATTTTCTTTTTCATTTTTGGTTTTTAAGCGTAAGCGGATATGTGGTTTAGGATCTGAATATCTAATAAAAAACCAGGTAACTATGTTTTTTTGGTGAGATTTTATGAATTGATTTAAGGATAATAGCAAATGGTTGCTAAAAGAAATGTGGCAGTAAATCTCAACATAAAGCCAATTAGAACCTGGCAAATAAATTTGATGCTCACTGGCTGTTAGGTCATTTTTTTTCCTTTGATAAATGGTGTTTTTATGATAGTAGTTAACGATGTACTGTGGATAATATTCCAAGCTATTTTCATCTTTAATCAAATCTTTTTCACCAATTAGAGCTTCTCTTACGTAAAAATCAGTCTCTTGTTGCTTTCCATATCTTAAAAATGCCCAAACATCCTCATGTTTAGTTAAATCAAAATATAGCGATTGATCCGTATCGCCTACAATAAGTTGATTGTCAACTTTATTTTCTGCTAACCAAAGTAATAAACTTTCCTCATTTTTAATGATTGGAAGTGGTACTAACCAAGTAGCTCTTTCTACAATGATATTTTTATAATATAATCTAGGGTAGTGATTAAGCTTGGGAAAAAAGGTGCTTAAATTGAAATTTAAATTTATAGCTAATCCTTGTGTTTGTATATCGCATAAAAATCGATATACTGCTAAATCAGATCGCGTATAATTGTAAGCGCTAGCCAATCGAGGTATCAATCGCTTTCCTGATTTTTTTGAAATCAAAATCACCTCATTACGCACTACAGATACCAAAATATCATTCAAATTTAAAGAACTATCAACTTCACTCCATGATAAAATTGGCAACTCATTAGCATACATTTGTTTTCGCCTATTAACATTGTCTACCTTTTTTTCTGCTTGGTAAGCGATGTCAAAAAAATCGATTTCTTCATTTGCTGTTTGTTCTAGTTGTGCAATTTCCAAACCATAACTTTCCCATTCTGCGCCGCAATTGGTAAATCTGCCTAATAAAATATTTGCACTAGTGCCACCGGCACTTGCTAGTACTAAATTTCCTTCATGCGCATTAAAAATTATACTTAAAGAATTGGGTAATACGTTTTTTAACTCCTTTTCAATTTGATATTCATCTATATTAATTGGATTTCCTTCTATTATTTTGCGTAATAAAAATTGCTGTAGAGAGCCATATTCAATTTGATGAGGAGTTTGATTACCAAGGTTTGATTCAATTTCTTTTACTAAAGGATCGGTATTGCTAGGCTGTGCTAATTTCCCGTATCCAATGCCAAGCTCGGGGTCTAATGCAATCGCCAAGTTCACTTTTCTCTGTTCGTATCTTTTTGTAAAAGACTGTTTAAACTCTTCTAAGTTATTATTTATGGTTACAGGCAAAAGCTGTTGCATTTGATGAATGTAATTTGGTAAATGTTGTAATAAATTGCCGTCAAAATTACCCTTGCCAATCTTTCTTTCTGCCATGATGTAATTTGAAGCATCAGGTTGGCAACTTACCCCTAATCGTTCAAAGTAATCACTCCCTGTAATATTCGGATGTAGATCTGTAAAAAGCAGCTGTAAGTCAATCATTTGCATCAATAAAGCTTTAGTGCGCTCACTATCATAATTAAAGGTATATTTCATCAATTCTATCAATTCATTTAAATTACTCTTCCGTTTACAAAACATTAAAATGTTATATAATTCTGGGATAGTCTCAACAGCAGCCAATTCAAACGTGCCATCTTTAGCTTTGATATACCTAATCTCTTGATCTACCATGTAAATCGTACTATTGCTGATTAGCAAATTAATTTTGCTGAGATTTGTAGGTATATGTTTTGTTTTTTGAGACCAATCTGTAAATTGATGCAAATCCATTTTTTTGTTGATCTGAATATTAACAGCATCATCAGAGCCGATCGTCATCAAGCTTATTGCTGCAAAAGAACCAAATGGGGTAGAACGATATTTAGCTCTATTCAAGTATTTCCAAATTGTAAATCTAGTTTTTTCATCAAGTTGAGCTAAATCGCTAGCATCAACATGTTTAATAATGGCATAAAAAGCAGGAGACGATTCTTCTATTTTCGCTTTTAGTTCGTTCCAAACATTTTGTAGTTGCTGGTTAACAGAAAAAGCTGGTGTGCGACAAATCATTTTGTCAAAAGCATTAATTCTTATCATAGTATTTAAGTTTTTATCAAATGATAATGATAAGCCTAAATTTCCACAAGTGGGATGATAACCAAATACGGGAAACCGTAAAAGAAGAGGTGAACAGTGTTTATTTAGTATTTGCCGATTGATGGTATTGTATACAAATCTGATTCTAAATCATCACCCAAAAAATCCTAAAAAATAGAAGTCTTTTAAAATCTCATACACCGAAACAGCCAGTTAATACACGCAAGTAACCAGTTGGTACAATAAATTTGTTTCCTTAAATCACAACTATTAATATTATCGAAACATTTACAAAAGCTATTAATGATCTCGATGCCACAGCCTTTAACGGAACAAAGAATTTTCCTAATTCCTCTATTAGATAAATTAAGGCAATATAATACGAGTATTGGCACTTATGTAAGCAGTAGTATGCTATTTAATTTCAATTATATAGTATACCTAAGTAATGGCGAAATTATTATTCATAGCAATTTAGTGGCCGATTTTATACAATCTCCATCAAAAATAACTCAAGAAATCTATAGCGCATCTGCTTTACAATTTGTGGCTAATGGAGTTGTACCAGTTATTTCTCCACATCAAACTCACCGCAATCATTTAATTATCTATCTCTTGGGTATTTTGCTCTTGGTAATTATGATTACTACATTGTTGAGTAAAGAATATTAACCCCTCGCTCTCTTATAGGTTGGTGGTGCGCCAACCTATTTCTTTTAATTGAAACGCTAAAATCTTATTAGTGAATGAAAATCACCTAAATTACCTGATTTTAGGTATTTTTATTTAATTGCTGTTGAGCATTTTAGTGATATTTCTCAAAAAGCGTTGCAACAAACTACTTTCCCTCGTTATAATTTCTGCATCTGCCATCATACCCGGCTTTAGTACAATTGGATGTTCCTTATCTTTCTGCTCAACTGTGCTAAAATCAATTTTTGCAATAAAAACACTATCCTTTAGCGCAACATCTGTAATGTAGCTTATCTTGCCATTAATAACTCCATATTCTTCAAATGGAAAACTTCGCATCTTAACTAAGGTTCGTTGGCCCAGACTTACTTTGCCCATGTTGTATTGCGGAATTTGAACCTCACCAAAGAAATTGGTATTCCCAGGGTTTACAATAAAAAGTTCCTGATTTATAACCACCTGTTGATTTTCTTGTATAATTCCTGCAAAACCAACTCTGCCATCAAGTGGTGCAGTAACTACATATTTCATGATCCAAGCCTCAGTCTCATTTTTTATACTGTTCAAAGCTTGTCTAAATTTGGCTTGTTGTTCTTTTATCGTTTGATCTAAACTGGCTAACTCTTTTTGTTTGGCTAAGGAGCTTGCGTTGTTATTTAGTAATGCTGTGGCCGATTGCTGTAATGGATACTTGCTAGAGAGGTATTTATTTTCTTGTTGTTTAAATTCGCTGTTAGAGATTACATTTTTACTCTTAAGTTTTTTGTAGGCTGCATATTCTTCTTCGGCATTAGCATACTCTTGCTGTTGTATAAGCTGTTGCTGCTTAATTTGCTGCTGAAGTTTTTGAATTTCTATTAGATCTCTTTGCAGATAACTTTTTTGAGTGAGGTAAAAACCACCATTTTGAGTGTTGATGAAATCAAGATATTCTTGATAAAAGGACTGATAGCTATTTTGCAACTCGCCTAATTGTAATGATGTAGTTCTAAGATCTTTAGGGTCAATACTGGCCGTGGTGTTTAATTTCTGCTGTAATGCTTGAAGTTGTTCGGAAAGCATAATCACATCGTTATGTTGTGCTGTACTTTCTACGAATGCTAAAGCTTGTTTTTCTTTTACTAAATCACCTTCATTTACCAAAATTTTAAACAATTTACCTTGCTGATGTGCAATAACGGGTTTTGGTGAGTTGAGTGAATTTACTCTAAGTGAAGTTTTTACAATATGCAGAATTAACCAGTAACAAGGGAGAATATTATCAACTGTTTAAAAACCAATAGATCATTATTAGTAATTTGCTTTTTACAATTTTTTTCCGAGAACAACATCAGTTATGCTTACTCATAACACAACTTTATTATTTTTTCTTTTAGAATTTTGTCGCTTGGCCTTAATGCATCTGAATCGATAACAATTCCCTTTTTATTGAAGAGTAAATACCTTGGGATCGATTTTATTTCATATTGATTAAGAAATTTTTGTAAAGCGTTATTCTTAAGAAATAAGAAACTTCTTTCATTAGGTAGTTTCATTTCCATGCTTCTTTTTACCCAGACAGCCATATTTTCATCCTCGGAAACATAAATAAACTCTACTGGCAATGATTTAGCTTTTAATTCAGCATATAGCGATTTAGAATAGGGCATCTCCGAAACGCAAGGTATGCACCAGCTAGCCCAAATATCCATATAAATAAATTTACCTCTATGTTGTGCTAAAACTTCATCAAATGATATTTTTTTATCAGATAATAAATTAAGGACTTGTACTTTATCATCTTTCTCTGATGACTTATCCCCTGTAATTTTTTCTAAATTTTTGTTTAAGTAGTTAATGAAATTGAGATTTTTTGAAATTGAGGAATACCTTTTTATTAAGCTTTTTAGGGTATCAACTTTTTGTTCACTGTATGGTTGGTATGATTTTATTAAATCGAATAGCACATATGATTTTACAATTTCTGGATATTCGTTTTCTACCTTTTTGAAATAAGTGGAGACATTATATGAATTTTTACTTGCCGTATATGAATTGAAGTTGTTAACAAATAATTTAAAAGTTATCATATTAGTATCAAGCGGCACTACATTCTTTATAACATCTTCAAAAATTTTATCGGTTTTATTACTTCTTACATAAAACCAGAAGGCTAGTAAACTTATCATATACAACAAATCTTTTCATAAATTCTTTATCATCTACTCTTTCTCCAAAACGTTCAATAATATCATTTTTCAATTGAAAACTAGCTTCAATCTGCTGTTTTCCTACATCATAAGATGATTTATTCTCGAAATTAATAGAACCTAAACTAAAGGAGAATTTACTCATTAGCTTTAGTAAACGATTATTATTTTTATTGTTTGAAAATGGAAAATTATTACCATCAATTAGTTTAATGTATACTGTATCATTGGGCTTAATGAAATAATATTTTACGTTATTTGCATTTTTATAGCTGTAGGAAGTGATGGGCTGATCAGATGAAATTTTGACAGTGTCGTTATCAAGGTCTATATATTCAGAACTTCCAATATAATCTATATACTTAAACTTTTGCTTAGCACCCGGTACTTCATTTATTATTGTAATAAAATTATTAATATGATCCTGTTCTTGTTCTTTATTGTTAGAACAACTCATTAGTAGAATTAATGTAGTGATGATATTTTTTTTACTTAATAACATATCTATTGTCTTTAAAATAATATCTATGGGGCTTTTTACCCCATGGATATAACTAAATCTATTACAAATCAGCACAAGGATCGCAGCACCATCTAGCTCTACCACAATTCCCACTAGTGGCATCGACATTTGCATCTGCGATTACATCATATTTGTATTTCTCTATTTAATACTTGATATCGATTCTAACTGATCAATACCCAAAAAGTTCTTCCAACTCTTTGTTTAGGTCAGCTCCCCTCAAGTATTTCGCTTTAATATTTCCTTTACTATCAATTAAAAAGTTGGCCGGTATAAAACGGATTTTCATTTGTTCTTTTGCATGCTGATTAGAATCAATGAAATGCGGCCAAACATCAATTTTATCATTTATAATTGCTTCTTTCCATAGGTGTAAATCATTAGATTTATCTATTGATACACTAATAATCTCAAAGCCTTTATCCTTATATTTCTTAAATAGTTTTAGCATATTTGGATGTTCATCACGGCATGGGGCACACCAGTTTGCCCAAAAGTCTATTAACGTATATTTATTTCCATAAAATTTACTTAACTCGTGTGTATTATTGAGCGTATCTTTTAATTTAAATGAAGGAAAAGAATTTCCAGCAGTTAGTGTCTTTTCATAAAGCAAGAGATTATGAAATGCCTTCATTGAAGGTAATTTTTTTATTTCCGATGTAAAAGAACCAAACATTTTTAAAAGGGAGTCCGTTTCAAACTTTCTCCTTTGATGGCTATTAGGTCGCTCTGCATAAGCCATTAAGGCTATCGCTCCTAAAAATGAATTATTTTGTTTTTCAAAAGTCTTAATGTACACTTCATTATCAATTAACTTTTCATAGTAAGTTTCTATTGAGTCGATCTCTTTCTGAACTTCCAACATTAATCTATTCTCATAATTAATTGCCTTAACTCTTTCATTTGATTTTTGCCGAAGACTTGAAATTTGTCTGATTAAACTCGAATAATCTTCATATAATTTATTTTGATTTTTGAAATTAATAGTTACCTTTTTATTGGCATCAACCCTTATTTCTCCTGTATCCGCCGGAAGAAGGAACTGAATTCTAATAGACTTGTTTTGCCAATTCAAATCCAACATTGCCAATACTGGCTCTGCGATATCTCCTTTAGCAAGTATGTTATTGCCGTCTATTTTAAGCTGGTTTTTAATAGGTTCGCTCTTATCGAAATGAGTTAATTCTAGTATAGCTTGTTTAGGAATGTCTACCCCATTTGCAAAAGATATTTTTAGTGCGAATTTTTGTTGCTCCTGAGCGTTTGTAATAAGCAGTATGCTAGAAAATAAAATAGTGAATAATAACCTCATCTCGGTATTTTCAGGTTTATTTAATATGCAAATTTTTTTTCAAAGCTTTTCCTTCAGCACTTGTCTTCACGGTTGAAGTGAGGTCATCATATATTGAAGATACAGATTCTTTAGAGTCATAAGTTTCTCCGTTAAAATATACCCATTGCAGAGCGATTAGGCTAATTGGCGAACTCGGATATTTTTTGATAACGTTTACAACATCTTTGCGCCCTTTCTTTACCGAAAGCAGATATTCATGATATTGTTTAGTGTAATTGCCGTTCTTTGTAACCTTAGCTGTGTAATTGTCATCTCGATTTTTTACTTGCAAACTTAAGTTCTCCAGCACAATTCTTAGTAAGTGTGCGTCTCGTCCAGTTACCCATATCAAATTCTTGAATTTCAATGCCAATTCATATTTATTAATGTTTCCTCTTTCATCAAAGAAGATACAGGCATGCTGCATCATTTTACCGTTAAGATCAAATTCGCCTCTAAATTCAAATTTGCCATTTACAACGGGTACCATCATAAAAATTTTGTCACTTGATATTGAAATCTGTTGAGAGAGTGTAGACAAATAAGCAAACTTTGCATTTTTAGTGTTTTCTATCGTACCATCTATTTTGAATTTAGTTGTTTGAGCATTTATCGAATAGCACATTAGGCATATAATGATCGTAACTAGTATTTTCATAAGGGTTATGAATTTTAGTATCTACACTTAGTGTAGATACTATTTTTGTTAAGGTATGTTTTCAATTACTACAGGAGATGGACCGCAGTTTGATGGTAATAAGCAAGTCTCATTATCATAAACGGTAATACAGCAACCATAGCAGGTCATATATTCTTGACTTCTCCAACTTTCGCAATCATATCCACCATTACCACCCATTACGTTTTTCATTTCAGCCCTGCTGAGTAAATTTAACTTTTTCATAATTTTAAGTTTAACTTTGTATTTAAGGTTTTGTAAATCTGTCACGCCAGGTTTACTTAGGCGATGCCGAATAACGTCGGCATTCGTTTTTGGGGCAGTTTCGTTGCAACCGTGCTGCCCCTTTTTTGTACAAAAAGATCTTTAACTTAATAAATATTTAATATCCTCTAGTCTATAAGGAGCTGGTAATTTGTAGCCATTTACTAAAAAGGTAGGAGTAAAAGTTATTCCCGTTAGTTCGCACCAGGCTTTTTGTTTAGCCGTTACCTCTGCCATTTTCTCACTCAATTCAATCGGATACCTTTTTGCCCATTCATCATATTTTTTACTTGATTGGCTGTACCAATCATTCAATGCTTTTTCAACTAATGCAGTATCATTCAATAAACTTAGGGCGCTAATGTGTCTTGATACTTTTGTTTTCTGATCATCATCATGATCTGCAGTAGTGAAAAGTATTTTTATTTGAATGTCGTCTCGATAGGCTAACCATTCATCTAACACCTGATGCGCCTGTGCACAAGGTCCACAAAATGGATTACTCACCATTGTAATTATAGTTTCGGCATCAGAATTGCCTAATACAATTGGCATCAATTCGTTACCAATGCCATATTTTGGTTGAGTTTTTAAGGCTTGTTGAAAGAGTTCAGTATTGTATTTAAACTTTTTTAATTGCTGCTGAAGCGGTTTAACTTTTTTAGCGTTGAGTAGTATGTTTTTATATACCGACCAGCTTAATACAGTTACTATAAATGCGGTAAAACTAGATAATAAAGTTTCGGTACTGATTTCAAGAGTCCAGAGTTGAGCTTTAAACGAGCCCAACATAACAGTTAAAAACTCCATAGCTAATAATACTTGCACCGTGCAGCATAAGATACACCAATTTTTATGTCGATATTGATAGCTGATTGAATAGATAGCATAAGGAAGTGCCAAAATACTAAGCCACGCTAAAACAGATATGGATGCTGGTACAAATAGGAGGGAAAGGAAGCTCCCTGTAAAATAAAAAAAGCCAACTTCGGTCCAACTTAACCATGATGTAAGCTTCGCTGCATCAGATTTTAAGATGGCATTACAGCCATTCTTCTTACCTATGTTGCATAAGTTTTGTATAAAGGGATTGTTTGCATCAACACTTTGCATCAATAATAAAACACTTATTGTAATGCCAAGCATTTTAATAATTAACAGGCTTAAATAAGTTAAACCTAAAAACTGTTGGTCTATTTGCATGAGTAAAATGCCAATTCCAATACAGAGCAATAAGGGAAGTTTGATTTGGTTAAAAATTTCTATAGTTCGCCTACTAGAGTAATCTTTCTCGCCACTTTTCGTTGTCGCTGTAGCATGCAATGCAATGCCACTCCATTTGTCTAAAAACTCCTGCTCAGTTAGGGTTGCATTTTTACTTTTTTCATCACTAATAATTACTTGTTTATTTCCTATTTGATGAACCAAAAAATAACGGCCACCATTATCCTTTGTATGAGCAATAAAAGGATAATAAAGATCGGTGGCATCAAAGCCTACTTTTTCTATATGATAAGCTTGATTGGAAACATGCCATTCTGATAAACTGTCGCTAATAGAAGATAAATTAGGATAGTCTGGATGTTCAGTTAAGGTGCTGTTAATCGTATCACTACTAACATTAACTTTTAGCTCATTTAATAAGTGTTTGGTTACACTAATGGCATTATGCTTTTGTGATTTAAAAATATTGAGCATAGCATTTAATTAATAGTTAAGATTAGTAAGTACTTTTCTCAAATAAAAATTTATTGTACCAACTATGGTTTTGGTGGTACCAACGCCTTGTAACGGTGTATGACTTTAAATTGGAGTAAATTTAAATTATGAATAGGTTGAATATTTTATTTTAAGTTAAAATGTTGTTAAATTGCCCAAAACACATCCTTATGCCTATAAAATGTATTATTATAGATGATGAGCAATATGCAATTGATCAACTCAAGGCATTTATTACTCAAATACCAAATTTATATTTGCATACTACTTACCTTAGCTCTGTAGAGGCGTTAATGGCTGTAAAAGAAGAAGACCAGATTGATTTTATTTTTTTAGACATTGAAATGCCAGAAATTAACGGATTGGATTTGGCGAAGACCCTTCGTGCTAAAACAAAACATTTGGTATTTACAACTGGACATAGCGGCCATGCCATAACTGCATTTGATTTAAAAGCAAGTCACTATTTGCTTAAACCTATTTCATTTAACAAATTTGCAATAACCATAGCAGAATTATTAACTAAGGAATCTGAAACAGTTAAAGAATATGTTAAGCCTAAATTGCAGTTCGTTAAAGCAGATCAGAAAAATTTATACCATTATATTGACTCATCAAGCATTACGCATATTGAGGCCGCTAAAAATTATGTAACCATTTTTACTGAAAGTGAGCAGGAAAATTTTATTACACATATAGGTTTAAATCATGTAGAAGAGGCCTTAGATCCTGATGAATTTATTCGGATCCATAAATCTTACATTGTTTCTAAACAGGCAATAAGAAAGGTTGAAGGCAATATCATTAAACTTAAAAATGGTCAAAGCTTTCAAATTGGCGAAGTATACAAACCAGCTTTTTATGAATTTCTAAAAGAAGGATTGTTAAAGGGAAAGAATAATTAAAAAATTTTTTATGTTTTGCTAAGAACTTTTCTACTCTATCGTCATCAATCTTTTGGCTACAATTGATTTCTTGCTCGTAAATAAGGATAGTATTCTTAATGTTTTGAGATAGGATCAAAATAGGATTAAAAAAGAAAACGGAGACACAGTTTTAACACCGTATCCCCGTTTAAATTAACGCTCTCAAGAGCAAATATAGAGATTAGTCTGATTAAAAAGAATAAATTTTTAAATTTTTTAAAACTATTAGTTAATCGTTTAAAAATGAGTAATAAAAAAGCCCCAACATTTCGTCGAGGCTTAATAGGTAGATGTAAATAAGCTTAATTTATTTTGCACTTTAACTCTTCGTATACTTTTAAATATTTTTTAAGATGCATACGGGCATAATGGATTCTAGTTTTAACAGTGCCAATTGGCATATTAAACTCTTCAGCAATTTCATGATATTTGTAACCTTCGAAGTAGCGCATAAAAGGCTCATATAAATTTGCCGGTAATGAGCTCAGCGCTTTCTCAATATCAGCATTTATAAATTTTTGCTCACCTTGATTTTTTGAAGCACTATGTAACAACTGACTAGATGATATTTCTTCGGAAGTTGACATAACTTTTTGTGTGCGGGCATTACGGCGATAATCATTGATAAATGTATTACGCATAATGGTAAAAAGCCAAGCCCTAAAATTAGTTTCAGGTTTAAATTTGGCGAAGTAAGTAAATGCCTTTAATAAGGTGTCTTGCATTAAATCATTTGCATTTTCTTCGTCGTTGGTAAAACCCATTGCATAAGCTTTAAGCTTTGCACGGTATGGGGTAATCATTGAATCAAAATTGAGGATTTCTGTTGCCATAATAGGGTAGATTTAATTGTTTCAGAGATTAATTCGCTAACAACAAAATTGCGTCAAACACTATACCACTAAAGAAAAATTTCGAGCCCTAAACCTATCCAAAATGTTGCATTAAAAGGGCAATAAATGCATAATCATCATTCTTTACATATTTTTGTATGTTTTATGGTGCATTTGAAAAGAAGGCTGAATTTGGATGAACTATAATTTGGGTACTTATACCAAACACAATAAGTAAATTACGCAGTTTTTGGATAGTAAAAAGCTATACTTTTATTGCTCATAATTAAAAACACTGGTTAAGAAAATGTACAAGATATCACCCTAATACTACCTAAAAATTATTGAATTACAGGTGAGTTTTGATTGTTGTTTTTTGAGAAACTAGGTAAAAGATAATCACAATTAAAGGCGCAAAGTAAAACTGTGAAGGGATATAATTATAAAATTTTTGGAAGCTTTAGCTTAGTTGAAATATTTTCTCAACTTTAAAATTGCTAATCTAAGTTTTGTTTTTATAGTACCCAAAGGGATGTTCAACATTTCAGCCACTTGAACGTGAGTGAAACCTTTAAAATAAATTAAATCGATAATCTCTTGCTGATCAGCTTTAAGATGGCCAAGCAATTGTTTAACGCCAATAGTTTCCATATTTGGCGAAACATAAGATCGGTGCTCAATTATTCCGATGGGCAATTCGTAAATATCATCTGTTTTTGAAGCGTTGATATGGGCCTTACTTCTTACTTGATCAATAGCCATGTTTTTAGCAACATTTGCCATCCATGTAAATAGCCTGCCTTTAGTAGCATCATATTGGTTAATAGACTTCCAAATTTTTACAAATGTATCTTGCAAAACATCTTCAGCAACCTCATCATATTTAATAATTCTTTTGATAATGCCATTTAAAGCTGGGGCATACATTTTATACAGTTGTTGAATTGATAATGGATCGCCCTCTTTTAATGATGCAACTAATACATCCTCAGTAGTTGATGTTTTAACCAACTTTAAGTTATGCTTTTCAAGTTCTTGAACTGAAGTTTTAAAGGCAAGCATCATTACTGTATTCTTTAATAATTGGAGGTATAACACAGCAGTATTTAAATTGTTGGTAATATTCCTATAAAGAATGCTATTTATGATGAGCATTTAAACAAATATGAAATTGAGGTTATGATTGAACTATAGCTTTTATTAAATGAAACACTATATATATGGTTCAAACTATGAAAATCAATATTCTGAAAAGGAGTGTGATAATTGGTTAATTTATTTGTTCGGCAAAAACCAAAGTAAAATATCCCACGTATGTGCAACATATAAGACCTTATTACGAAACTTAAAATAAATTAATTTCTTATGGAAAATTTAAACGAACCAAAACAAGAAGTACTGAATGAGAGTACAATTTTGGAAGCTAAATTACAGCGTCGTTCTTTTTTGCGTTATGCAGGAGCAGGTGCAGCAGTTGTAGCTTTAACAGCAGCAGGCTGTAGAAAAGATCGCGTGGCTATACCGAACATGGGCGCAACGCTTGATTTTAAAGATGATGTGGGTGTACTTAATTATGCTTATGCCTTAGAGCAATTAGAAGCAGCTTTTTATATTAAAGTAGCATCTTCTTTACCATCATCTTTTACAACTGTACAAAGAAACTATTTTCAAGATGTACAGTTTCATGAAATTGCACACAGAGAATTCTTTAAAAAAGCGCTTGGTAATTCGGCAATCGGATCTTTAGAGGTTGATTTTTCTTCTATCGATTTTACAAGTGGAACTGCAGTTTTAGCTGCTGCTCAAACTTTTGAAGATTTAGGTGTTGCAGCTTACAATGGTGCAGGCGTAAGAATTACAAACACTGCTAACTTAGTTATAGCCGGACAAATTGTTTCTGTAGAGGCTCGTCATGCTGCTTGGATTAGAGATCAAAGAACTAATGGATCGTTTTCTGACTTAGCTAGTTTAGTGCCTTTTGGAGCTAATGTAGCTGGCGGACTTGATGGTGCATTAACACCAGATAGAGTGTTAGCACTTGCCAAACCTTTTATCAAAACACAAATTAACGTAATCAATCTTTAATCTTTAACTCAACAATCATGAATATCGTAAATATATTAGAAGAAATAGAAAAAGTTGACGGTGAGATCTATGAAAGATTAAGCCCAAGACGTAAAGCAATGCAAGACTTTTTTAATGTAGGTAAAAAAGTTTCATTAGCAGCATTACCATTGGCTTTAGGTTCTATGTTTAAGAAAGCATACGGACAAACTAATCCGGCAAGTGTTACCGAAGTATTAAACTTCGCTTTAGCATTAGAATATTTAGAGTGGAATTATTACAACCATGCTTTAACAAACTCTACAATTGTTTTCCCTAACGCGGCATCAAGAACTGCAATTGAAACCATCCGTGGCCATGAGCGTGCTCACGTAGATTTGTTAAAAGGTGCATTAAATATTACAGGTGCTGATGGTTACGTAGATGCTGATTTTGATTTTACAGGGGCTGCTACTTTCGGTACTGCTTTTGCAGATGTTTTCAGTAATTATCAAACATTCTTAAAAGTTGCTACTGCTTTTGAAGATACAGGCGTAAGAGCTTACAAAGGTCAAGCTGGTGTATTAAAAGGAAATGCGGTATTAACAACCGCTTTGCAAATCCACTCAGTAGAAGCTCGTCATGCTGCACACTTACGTCAAATGACTGCTGCATCATTAGGTGTTGGGTTAAAACCATGGATTGCTTATGCAGCGAATGGTAACGATACAGGTATAACTCAAGTTAATCCTGTTTATGCTGGTGAGCAAAATACAATGCAAGCTGGTTTTGAAATTATTGGTATCAATGGTACTGCAGTAACTCAAACCCAAGCTGCCGAAAGTTTTGATGAGATTTTAACTGGATCTGCAGTTAAAACTATTGCAAACATTTTCATTAGAACTAAAAAATTAGCATAAGTTTTTATTGGTTTAAGTTAAGGGAAGGGAATGGATATTTTCTTCCCTTTTTATTAACTAATTTTAAACAGAAAAAATGCCCAGATTTAAGTCTGGGCATTTTTTTTTGTAAAATTTATTTATTTGTTCTCTGGTAAAGTTTCTAACCAATTGTATATGGTGGTTGCCACTTTTTCCCAGCCTGGTTCGCCACAAATAAAATGACTTCTGTTCTCAAACATTTGGTAAGCAACTAAACTACTCTCATCGGTATAAGCTTTGGCATTTTTATCGTTCAAAGTATATGGAATAATTTCATCTTTTTCTCCGGCAATAAAAAGGAGTGGAGCATGAGGTTCGTCTAAATCAATCTTTCCATCATCACCCATACAATCTCTTAATACGTTTCTGCTATCATGAGTAGCAAAATTTTCAAATGCGGTTTTCGCATCTAATTCTGATAATGTATTGGCAAAAGATCCATGAAATCCTTCCGCATCCATAAAAAATGGTTCGTTACCTTTAAAAGGATTTGCGATTAATGCACTATTCTTAAAAAATCCCCAGTCGAAATCTAACATCCCGTTAGGTGCAACCGAACTAATTGGCACACCAATGCTAGCTAACTTTTTGTTCACCATAATTTGTGCAATTAAACCACCAACCGAATGACCAATAACTATAGGTTGATTATGCTGCTGAACAACTTTCTCAATTTCATTCACAATTTCATTTAAAGTTAAGTCGCCTAAGCCAGCAGGTGGGTTTGTTCTTAAATTTGCGGGTTCACCTGCATGTAATGGCCAAGCTGGTGCTACACAATTATAACCCTTATCACTAAAATAATTGATCCACTTTTCCCAACTCTTTGGGTTCTGAAACATTCCATGTATAAAAACAATGTCTTTCATAAGTATTTGATGTTTTGATAATTAATAATAGTTAATTAACAACAATATAGATTTGCAGTTTGATAATTAACCACTCATTTAGGGAATGTAATTAGCATAAAAAAACCCTAAAAATTATCTTAGGGTTTAAACTTATTCAGAAAGAATATCTGGTTTAGCTTACATGCTTTTTTTGATATTCCTAATTGTTTCTAGATGAGCCTGAACAACAGGCAAAGTTTTATTTGCGAAAGCTTTTAATTCCTGATCAGTTCCATTTTTTCTTTGATCTTTTAACAATTTCTCTGTTTTTTGATGATCGTCAATCATGTAGTCTATGTATTTTTTATCGAAATTAGCACCAGTTTCTTTATTTAAATTATCTAGATCTTTTTGGTGTTTGTCATCAAGCACAAGTGGCAAGCTTATATTTTTACTTTTGGCCAAAGTCATAAGCTCTTCATTGGCTTTTCCATGATCGTTAACCATCATAGTTGCATAATCTTTTACTTTACCATTACTGCTCTTAGATAATGCCAATTTACTAAACTCAACTTCGGCCATTCCTCCAATAGCAGCTTCTGTGGCAAATTCAGCATCATCCTTCGGTGCTTCCATAGCAATAATACTATCTCCTGCTTTAGAACTGTCAGCCATTTTATTTAAGCTATCTGCTAGCTCTTTCGAATCTTTTGTTTCGCTATTGCATGCCTGAAAACTAAAGGTGGCAATGCCTAATAATGTAATTAATCCTAATTTTTTCATGATAAAGGTTTTTGTTTCTAAAAAAACACTAACTCACAAAAAAGGTTTGATTTTTTACTCCTAGTTGTTAATCCGTTCGGATGAAATTTTTATCAGCTCTGTGTGTTCTAAAGAAATAAGCGCAACCGGATCTATTTCTAGGATGCTTGCAATATCAAATAACCTATCAATGGTTATTTTACTATAACCTAACTCTATTTTACTATATGCGTTTTGCGAAATATTTAATTTTGCAGCTAAATAATCTTGAGTATAATCTCTATACTCTCTCACTTTTCTAATATTGCTTGCAACATTCTTTACTTTTAAAGCATTTTGATCTTCCATAGGTATTGAAGTTTTGTACTTATTTAGAAACGAAAATTCAAAAGTTTTGGATTTTCATCAGTAATTTCTTGAAAATGTTAAAAATTAACTACTCCTTTTTGATGTTAAAAAAGTGTGTTTGATCTATAAAAAACCGCGGTTTTTTATAAAACACAACTTCAGGCTTTATTATATTCTGTGCTGTTGTTTTAAAAACTACCCTAAAAAAATCTGAATCTAAATTAATGGCGTTAATGATTACAAATAGCGTTTAGTTACGTTAGAGTGGGGAAACCGAAAACCATAAAAAGAGTAGGTAAAAGTAAATTATATGTTATGAAATTTCAAGAATTAAATGCAAAAGAGTTAACAGAAATTAACGGTGGTGGTTTATTTGGTGGTAATGATTCAGCGAGCTCAAGTGGCTTAGGTGGAGCATTGAATATCGGTAATTTGCTATCATTCTCAAATCAAACCCAAGATGGAGATGAGTCAAGTAGCACTCAGTTTTCATTAGGAAACAACATCGGCGGAAGTTTAGCTGGTTTGTTCGACAGTATTAGAAGCTAATCGACACAATGAAAATTAAAATTGAATGAAAAGGAGAGCTTTTAACCTCTCCTTTTCTATTTTAAAACAAATTACATTAGTTTATGGAAAATTTAACAACTGCAGAACTAGCAACCATTAATGGAGGAAGTTCAAACAGCGGCATTTCTTTAAGCAGCACTCAAGATAGCTTATTCTCGCTTACCTTTACCAGAACTTTTGGTGAAAGGCAAGAAACAACTCAGATCGCTATCGGAAATAATGTTGACCTCGGTTTAAGGTTAACACATCATAACAAATAAGTTAAGTTTTGAATTAGAAAAGGACCAAAATTTTTGGTCTTTTTTTTTGAAATAAAATCTAAATTTTTTCTCAGCCGTATATATGTTTATGGATAGCGATAAATTTATATTCCCCCAAGAAGTGATTGAAAATACCGCTGAATACCATTTTCAATCTCATAGCTCAATTACCAAAGTAATTTATCAAGTTATTTTATTGGTATTGTTTGTCTCTTTTCTTTGCTTATTTTTTCTTAAGGTAGATGTGAATGTTAAAAGCACAGGTATTTTTAGACCTATACAAGACCGCAATGAGATTAAACCATTAATTGCTGGTAGAATAGATTCTCTTTTTATTAAAGAGAACATGCATGTTAAAAAAGGGCAAATTTTATTAACGATCAAGAAAGAAATTATCGAAGGACAAGATGAGTTGAACCAATTTAGGCAAGATGATTTAGACCTACAATTGGCAGATTTGAAGAAACTGATTTATGCCTACAGAAAAAATGACTGGTCAAAAAAATTGGAGTTGGAATCAGGTGTGTATGGCCAACAATATAGTTTATTTATGCAGCGTATAACCGAAGCCAAGACTCGCTATCACTTGGCTTACCGAAATTACCAACGGTTTTTAAAGCTTTACCGTACTCAGGTAGTTTCGGCAGTTGAATACGAGCAAGTTAAATTGCAAAAAGATAATGTGTTTAATGAATTATCACTAATTGGTGAAGAACAAGGTAATAAATGGCAAACAGAATTAAATCAGTTGCTTATTCAGAACCAACAACTAAGTACCCAAGAAAAGCAGTTTGATGAAGAAAAAGAGTTTTATACTATAAAAGCTCCATTAACCGGAACAGTGCAGCAACTTAAAGGCATACAAACTGGTAGTTCTATCTCTGCTAATGAAATATTAGGTGAAATATCTCCAGACTCAGGTTTAATAGCAGAAACTTATGTAATGCCTAAAGATATTGGTTTACTTAAGATCGGGACTAAAGCTAGGTTTCAAATAGATGCTTATAACTATAACCAATGGGGAATGGTTACTGGTAAAGTTATCTCAATTTCAAGTGATGTTTTTATGGAAAATGGTGCACAGCCCTATTTTAAAGTAAGATGTTTACTTGATAAAAATGCTTTAAAACTAAAGAATGGTTACGTTGGTCGCATTAAAAAGGGCATGACGTTACAAGCCAGGTTTTTCGTAACCCGTAGAACCTTATTTCAGTTATTGTATGATAAAGCAGATGACTGGTTAAATCCAAATGTAATTCCTGATAAAAAAGAAGTGGCAGGCATATGAAAGCTATATTTAGTAAATTGAAACAGTATTTCGGTGGTAAAACAAAGCATGAAAAGCACATCATTAAACAGCATGATATTACAGACTGTGGTGCTGCTTGTTTAGCTTCTATTGCCATACATTATGGATTGGATTTGCCGATAGCTCGTATCAGACAATATGCCTCTACAGACAAAAAGGGCACAAATGTTTTGGGTTTAATTGAAGCGGCAGAGCGTTTGGGTTTTTCTGCAAAGGGTGTTAAAGGAGATTTTGAAAACTTGCAGAATATACCATTACCAGTTATTGCCCATGTTAGGCAAAATAATCTTGATCATTACGTGGTGCTTTACAAAGTGAGTGAAGGATATATAGAAATAATGGATCCGGCTTACGGTGAAATGGTAAAGCTAAGCCCTGATGAATTTAGGCAAATATGGACAGGTGTTTTGCTTTTGCTTTTGCCTGGCGATGATTTTACAGCTGGTACAGAGAAAATATCATTAGAAAAAAGATTTATCTATCTATTAATGCCACATCGCTCTGTATTAATCCAAGTTTTAATCGGAGCAATTTTTTATACACTACTCGGTCTTTCAACCTCAATTTTTTTGCAAAAGATAGTAGATAATGTTTTGCCAGAGGCGAATACAAATCTGCTCAATTTGATGGGTACGGTAATGATCATCATTATCTTGTTACAAATATTTATCAATCATGCCAAAACTATATTAACTATTAAAACTGGGCAACAAATTGATGCCAGATTAATATTGGGTTATTACAAGCATTTATTAAATCTGCCCCAACAATTTTTTGATACAATGAGGGTAGGTGAAATCATCTCTAGGATGAATGATGCTGTGAAAATTAGGGCTTTTATCAACGATGTTTTAGTTGGTTTTGCGGTTAACGTTTTTGTGCTGATTTTTTCTTTCGCTTTAATGTTTACCTACTATTGGAAACTGGCTTTAATTATGTTGGTAGTAGTGCCTCTTTATTCTTTAATCTATTACGTATCAAACAAATTAAATAAAGAAACACAGCGTAAGCTGATGGAAAAGAGCGCTGAGCTAGAAAACCAACTCGTAGAATCTGTAAATGCTGTAAGTACCATTAAACGTTTTGGTTTAGAAAAGTTTGCCAATCTTAAAACAGAAATACGCTTCATCAATTTATTAAAAACAGTTTATACCTCTAGCACCAATTCGTTGTGGATCGGTAATTCTAGTGGATTTGTTTCAAGTTTGTTCGCTGTAATTTTATTGTGGACTGGTGCTCATTTTGTAATCGAAAATGTAATTACTCCTGGTGAGCTTTTATCATTTTATGCAATTATTGGATATTTTACTGGACCAGTAATTAGTTTAATAGGTATGAATAGGGTTTTTCAAGATGCAAGAATTGCCGCGGATCGTTTGTTTGAAATCATGGATTTGGAACGTGAAAAAACTGAAAATAGAACTGAGCTTACGCCAGATATGATTGGTGATATTGAATTTAAGAATGTTCACTTTAGATATGGAACAAGGGTAACTGTATTTAAAGATTTCGATTTAAGTATCCCGAAAGGAAAAATTACTGCCATAGTAGGAGAGAGTGGCTCTGGTAAAACTACCTTACTTTCCCTGTTGCAAAATATATATCCTTTGCAAAGCGGCCATATTATGTTGGGTGAGTTCGATTTAAATTATCTTACCAATGAAAGTTTAAGAAAATTGGTTTCGGTTGTACCGCAAGATGTTCATCTATTTGCCGGCAACGTTGTTGAAAATATCGCAGTAGGGGATATGGAGCCTGATATGAAAAAGATCATCAATATTTGTAATGATTTAAATATTATCGATTTCATTGAAAAATTACCCAATGGATTTACTACTTATCTTGGGGAGAATGCAACTAATTTATCTGGCGGACAAAGGCAACGATTAGCTATTGCAAGGGCTTTATACCGTAACCCAGAAATTTTAATTTTAGATGAGGCTACATCTTCTTTAGACTCAACTTCTGAAGAGCACATTCATAACGCCATTAATTTATTGCGTGCGCAAGGTAAAACGATTATTTTAATTGCACATAGAATGAGCACAGTTGTTAATGCCGATAAAATTGTGGTGTTAAAAGATGGTGAGCTATTAGAAGAGGGTAAACATCAAGCTTTGCTCAAAAATAAAGGTGCTTATTATGCCATGTGGGAAAAACAATTTCCATCAGTTAAGCCCAAAACAAAAGCCCCACTTGTTTAAAGAGGGGCTTCTTTGGTCTAGTTTTATGGTGTGCCTGCCCTTCACGGATTACCCGTTCACAGGACTTTTTTATCATTTTACTAATGTGATAACAATTTAAGTTTTTAAAGGTTTAGTTCATTTAAAAACTTTTACACAGTATGTGGATTATCAACATGGAACTTAATTAACATCAATTTTAATAGATAATGACATGCTCTTTATTTTGAAGTTTGCAATTTCAGCTTTAATTCATGTCATTAAATTCAATTTTTTGAAACCATTTAAACTGTGTTGAGTTTTTAATGTATGAAAAGTTATACAGACATTATAATAGATCTTAAAGATTTGGTGCAAGTTGTAAATGATGGTAAAGAAGGTTATAAAGTTGCCGCAGATGCCACTAACTATGAGTTTTTGAAAAATCTTTTTACCCAAAAAATAGAAGAACGAATAGTTTTTGAGCAAGAGTTAAAAAGTTATATTTTAAGTTTAGGTGATATTGCAGAAAATGAGAAAGGTGGTTTGCTCGGTATCATACAGCGGACTTGGTTAGAAGTTAAAGATGCTTTAAATGCAAGAGATGATGCTGCAATTTTAGCTGCTGTAAAAGCAGGGGAACAATCGGCTTTGGCTAAGTACGATCAGTATTTGGCAGAAAGTGAAGAAATTGAAGCTCATGTGCCAATTTTACTTCATCACAGAGCAGGCATTCTTAATGCACTTAAAGAGGTAGAAGAACTACATCAGCAATTTACCAATTAATACAAAAAAAGTCGGTACATAAACGTGCCGACTTTTTGCTTTTATTTATTTAGTGCTTAACGAATTGGTCTGTTTGCATTGTAAGCCACCACATAATTAAGTTCCAATTTCTCAACTGATTTTTTATCTAACAACGTTACTTCCATATCTTCACCTTGGTTTAGTTTGGCTCTTATAGCTTGGTAAACCTCAACAATAATATTAGGAGCAATTTGAGTTGCAATTGCAGGTTTATAATCTTTCACAATTTTCTTCATATCAATCTCATTGCTCAATTTGATTTCCCATTTTTCGTCGGCTTTAAAACCGCTCTCATCTGATGTGTTGTTTAATTGGAAAAGGAAAAGTCCAATTTGATATTGAATTTCTTTAGTGCTCATGTGTGCTATTTTTTATGTTGGCAATTTTAGCGCTACATCTTTTAAATCGATGTAAGCGATATTCAGAAAATGAAGAAGATATGGTTTGATTTTCTGCGGTGAAGATACACTATAATTTTTTAATATACTGATTTGAAATTGAAGCAAATGGATAGATCTAAACAATATAGATGTAGCGGTGTTAAATATTTATTATAAATTTAAATCCTAAACCTATGTTACCATTAGAAAATGAGCCTCAAGGCATCAATGAAAATCAGAAAAGAAATGAATCTGAATTAGATCATGATAGCAACGAAAAATTAGAAAAGGAAGATAAAGATTTTTCACAAAATGATATTGCAGGTAATGCATCGGGCAATCTTCCGCCAGAAGAAAAAGAAGATCACGAAGATGAATCTGCAACAGACAATGATGGTAAAGGCTTTATGGGCGACTTTGCTAAACCACAACATGACGATTAATTAAAAATGAAAATAGCAACCTATAACGTAAACGGTGTTAATGGCAGATTGCCTGTGCTTTTAAAATGGCTAAAAGAAACTGGTCCCGATGTGGTTTGTTTGCAAGAACTAAAAGCGCCAGACGAGAAATTTCCTTTACAAGCCATAAATGATGCAGGTTACAATGCCATTTGGCATGGACAAAAAAGCTGGAACGGGGTTGCTATTTTAGCTAAAAATAAGGAAATTAAGGAGTTGCGTAGAGGGTTGGAAGGTGAGGATGAGGATTTACACAGCCGGTATATTGAAGCCATGATTGATGGCGTTGTTATAGGTTGTTTGTATCTACCTAACGGGAATCCTGCACCGGGACCAAAGTTTGATTACAAACTGAGGTGGTTTGAACGCTTAACCAAACATGCAGCCCAGTTGTTGACTTATGATCTTCCGGTTGTTTTAGTAGGCGATTACAATGTAATGCCAACAGAGCTTGATGTGTATAAACCAGAAAGGTGGATTGAAGACGCACTTTTTAGACCTGAAACTAGAGCAGCTTTCGAAAAATTAGTTGCGCAAGGATGGACAGACGCCTTACGATCACTTTATCCGAATGATAAAATTTACACATTTTACGATTACTTTAGAAATGCCTACGGCAGAGATGCTGGTCTAAGAATTGATCATTTTTTGCTTAGCCCCCATTTAAAGCCTAAACTTACTAATGCAAAGGTTGATAAGCACGTTAGAGGTTGGGAAAAAACAAGTGACCATTGCCCAGTTTGGATAGAGTTAGCAATTTAAATTCTACTATCCATATAAGTGGTCTTCAACTCTTTCAACAAATTCATCAATATCGAATGGTTTGTTGATGAAGTCTTCCGTTTCGCACATTTTTTTAGCTTCGCTATAAGCATTGTTTGCAGACATAAGCAATACAGGAATATGTCTAGTGTTTCTATTGTCTTTTAATTCATCGCAAACATCAATTCCATTTCCATCTGGTAGCATGATATCTAAAATAAAAAGATCGGGTTGAGCGTGTAAAATGCCCTTTCTAAATTCTTTTACGTTTGCGAAACCTTTAACTTCAAAATTTTTTTCTGTTAATATTTCAGTAATGATGTTTCGGATATCTTCAGTATCATCTAAAATATAAATGCTTTTTTTCATAGGGTTAGGTGTTTTAGGAACTTTATAGCTAACCACAATTGCGCATATTTTGTTTAAGCCAAAAGAGGGTTTAAACCTATAGGTTGTATTTTAATCATTACAATTTTTTTTAAACTAAACATATTGCTCAGGTGGTTGTTCAACATCGGTAACAATTAACGTTTTAATGGATATATCAAAAAATAAAATACGTATTGCAATATTAGGAGGCGGGCCAAGCGGTTTGTTTATGTTTAAAAGAATAGTTGAAGCAAATAATCCAAATTTTGAAACCACTATTTTTGAGCGTAAAGATCAATTAGGCGCTGGCATGCCATACAGTAAAGAAGGAGCTAGCGACGAACATATTACCAATGTTTCTGATAACGAGGTGCCTAATTTTGTAAATTCTATAGAAGATTGGACTAAACAAGCTCCACAACAATTATTAGATAGATATCAAATTAACCCACAAAATTTTAACGAATACAAAGTATTGCCTAGGTTATTTTTCGGGGCATATCTGCAATCTCAATTTGAGCTATTGCTTAAAAAGGCTGTAGAACAAAATATGATTGTTACAGTTAAAACCAACTGTAATGTAGATGATGTGATTTATAAAGATGAATTGAATGAAGTTTGGGTTTTAGCTGAGCAAAGCATTTTTAAATTTGATAAAGTTGTAATTTCAACAGGACACAATTGGCCAAAAAAATATGAAGGCTTAGTAAAAGGGTATTACGATTCCCCTTATCCGCCAGCAAAAATTGCTTTGAAGTTAAATCATCCAGTGGCACTAAAAGGTTCATCACTTACAGCTATAGATGCGATTAGAACATTAGCTAGGCATAACGGAAGTTTTATAAAGGATGATGATGGAAAAATGAGCTATCAATTAGCAAAAGATAGTGAATATTTTAGCATGATGATGCACTCTAGAAATGGACTGTTGCCCGCCGTAAGATTTCACTTAGAAGATTCGAGGTTAAAAAACGATTCATTATTGAGTATTGCAGATTTTAACCTTCATAGAGAAGAAAATGGAGGTTTTATTTCTTTGGATTACGTTTTTGAAAAAGATTTTAAGGAAGTTTTTAAAGAAAAAGATCCATCATTTTATGATGAAATTAAAGATATGGATGTGGAGACATTCGTAGATGCAATGATGGAATTAAGAGAGAAATTGCCGCCTTTTCAATTGCTCAAAGCAGAATATACTCAGGCAGAGAAATCAATCAAAAGAAAAGAATCGATTTATTGGAAGGAAATGCTGGCTATTTTAAGCTTCTCGATGAATTATCCAGCTAAATATTTTTCTGCAGAGGATATGTTAAGGCTTCAGAAAAAGCTTATGCCGTTGATTTCAATCGTAATTGCATTTGTGCCACAAAGTTCATGTAAAGAATTAATTGCCTTACATGATGCTGGGGTTTTAGACATTGTATCTGTTGGTAATGATAGCGAAATTGAAATTGCTGATCAGGGTGGTATAGTTTATCATTACAAAGATGAAAATGATGAACCGGTTGCCCAGTCATACCAAACATTTGTAGATTGTGTTGGCCAGCCGCATTTAGATTTCGATAAATTTATTTTCGATGGATTAAAATCTGCGGGAGCAATTAGTGCTGCACAATTAGCTTTCAAAAATCAACAAATTGGAGCTGATGAAATAGAAAATAATGAGAAAGTACAGGAGGTAGATGAGGGATCTTATATGTTAAATGTGCCAGGAATTACTATAAATGATAACTTTCAAATTGTTGATGGAGACGGAAAAGCAAATCAACATATTTTCATAATGGCAGTTCCTTACATAGGTGGCTTTAATCCAGATTATTCGGGTATCGATTTTAGTGAAGAAGCATCGCAAAGAATAATTGATCAATTTTAAACTACATGAGCGACATTGCCAAACGTTTTAGCCAAAATCCACTTTTAAAACCCAGTGATTTAAAAGCGAGCAATAGCAATTTGGTTGTTGTGAGCTTACTCAATCCGGGTGTTTTTAGGTTTGATGATAAAATATGGCTTATAGTAAGAGTAGCAGAAAATATTAAACCAAAGAAAGGTGTGATCAGTATTCCTAAATTAAATTCAATTCAAGAAATTGAAATTATTGAAGTTTCAATTGATAATCCAGAACTTATCGCAAATGATGTTAGAGTTATAAGTTATAAAGGTGATGATTATTTAACTACAGTTTCTCATTTACGTTTATTAAGCAGTAAGGATGGGATCAATTTTATTGAAGATTTAGCTTACCCACCGTTAATTGGAGATGGTGTATTAGAAAACTTTGGTGTAGAAGATTGTAGGGTGAGTTACATTGATGAAGTTTATTATTTAAGCTATACTGCAGTTTCTGATAGTGGGGTAGGCGTAGGATTGAGAACTACTAAAGATTGGCAGAGATTTGAACACAAGGGATTGATCTTGCCTCCTCACAATAAAGATTGTGCCATATTTGAGGAGAAAATTAATGGAATATTTTATGCTTTACACAGGCCAAGTAGCGTTGCAATAGGTGGCAATTTTATTTGGATAGCCGAATCTACTGATGCAGTGCATTGGGGTAATCATAAATGCATCTTAAAAAGCAGAACTGGATTTTGGGATAACGCAAGAGTTGGCGCTGGTGCATCGCCCATTAAAACAGAGGTTGGCTGGTTATCAATTTATCACGGAGCTGATAAAAATAATAAATATGCCTTGGGAGCTTTTTTAATGGATTTACATGAGCCTTGGAAAGTAATTGGTAGAACAGAAAAACCTATTATGTTACCTACCGAAAATTATGAATTAAATGGATTTTTTGGTGAGGTAGTTTTTACCAACGGACATATTGTAAAGGAAGACACACTAACCATTTACTATGGTGCAGCTGATGAATTTGTTTGTGGAGCTAATTTTTCAATTAGAGAAATTTTAGCAGCAATTAGTTTTAAACCAACATCTTTTTAAATATTTTAAACTTTTTTAGCGGCAATGTTATTTATAAAGTAGTCGATAACTAATTGTGTAACAATGGCAAGGCTAAATGAATGCTGTTGTTGTATTTTAAAAGAATAAAAATTAATCTAAAATCTATGAAAAACTTACTAATTGTTCTTTCACTTGCCGGTATGGTAACGTTAGGATGCAGTACTAATCAAAAAAATGATGCAGCTGATGCTGACTCAAATCGCATTGACACTAGCATGAATGGGCAATCATCTGGAAATATGAGTGATGGCACAATGATAGATACTGCCAGCGTGAGTTCTGATACCACTAGCACTGATACTACTGTTAATATGCAATAGTGATTTTAAATTAGTCAGGAGGAAGAGTTTGCTCTTCCTTTTTGGCTATTATTTTTTGCTTTTTAAGGTCTATTCTAATCAAATTATACAAACTCATGTAAACATTGGCAATCCATATAATGCTAAAGCCAGCTAAAAAATATCCTTTCCAACCATCATAAATCAAAGTATAATTAGTAATTGCTAAAATCAATATTGTTACATAATGACTGAAACAGTATTCGCAAGTAAAAAGGTAAAAGAATTTTCTTTGTAATAATGATTTACAATTTTGTGATTTGCCAACACAAAATTCTCTAGCTTCTCTAAAAACTTCTTCTTTAGTTACAGTCCAAGCAATACAAGCGACTGGTATTGCTAGTATGAAAATCATTTCCATATCATTAGTTTAATTGTATCTATAAACCTAAAATCTCGAAGTATGTTTTAATCTATTGTTTAAACATTAATGATGCTGCAATATTTTTCATTAAATTATTTCAGTTTCTTGGGAATTATTATACCCATTTAGGGGATATTAATGCACACTATTGGGAATTTTATTTTATATAATTATCAATAAAAATTGATATTTCTAATTAAAATGTTGTTGCAAATGAAGGAATAAAGCTGTTTAAACATATTATTTAAAGCTTGATAGATGTGCAAAGTTTAGATATGCCACATATTTTGTTTAATAAAGCCTAATAAATTTAATGATACGATATAAGGCCACAACTGTATGTAAGCTTTGGACCTAAACTTGATTATATTATATTTTTAGAAAATATAAATCACTAATTTTTTAAAAGAAAAAGGTGTTTACCAAAACATAGATTTAATTAATTCTGTAATTACAATGGCAGCAATAAATAAAATTATGATTGTGGATGACAATCCTATAGATCATATGATAACCAAATACATTCTCAAGCATAATTTTGCCATAGAAGATATTATGGTAATGGAATGTGCCGAAGCGGCTTTGTTTTTTCTTTCAGAACATCAACAAGACATAACTGAATTACCTGAATTGATTATTTTGGATTTGGACATGCCTGGTGTTAATGGATTTGAATTTTTGGAACGTTTTTCGAAATTAAATGCACAACTCGTTAAAAATTGCAATGTTGTTGTGCTTACAGGTTCAGATGTAAAAGCAGATCTCGAAAAAATTAAAGCCAATCAATTTGTAGCCGAGTTAATAAGCAAACCGCTAAGTAAAAATGCACTTTTAGAATTAATGTAATTCTTCCTCAATACTTCCATCAACCACCATTATATTTTTTTTGAAACTTTTTTGCGCTAATAAGTCTTTTTACATAAAATGATTAACATGGAAAAGAATAAAAAATCTACATCGCCTCAACAAGATCTTAAAATTGTTTCAAGGCCCAGCAATGAAGAGTTGAGCGACGAAATTGTTGATGACCAAAAAAATCATCAAGATAAAAAGAAATCGACTAAAAAAAAATCTGAAGCTGACTTTGGCGAAGGTATAGAAGATTGAAATCTTCATAATCATGTCAATATAATTTATTTAATTGGTATATCGGGAAATTCCGATATATATTTGTGCTATGGATCAGATTGAGATTTTCAAGGCACTTTCTAATAAGACCAGGTTACAGATTTTAACGTGGCTCAAAGAACCGGAACTACATTTTCCTGATTACAAACTAACTTGTGATAAGCAAAGTTTAGGCGTTTGTGTTGGTCATATCCAACAAAAGGCAGGTTTAACGCAATCAACTATCTCAGAATATCTATCGCTTTTACAACGTGCTGGCTTGGTTACAGCTACAAGATCAGGGCAGTGGACTTACTACAAAAGAAATGAGGAAGCATTTGTAGCGTTAAGTAAAATCATTTCATCAGATATTTAAATTAATTGGGCTTGCAAAAGCCTATAACACATACCTATTTTATGAGTACTAAAAATTTATCATCCCTTACATATTCTATTTTAGATTTAGCAACAGTAATTGAAGGAAAAACGGCAGCCGATACATTTAAAAGAAGTGTTGATTTGGCACGCCATGCAGAAGATTGGGGTTATGAACGGTATTGGTTCGCCGAGCATCATAATATGATTAGCGTTGCAAGTTCAGCAACTTCATTACTAATTGGGCACGTAGCCGAAAAAACAACAAAAATAAGAGTGGGTTCTGGTGGTATCATGTTGCCAAATCATTCGCCATTAATTATTGCCGAGCAATTTGGAACTTTAGCAACTTTATATCCCGATAGGATAGATTTAGGATTAGGTAGAGCACCTGGAAGTGACCAAGTTACCGCTATGGCTATAAGGGGAGACCGCTTTAATGCTGCTCATGATTTTCCGACAGATGTAAGAAAATTACAGCTTTATTTATCTGATGAAAATAAAAATGCAAAAGTAAGGGCAATTCCTGGAGAAGGTACAAATGTACCGATATGGATTTTGGGATCAAGTACGGATAGTGCTTATTTGGCAGCTGCTTATGGTTTGCCTTATGCTTTTGCCAGTCATTTTGCACCTCAGCAATTTTTGGCAGCCATTAAAATTTATAGAGATAACTTTAAACCATCAGCTTCGCTACAACAGCCTTATGTTATGGCTTGTGTTAATGTTGTTCTGGCTGATACAGATCAAGAAGCAGAGCGATTATCTACCTCATTAAAACAGTTATTTATTGGCATAGTTACAGGTCAGCGGAAGTTATTACAAGAACCTGTACAGAGTATGGATGGTATTTGGGATGATATGCAAGAAGAAGCTGTTAATCAAATGCTTGCAGTTTCTCTAATTGGAGGTAAAGAAAGTGTTAAAGCCGATTTACAATCCTTTTTAGCTCAAACATGTGTTGATGAAGTTATGGCTACATCTCATATTTATGATCATACAGCAAGACTATACTCTTATCAGCTTTTGGCAGATATTATTAAAGAAAATTAAGTTCAACAATTCAACAAATAATTAACTCAATAATAACAATATGGAATATAGAAGATTAGGAGCCTCTGGCTTAAATGTGCCTGTACTCAGTTTTGGTACAGCTACTTTTGGCGGCACTAACGAATTTTTTAAAGCTTGGGGCACTACACAAGTTAATGAGGCTAAACATTTAGTAGAACTTTGTTTAGAGGCGGGTGTTAACCTTTTTGATACAGCAAATATATATTCGCAAGGTGTAGCTGAAGAAATTTTGGGTAAAGCTATAGCCGGAATTGATAGAGATAAAATATTGATTTCAACCAAAGCTACATTTGAAATGGGAGAGGGTATAAATAATTCTGGTTCAGGCCGATTGCATTTAACCAAGCAAATTGACGGAAGTTTGAAGCGCATGAATACTGACTACATAGACATCTATCACATGCATGGTTTTGATGCTACTACGCCAGTTGATGAAACGCTTAAAACTTTAGATGGTCTTATTCAATCAGGTAAGGTAAGATACATCGCTTGTTCTAATTTTTCTGGTTGGCACTTAATGAAATCTTTATCTGTTTCAGAAAGATATGGATGGTCTAAATACATTGGTCATCAAGTTTTATATTCGCTTTACGATAGAGAATTTGAAAATGAATTGATGCCTTTAGGTATTGATCAAAACATTGGTACATTGGTTTGGAGCCCGTTATCATCAGGTAAATTAGGTGGTAGATACGATAGGGAAAAACCAATTCCTACTGATAACCGCATCCAACAAGGTGGCTCACATGGGCCAGCTATTGACCAAGAAAGACTTTTTAAAATAGTTGATGCTTTGAAAATTGTTGCACAAGAAACTGAAAAAACGGTAGCACAAGTAGCCTTAAATTGGTTATTACAAAGGCCAACAGTTGCTAACATTATAGTTGGTGCAAGAAACGAAGAACAATTGAAACAAAACTTACAAGCTGTGGGATGGAATTTGACCTCAGACCAAGTTAAAAGATTAGATAATGCAAGTTACGTTTACCCGGCATATCCGTACTGGCATCAGCAGCAAAACCCCAATTTAGTTCCTCAACCTAAATTTTACTAGGGTTAGATAATCTGTAAGAGGCTGTATCAGATTTGATTTTAAAGATCGAAATAAAGAATAATATTTTGTGCGGTCGTCATTCCCGTGAAAACGGGAATCTTAATGCTATAAGAGGTTAATTATCATCACCTATTAAGCGCATTACGATGCCCAGTCAAGCTGAGCATGACGAAACTACCAAATTTAATAATTTTGAAGTTTTTGATTTTTTAATTCTGATACAGCCTCTTTTTGTTTTATGGCAAAATTAGTATCTTCCAAAAAATAACCATTATGAAAAAAATAGCAATTCTCATTTTTAGTTGTCTTTCTTTAAGCACATTAGCGCAAGAAAAATATTGGCAGCAACATCTTAATTATACAATTGATGTTACACTAAATGATATAGATAAATCATTAACTGGGTTTGAAACCATTGTTTACAAAAATAATTCACCATCTAGTTTAGATTTTATTTGGTTCCATATTTATCCTAATGCTTATAAAAATGAAACAACTGCTATGTTTCAGCAAATTAAAAATGATACATCACGTAGTAAAAAGTTAGATAAATTTACCTACGGAGAAATAACTGGATTAAATTTTAAAGTAAATGGCAAAACAGCCGAAACTGAGGCACATCCAAATCCTCAATATATAGATATAATTAAATTAAAATTGCCGTATGCTTTAAAACCTGGAGATTCAACTGTAATTTCTGCAGATTTTAAAGTGAAATTACCATCTTATTTTTCGAGATCGGGATATGCTGATGGAGAATTTATGATTACCCAATGGTATCCGAAACCTGCAGTTTATGATAAAGATGGTTGGCACGAGTTTCCTTATTTAGATATGGGAGAGTTTTATAGCGAATATGCTGATTACAAAGTGAACATCACACTGCCTTCAACTTATGTGGTTGGTGCTACCGGTGTTTTGCAAAATGCAGATGAGTTGGCTCAGTATAAAAAAATAGGTTCCCAAAACTATTTAACAAAAAACGATAAACCTGTATTGTATGTTCCTCAAAGTAAATCGGGTAACAAAACATTAAGTTATGTGATGAAAAATGCTCCTGATTTTGCTTGGTTTGCCGATAAGAAATATGTTGTTGCCTATGATACCGTAAAATTAAATTCTGGTAAAGTAGTCGATGTTTTTACCTATTATTACAATAAGAAAAATTCCCTCTGGTTGCAAAGCGTTGATTATGCAAAGGATGCGACTAAAAAATATAGCAATTGGATAGGTGAGTATGATTATCCTGTGGTGCAAGTTGTAGAAGGCCCGAAGAACAACGCAAGCGGAGGTATGGAGTATCCCACAATTACGCTAATTACCAGTCCTGATGCTAAACCAGAAACATTAGATGCCGTAATCACGCATGAAGTTGGCCACAATTGGTTTATGAGTATGTTAGGCAGCAACGAACGTATGCACTCGTGGCAAGATGAAGGCTTAAATTCATATTATCAATTTAGATACGAAGCTGAAAAATATAAATCTAACTCTGTTATGGGCGAAATTCCTGCAAATATAAAAGCCCTACCTGTAGACCAGTTCCAATCGACCGTATACAATGCAATGTTAGGTATACCTATTAAATCTGCTATAGCAACTCCAGCTGCAGATTTTCCCACATCAGATGAATATGGTATGGCATCTTACATTAAGCCAGCCATATGGTTGTACATGTTAGAGTCGGCCATTGGAAAAGAGAAAGTCGATTTAGCTTTTAAAAACTACTATAACAATTGGAAGCATAAACACCCAACTCCGGCAGATATGAAAGCTTCCTTTGAACAATCAATAGGTTCTAACTTAGATAAATATTTCGATTTACTTAAAAAAGAAGGATCATTTAAAGAGGCAAAATAAGGTTGTTTATTATCACCCGCTGTTAGTTTATATACCTACCAAGGCTCAAATCATGGTAGGTATATATACAAACAAAAGCATAATATTTTAAGCAATTTAAATGATTACTAAGTTGTTGTAATTTTAATTGGGTTAGTCAATAGTTTATGAATTGGACATTTATCTGCAATAACCATCAATCTTTCCCTTTGCTCTTGCGTTAGTTCTCCTGTAAATTCAATTTTTCTGGTAATGGTAGTTTCCTTACTCATTTCTTCTTCTTTGCAAATAGCCAAATCAATTTTTATATTTTCAAGTGGAATTTCTTTTCTATCAGCATACATTCTAATGGTTATTGCAGTGCAACTCCCTAAACTTGCTAACAGTAAAGCCCCAGGTGTCATTCCTTCGTTTGTTCCACCCAATTCTTCAGGTTCATCAGCATATACTAAATGTCCATCAGAAAATACTTTAGTTTTATAGCGAGATTGATCTAACTCTGTAATAGCGGTGATGATTGAATTACTCATATTGATATAAATATTAAATTTACCATAAACATAACATAAAATGGAAGAACATAACGAAGCTCAACAACGATTAATTAACTTCCAATCGTTAACAGGCAATGAAATTACAAACTCCCCATCACCATTTATGAACTGGCTAAAACCAACGCTGATTAACGCTGAGAAAGGGAGCTTGCATTGTAGTTATGTAATTAGAAAGGAAATGACAAACCCTTACGCTATTTTACACGGAGGTATCACCGCAGGTATAGTTGATGATTTAATAGGAGCCACAGTTTTTATTTTAGGTCTTCAGCATCGTTTTACAACTGTAAATAACAATATCGATTATTTTGCTCCTGCTAAAGAAGGTGATGTTATTACCGCAAAAACAACTGTAGTAAAGCAGGGCAGAAGCATTATCAATTTGCAATGCGAAATATTTTTACCTGCAAAAAATAGGCTTATTGCCAAAGGTTATTCGAATATGCTTAATATTGGATGATGATTAAATTAATTATTTAATATAATTTTAATTTAGGCTAAACAATTGGTTATTAGGTTTGTTAATACATCACCCTAAAACCAAATGCCATGTTGAACGAATATTTGAACCTCCAGTTTGATGTTAAAGGCAAAACCTTCAAAGGATTTTGTATGAGAATTCACGATGATTTTCATGTTACCTATGCTGTTATTTTAGAAGACTGCCATTCTTTTTGTGTTTGGCTGGATGAAAAAAAGCATAAATGGTGCTCATCAAAGTTTACAAATTTAGATCCTACAGTATTAGATCAAATTATCGGCAAACTAAGTATTGGCCAAGAGCAAGAATACACTGTGTCATAGATTTTATTATTAATTCTTTAATTTTTTAATCTTGATTCTGTAGAATTAGTTTTATGTTGAGGTTTTTTTTGTAAATTTCAGACAACTTAAACTTAATTCACAGACTATGAACAGAAAATCTATCTTAATTTTATTCGGATTTTTGCTGTTTGCCAATCTAGCCTTTGCCCAAAAAGTAATTAGAGGTAAAGTAACTGATGCAGCAGATGGAAATCCAATTCCTGGCGTAAGTGTTCTTGTAGATGGGACATCAGCTGGAGCGATGACAACTAATGATGGTAATTTTACCATCAATGTACCAGCAAATGGTACTGTTTTAACATTTAAGTATTTAGGATATATAAGCCAAAAAATTACCATTGGTACCAAATCTGAAATTAATGTTAGCCTATCATCAGATGCCCAAACTTTAGATGTTGTTAATGTTGCCTTAGGTATATCGCGAGAGAAAAAGTCATTAGCTTATTCAGCTCAAACCGTTACTGCACAAGAATTGAACGTTAACAAGCAAACCAATGTGCTAAATGCTTTGCAAGGTAAGGTTGCTGGTGCACAAATTTCTAGTACTGGTGGTGCTCCTGGTCAAGGTTCATCAATACGTATTAGAGGTATCAACTCAATTGATCCTAACAGGTCTAATGAACCTTTATTTGTAATAGATGGAATTTTAATTGATAATTCGACTTCTACATTTGGTTCTGGTGCCGAGTTACGTAACATGAGCAATAGAGCAACAGATGTTAATCCAGAAGATATTGAAACAATTAACGTATTGAAAGGTGGTGCCGCAACTGCACTTTATGGTTTGCGTGGTTCAAATGGTGTAGTGGTAATTACTACCAAAAAAGGAAAATCAGGTAAGTTTGATGTTAATTTCAGTTCTACCTATGGGATAGAAAATATCAACAAAAAACCTGAAATTCAAAAAACATATACCGCAGGTATCTTAGGTGCTTACGTACCAATCGGTTTAGGCCCAGCTTTTGGTCCAACGGTTGCCGAGGCAAAATTAATTGATCCAACTCATCCAGATGAGATTTTCGACAATTATGAAAGAGCTTACAGAACTGGTCATCAGACTAGAAATGTTTTAACTTTATCTGGTGGCACCGAAAAAGTAAATGTATTCTCTTCTTTCGGCTATACAGATCAAGAAGGAATGTTGCCATTTACTAGCTTTAAAAGTTATAATGGCCGTTTAAATACTGATTTTAAGATTAGTGAAAAATTTAAAACTTCTGTAAACATGAGTTTTACCAAATCTGGCGGAGATAGATACAATGCCGATAGATTTGGAGAAAGTTTAGCCTATTTTTCTGGTAGATGGGATGTAAGAGATTACCTCAATCCAGATGGTACGCAGTTATGGAGAGGTACTAACAACCCAATTTTTGGTGCAGCTACCAATAAAATGGTTGATGATGTGAACCGCTTTATTGGAGGTACTGCGTTTAATTATGCTCCAGTTAGTTGGTTAAGTTTCGATTATAGACTAGGTTTTGATACCTATTCTGATAACAGAATAAGAACGGCTCCAGGACCTAAAGGAATAGCTGGCGAGCGTTTATATGATAACGCAGATGGCTTCATTGGCGAGTACAATACTAACTTTAGAGCGATCAACTCAACTTTCGTAGCTTCTGCAAAAACAAAACTTGGTAGTAATTTTAATGGCACATTAAGAGTTGGCCATGAGTTGTATGACAGAAAAGTAAAAAATGTAGGCGTATTAGGTACGGTTTTAACCATACCAGATTGGTTTACACTTGCAAATGCAAAGGTAATTACACCAACACCTCCGTCTCAAAGAACTTACCGTTTAATGGGAGTTTTTGGTGAGGCATCATTAGATTACAAAAATTATCTATTCTTAACTTTTACTGGTAGAAACGATATTACATCAACTTTGTTGAGCCCAAATAATTCATTCTTTTATCCTTCGGCTAGCGTGAGTTATGTATTTAGCGATCATTTAAAATTACCTAGTGTAATTAATTTTGGTAAAGCTAGATTTTCTTATGCCCAAATTGGTAAAGATGCAGCAGAATATTCTACTTCAACAGGTTATGCAACTTATACTGGCTTGCCAGCAGGTAGCACTGGTTTTACAAGAGCTTCAAATCTAGGTGATCCAGGTCTAAAACCAGAATTTACCAATACATTCGAGGCTGGTTTAGAAATGTCGTTTTTTAAAAGTAGAATTGGTTTGGATTTTACCTTCTACAATTCAATTAGTAAAGACCAAATTATTAATGCTAACATATCATCAAGTACAGGTTATGTAACCGCGAGTATCAACTCTGGTAGCATGAGAAATAGAGGTATAGAATTAATTTTAAGAGGTACACCAGTTCAAAGTAAAAACTTTACTTGGGAAACTAGTTTAAACTTTTCTGCTAATAGAAACAAAATTTTAAGCATTAAAGAAGGCCTAAACGAGATTGTATATTCTTCTCAATCTGGTTATTCAGGAGCAACTGTTACCATGAAATTAATTCCTGGTGAGGCTTATGGTAATTTATACGGAACTCATTATTTGAGGTATTATGGAGCCGATGCGCAAGATCCTTTACGTACAGATAAATCAAGACCAATTGTAATTGGTGCTGATGGTTTCCCGGTTAGAGCACCTCTAGCAAGCCAAAAATTATTAGGCAATTCACAACCAGATTGGATTGGAGGAATTACCAATACTTTTAAATACAAAAATTTCGCATTAACTACAATTGTTGATGCTAGATTCGGTTTAGAAAAATACAATCAGTTAGAAAATTGGTATGCGGCTTTTGGTATCGCAGATTATACTGCTGATAGACGTGATTTTAGAGTTTTTGATGGTGTATTGGCTAATGGAAATCCAAATACTAAGAATGTATGGTTAGGTCAAGGTGTTGGGCCAGATGGCGTAAATTATACGGAAGGTTATTATCGCAACTCTTACAGAACAGTTTCTGAGAACTTTGTTCAAGATGCATCTTTTGTAAAATTAAGAACCGTAGATCTATCTTATACGCTACCAGCTAAATGGTTACCTAGTAAAGTAGTAAAACGTGCTTCAATCTCAGCTACAGCAAACAACATTATTTTATACACTCCGTTTTATGGCTTAGATCCAGAATCTAGTTCTACAAACAGCGGCAGTAATGTTGATGGTTTTGCGGGTTTCACTTATCCAGGTGCTAAAACATTCCTATTCTCATTAAA
Organism: Pedobacter sp. GW456-11-11-14-TSB4; assembly: GCF_059424425.1. NCBI lineage: Bacteria > Pseudomonadati > Bacteroidota > Sphingobacteriia > Sphingobacteriales > Sphingobacteriaceae > Pedobacter > Pedobacter sp. GW456-11-11-14-TSB4. The sequence continues at coordinate 648,411 of NZ_JBWKZK010000002.1, forward strand.
CGTTGGTTTCTAATTTTATAAGACATGAAAAAATATCAAAAATTAATAATGTTTGCACTTTTGATTTCGGTCTTTTCATTACAATCATGTAAAGATTATTTCGATCAAAATGTAAATCCAAATCAGGTTAGCAACCCATCCTTACCATCATTGTTGAGTACCGCTACAAGTAAAGCTGGTATTAATAGTTTTAATGTTGCAAGTATCACAAATAATTTTGTACAATACACAGCTAATCCTGTAGCTTCTGCAGCAGGGGATACCTACCAAATTGTAGATTATACCGGAACTTGGGATGCTTTATATTTTGCAATGGCAGATACAAAAGATTTAAGGACAAATGCAATAGCACAAGGTTCTAGCGAGTATATTGGAGTAGCTAATGTTCTATTAGCTTATAATTTAAGTTTGGTAACCGATTTATGGGGTGCCGCTCCATATACCGATGCTTTTAATCCAGCAACCTTAACTCCAAAGTATGATACTGAAGAACAAAATTACAATGCTATTAACACATTGTTAGATGAAGCAATTGTAGAATTAACCAAAACAACAGCTACTATAAAATTAGCTGCAACCAGCGATTTGATACATGCAGGTGACAGAGCAAAATGGTTAAAAACTGCTTATGCATTAAAAGCAAGAGCATTGAATAAAATAAGTAAAAAAGCTGCTTATAACCCAACCAACGTACTTGCAGCAGTTAGTAGTTCTTACGCATCTAATGCAGATGATGCTGGTATGGCTTCGTTTGTACTTAGAAATAATTGGGCTACTGTTGCACGTAATAATGCAAGCTTAACTTTAGGAGGCTGGCTTTCTGAGCAATTAATTGATCATTTAAACGGTACAACTTACGGTATTTTTGATCCTCGCATTCGTAAAATAACCGACCCAACTTCGGTACCAAGTAACCCAACTTACCCTGCCTATATTGGTACAGTAAATGGTGCTGGTAACCGTAGCAATCCGCCAAATAACAATACAGTAAAAGATGAAAATTATATTGCTATTAGTTCTCCATGGACAAGCGATACCGCTCCATTGTTGTTAGTTACTTTTGCTGAGTTAAAGTTTATCGAAGCTGAGGCAGCGTTAGCAACTAACCCAACTCGTGCTTATGCCGCTTACTTAGCTGGTATTGGCGCAAATATGGATAAGTTACAAGTTCCAGCAGTGGATAAAGCGGCGTATTTAGCAAATCCTGCTGTTGCGGTAGGAGCCGCTAGCTTAACCAAAGCATTAATTTTTAAAGAAAAATATGTAGCAACTTATCTAAATCCAGAAGCTTGGAATGATGCAAGAAGAAATAATTATCAATATAAGGATTTCACTTTGCCGGCTAATGCAGCACTTTCAACTTTTATCAGAAGGGTTGCCTATCCATCTGGAGAAACGACTAAAAACGGAGCTAATGTTCCAGCTGCTGTTAATCTAGATGTTAATTTGTGGTGGGATAAACCATAGTCAGTTTTCAATTAACAATTTTAAAGTCCCGTTCTAATTTTTAGAGCGGGATTTTTTTTGAAGCGCAAGGCAATTGCTTTCTATGCAGTTTGTTCCTGCTTTCCACTTTATCTTTTTTGATGATCCTTCGACTACGCTACCGATGTAAAATCGGTATACATCAGGATGACATCAAAAAAGGATGCCGTTCCAATCAAGGCTATATTGAATGCCTGTGTGGGTAAAACCTAAATTGTTGCCGAATACCTGCATAAACTAAACCTGACATACGCAAATCCCGATTTCTCGGGAGTAGCATTTGGCAGAACTACCGTAAATAGTTTTGCTGCTTAAGCTTTTCAGATAAATTAATCCGTTTTACCAAGAAAGTGACTTAGCGTTAAACAAATTAAAGATGATGCTTACAAACTATTACCAAAAAACAAATAAGCTAAACCAATTGCGGTGCAAACGCCCACCAAATCTGCTAAAAGCATAGCACCAACTGCATACCTTGTATTTTTAATGCTTACCGAACCAAAGTAAACTGCAATTACATAAAATGTAGTATCTGATGCGCCTTGAAAAATGCCTGATAATTTACTGGCGAATGAATCGGCTCCGTAGGCAGTCATCGTATCCACCATCATACCTCTAGCTGCACCACCACTTAAGGGTCTAATTAAAGCGGTTGGTAATGCCTCTACAAAGCGGGTATCTGAACCAAAAAACACAAATACGCTTTTAATTCCCGAAATTACCACATCGAATGTGCCGCTTGTACGCAACATACTGATGGCAACTAACATACCCACTAAATATGGAATAATTTTTACTGCAGTTTCAAAGCCGTTTTTTGCACCATCAATAAAGGCATCAAAAACATCTATTTTTTTAAAGATACCCCCTAAAACAATCAGTAGAAATACCAATAAGATTAAACCATTACTCAAAACGCCCGAAAATGATTTAATACCTTCTGCATTTAAAGAGGTTACATATAAAACCAAAAGTGCGATAAGAGCAGAAATACTGGCAATCCAACCAATTATCACTGGTTGAAAAAGATTGATTTTTTGTTTAAATGAAACAATCATCATCGCTGCCATGGTACCTACAAAAGTTACGATTAAACATGGAATGAAAATATCTGTAGGATCTGAAGCATTTTGCGATGCACGAATAGCGATTACACTCACCGGAATTAAACTTAAGCCTGCCGCATGTAGGCATAAAAACATAATTTGCGAATTGCTTGCCGTTTCTTTGTTTGGATTAAGTTCTTGCAAACTTTCCATAGCTTTTAAACCGAATGGCGTTGCTGCGTTATCTAAGCCCAATAAATTGGCAGAAAAGTTCATGATCATATGACCCATTGATGGATGACCTTTTGGTATTTCTGGGAAAAGTTTAGAGAAAAATGGGCCAACAATGCGAGACAATAAACGAATACCGCCAGCTCTTTCTGCAATGCTCATGAAACCCATAAATAGGGCTAAAATACCTATCAGCTTTAAGCAAAGCTCAACTGAGGTCCAACAGGTTTCTATAATACCGTTTACTTTGGTCAAATTTGTAGGATCATCGGCTTTGCCAACCACCATCCAGCTAAAAATTTCTGACTGTCCGAAAAAGAAACATTTTATCGCAGCTACAACAATTGCGATGATGATAAAACCAGACCAAATTCTACTTAATGCCATTTAATATTAATTTGTTGTTGAATGTATAAAATTTTTAAACCAATTTTCCATCTTCAAATGATAAAATCAACTGATTAGCATCAAACAGCTGAAAGTTAGCATTTTTAAATAGCTTTATTTCTCCTTTAATTTCGAAGCTATCACCGTTTAGTTGTTCATAAGCATCGCAAAAGCTTAAATCTCCAATATCTTCAATGCTGTATATTTTTGTGGTATTTAGGCCATCAGTTGTTGGGCATTCTTCGAAATTGATGCCTAAACTAACTTTAATGCCATCAAGTATCACATTGTGTATTAAATAATGAAAAATTTGTTTGTTGTTTTTAGGAATGGCAAAGTAGTTTTCTAACTTTTGGTTGTGGTAACTTTTGCTAGCGATAGAAATTAATCCCGATAGGATAGAAGCGAAGTAGAACTTTCTAAGTTCCTGCTTTTCAGGATCATTTTTATAACCGCCAGCTTCAATTAAAATAGTTGAAGTGCCAGCTTTCTGGAAATTATCTCCAAAAGCTCTAGGTTCAAATTCATCATCAAACAAACCAATATGTTCTGGCAAAATTTCATTCAGGTCTTTAAAGATATCGGCAATTACTAGCATTGCGTTTTGGCGAGTTTGATTAATAGTTAACTGTTTATCTATCGCTGGAGCTAAAAATGAAAGTGTGGCAGGCTTTAAGGTTTCATCAACACTCCATAACGTAGTTTGATCGTGTAAGTTAAACCCAAAATCTGGATTAACATTTGCCCTATATTGTTTCAATATTTTTGCTTCAGCAGTAACTTCGTTTAAAAAATCACGATTGATATCTATTTGTTGGCTATTTCTTCTGGTAAAGGCTTCAGCACCATCTGGGTTTACCATTGGAATGAAATGTAGTTTGCACTGATTAGCCAACAGTTGCACAATTTCATTATCCTGTTGCAAAAAGTTAAACAAATCAAGAAGAGCCATTGTACCTGTAGCTTCATCGCCATGCATTTGGCTCCACAACATTATTTTTGTTTCGCCGCTTCCCCATGTTATGCCGTTAATAGAACGTCCTTGTGCAGATATTCCGAGTTGCGCTACGTAAAACTGAGGAGGAAGTTGATTGATTAGTTGGATAATGTCTTCGTGTTTGAAAAAACGATTACTCAATGTTTTTTCTTTGAAATTGATGTAGCTTGAGAGAATGGAATTTAGGGTCATTTTTGTAGATATAAAAATGCCGTCATTTTGATTGAAATTTGGTAAAATACAGAAATCTTAAAAGTTAGATTTCTGTATTTTACTGCGTTGCGCTCGAAATGACGGCTAATAGATGGTTACTGTAAACTACCAACTGAAAACTGGCAACTGCCAACTGACTAAGGTTTTTCGTCAGTTAATTCAAAGCCCCAAGTCTTTCCTTTCTCTGTTGCAGGTATGCCACCCACCATCCAAACTGGCGCTTTGGCACCTTTTAAGTAGTAATCAAAAAATTGTTGCTCTCTAATTTGAATATCTTTTCTGTTTTGGCGTTGTACTAGGTTATGTGCTTCGTTGTTGTAGTTTAGCAACCAAACTGGTTTACCCAAACGTTTTAAGCCTGTAAACATTTCAATACCTTGATACCAAGGCACAGCTCCATCAGCATCATTTGCCATTACCACAACAGGTGTATTTACTTTAGGGAAACTAAATAATGGTGAGTTTTCTATGTATAGTTCTGGTTTCTCCCAAAGGGTTGCACCAATTCTACTTTGGGTTTTTTCATATTGAAACTGACGGTTCATACCACTTTCCCAACGAATACCACCATAAGCAGAAGTCATGTTTACAACCGGAGCGCCTGCCCAAGCTGCTGCATACATGTTTGTTCTGGTAATTAAGTGCGCAACTTGGTAACCGCCCCAACTCTGACCTTGGATACCTATTTTAGTTCCATCAACCCAAGCATTTTTCTTTAAACTTTCTACGCCAGAGTTAATAAACTCTTCGGCAGATTTACCAGGGTAACCAGTTTCGTAACTAATATCTGGTGCAAAAACTAAATAACCATTACTTACAAAATAAGGAATATTTAAACGTGATGGAGTAGGTGCTGGAGCTTGATAACTGTACAGACCATCAGAAAGTTTCTCATAGAAATATACAATCATCGGGTATTTTTTATTCGGATCGAAGTTTTCTGGCTTATACAAAATACCTTCAGATTTATATCCCTTCGGTGTTGTCCATTTTACCAATTCTGCAGTGCCCCAATTGTATAAATCTTGTTGCGGGTTAGTGTTGCTTAATTTGGCAGCTGTTTTTAATCCGTCTTTAGATACATAAACATCTGGTGAAGTGGTATAATTTCCTTTATCAAAAATATACACATCAGCATTTTTAGCTTTTACCAAATTAGAATAAGTGAATGGAGCCATAATTACTAATTCTGGTGCTTTACTGCTATTCGCTGCTTTGCGATAAAAACCATTTTGTTTGGTTTCGTTGTTAAAAGTGCTCAACCACAAAACATCTTTTTTAGCAATAAATCTTGCATCAGGATCAGTTCTAGACATTCTAAAAGTTAGGTTGTTACTTCTACCAAAACCATTGGTAAAGTTTTTTGGTGCAGATTTGCCATCTGGTGTAAATTCCCAAATATCAAATTTATCATATAAATAAACTTCTTTATCATCTTCAGACCAGCCTGCAATGCCGTAACTATTTGGTAGTGCAGGAACGTCATTTTCTTCATCATAAAACTTAACAGACATGCCTGTGTTTAAAACTGTCTTTTTACCCGTTGAAACTTGGTAGGTATTCCAAGTCATGTCTTTGTCGTTATAATAAATTATATAATTGCCATTTGGCGATGCAGAAGCATTTCCATCTAAACCTTCAATTATTTTTTTACGAGCTCCAGTTTTAACATCAACTAAATAATAATCACGAACTGTGCCGCCAGTCCATTGAGATGGAATACGGTTACCAAAATCTGTAGAAGCTAAAACAAAAGCTGCATTACCTTCATTAACAATTGTTGCATCAGGCAATTTAACATCAGTAAGCGGTACAATTTTTGGATCTGTACTATAAATATCAATTGCAGTTAAATAACTTCTTTTCGATTCTCTATCTGCATTTTTCAATTGCATTGGTTGCAAATAATCATCTTTATAACCCCAAATATCTAATTTAGCATTCTCAAAATCTACAATAGTGGTGTCTTTTGGTAGTTTAATTGGAGCTATTCCAAAAAATAATTTATCACCATCTTTGCTAAAAGTTACTCTTCCATCACCACTTACACCAAATTTGTCAGGCATCCCAGTCATGTCAGTATCAACCAAAATTTGGGCAGTGTCTAAAGTAGGAGAGTTGTAGTAAAGGCTAAACTCTTTCACTTCTTGCTTTTCAGGACTAGTTTCGCCTAAAAATGCTAAATGCTCGCTTTCCTCATCAAATACAAAGCTCTTAAAATTCCCTCTAGTTTTAACCAAAGTTTTTAAAACACCGGTAGTATTGTTTAGTAAAAATACACCAACTGGCGCTGCTTTGTCTTTTTTAGACCCTGTGCTGGTAAAAACTAACTGTTTTCCATCTTTACTAAAAGCAAAATCTGTAACAAATTTAAAGATGCGTTCGGTGCCAGTATTTAAATTTTTAACCACTAAATCTGTACCTTCTTTACTTGCACTTGCACCAGGTTCATCATCAGCGAAAAATAAATCACCATCATTTTTCGTTTCTGGTGCAGTTGCGGGTTTAGCTTTTTTGCTTGTATCTAATGGTTTTTCCAACAAATAAGCTAAAATTGCACTCCCATTTTCTGGAAATTTATAAGATTTAACTCTAGGAACTTTAGTAATTGCTAAAGTGCTTAAATTGGCAATGCCCAAAGTATCTTTGGTCATTTCATCAGGTTTTTTCTTTTTAATTTTTGCCTGTCTAACATCTTTATATAACGGTTTTATGGTAAAAGCTGCAAATTTACTATCAGCGCTAAATAATGAAGATCCGCCACCAAAGCCACCAGTTCCGGTTCCTCTTGCGACTGTAATTTTTTGAGCAGTTTGATTGTTTTGGAAATATAAATTCCCGTCACCTTCTTGTTTATTTATACTAAAGGCAGACCATGTTCCATCATTTGACGCTTGTTTAATTCCTACAGATTCCCAATTGTCGTAAACACTGTGGTCTATAGGTTTTTTTTGAGCATAAGCTACGCTTGCAAACAATAAAAATAGTAATGTTAGTTTTTTTTGCATGATAAAATTTGGGTTATTTGTGGTTCGGATGTTATTGAAATATAAAAATTGCAAATTTTACGCATATTTAAGTATATGTATGTCAAATTTTACAAAATAAAGCAGTAAATAAAGATTTGAAAAGCAATTTTGATGTATTAATTAAAGTTATTCTGGCTTTCCACTATATCCCCGATGAAGAATCGGGGGATGCCGCTCCAATCCAGTTTATTTCACGCTATGCTGTGCTACTATTTCAAGTGGCAAAACGAACGAATTACATATTTCGAATGGCAAAAGTAAATGCATAAAAAAACCGCAGAAGTCAGATTAAAATCTTTACCTCTGCGGCTGTCAATTCGTAGTTTGGAATTCACAATTATAAGATCGATGGTACATTTCCAAAACTGAAAAATTACCAACCGAAAACTACTAACTTATTTCCCTTTTTTCTCTTGCGTTTTAGCCTGAGCTTGGGTTCTCATGTAGTCATCTAAACGAGCTTGAAATTTTGATTTTTTCTTTTCGCTTTGAGGTTTTGCTTTATTTTCTTGCAAAATAGCATGAATTTTATCGTCATTAACCATCATTCTAATCAAATACTGTTGTAAAAACGTAAACATATTTGCTAAGAAATAATAATAGTTTAAGCCAGATGGATAGCTGTTTAACACACCTAAAAAGATGATTGGCATAATGTAACCAATGTATTTCATCTGTCCAGTAGCGCCAGAAATTTGATTGTTAAAGTATGTGTAAATCAATGTAGAAATGGTCATCAAAATACACATCAAACTTAAGTGATCGCCGATAAAAGGAATGGTAAAACCAAATTTGATGAAATCATCATAAGTTGATAAATCTTTCATCCATAAAAAGCTTTCGCCCCTTAATTCGAATAAATTAGGGAAGAAGAAGAAGAACGCCATAACAAATGGAAGTTGCAATAACATTGGCAAACATCCACCTAGCGGATTTACACCAACTTTTTTATACAACTTTAAATATTCTTGTTGTAAAAGTGTTGCATTGTCTTCACCTACTTTTGCTTTTATCTCATCCATCTCAGGCTTTAAAATTCTCATTTTAGCCATCGAAATGTACGATTTATAAGTTAGCGGCGACATGGCTAATTTTAACAATATGGTTAAAACTAAAATGATTAAACCATAACCCCAACCAAAACTCTCCAACATCTGGAAAACAGGCAATACAACAAATCTGTTGATGTATTTTAAGGGCCAGTAGCCCATGTCTACTTGCTTCTCAATTTCCTGTCCTTGTGCTTTTAGGTTGTCAAATTTGTTATCGCCGAAATAAAACTTCATGGCATAACTTTGCGCTGTTAATTGGTTAAATGGCATTTGCATATTAGCACCATACCATTTTACTTTACCAGTATCAGTTAAAATTTTAACTTCTAAATCTCCTTTTTCAAAAGGTACTTGAGGAACTAAAACTGCCGAAAAGAATTGTTGTTTAAAAGAGAACCACTCAATTTTACCTTCTTTTAATTCCTCTTTTTCATCAGCTCCCATACCAATATGGTCTGGATTTTCATCAATGTACTTATAGTAAGGAGAAGAGTGTTCTTGCTCTTTTTTGGTGTCTTTTTCTTGCTTTAATAAAGTTGTTTCCCAATTTAGAGAAACATTATTACCCTGTACAACTTTATTCAAGCCGTTCAAATTAATATTGAAACCTACATTATTACTCTTAGGCTTAACATCATATACAAACTCAATATATTTATCAACACTATAATTTGCACGCATACTGATGCTGTTTGCAGTTTTATTAGCAGTAGTAAAATATAAGTTATTGGTATTAATAATCTTACCGTCTATGTTTAAATTTAAACCAAATTTATTCTCGTTTCCGTTAAATAGAATAACTGGTTTATTGTCGTAAGTTTTTTCATTTTTTAACTCAACTGCTAAAATTTTACCACCTAAATTGGTAAAAGTTAACTTTAGTATATCGTTTTCTACTACTGTTGTTTGTGCAGTTCCATTTAAATTTGCACCAAATGGTCCGCTTAAAGTAGCTGTGTCAATTTTAGGTGTATCTAAAGGTTTAACAGTTGCAACATTAGCCGTTGTTTGAGAAGCTTTAACTTTACTTAGCGAGTCGGCGGTAATTCTTTCTCTTTCTTTTTTAATATCAGCCTCATTTGGCTTCATAAAAAAAACAGAAGCTCCAATAATTACCATAATTAGGAAGAGCCCTGTAAATGTATTTCTATCCATTATATTGTTTTAAACTTGTATTAAATTGTTTTCTTTTTGGCATGCTCCATTGCAGCGGCGACAAATTTAACAAAAAGTGGGTGAGGATTTGCAACAGTTGACTTTAATTCTGGATGAAATTGTCCACCAACAAAAAATGGATGGTTCTTTAATTCTACAATTTCCACTAAATTGCTGTCAGGATTAATGCCAGAGGCTGTCATACCAGCTTCTTCGTATTGTTTTAAATAGCTGTTATTAAATTCATAACGATGTCTATGTCTCTCGTTAATATGTTGTTTACCGTAAGCCGAATAAGCTTTTGTTCCTTTTTTAATATCACAAGGATAAGAGCCTAAACGCATGGTGCCACCTTTTAAAGTGATGTTTTTCTGCTCTTCCATCATGTTAATTACTGGATGGGCCGCATTTTCATCAATTTCGGTTGTGTTTGCGTTTTTTAAACCCAAAACATTTCTTCCATACTCAATTACAGCACACTGCATACCTAAACAGATCCCAAAGAATGGAATTTCGTTTTCACGAACATATTTAATAGCCGTAATTTTTCCTTCAATACCACGACTACCAAAACCAGGAGCAACTAAAACTCCATGTAAGTGCGCTAATTTTTCTTTTACATTGTCATCATAAATACTTTCTGATGGGATATACTCTACACGAACTTTACATTCGTTTTTAGCACCCGCGTGGATGAATGATTCAGTAATTGATTTGTAAGCATCTGGTAACTCAACATATTTACCAACTAAACCAATCCTAACATCTGCAGTTGGATTTTTTAAACGACCTAAGAAATCTTTCCAGCTTTCCATATCGGGTTCGTTTTTAGAAGGTAATTTCAGCTTTGCTAAAACAGTTTTATCTAACTGTTCTTTCATCATTAACAAAGGCACACTATAAATTGATGAAGCATCAATTGATTCGATTACCGCATTCACATTTACATTACAGAATAAAGCAATTTTTTTACGTATTTCTGGACTGATGTGATGTTCTGTACGACAAACCAAAATATCAGGCTGGATGCCGTATTCTAGTAACGCTTTTACCGAATGCTGAGTTGGTTTAGTTTTTAACTCGCCTGCAGCTGCTAAATAAGGTACTAAGGTAAGATGAATAACTATTGCATTGTTAGCACCTTCCTCCCATTTAAACTGACGAACAGCCTCTACAAATGGAAGTGATTCTATATCGCCAACGGTACCACCAATTTCTGTAATCACGATATCGTAATCGCCACTTTCACCTAAAATACGCATGTTGCGCTTAATTTCATCGGTAATGTGTGGCACAACCTGTACGGTTTTACCTAAATAATCGCCAGCTCTTTCTTTATTAATTACGTTTTGATAAATACGACCAGTAGTGATGTTATTAGCTTGGGAAGTTGGTGTGTTAAGGAAACGCTCATAATGACCTAAGTCTAAATCTGTTTCAGCACCATCTTCAGTTACAAAGCATTCGCCATGTTCATAAGGGTTTAAAGTTCCTGGATCGATATTAATGTAAGGATCAAATTTTTGGATGGTTACTCGGTAACCTCTTGCTTGTAAAAGTTTGGCTAATGAAGCGGAGATGATGCCCTTACCTAATGAGGAAGTAACACCGCCCGTAACAAAAATATACTTAGTCATGTTTGTGAGTTTGTGAAATTAAGCAGGTTTTTAAGCCTTTTTAATTGTTTTTGTACGGGATACAAAGGTATGAAAATATCTGGTTTGAGGGTACTAATTATTTAAATTATTATTTTACTGATAGTCAAAGTAATACTCGAATTTCTGGTGTTTAATAATTTTCGACAATTCTAAAAATCTCATTATTGCAATTTAATTAACATCATTGTATTAACTTAAAATTAAAATATATACATTCATAGTTAAATATTCAGGTATCTAATTGTATGTTTATATGTCGTTTTTGCTGTGGCTGCATAAACACTTATATATACTATCTAAAGCTTAATCTGTAATTGCCATGGAAAATGATTTTTACCAACTTTTTAAGCTATCCCCAAGTCCGATGTGGATTTTCGATATCGAAAGTTTAAATTTTCTTGATGTTAATCTTGCTGCTGTAAGAGAATATGGTTATTCAAGAGAAGAGTTTCTGCTAATGGGTATTAATGATATTAGGTCTGGAGAAGATGTACTGGATGTAATAAATATTGTTAAGGAGAATTCGATTAGTGGGTTGTTTTACGAAAATGTTTTCCGCCACATTACCAAAACTGGTAAAACAATCTATGTTCAAATTGCAAGTAACTTAATAACATTTAATGCTAGGCCAGCTAGGTTTGTATTAGCCATGAATGTTACTGAGAAAATTGAGGCCCAGCAGAAATTACAAATTACTGAACGTAGATTTAAGGCTTTAGTTCAGGATGGTTCTGATATGGTTACCATTATTGACAAAGATTTTAAATATATTTATGTAAGTCCTGCGTCTGAAAAAGTATTTGGACTATCTCCAGATTATTTTATTGGGAAAAAGGCTTTCGATTTTATTCATCCACTAGATAAAAAAAGAGTTGAAGAAGAAGGAGTAGAGATATGGACAAATAAGACAATACAGTTGTCACCTTATCGATACTTGGCATTTAATGGTAGTTGGCTCTGGGTTGATACTAAAGCAACCAATCTATTTTCAGATCCAGCGGTGGCAGGTATTGTTTGCACATCTAAAGATATCACCGAAAAGATCAAATCAGAACAAATTGTAGCAGAAAATATTGAGCGATTTAATATTGTATCAAAGGCTACCAGTGATATAATTTGGGATTGCAATTTAGAAAAGGATGAATTGATTTGGAATGAAGCTATTAGAAGCGTATTGAAATATGATACAACGCTTACCAGTCTTACATGGTGGAAAAATTTAATCCACCCACAAGATAGAGAAAGAGTTTTATCGAAGTTAGATTATCATGTTGAAAATGGCATTTCAAACTGGACCGATGAATATCGTTTCCTTTGTGGTGATACTAATTATAAAATATTCTTTGATAGAGGATTTATAACCTTTAATGAAGATGGTGTGCCAAAAAGAATGATTGGTGCCATGCAAGATATTACATTAAGAAAGCAAGATGAAGAGTGGTCTAAATTATTAGAATCTGTAGTTGTTAACACTTCAGATGGAGTTTTAATTACTGACGCAACTTCTATAGAAACAAAAATTATTTATGTAAATCAAGCTATGCTAAAAATGTCTGGCTATAGTGAAAATGAATTAATAGGAAATAGCCCAACTATCTTACATGGAAATAATACTAAGCAGAAAGATTTATTACTATTGCAACAAGCAATAGAAAGTAAAAGTGAAATTACGGTAGAACTTTTAAATTATACAAAATTAGGTATAGCTTATCATGTAAGCGTTAGTCTTACACCAATTTTTGGAAATGATGGTGAGTTAATCCGATGGATTAGTATACAAAGAGATATTACGGAGCGTTTTAGGTACATACAGCATATTGAGAAACAAAATAAAAAATTGAAAGAAATTAGTTGGTTGCAATCTCATGTAGTGAGAACTCCATTGGCAAGAATTATGTCTATATCAGAATTATTAAAAGCAAATGATCCGGATGAAACGCAGAAGGAATTATTAGTTATTCTAGATCAATCAACTAAACAACTAGATGAAATTATTCGAGATATTGCTAATAATACCTAAAAATTAAAAAAAAATGCCCAACAGATTGCTGGGCATTTTTAATCAATGAAATTAAATTCTACTTTTCAATCATTTTATAGTAACGTACATAATCAATTTCAAATTTTTGAGGGAAAATACTGTCATCTATCCCTTGCGCACCGCCCCAATCTCCACCAATTGCTAGGTTAAGTAAAACATGAAATCTTTTATCGAATGGCCACACTTTATAACCAGTACCTTCATTAGCAAATTCAAATACTAAAGCATTGTCAAAATAACCTCTAATTGCGTAAGGTGTCCAATCTAATCTGTATAAATGAAATGCCGTACTTGCATCAGAAATTGTTCTGCTACTTGTTTTTGTGGTGTTAATTTTAAAATAATATGATTCTGTATGTGTGCTAAAATGAACCTTGTTTTGATCGTAACCAACATGCTCCATAATATCAATTTCGCCAGATTTAGGCCAATCACCGTAAGCACGATCTGTTGGTAACATCCAAATTGCAGGCCATGTGCCTCTACCGGTTGGTAATTTTGCTTTTACTTCAACTCTACCATATAACACGTCTAATTTATTTCTGGTAACCAAACGGGTAGATGTATAGGCCATGCCATTTACATTTTCTTTTTTAGCCGTAATGGTTAGTAAGCCACCACCAACGTTAACATTTGATGGGGAGTTTGTATACAGTTGTTTTTCATTATTTCCCCAACCAGAACCACCTAAATCATAATCCCATTTGGTATCTAAAGGCAAACCAGTATAATCAAATTCATCAGCCCAAAACGGACTGGCTTCAAATGACCAATTTTTATCTACAACTACGGTAGGGGTGGGAGGAAGAATAATCGCTTCTTCTTCTTTGCCTGATGAACATGATTGACAAGACATCACAAATCCGGCAGCAACGGCTATTAGGGCATAACCTTTTCTTACTATATCAATTTTCATAGTAGTTTTATTTTAACCCCTGTTTGGTTGTTAAGCCAAACAGGAGTGTTATTATTAATTAAATTCAAAGTCATCAATATAGAAAATACCAGGATGTGGATGTCCTTCGCCTCCTAATTGAATAACGATTTTATCGTAAAGTGTTTGTGAAGCTGATCCAGAAAAATCAAATTCTAATTGTACCCATTGATTTTGCTGACTTACCGTAATTACTTTAGCTATTTCGATTTGAGTTTGCCATGCATTGCCGCCTAACAAAGAGTTTTGAAGTTTTACAGCAACTTTTGGCTCTACTTTAGTAAAATCATTAGCGCCAGAAACAAAAACTTTTAGACGAATTTTGTTTTTCGCAGTTAAATCAAAACGATATGGCATTGTAATATTTAAGTTTCCATATTGTCCATCATTACCTGATCTTTTTTCATAATATCCAACAGTTGTTGAGGTATTTACACCGATACGGAAAGGGTTGGTATAACCTCTAGAGAAATCCATATTTTCTGCACCCCAAGCTATAGAATTGGTTGACGTAAAAGCATCTGTTAAGTTTGCAGCTTGAATTGGTTTTTGTACAGGAGGAACTACTGGTCTAACATAACCTTTTCTAATTAATTTTAAATACCAGGCATTACCAGCATTAGCTTTATCTAAACATCTCAACCACATTTCATCAGCTGTTAAGCTTAAAATTTGATATTGAGAAACACCTAAATAATAAGCGATAAAACCATTATTGCTGATGGTAATGTATTTTGCTCCGTTATTTTCAGTAACTAACCATGTTAAGTTAGTTGCTGGTGTATAAGCTACTGATGGATCACCTCCGCCTGTTGGACCACCAATACCTGCAGCGTTAGATGCATTTGCAAAAGTAGTACCATTGTTAGCATACGTATATTTCAATGCATTCATGTTAAATGTCATTTCATCATCGTAAAAGCCATCTGCCGCTTTTTCATTAGGGCCAGCTTGGTACCACTCTGGTGTTTGCGAACCAATTGGACCAACACCTAAATGACCAACTTGTGTTTGATCAATTACCCAAGTTTTACCGTTAGCATTTGTTAAACCACCAGATAATAAAGTAAAAGCTGGATCTGTTAACATGGCCGGATTAGTTGAAGCTATAGTTACCGTTTTGGTACTTGATGCATAACCACCATCAGTAACAATGGTTAATTTAACGGTGTAAGTTCCAGCTAATGGATACGATGCTTGTGGAGTATTTCCTTCGGCTGTTGCACCATTACCAAAATCCCATATGGCTTTAAAACCCGGTGAAGTATTAGTGAATTGGATCACATTTGCATTAGTAGCGGTTGGTGTTGCTGTAAACTGAACTTGAGCAGAAGTAGGAGCAGCCCCTAATTCGCCATCAACTCCCGATTTTTTACAAGAACCCAAAGTAAGCATCAATCCTAAGCTTACCCAGATTGATGTTTTTATAGTGTATTTTAATGTTTT
Organism: Pedobacter sp. GW456-11-11-14-TSB4; assembly: GCF_059424425.1. Lineage (NCBI taxonomy): Bacteria > Pseudomonadati > Bacteroidota > Sphingobacteriia > Sphingobacteriales > Sphingobacteriaceae > Pedobacter > Pedobacter sp. GW456-11-11-14-TSB4. The sequence goes on from NZ_JBWKZK010000002.1 coordinate 664,085, forward strand.
CATTTTTTTAATGATTAATTATAACCTGGATTTTGAGTAATAATACCTTTAGTAATATCTATTTCTGTTTGTGGAATTGGTAGATACTCACTTTTGTTAGCTTTAAAACCTACCGGACCTAAAACCGTTACTGCTCTACCGGTACGAACCAAATCAAAGAAACGGTGTCCTTCAGTTGCCAATTCTAATCTGCGTTCGTTGTAAATATTATCTAACGTTACCGGTACAGAAGTTAAACCAACTCTTCCTCTAACTGCGTCTAATAATTCTTTAGCTCTTGTAGGGTTTTGGTTTGCTTTTACTAAAGCTTCTGCCTGCATTAAATAAGTATCAGCTAATCTGATTTCGATCTCATTAATTGGCCAGTTTTGCTCAGCTACACCACTCGCAGAGCGGAAAGCTTTTAAGGGAGCATACTTTTTAATAAAGTAATCAGTGTTTTGGTAACGAGCATTGTAAGTTGCACCTCCAGCTTTTAAAGCTGCACCATCAATTATAGTTGCAGCAAAGCGAGGATCTGTTTTCATAACATTAACTAAATCTAATGTAACAGGGCAAAAGCCCCATCCGCTTGAGTAAGTATCGCCATTGTAGCTATCCATTCCGATAAACTGAGTACCAACGTTACCTTCGCCACCATTAATCCATCCCCAATCTCCCCAAGCTGCATTGTTAGAGTGAGGTATTTCTAGAATAGATTCACTGTTAAATTTATTTGCTGGATTAAAAATATCAGCATAAACTGGTACTAAAGAATAGCCATAAGCATTACCAACTTTATTTACATCTTCGAATAAAGTAATAGCTTCAGCTAGTTTAGTATTGTCATTTTGGTACAATAAAACTTTACCAAGTTGAGCTTTTGCAGCACCTTGAGAAATTCTACCTTTTTCTGCCGAAGAAATGGTTGCCGGTAAGTTAGGATAAGCTTCTCTCAAATCTTTCTCTATTTGAGCATAAATTTGAGCAGGTGTTGATTGTGCTTGTTTATAAAGATCAGCAGTTGGAAGTACTGCTGTGATTAATGGAACTCTACCGAACCATCTAACCAAATCAAAATAGAAATAAGCTCTCAAGAATTTTGCTTCTGCAGTTACTCTAGCTTTAAATGGTGCACTTAAAGTAGTAGCACTTTCAATTTTGCTTAAAATTAAGTTAGCACGATTGATACCCGTAAAGTTTTTGCTCCATAATCCACCTTGTGGACCAATTCTTGGATCCATGTTAAAATTATCATAAGCAACCCAATTTGGTTGATCTGAGGCATTACTACCACCTGCCCAAGTATCATCTGACGCAGCACTTAATAAAGGCATTTTCATGGTATAACCACCTGTAGTACCCCATTGCATAACATCATATACTGAGATTACACCTTGCATTACTTCAGTTTCATTTTTGTAGAAATTGTCTTCTAGAGCTGTTCCTCTTGGAGTTAGCTCCAAAAAATCCTTTTTACATGATACGAAAACCTGCATCATTGCAACTATTGCAATGGTACATTTGATATATTTATTTTTCATCATTTTATTTTATTAAAAACCAACATTTATGCCTGCAAAAAATGTTCTTGCTTGTGGGTAAAAACCACGATCTACACCAAAACTACCACCACCAATTTCTGGATCGTAACCTGTGTATTTAGTGAAGGTAACCAAGTTGTTAGCCATTACATAAAATCTAAGTTTGCTTAATCCAGCTTTGCTAATTAAAGAAGTTGGTAAAGAATATCCTACTTGCAAAGTTTTAATTCTGAAATAAGATGCATCTTCTAAAAATAAACTAGATACACGGCTGTAGTTTTTATTGTCATCTTGCAACGTTAAACGTGGTGTTACATTACTAGTTCCTTCACCTCTCCATCTGTCTAATATTGCAGTGGTGTAGTTTGCGGTTGGTAAGTCAAATCTTCTTAATGCATTAAATACTTGGTTACCAGCAACGCCTTGACCTAACATTACAAAATCAAAGCCTTTGTATGCAGCATTTATAGTAAAACCGTAAGTGAAATCAGGTGTTGGATCACCAATTATTTCTCTGTCATTATCACTAATTAAACCATCGCCATTTAAATCGATGAATTTGATATCACCAGGTTTTGCATTAGGTTGGATTAATGTACCTCCAGCATTTTTGTAATTGTTAATTTCTGTTTGGTTTTGGAATAAACCATTGCTTCTATATCCGAAGAAAGAACCAATTGCGTGACCAACCATTGTACGAGTTACCTCTAAACCTTGTGGCGTAACTGTTTGTCCGCCTAAGAATTGTTTTTCATCACCTAAGAAATCGATGTTATTTGTTAAGAATGAACCGTTAGCGGCAACTTTGAAAGACAATTCGCCAATTCTTTTATTGTAACCTAATTCTAACTCGAAACCTCTGTTAGATAAATCAGCAATGTTACCAATCGGACCAGAGTTACCAACGTAGCCAGGTACATCAATTTGTAATAACATACCAGAAGTTTTTTTGTGATACCAATCTGCAGTAATGGTAAAGTTTCCAAATAATGTTGCATCTAAACCAATATCAGTTGATGAAGTTTCTTCCCATCTTAAATCTGGGTTTGATAAAGCATCTGGACTAACTCCGTTGTTTAAACCAGCAGAAGTACCTAAAGTATAATTTCTACCACCACTAACTGTTGATAAATATCTAAAATCTCCGATGTTATCGTTACCAGTAACACCATAAGAACCTCTAAACTTTAAGAAAGTTACTACGTTGTTTTGAGGGAAGAAACTCTCTTTACTTGCAATCCATCCCACTGAACCTGAAGGGAAATAACCGTATTTATTATTTGGACCAAAACGTGATGAACCATCTCTACGGATAATACCTGTGAATAAGTATTTTTCGTTAAAATCGTAAGTTAAACGAGCAAATGTAGAGTTCAACGTATTTAAATATTCTCCACCGTAAAATACATCATTAGCTCTTGATACAGGGAATTGTAAAGAAGCATCTTTGATATTCGTTACAGGAATTCCGTCTTTTGTACCACCATTGGTCTCTCCTTTATTCTTTTGAGCAGAATAACCTAATAACACTGTGAAATTATGCTTGTTAATTTGTTTGTTATAGCTAACTGTGTTTTCTAATGACCAAAATAAGCCTCTGTTTGAGTTTCTGTTATAAGAAGTTATAGTAGTTTGGTTGATAGAGTTTAAATAGTAAATAGGAGTGAAGCCTTCACTGCCCCAAAAAGCTAAATCTACACCGCCTTGTGATCTAAATTTTAAACCTTTAATTGGTTCAACTTCTACAAACGCGTTACCAACAATTTTATCAGACCAACCTCTACCTTGCGCCACAGCTAAAGCCGCAACAGGGTTTAAAATTTCAGATTGTGCATATTCTGAAATCCCGTAAGGTAAACCTTGCGCATTTCTAACTACCGGATTGTTTACATAAATAGGTAAGTTAATTCTTGCCGGATCAGTTTCTACTATCGGTGTTAATGGATCGATATTGATTGCTCTACCAAGCGGAGAACCATATTCTGTATTTGTACCAACACCTACAGAATTGGTACGAGTATAACCAATAGTTTGACCAAATTTTATCGCTTTAGTGATTTGATGATCTGAATTGAAACGAGCAGTAAATCTTTTATACTGCGAATTACTTGTTGCCACAATACCATCTTGATCGAAATAACCAAATGAGCTGTAGTAAGTAGATTTTTCGCCACCGCCGCTTAAGCTTAATTCATGATTTTGAATTTTAGCACTGTTATTAAATACTGCAGCTTGCCAATCTGTTCCTTCTCCAAATTGCGATGGATTTGGGAAACGTGGCGTACCAACATTAGGATTTGCAGCAAATTGAGCTTCGTTGTATAACGTTGCATATTGGGTAGCATTTAACAAATCTAATTTTCTTGCCGGTGCTTGTGTACCTAAATAAGTATTATAGTTAACACTCATTTTACCGCTTCTTGTACCTTTTTTTGTCGTAACAATAACCACACCGTTTGCAGCTCTAGCTCCATAAATAGCTGCTGATGCTGCATCTTTTAAAACTTCGATAGATTCGATATCAGCTTGATTTAAATAATCAATACCGCCACCAACTTGCACTCCATCAACAATATATAATGCTTCACTATTGTTAATTGAAGTAGTACCTCTAATACGTAAGGTAGCTCCATCACCTGGCTGACCAGAACTTGTAGTAATGGTTAAACCTGATGTTCTACCTTGTAATGATTGCTCAATACGCATAACAGGCATGTTTTCTAAATCTGAGGCCTTAACCTGAGAAATTGCACCAGTTACTACACTTTTCTTTTGTGTACCATAACCAACCACTACAACTTGATCTAAATCACTTGCAGCATCTAATAAAATAACATTGATTGGCTGACTGTTATTAACCGCAATCGTTTGCGATGCCATACCGATTAAAGAGAATACTAAATTTGTACCAGCTTTTGGTACTGCAATTCTAAATTCTCCATTTGGATTTGTTGCAACACCATTTTTGGTGCCTTGGATTAAAACGGAAACGCCCGGAATGGGTAAGCCGTCTTTGGAAGTAACTTTTCCTGTCACGTTAATTTCTTGTGCCCTTGTGGCCAAAGAAAATAGCATGGAAAACAGCAAAAGAATGAACGTAGATTTTCCTTTCATAACAAATAATTTAAGTTTATAATTTGGTTAAAGTAATTGCTCAGTTGTACTAATTATGTAGCACAATTTTGCAAGCATTATGAAACAAATATAGCTCTAGCATTTTCTTTGAGAGAAAATTTGGCTACTACAATACCCATACAATAACAACTTTTTTCTTTAAAAATGAAGCCAAATAGCAATGTTTAACTACAACATTAAAATTTTTGCTATCTTCATGCCAATTGCCATTTGCAATATTAAACTAGATATAAACTTTTTCACAATTGAACAAATGAGATATCTCTATTTCTTATTTCTATACTTATTTATGCCAGCTATTTTGGTTAAGGCGCAAGGCCCAATAGGTTTGCCTCAAGTAAGTAGTTTTAGCAATTTGCAATATAAAGGTGGTACACAAAATTGGGGCATTACTCAAGATAAAAATGGTATTCTTTATTTTGCGAACAATGAGGGATTGATTACATATAATGGTGCTTACTGGAAATCGTACTTGCTGCCTAATAAAACTGTTGTTCGCTCCGTTAAAATTAGTACAGACGGTAAAATTTATGTCGGTGGTCAGGATGAGCTTGGTTATTTTTTTCCAAATGAAAGTGGTACGCTAATCTATCATTCTATTAAAGACCTTATCCCGGCAGGTGAAAGACAGTTTGCAGATATTTGGGATATTCATTTATCAAACGACGAGATCTTTTTTAGAACAGTTAATAAGATTTTCAGATTAAAAAATAATAAAATTGATGTTTACATTACTCGAAACGCATGGGTATATGCAGGTATAGTAAATAAAGAATTGCTTGCACATGAAAATAAAGTTGGATTAAAATATTTTAAAAATGGCCAATGGCTTGTTAAGTGCGATGATAAACGGATTTTAAACTCAACCATTACCGCTATATTACCATACAATGCTGATACTTTATTAATTACGACCTTAAAAAATGGTTTGTTCTTATTAAAAGGTAATCAGTTAATTGAAAAAAGAACCATTAACGATAAGATATTTGCAAATGACAGAATTAATTGCGCATTAAAAATCAATGAAAATTTATACGCTTTAGGTACAACTTCATCCGCATTGCTCATTATTAATAAACAAGGTATAATTGAAAGGCAGTTTTCTTATGCTGAAGGTTTAAATAATAATAATATAAGAAGTGTTTTATTAGATCAGCACCAAAATTTATGGTTGGGTTTGGATGATGGTATTTCATTTATTGCCTTTAATAGCGCAATCAAGCACATTTATCCCGATAGGAATAAGCAAGTTTCTAGTTATGCAACAAAGATTTTTAACAATAAACTTTATATAGGTACTTCTAATGGTTTATTAGCTGCTCCAATTGATCTAAGTGTTGATGATTTAAGTAATTCTCAAGCAAAATTTACTGAAGTAGCCAATTCAAAAGGCCAGACTTGGGGTTTGACTGAGGTTAACAAACATTTATTATTGGCCAATGAAGATGGAGGCTACGAAATTAATGATTATAGTGCTACTCAACTTTATAGCGGTTTAGGAACATGGTTATTCGCCTCACTCTCTAAAGATAATGAAGATGATCAAGTTGTAGCTGGTACTTACACAGGTTTAGAATTATTAGGCTATAATAATGCGATTTTTAGTACAAAAGGAACATTATCTGCATTGAATGAGCCATTGAGGTTTATTGCCGTAGATCATCAATTAAATTGTATTTGGGCATCACATCCATATAGAGGGATTTATAAGTTAGATCTTTCTGCCAATAAAGAAAAGATTATTAAAACAACCTTGCTGACTAAAAATGATGGACTTCCTAAAACACTTTACAATTACATCTTCAAAATTAAAGGTAAAATAGTTGCAGCTACCGCAGATGGTATTTATGAATACAATAATGCAAAGAAGCGATTTTATCAAAGCTCATTGTTTAGACCCATATTTAAAAACATGTCTATTCAGTTGTTAACTGAAGATAAGGATGGAAATGTATGGTTTGTTTCAGAAAAACGAGTTTGTGTTGTAGATTTTAAGAAGAAACTTGATTTAAAGAATTTTACAATAGTAGAATTTCCTGAACTAACCTCTAAAATATTGGCAGGTTTTGAAAATATCTATCCATATAATGAAAGAAACATTTTTATAGGCGCAAATAAAGGCTTAATTCACATCGATTATCGAAAATATGCAGCTAACATTTATAAACCTAACGTTTTGCTTGGACAGATCAAAATTATCGGCAAAACCGATAGTGTATTTTTTGGGGGATATTACAGCAAAGAAGAAAATACAGTCAAAAAATTAGCATTCGAGTATAATTCTATGCATTTCGAATATGCATCAACATTGTATGAACAGAAACAAAACATCGAATATAGTTATCAATTAAAAGGTTATGATGATGAATGGTCATCGTGGAGTAGTAAAAGTGAAAAGGATTATACCAATTTACCTCACGGAAAATATACATTTTTAGTAAAAGCCAGAAATAATTTAGGTAATGAATCTGAGCCAACAAGTTATAGCTTCGTAATTTCTCCACCATGGTATAAAAGCAATTTAGCCTATGTATTTTATTTTTTAATTTTTGGCTGTCTGGTATATCTGCTTATTAAGTTGCAAGAAAAGGAACATTTAAAACAACAAGATAAATTAAGGCAAAAGCACCAATTAGAAATAGAAAGAAACGAGCAACAAATTACTAAACTGCAAAAAAAGCAATTAGAAGCCGATGTTGAATTTAAAAATAAGGAGTTGGCAACAACAACAATGCATTTGGTACAAAGGGGCAAGTTGCTATCTAAAATTGGAGATGAACTTTTGCCTTTGGTTGAACAAACTACAAGTAAAGATACTGCCAATGACTTAAAGAAAGTTATCAGGCTACTTAATGAAGCCAAAAAATTAGACAATGATTGGAATCAATTTGCTATACACTTTGATCATGTGCATGCAAATTTTTTGACTAATTTAAAAAATAATTTCCCGAATTTAAGTCCGAGTGATTTGAAACTCTGTGCTTACTTAAAGCTCAATCTATCATCTAAAGAAATTGCACAATTATTAAATATTACGCCCAGAGCAGTAGAAGTAAGCAGGTATAGGTTAAGAAAAAAATTGGCCCTAAAACCAGAAGTAAATCTATTTGATTTCTTGTTGAACAATGCAGTGAAAACTACTTAACAACACTTGTAATAAACTTTTACTTTTTGTTCTTTAACAGACCAAGCAATGTAAATGCTTTTGTCTTTACCTAAACTAAAATAAAATCCATTGAGTTTTGTCTGTTTAAGTTCATTGTAAAAAGCTTCGTCAGGTGTGTTGTCATCTAGATCTTGCTCATCTGTTACAGCTGGTTCCAGAAAGTGTTCTTCAGTAAAAAAGGCATTAATTTGCTTGTTTATAAAAGCAATTTTATCGTTCTCTTTTTTTAAATCTTCACTATCCAAATAGCTTTTTAATAATTCTGAACCTGTAATGGTTTTCTGGTAAATTTCTTTACCATTAAAATTGTTAATTGTAAATTTTAAAATCATGTCTTCAGATTTTTCGCCACTTAGGGTAACCTTAAACGTATCCAACTTTAAAGTATCGCTAAAAGCAAATGTTTTAGACATTTCAGTTATTGCTTCTACCTTCTTTTCATTTTTACACGCAGCAAAGCAAACTAAAAGCAAAAAGGGTAGTAGGTAAGATTTCTTCATGGTAGGCTTGATTAATCCCGAAGATAAAAAAATATCTTAAAAAATAATTTTCTGCAAATCTTCTGGAGTATCAATAGCTATGGTTTCTAATCCAGTAACTTTGGTTGCAATTTGATAGCCATTTTCTAACCAACGTAATTGTTCTAGGCTTTCTGCTAGTTCTAAGGATGATGGCTTAAGCTGGGTTATTTCAAGTAAGGTTTGTGTGGTGTAACCGTAAATCCCAATGTGTTTATAAAATTGATGAGCTGTTACCCAATCTCCTTGCTTTTTCGCATTGCGGATATAAGGAATAGGCTGTCGACTAAAATAAATAGCTTGTTGTTTTGAATTGATGACAACCTTCGGGATGTTAGCATTAAACAGTTCCTCGTCGGTATGAATTTCCTTAATTAAAGTTGCAAGCTGAATATTTTTATCTGTAAAACAAGAGCGTACCAAGGCAATTTGAGTAGGATCAATAAATGGTTCATCTCCCTGTATATTAATTACAACATCGTAACCAGGTAATTTTTTAGCCACTTCAGCACAACGATCGGTACCACTTTGGTGCTCGGTACTAGTCATGATAACTTTTCCACCAAAAGCTTCAATAACCGATGATATTCTTTCATCGTCAGTAGCTACAACAACCTCATCCAAATCGCATTTTTTGGCTTGTTCATAAACGCGTTGTATCATGGTTTTGCCTGCAATATCAACCAACGGTTTTGCCGGAAACCGGGTAGAAGCATAGCGAGCTGGAATAATACCTATGGTCTTCATCGTGTAATTATTGATAGCAAAATGATTAAAGCAAGTATTAAAAATGATGCGATGTGTACAGTTGGGTGAGCAAAATTAAATGTCCAACCCAACATTTGATTTCTTTTGGGCACTACATACCTAAAATCTTTTTTATTGAAATAAAAAATACCCCACTTCCAATTTTCAGGATTTTCATGTTGGAAGTCCTTCATGTCTAAAACAAACCGTTAATTTCAGCGTCTATAGATTGGATAACTATTCCTAAATCTTCAGGATTGTTCGTGAAATCAAGTTTGTCTTTATCTAAAATTAAAAGCTTGCCTAAACTATAATCTTTAATCCAGGCTTCGTATTTTTCATTTAATTTCGATAAATAATCAATTCTAATACTAGCTTCATATTCTCTACCTCGGCGTTGTATATTGTTAACAAGCGTAGGTACCGAAGCTCTTAAATAAACCAACAAATCTGGTGGTTTAATAAAAGAAGTAATATTGCTAAAAATAGCTCTATAATTATCATGATCGCGAGAAGTCATTAGACCCATTTCATGCAAATTTTCTGCAAAAATGTGGGCATCTTCATAAATAGTACGATCTTGAATTACGTTTCTTTTGTTGGTTTCTATTTCTACAATCTGCTGAAAACGACTGTTTAAGAAATAAATTTGAAGGTTAAAACTCCAACGCTTCATGTCGCCATAAAAATCCTCCAAATAGGGGTTGTTATCAACAGCTTCATATAAAGCTTCCCATCCGTAATTTTTGGCCAACAAACTTGTTAATGTTGTTTTACCGGCACCAATATTTCCAACTATGGCTATATGCATATTTTTTTTGATATGAGATATTAGATATGAGATATGAGTTTAGATAAGCGTTCTCAAATCTAACTTCTCACATCTCAAATCTATCAATTAAAAACTTCTAAACCCAATTAATTCTCTTACTTCTCTGATGGTTTTTTGAGCACTTTCTCTTGCCTTTAAAGCACCATGCCTAGCCACCTGACGTAAATAAGCGGTATCTGCAGCAATCTCATTAATTCGCTCTCTCATAGGTGCGGTAGTAACAATCATATCTTCTGCCAATTGCTTCTTAAAATCGCCATAACGGATTGCCATTTTATTGTATTGCTCATCAAAATGTGCTAAAGTATCTTCAGATGATACAATTTTCATTAAATCGAATAAGTTTTGGATCGCCTCTGGCTTTTCTTGAAACTCTGCTGTTGGTCCACTATCTGTAATTGCTCTCGAAACTTTTTTGCGGATAACTTCTGGCGAATCAGATAAATTGATAACATTTCCTTCTCCTTCAGATTTACCCATTTTACCTTTACCATCTAAACCAGGCACCTTCACTAAGTTTTTTGAGTAGCTAAAAGCGTAAGGCTCTGGAAAATATTCTTGATTGTATAATCTGTTAAAACGATTGCCAAAAGTACGAGCCATTTCTAAATGTTGCTCTTGGTCCTTACCAACAGGCACTTTGGTAGCTTTATGTATTAAAATATCTGCAGCCATTAAAACAGGGTAGGTTAATAAACCTGCATTAACATTATCTGGGTTAGCCCTCACCTTATCTTTAAAGGAAGCGCTACGCTCTAATTCGCCCATGTAAGCGTTCATATTCAAATACAAATACAATTCTGCAATTTCTGGCACATCAGATTGTACATATATAGTAGACGCTTCTGGGTCAATTCCGCAAGCTAAATACTCTACCAAAACATGTTTTACGTTACCATGTAAGTCGGCAGGAGTAGGGTGTGTTGTTAATGAATGTAAATCGGCTATAAAAAAATAACAGTTATACTCATTTTGCATTTGTATAAAGTTTTTTAAGGCGCCGAAATAGTTTCCCAAGTGTAATTTGCCTGTAGAACGGATACCGCTCACTACTGTTTCTTTCATAATTGCCGAAATTAAGAAAAAACCTAAACATGAAATTTAATTATTTACTTTTTGTTCAATAATAGTTCATTAGTTGAATTGGTTTCTCAAGAAGTCTCATCGTGTTGACACATCTTTTTGCTCATTGTATTTTGGCAAAATACTAGGTTCAGTTAATATATTTCTGTCTTGAGCTAAGAACGCGTCAAACCCAAGTGCCAAACTGATCAAAAAAACAGGAGCACCACAGAACAAATAGCACTACCAAACCTTAAACGCAATGGTTTTGTGTTCGAGTTTGTAGATGCTTTAATTTATTGCAACCGAACAAAACGTGCCGCTGTTTTTTTGATGAGCGATGGCCTGTAAAAAGGCACATAGCGGGATTGGCATGCATTTTGGTAACTTTTGATGCCTCAAAAGTAAAATGCCTCGCGGCATAGAGCGAAAAATAGATTAATAATTGTATTTACATGATAGGAGAAGTCGGGATTTCACTTTGCAAAACATTTGCTTATTCGTCGTTTGATTTTTTTTAAGAGCAATGACAATACTCATCGGTTAAGATAGTCCCGCCATCATTCCAAGTCCTCGGTTCGTGCCTCACCTGTGGGCTTTCCATTCTGTCGGGTCTAGTTAACTCGGGTTTTCCTAAATAGGTTGCACCTTAATATTTCATATTTAAGCTAATTTAAGCGTAGGAGGGTATGCCAACGTTGGAATTTGTTTAAGCTGTCCCCGTGGTCTGTGGCACACAGAACACTTTAAAAAAATTAGCTTTTAAAAATTCAAAAGAACTACTGCCTTTGTACTATAAACCCGACCGGAGTAAAAATAATCCATTTCAATCACTCATATTTCCTAACCCACAGGTTTTGGGTTATTGTAACAAAGGGCGGGACTAATTTGCCATAAACTACTGACAAGCTTTTTCAAAAAAATGAAAAAATGATTTGCCATATTTTGTACTTTTGAAACAATGATTAAGCTGCTTAAGAAGTTACACTTCTTTTATTTTATCTTTTGGATTTTATTTTTCTTCTTCCTTTTTTGGCCTATTTACTATTGGAGTAGCAGAAAACCAAGTAGGTATTTACTTTTAAATAGGTTTAGAACCATCCATTCTTTTTTAGGAACTGCCTTATCTGGTGTGTTTTTTAGCTTCGAGTTCGAAAAGCCATTGGCAAATGAAACCTACATTTTTTGTGCTAACCATACTTCTAACTTAGATATTATCTTATTCTGTTTGTTGGCTAAAGGTCGCTTTCATTTTATGGGCAAAGAAGAATTGACTAAAAACCCTGTTTTAGGATTGTTTTTTAGTACAATTGATGTTGCTGTAGCTAGAGAAAGTAAAATTTCTGCATTTAGGGCATTTAAAAAAGCTGGTGAAAATCTTGATAAAGGAATGAGTTTAATCATTTTTCCGGAAGGTAAAATTGATGATTTGTACCCACCAAAGCTGCATGAATTTAAAAATGGACCTTTTAGGTTAGCTATTGAACACAATGTGCCAATTGTGCCTGTAAGTATTAATGTTTGGCAATTGATGTGGGATGATGGTTCGAAATATGGCACTAGACCAGGCATTGGAAAAGTTTATGTGCATGAACCGATTTCAACCGTTATATTAGCAACGGAAAGTGCAGACGTATTAAAGGATGAGGTTTTTAACAAAATTAATAGCAAGTTAAGCTAATGGTAATAGATAAAGAAACTGTAATTAAAGTTGCCGATTTGGCTAGAATAGAAATAAAAGACCAAGAAATTAGTGGTTTAACTGCAGAAATGAACAAAATATTAACGTTTATGGAAAAGTTAAACGAGGTAGATACCACAGGTGTAAAACCTTTAGTTTACATGAATGAGGAAGTAAACGTTTGGAGAGAAGATGTTGCCAAACAGGAGATTACGGTTACTGATGGTTTAAAAAATGCGGCAAAACATAACGAGAGTTATTTCTTTGTTCCAAAAATTATAGAAAAATAGCGTAAGCTGTAACATTTTATGCGGTTTGGGGTCTAAACCAATATACAATACAACCATCAGGATTAAATAAAAAATCTGGATAGTTGCCAAACAAAAAATAGCAACAAGTATGCAAAAAGCTCTAATCAACATTAAAGATATTGGCCGTAAGTACGTTATCGGTTCTGAAGTTATTCATGCGTTAAAATCTGTTAGTTTAGATATTCACAAAGGTGAGTTTGTTGCATTAATGGGGCCATCAGGTTCTGGCAAATCTACTTTAATGAATATTTTAGGCTGCTTAGATACACCTAGTAAAGGTGATTATATTTTAAATGGCACTAACGTAAGTCAAATGTCTGATAATGAGTTGGCTGAGGTTAGAAACAAAGAGATTGGTTTCGTTTTTCAAACGTTTAACTTATTGCCTCGATCAACATCATTAGATAATGTAGCATTGCCTTTAATATATGCGGGTGCTGGCAAGCGAGAACGTGATGAGCGTGCAACTAAAGCTTTAGAAAATGTAGGTTTAGGTAATCGTATTACGCACAAACCGAATGAGCTTTCAGGTGGTCAGCGTCAGCGTGTGGCAGTAGCTAGAGCACTAATTAATAATCCATCTATCATTTTGGCAGATGAACCAACTGGTAACTTAGATACCAAAACATCAATTGAAATTATGGGTTTGCTAGAAGAAATACATAGCAAAGGCAACACCATTATTTTAGTTACGCATGAGGAAGACATTGCGCAACACGCTCACAGAATTGTACGTATGCGTGATGGTTTAATTGAAAAGGATTACGTTAATGAGGATATCAAAACAGTTTCGCCACGTTTGTCTCATTTGAAAAATAAAGGCGACGATTTTGAAAGCATAGTATAAAATAGCTTTGAGATATGAGATATGAGACAATTCAATTCTCATATCTCATATCTCACTTCTCATATCTCATCATGAAAATATACACTAAAACAGGAGATAAAGGCCAAACCTCATTAATTGGTGGTACTCGAGTTCCTAAATATCACCTCAGGATAGAAAGTTACGGCACCGTTGATGAGTTAAATTCTTATATAGGTTTGATCATGTGTCAAGAAATTGATGCTCATTATCAAACCATTTTAAAAGAAATTCAAGATAGGTTATTCACAATTGGATCTTCGTTAGCATCTGATCCAGAAAAGTCTAAAATGAAAATTCCAGACCTTTTGGCTACTGACATCACTTTGTTAGAAAATGAAATGGACCGAATGAATGAGCAGTTACCAGAGCTAAAACATTTTATATTACCAGGTGGAAATACAACTGTATCTTATTGTCATTTAGCTCGTTGCGTATGCAGGAGAGCAGAACGATTGACGGTTCATTTAGCCGAAGAAAGTTTTGTTGACAGCAATATTACAATCTATTTGAACAGGTTAAGCGATTATTTGTTTGTTTTGGCACGAAAACTGAGTGCAGATGCTAAAACGCAAGAAAACGTTTGGCTACCGCGACTTTAAAATGGTGGAAAAAAATATTTGTTTTGCTCATTTTTTTTACCATACTTTTGCGCAAATAGAAAATAGAATAATTTAATAAAGAATAATATGTATTGGACATTAGAATTAGCATCGCACTTGGAAGACGCTCCATGGCCTGCAACAAAAGACGAATTAATTGATTATGGTATTCGTTCTGGTGCACCTGTAGAGGTGATAGAGAATTTACAAGCTTTAGAAGATGATGGTGAGCCTTATGAAACGATAGAAGAAATTTGGCCAGATTATCCTACCAAAGATGATTTCTTCTTCAATGAAGATGAATACTAAAAAATCATAAAAAATTAAAAGTCTCGAAGAAATTCGGGACTTTTTTTATTTCCTATATTTCCTAGAACAATTTAGAGATTGTAGTTGTTAATGCTTAGAAATTAAAAATTATTAATTAAACATTTATCAACTAAAGAAAAAACATCATGGGAAATCTACTTTACATCATCGCAGTAATTTTAGTAATCATTTGGGCTATCAGCTTTTTAGGAGGCTTTTACACAGGTGGTATCATTCATACATTATTGGTAATCGCAATTATTGCTGTTATTTTGAGAGTTATTAGAGGGGCAGCTTAGTCATTTAAAATATAAATATTATGGGAAATCTACTTTATATCATCGCAGTAATTTTAGTAATCATTTGGGCTATCAGCTTTTTAGGAGGCTTTTACACAGGTGGCATTATACACACACTATTAGTTATAGCAATTATAGCTGTAATTTTAAGAGTTATTAGAGGAGCGGCTTAAAACAGTCTAATTCATCAATAAATAAAAAAGAGAAACTGAAAGGTTTCTCTTTTTTATTTCATCAAAAAATTAGCTAACTCTAAATCTTCTTGATATGTAATTTTAAAATTATTTCGCTCTCCTTCTACCAAGTTAATAGCAAATCCTGCGCTTTCAACCACAGAGGCGTCATCCGTAAACTTACTATTATAATGCTGCTGGTAAGCCGCTCTAAGCTGACTAATGTGAAATGTTTGAGGTGTTTGTACCAATACCAGCTCATCTCTATTTACAATTTCGCTTTTGTTATTAGCTACTAATTTTCTTACAGAATCACTTGGTTTAATAACTGCAATGGCATTGCCTAGCTCTTCTGCAATTTGGTATGTAGTATCAATTAGTTTTTGACTAGCCAAAGGTCTAACTGCATCATGAATGGCTACAACCCCCGTTTCTTTAATAGCCATTAAGCCATTTCTTACCGAATGAAAACGCTGATCGCCACCAGGAATAACCAAATGTGGAATATTGAAATTATGTTTTAGGCATAGCTCTTCCCAATAGGTAATAAGGTTATGATTAAGAACTAAAATAAGCTGAGGTTTATAAGAACAGTTAGCGAAGGCTAAAATAGTGTGCATGAGCACTGGTTTGTCCTTAAGCAATAAAAATTGTTTAGCAATTGTGGTTTGCATCCTTGTGCCAGAACCACCAGCAACTATTATTGCGTAGTATTTCATTTTGTTAGTATCAAGATTTAAGTATCAAGTAGCAAGATTAAATCTCGATACTTGATACTTGTTACTTGTGTCTATATAATCAACATCGCATCACCATAACTGTAGAAACGATATTTTTCTTTTAATGCTACTTGATAAGCATTCATTACATTTTCGTAACCACCAAATGCACTTACCATCATTAACAAAGTAGATTCTGGAGTGTGGAAATTAGTAATCATGCAATTAGCAATGCTAAAATCATAAGGAGGGAAGATGAATTTGCTTGTCCAATCGTTAGCAGATTTTAATCTTCTGTTAGATGAAACTGCAGACTCGATAGCACGCATAGATGTTGTACCTACCGCACAAATTCTTCTTTTGTTATCTAATGCATTGTTTACAATATCAGCATCTTTTTGCTCGATGATGAATTGCTCCGAATCCATTTTATGTTTTGTCAAATCTTCTACTTCAACTGGTCTAAAAGTACCTAAACCTACGTGTAAAGTAACTTCAGCAAAATCAACACCCTTTAATTCTAAACGTTTCATTAACTCTCTGCTAAAGTGTAAACCAGCAGTTGGAGCCGCTACAGCACCTTCATGTTTAGCAAAAATGGTTTGGTAACGTTCTTTATCTTGCTCGGTAGCTTTACGTTTAATATATTTAGGAAGTGGAGTTTCACCTAAAATCTCCACGTTTTTTCTAAACTCTTCATCAGTTCCATCAAATAAGAAACGAATTGTACGGCCACGAGATGTGGTATTGTCCACAACCTCTGCAACTAATAGATCGTCATCGCCGAAATACAGTTTGTTACCAACACGAATTTTACGAGCAGGATCTACTAAAACATCCCATAAACGTAATTCTTTGTTTAATTCGCGAAGTAAAAAAACTTCTATCGTTGCGCCAGTTTTTTCTTTATTACCGTATAAACGAGCCGGAAAAACTTTTGTGTTGTTAAGAATCATTACATCCTTATCATCAAAATATCCTAAAACGTCTTTAAAAATCTTATGCTCAATTTTACCACTATCTTTGTGCAAAACCATTAAACGGGCTTCGTCTCTTTGTTCTGCAGGCGTATTCGCTAACAGCGAGTCTGGTAAATTAAACTTAAATTGAGATAACTTCATGTTTATTAATGTAGTAAATTAGGGCGCAAATTTACAAATTATAATTCTTTTTTTGTAATTTATATTGCATTGTTAATACAACTATTACAATTTAAATTTTATTTAGAAAAGCTAGGTAAGTGCTAATCGCTTAATTTGGCCCTGCTGTTCATTACAAGTTTTGTTTGCCCTGCGCAATGTGCCAAAAAACAAAAGCTTTCCATTGCCATCAGGTTTAAGTAGCAGTGTTTTTGCTACTATGAGGGGTTTTATTGCACAAGCCGAAGTTTTTAGACCTGATAGTAGTGCAAATACTTTTTGTTTAATGCGTAGCATACAAAAAGATTGAAACGGATAGCAGGAGTTACTTCAAATTCTGCATTGCTATTGCTCTTCAAAAAAAGATGAAATTGAGGTTTAATAGCTTTTAGAATTACATTTTTTTAGAATTGAATGTATTTTTATTAATATACTGTAAGTGTTGTAACCTTTTTAGGTAATTTTGGTCTAAACAATACTATGATGATATTTAGACTTATAGGCGAAAGTTTCAGGTTTGCTTGGGATGCATTACGCCAAAACAAATTAAGAACTGCTTTATCTTTATTGGGTATAACGATTGGTATTTTTATCATCATTGCGGTTTCTACCGGTGTTGATACCATGCGTGATAAAATACAGAGCAGTGTTGATAAATTAGGTTCTAACACATTGTTTGTACAAAAATGGCCATGGGTTTTTAGTGGTAACTTTCCGTGGTGGAAATATGTAAATCGCCCTGAGCCGTCTTTAAGAGACTATAATGGCTTAAAAGATAGAATGGATATGGCTGTTGGTGTTTGTTACGAGGTAAATGCAAGTAACCGAACTATTAAATATGAAAGCAATTCGGTAGACGGAGCAAACATCAATGCGGCTTCACATGAATATAACAAAACTTGGGATTTAGAATTTCAGGATGGTAGGTATTTTACGGCTAGCGAAAGTCAGTACGGCTCGCCGGTTTGTATTTTAGGTGCAGAAATAGCAGAAGGTTTATTTGATAGCGATAACCCGATAGGTAAACAAATAAAAGTAATGGGACGCAGAGTTACCGTTATTGGTGTTTACAAAAAGGAAGGCGAGGATATGATGGGCATGTCTCAAGACAAAAATGTACTGATCCCCTTAAATTTAGCAAAAGGAATTTTTGATGTTAACAACGAAAGATACAACCCGCAAGTTACCGTAAGAGGCAAAGAAAACATTGCTTTAGAAGAAGTGGAGAGCGAATTGAAAGGTTTAATGCGTTCGATACATAGACTAAAACCTGGTGAAGAAGACGATTTTTCGTTAAACAAAACGACCATGTTGAGCAATCAATTAGATATTATGTTTGGTGTGGTTGATACGGCAGGTTTTATTATTGGTATATTTTCTGTTTTGGTAGGTGGTTTTGGTATTGCAAATATTATGTTTGTTTCTGTTAAGGAGCGTACAAATATTATAGGGATCCAAAAATCATTAGGTGCTAAAAATTACTTTATTTTATTGCAGTTTGTGTTAGAATCTGTAGCACTTTGTCTAATGGGAGGATTACTTGGCTTAGGTTTGGTGTATATTTTAACACTCGTATTCACCTATGTGGTAGATGTTGAAATTATCCTCTACTTCAGAAATATATTAAGTGGTATTGGCTGGTCTGTAGCAATTGGTATTATTGCAGGTTTTTGGCCAGCATTTGCCGCTTCGAGGTTAGATCCGGTTGAGGCCATTAGGTCTTAAGAAGCTGGGAAGGTCTGAGAGTCAGAAAGTCCGGAAGATATTTTGTTCTTCCGGACTTTCGGTCTAAAAACTTTCTGAATATTTTTTATGCTAATTTAGCTAATGCTTCTTTAATTCTTCTTAAAGCCTCAACTAAGCTCTCGTCTGATGCAGCGTAAGAAAGGCGGATGTAATTATTATTACCAAATGAATCGCCGCCTACGGTTGCCACATGGCCAAAGTTTAATAAATATAAAGCTAAATCGGCAGAGTCTTTAATTGTATTTCCATCTGGATCTTTTTTACCAAAAAATGAACTTATTTCTGGGAAAAAGTAAAATGCTCCATCAGGCATATTGGTTTTTACACCCGGAATTTCATTTAGTAAATTAAAAACTAACTCTCTACGTCTTGCGAATGATTTTTTCATTTCAAGTACTGTTTCTAAACCTTGCTCATAAGCTACAATACCAGCACGTTGTGCTATTGAACAAGTTCCAGAGGTAGTTTGTCCCTGCATTTTGTCATTAGCTGCAGCAATTTCTTTATTAGCAGCTATGTAACCTAGTCTCCAACCCGTCATAGCGAAGGCTTTAGAAAAACCATTTACAATAATAACACGGTCTTTGATGCTATCAAATTGAGCAATTGATTCGTGCTTATCTATAAAGTTGATATGCTCATAAATCTCATCAGATAAAATATATACATCTGGATATTTTTCGAATACTCTAACTAAACCTGCTAATTCCTCTCTGCTGTAAACACTTCCGGTAGGGTTACAAGGAGATGAAAACATGAAAAGTTTGGTTTTAGGGGTAATTGCAGCTTCTAATTGCTCTGGTGTGATTTTAAAATCACTTTCGATATCAGTATCGATAAAAACAGATTTACCTTCTGCTAATACAACCATTTCTGAGTACGAAACCCAATAAGGAGTAGGTATAATTACTTCTTCGCCCGGATTAATTAAAGTTAATATCACATTTGATAATGACTGTTTAGCACCAGTTGAAACAACAATTTGAGAGAAGTCATAATCTAAATTGTTTTCTGTTTTCAACTTTTTAGCAATCGCCTTGCGTAATTCTGGATAACCAGGAACTGGAGAATAACGTGTATAATTATCATCTAGCGCTTTTTTAGCTGCTTCTTTAACATGGTCTGGTGTGTTAAAGTCGGGCTCACCGATACTTAAGCTAATAATGTTAATACCTTTTTCGGCTAAATCGCGACCAAGTTTGGTCATTTTAAGTGTAGCTGACTCTGATAAGTTGTTGATTCTTTGAGATAAAACTGCCATAATAAATTTGTGATTGCGCAAATATAAAAACCATATGCTATTAGGCAATAAAAAAGATAGTTTTTATTAAAATTACCATGTTAAACTGTATTTTTGAGGCTCCAAACTCATAAAGTTGCAGCCGAAAAAAAAAGCCATCCTGATTTCACTCTGTGTAAGCATCCTTTTAATGCTTGCCAAGTTTATTGCGTATTTTATTACCAACTCTAATGCAATTTTAACCGATGCTGCAGAAAGCATTGTTAATGTAATTGCCAGTGCATTTGCGTTTTACAGCGTTTATTTAACCACATTACCAAAGGATGAAAATCATCCGTACGGACATGGTAAGGTAGAATTTTTCTCTGCTTTTGTGGAAGGTGTGTTAATTGGTGTTGCTGGCTTAATTATTATTTTTAAATCGAGCTATGATCTTTTTTACCCTAAAGAAATTAAACAACTTTTTGATGGAGCATTAATTATTGGAGCTACAGGAATTGTAAATTTAATAGTTGGATTTTATTTAATTAATACTGGAAAAAGGCATAAATCGTTAACATTGGAAGCTGATGGCAAGCATTTATTAACCGATTCTATAAGCAGTGCAGGTTTAGTTGTTGGCATTTTTGTTATCTATTACACTAAAATGCTCTGGTTAGATAGTGCTATTTCAATTGCCTTGGGTTGCTATATTGTTTTTAATGGTTACAAATTAACCCGAAGATCTGTCGGCGGCTTAATGGATGAAAGCAATATTGAGCTTGTTAAGGATATTGTGGTGATTTTACAGAATAACAGGCAAGATAGCTGGATAGATATTCACAATTTAAGGGCACAGCAATATGGAGCAGATTTGCATATAGATTGCCATGTCACTCTTCCTTATTATTTCGATTTAAATACAGTTCATCAAGAAATATCAAACATAGACAAAACCATTAACGTATCAGGTTCTTATCAAACTGAGCTTTTTATTCATGCTGACCCGTGTTTGTCTGCTTGTTGTAATTATTGCAAAATGCCAAATTGTGGAGTTAGACAGGAAGAGTTTAAAGGTGAAATTGTTTGGGATATGGAAAATGTAACTAAAAACCAAAAGCACTTTAATCAATGAGTTATTTTAATGTAAGGGTTTATGGTTTACTTATTAACAACCAAAACGAGATACTGGTAAGTGATGAATTTGAATACGATCAATATTTTTCTAAGTTTCCGGGCGGTGGTGTCGAGTTTGGTGAAGGTTTAATTGATGCCCTGAAAAGGGAGTTTGTTGAAGAGTGCAATGCAGAAATTGAAGTAGTTGAACATTTTTACACTACAGATTTTTATGAAAAATCTTCATTTAATGATAGTCAGGTTATAAGTGTTTATTATCTTGTTAAAGAGATTAAGCCCTTAGCTTTAAAATTTAAATCGGTTGTTTTTGATTTCGAGGAAGGTTTTAATCAATCTTTTAGATGGGTAAAAATTGATGACATAACGACAAATGACGTAACTTTTAAAACAGACAAAACAGTGGTTGATATGTTAAAGAAGAAGTTTTAAAAAATGGGAGATAGGATATTGCACAACATTATGCCATTGCTAAAAGTAATTGCTTTTATATTTTTCATTTTTATAAGTTTATTACCTTTTGGGCTCATCGCTCAAATGAATTTAATCACTATACCTCAAGATTCAATTTTATCGGATATTTTTTTAGAAAGTGCATTGGTAATTGTAGTGATTTCTGCATTGCTAATGATGTTTCAAACATTTCCAGCTATTAATTTCAACAATGTTTTTGTAGTTAAACAAAATGCAGTTTCGGGGTTTTTAAAAGGTAGTGCCATTGGTTTTGTTCTAATTCTATTGGCTGGCGGAATATTGTATGCCTTGGGTTTTGTGAACCTAACCTTAGGTAAAATTAGTATAGCGGTATTTATAGGATACCTTTTCTTTTTTCTATTGGTATCAGTTTTTGAGGAATTTATGTTTAGAACAATTCCATTATTTGTTTTTGCAGAGCGCTATCATTTCATTTTTGCTATAATAATCAATGGAATGTTATTTGGTTTTATTCATATGGGTAATCCGGGTTTTACTTGGTTGGCCATGCTAAATATTACCTTGGCGGGAGCATTGTTCTCAATATTTACCTTGCTAAAAAAGAACATCAGCTGGGCAATAGGCATACATTTCAGCTGGAATTTTGCTCAAGGAACTTTATTAGGCTACAAGGTTAGCGGTACCAATTCTACAGGGATATTAACAGCTAAACCGATTGGTCCTGAATATTTATCAGGTGGTAGTTTTGGTATCGAAGGTTCTATTATTTGCTCAATCTTGTTAATTTTGCTAATTGTTTGGTTGTTGTTAAAAAGTGAATTCGAACCAATTGAAAGTTCTTATCATCTAATTGAAAATGAGGATATAAAAGAATGAGTTTAATAGAAAGAGATCAAAAAGTAGTTTGGCATCCTTATACACAAATGAAAAATGCACAAAAACCAATCCCAATAAAAAGGGGAGAAGGAGTGTATTTGTTTGATGAGGATGGTAATAAGTACATAGATGCAGTTTCATCGTGGTGGGTAAATATACACGGTCATGCTCATCCACATATTGCGCAAAAGGTAGCTAAACAGTTAACTGAATTAGAGCACGTAATTTTTGCCGGTTTTACACATGAGCCCGCTGTACAATTAGCAGAAAGACTATTGCCTTTATTACCAGGCAAGCAAGAGAAGGTTTTCTATACCGATAATGGCTCAACGGCTGTAGAGGTAGCTTTAAAGATGTGTTTACAGTATTGGAGCAATAGCGGAGAAACCAAAAAAACTAAGGTTTTAGCTTTTAAAGATGCTTACCACGGCGATACTTTTGGGGCTATGTCGGTAAGTGGGAGAAGCATATTTACCAATCCATTTAACGAGTTGTTGTTTGATGTAGAGTTTATAGATTTGCCAAATAAAGATAATATCTCACATCTCACATCTCACATCTCAAATCTCAAATCTCAGCTGTGCTGCTTTATTTTCGAACCTTTAATTTTAGGTGCAGGTGGCATGCTCATGTATGAGGCTAAATACCTTGATGAACTCTTAACTGCTTGCAAAGCGAATGATGTTTTAACAATTGCCGATGAAGTGATGACAGGATTTGGTAGAACAGGGACTTACTTTGCTTGCGAACAGCTAAACAATAATCCTGATATTTTTTGCTTAAGTAAAGGTTTAACTGGCGGCACTATGCCATTGGGTGTAACTACATGTAACCAAAAAATATTTGAGGCTTTTTTAAGTGATGATAAATTAAAAACGCTATATCACGGTCACTCATTTACCGCAAACCCAGTTGCTTGTGCTGCATCATTGGCCAGTTTAGATATTCTGTTGGCGCCAGAAACTTTAGCCAACATCAAAAGAATAGAGAAACAGCATCAACAGTTTTTTAAGCAGATAGAAAATCATCCAAAGGTTAAAACACTCAGACAAACAGGTACAATCATTGCCATTGAGTGGCAAACTGGCGATAATACATCTTATCTAAATGGGTTAAGAGATCAACTTTACAATTACTTTTTAAATAAAGGAATTATTCTCCGCCCGTTAGGAAATATCATTTACATCTTACCTCCGTATGTCATTTCAAATGATGATTTAACGTACATTTACAGTTCAATTCAACAAGCTTTAGAAGAAATTTAAATATGCAATTAACCTCAGTTTTAGAAAATATTGTTAACGATAATGCACTGCATTCTAAGTGGTTAAATACTTTATCTTACATGGAAAATGCAGGTGCAAAAAAGATTTCAGCTTCTGAACATAAAGAAAAAGTGAGCCTTTTAATTTTAAAGCACGCAGCAGAAGAACATCGCCATGCTTACTACCTAAAAAAACAATTAGGAAAACTAGATGAGAACTTGTGCAAGACCTATACAAATGCAGAATTACTAGCTCCAAATCATACTAAATTTTACCTTAACAATTTAGATGTAAAAGTTTGTAGGTATTTAAAGCAACACTTTAACCTATCCGGTTACGATTTAAAATTCGCCGCCTATCTTTTTGTTACTTACGCCATAGAAGTTAGAGCAGATGAGCTTTATCCAATCTACCAAGAAGTTTTAAGTGCTAAACAAAGCAGGGTTACTGTAAAATCGATAATCTTAGAAGAAGAAGGCCATCTAGAAGAGATGCTTAACCAACTAAGAGAATTTTCACCAGATTGGGAAAAACATGCAAATGAGATCGTGAAGATTGAAGATCAGATGTTCTCAGACTGGATGATTGGTTTAGAAAAAGAAGTTTTAGTATTGAGTTAATAAGTTTGAAAAGCAAGGGCAGTTTTTCATATGATTAGTCCCGCTTTACATTACAATGCCTTTGCGCTGAAACACTTAACGAAAGTTTTGTGCTCAAAGCCGCAAAGGCATTTTCATTTCAATCTGGTTTAGTAAACTTAGTTACATCTTTACCACCTTGGTAGGCGTTATCGCATAAACCTGCTCTGTTATTCTAGGTTTTACCAAGCTTAAACCGGTAAAAGCACTAAAGGCAGGCATCACGGCATATTTTTCGCCAAAGTAAAAACATGGAAATTTAAGCGATTGCTTGGCTTTCCCATAAATACTAACTCCAGGGTGTATGTGGCCGCTAACTGGATAAAGATTTTTCTCACTACATTTTACAGCATCGTGAATAAAACAAAAATTCGAGGTACAATAACTTGGTTCGTGTATCTCAATTCCTAAATTGTGGTATTGTTTTTCGTCCAGTTTATCGTGGTTACCTTTTACCAAAACAAATTTTACCTCACTATATTTTGCTTTCCAAATATCAAAATCATCAATATCAGTATTCACTTCGTGATGAAACATATCGCCATTAATTAACAAAGTTTTAGGTTCGTATTGATCTAATAAAAAGCTTAACCTATTTAAATCACTTTGTGCTAATGTTGATGGTACTTGTAAGCCAGCTTTACGAAAGTGCGCAGCTTTGCCTAAATGTAAATCGCTTATGGCTAAGAGTTTCTCTTTTGGTAAATAAATGGCTCTTTCTTTTGCTAAAATTAGCTCCTCGTCTCTAATCGTTATCGTCATTTATTATCTTTTGTCTTGCTAAGCTTGTGGAAGCATCTATTTTTAATGCAAAGTTAAGTGATTTTATCTTTATAAACTCCTTTTCGTTATCCAGAACGCAGTGAAAGGTCTTTTTTTTAGTTATCAATGAGCTTCCTCGCAAGCTCGGAATGACAAAAAAGCTACTTAAAAACCTCCACTTTCATACGTTCTATTCTATGTTCTAATTCTTCAGAGCTCATATTTGCTCTTAAACTATCAACTTTTATTGGAAACGATAACGGAGTAAAACGTTTTGGATAAGTGATTACGATATTACTTTGCTGTATACGGTGCAAAGCTGCTGCTAATCGAGGTTCTTCTAATTGTTGGTAAAAGACTTCATCATATGCTTGGCGTAAAAGTAAGTTGTGCTTATCGTAATCACTAAAAACATTAAAAAACAAACCTGCAGATGACTGTAAATGTTTATTGGCAACATATTTACCTGGATAACCTTGAAAAACTAGGCCAGAAATACAGGCAATATCTCTAAACTTTCTGCGAGCCATTTCTGTAGAATTAATACTTAAGGAAATATCTTCAGTTAAATTTTCTGGAGAAAAAACCTCGTAAGCAATCGCATCATCCATCGGAATTTCTATATCACTCAATAGCTCAAAACCATAATCATTCATCGCCAAAGAAAACGTAATTGGCAATAGTTTACTTAACCTGTAGGCAACTAATGCCGCTAATATTTCATGTACTAATCTGCCCTCAAAAGGGTAAGCAAATAGATGGAACCCTTCTTTATTGCTGATCATTTCTATCAACAACTCATCATTTCTAGGCACATGAGATCTTTCTTGTTGTATTAAAAACAACGGATAAACCACATCCAGTTCTTCTTCCTGATGTGTTTTATTTAAAACTTCATTGTATTTTTTTCTCAAAATTGCACCTAAATTGGATGATAACGGCAATCTGCCACCTAACCAACTTGGCGCCATGGCTTTTTTCTGTTTGCTTTTGCGAACAACCACCGTCATATCCTTAATACTTACAAATTCTAAAATTCTTCCTGCTAAGGTAAAACTATCTCCAGTTTTCAATTTAGAAACAAAGTATTCCTCTACCATACCAATGTATCCACCAGATAAAAACTTAACTTTTAGCATGGCATCGCTAACAATTGTACCAATATGTAAGCGATGGCGCATAGCAATTTGTCTGCTTTTCACTTTCCATAAACCATCTTCATCTTTGGTAACTTTTTTAAACTCCTGATATGCAGTTAAACTATCTCCACCATAAGTAATAAATTGCATAATCCAATCCCATTCCTCAGGCAAAATCATTTTAAAAGCATGGGTGTTTTTTATTTCTTCATAAATTATTTTGTCATCAAATCCATCGCCTATGGCTAATGTAACTAGGTATTGTATTAGCGTGTCGAAAACCATAATTACAGGTTCTCTGCTTTCTATAGCTTTAATTTTGGCGGCTTCTTTTATGGCGGCAGCTTCAACAAGTTCTAATGCGTGGGTAGGTAAAAAGTAAATAGTGGATGTTTCGCCGGGTGAGTGGCCAGAACGACCAGCTCTTTGTAAAAAACGAGCAACTCCTTTTGGCGAACCAACTTGTACAACGGTATCCACAGGCTTAAAATCTACACCTAAATCTAATGAAGATGTGGCGATTACAGCTTTTAACATTCCAGTGTGTAATGCATCTTCTATCCAATTACGCAGCTCAAAATCTATCGAACCATGATGTATGGCAATTCTGCCTGCCAACTCTGGTTCTAAATTTAGCAAATGCTGGTACCACATTTCACTTTGACCGCGAGTATTGATAAAAATTAAAGTGGTTTTACTTTTTTCAATGATTGGTAATAACTTGTAAGCTAGTTTTAATCCTAAATGCCCTGCCCAAGGTAAAGTTTCAATATCATCTGGTAAAATAGATTTGATGACAATTTTTTTATCAAGCTTTGCTTTAATAATGATGCGTTTTGCATTTACGTCTGGCTCAATTACATCCAAAGCTTCATCTATATTGCCTATCGTTGCAGAAATACCCCAAACTCTTAAATGTTGTTTCTCAGTGGCTTTTTGCAAGCCTTTAATCCTCGAAATAGCCAATTCTACCAAAACACCGCGTTTGCTGCCTAAAAGCTCATGCCACTCATCGGCAACAATGCATTTTAAGCTGCTAAACAAAGTTGATGAACCTTTTTGTGCCAACAAAAGATGTAAGCTTTCTGGCGTAATGAGCAAAACCTCTGGCATCGATTTTTTTTGCTTCAATTTTTCTGCCTGACTGGTATCACCATTTCTTACGCCAACATGCCAATCCAATTCAAGTTCTGCTAAAACTTCGGTCATGGCTCTTGCAATATCTTTAGCTAACGAGCGTAAGGGGGTAATCCAGATGAGTTGTAATCGATCCTTCGCTTTTTTTTTATCCTTTGTTTCTGCTAAATCAATACCTTCTATTACCGCCGCTAAAAACAATGAAAATGTTTTACCAAAACCTGTAGGGGCATTTACTAGGCCACTGTAGTCTTTTGCATAATAGCTCCAAGCCTCTTCCTGAAACTCAAAAGGCTTTTTATCATCTTTTTTAAGCCAAGCTAATACTTTTTTATAACCTATTGAGTTGGTTTTTTTCATTCATCTATTTTTTTAGAAAAGCAATGGCAGCAATTCTTTTGTTTCAGCAGTCCCGCCATTTGCTACAATCTTTTTCGTTTGCGCTTCACTAGTTCAGCTTACAAAAAAGTATTTTCGCTTCTGTCGGGTTTAACAACTTTAATTTGTACAAGTAACTACAACCTAGCTTAAGCCCTAAATATTGTTTAAACCTATCTTACAAAGTAGAATTTAAAAGTTGTTTAAGGTCATCTAAAGTATTAATTTCCTCTGCTTTTTTGTCTTTTCTCCATCTGGCAATACGTGGAAAACGCAAAGCTAAACCTGCTTTATGCCTTTTACTTTCAGCAATACCTTCAAATGCAATTTCAAAAACCAGCTCTGGTTTTACCGTTCTAACCGGACCAAATTTTTCAATAGCATTTTTATTTACAAATGAGTTTACCTCTTTAATTTCTTTATCTGTTAAGCCAGAATATGCCTTCGCAATGGTAATGAGTTGCTCACCATCTCTAACTGCAAAGGTGTAATCGGTATAAAAATTTGCTCTTCTTCCGCTTCCTTTTTGGGCATAAATCATTACGGTATCAACTGTATAAGGATTTATTTTCCACTTCCACCAATCGCCACGTTTACGACCTGTATGAAAAACAGAATCCAATTTTTTAAGCATAATACCTTCACTATTTAAATCTCTGGCAGTTTCTCTTATGGTAGCTAGTTGATCCCAACTTTTAAACTCAATTACAGGCGAAAGCAAGGCAACGTTTTTGGTCAATAACTGATCTATCACAGCTACCAATACGTTCCTTCTCATAGATAAGGGTTCTTGCCGAATGTCTTTACCTTCGAACTCTAAAATGTCATAGGAGTAAAAACCAATTGGTGCATCGCTAAGTTGAGATTTATTAATTGTTTTACGATTTAATCTTTGTTGTAAGGTGCTAAATGATTGCACTTTACCTTCTTTTACAGAAAGTATCTCTCCATCTAAAACTGTTCCGTCTGGTAGTTCATCTTTTAAAAAATGCAACTCAGGAAATTGATCTGTTACCAGTTCTTCACCTCGCGACCAAATGAACAATTCTCCATTTCTTTTAACAATTTGTCCGCGTATGCCATCCCATTTCCATTCGGCTTGCCATGCATTGGTATCGCCTAAATTTTGTGGCTCGGTTTCTAAAGCATACGCTAAGCAAAAAGGGTAGGGCCATGAGTTATCTGTATTTACATGCGCTCCTTCAATTAGTTCTTTGTAAGTGATCTCGTTTGATTGCCATCTGCCCATAATGCTGTGCATTATTTTACTGCTATCTTCTTCACTATGTTTAGCAATGGCATTAACCAGCATTTTATTAGAAACACCAATTCTAAAATTGCCAGAAATTAACTTGTTAAAAATGAAACGTTCTTGTGTATTTAAGCTATTCCAGGCACTTAAAATGTAATCTTTTTTCTCTTCATCTGTTTTGCCTTGTAGCTGTGCAAGTTCTGCAATCCACTGGTGTAGTGGCTTGTCAACTGCATTTTCTGCTGGCGGAAGTACCAAAGCAATAGTTTCACTTAAATCGCCTACACTGCTATAGCTTTCGGCAAATAACCATTCTGGAATGCAACTCAATTCTATTGCCCATTGTTTAATTAATGCTGTAGTTATTGGTCTTTTAGGTTTTTTACCAGTAAACATGGCTATTACGTAGGGTTTATCTCTATCGTCGGCTTCTGTAAAATAGCTAACCAATGCTGCAATTTTATCGTTTGTTTTATTGCTGAGCTCTAGCTCTTGTATAAGTTGTGAGAAACGCTTCATAATTAGATTTGAGTAATAAGATGTGAAATTTTAGACATACTTAATCCTCTTTTAAATTTTCATTTGCTTCGCCAATTACTTCATCATCTTCAGCGCCATATTTTGTAGTTACTTCTGCAGAGCTTATGCCAATTTCATTCAAATATTTCGAGAAAACCGCAGTTGAACCATGTGTAACGAAAACTTTTTCTGCTTCAGTAGCTTTAATTGCTGTTAATAGTCCAGGCCAATCGGCATGGTCGCTTAAAGCAAAACCAGCATCTGCGCTTCTCCATCTACGTCCAGCTCTTACGGCCATCCAACCAGAGCAAACACCAATTGCCGGTTGTTGTAAATTCTTAACCCATCTGCCATCGGCCAATGCTGGCGGAATGATTACAATACCTTTTTGTAATTCATCTTTTTTAATTTCTGGGGTAATTCTTATTGTTTCTGGTAATTCAACGCCGGCCTCGGCAAAACCTTGGTTTAAGTTGGCTATTGAATTATGTACGTAAATTGGAAAAGTTCCTGCTAAATTTTTAATTAAGCGTTGCGCTTTACCAAGGCTATACGCTACTAAAATGCTTGTTTTACCTTTATTGTTATTGTCTGTAACCCAATTTGTAATTTGTTCAAAAATTAACTCTTGTGCTTGCCAAGTATATATGGGTAAGCCAAAAGTGCTTTCAGAAACAAAAGTATGGCATTTTACAGGTTCAAAAGCAGTGCTTATCCCGTCATATTCTACTTTATAATCTCCCGAAACCACACAAATTTCTCCCTTGTACTCCAATCTTATTTGCGATGAACCAATTACATGTCCTGCAGGAAAAAGGCTTAATTTAACGCCATTTATATCAATCTCTTTATTGTACGGAAGTGTTTGTACGTTATCTTCCAAGCCATATCTCTGTTTTAAAATTGGTTTGGTTAAATCATGGCATAAATAATTTTTGTTGCCCCACTTTACATGATCTGCATGTCCGTGTGTGGTAACGGCATAATCTACCGGGTGCCAAGGATCTATATAAAACTTACCCTGCTTGCAATAAATACCTCTATTTGTAAACTCAATTAGTGCCATAGTTATAATAACGAACAAATTAACAATAAGTTTTTGCTTTTATAGCTATAAGATATATAGCATATTATCGGCTAAATAGCCGATATCTTAAATTATCGGGTAAATAACCGATATTTTGAATTATCGGGTAAATACCCGATATTAGATTTATGATAGCAGTTATAACAGGAGATATCATTAACTCAAGAGAACTACCAGATGAATGGATTGGTACGCTTAAAGATGCATTAAATGGTCTTTTTGGTAAAAATATCAATTGGGAAATATTTCGTGGAGATAGTTTTCAAGTAGAATTAAACGCCAAAGATGCGTTAATAAATTCCATTTATATAAAAGCTTGTATTAAAACTTTAAAAGGTGCCGATGTGAGAATAGGGATTGGAATTGGAAAAAAAACCATTAATGCCGAAAAGGTAACTGAAGCTAATGGAGAAGCTTTTGTTAATTCTGGAAATGCATTTGATGCCTTAAAAACCAATAAAGTAAATATGGCACTAATTACACCATGGCCAAAGTTTGATGAAGAGTTGAATTTATTTATTAAATTGGCTTTAATAACAATGGATAGTTGGGGGCAAATTGCAGCAGAAATGGTTAAATATGCCATAGAAAACCAAAATACCAAGCAAGATAAAATTGCAAAAATATCTGGTAGAAGTCAATCTTCTGTAAGTGAGGCCTTAAAAAGAGCTCATTTTACCGAAATTATGGAACTAGAAAATAGATATAGAACACAAGTTGCCAAACTAATTAAAAAATAAATGGAGATTGCGCTACTAAAACTTTTTCTGGCACATATTATTGGCGATTTCTTCTTACAACCCGATGCTTGGGTAGCAGAAAAGGAAAGGAAAAAGCTAAAATCAGATAAGCTTTATTTACATATTGCTGTACATATAGCGTTGATATTTATCGTTTTTGCTTCTTTTAGTGTTTGGAAATTGGCTTTTGTGGTAGGTATAGGGCATGGAATAATTGATGCCATGAAACTCACATTTCAGTTAGAGAAAACCAAAAGAAAATGGTTTTTTGCAGATCAAATGCTGCATGTAGCCTTAATTTTTGTGTGTTGGCATAACATTTACCACCCTAAATTAAATCTTAGTTTTTTACACGATAGCAAACTTTGGCTTTTTGCAGTTGGGGCTTTGTTTTTAACTACTCCAGCAGCTATTTTTATTAGAGTAATTATTGCCAAGTGGATCCCTCAACAGCCGTCTAACCAACTATCAACTACTTCTTTGCAAGATGCAGGCAAGTTTATTGGCATTATAGAGCGCTTGCTGATCTATTTATTTGTTTGTACAAACCATTTTGAAGCGGTAGGTTTTTTATTGGCTGCTAAATCTATTTTTAGGTTTGGCGATTTAAAGGAGGCTCATGATATAAAGTTAACCGAATACGTACTTATAGGAACGTTATTGAGCTTTGGTATCGCATTAATTGTAGCTTTAGGAGTACTTAAAATTAATCTTTAAATATTTTTGAAGCGCAATGGCTGTGTAACTATTATTGTCAATCACGCTTTTTGCTGCAATCTTTTTTAATTACTCTTCGACTACGCTCAGAGTGACATTAAAAAAGGATTTACGCTCCAATTGTGGCTATTTAACTTAGGCTAGTGCAAGGAAACCGCAGCTAGATGCGCAAGCTTTTATGTACTAAACCCGACTTAGCGGGAAATACTTTTTTGTTTTGCCCATGTAGTCATCCGATGAATATAAGCAGTATGTCCATGATCATCGGATGACTGTAAAAGGATCACAAAAAAGATTGCAGCGAGGGCGGGACTAATGTTAATAAGAAATGCTACAGTACCTTTTTAAATAAAAAAACCGCAGATCTACAGTAAAAATCTGTGTATCTGCGGCTCTTAAAAATTAACTTAATTATCTTGCTCCTGGAGGGCAGTTGTCTTTTAAAAATTTAGTGAAAGTTAATGACAAATGTTCTCTGGTTCCTTCACCTTCGCCAATGCCATGGGTACGATTAGGGTAACTCATTAATTGAAAAACTTTTTTGTGCTTCACCAATTCGTTAATTAACATTTCGGCATTTTGGTAATGAACATTATCATCGCCAGTACCGTGTATGTACAATAAATTGCCTACCAAGTTTTTTGCATGCGTAATTGGTGAGCCTTTTACATACGCATCTGTAGTAGGAAAAGGAGTGCCCATATAACGCTCTTGATAAATATTATCATAAGTTAATTGATTGGCAACCGCAGCTACAGCGATACCAGTTTTATAAATTTCTGGATATTGGAAAAGCAAATTTAAGGTTGATGAACCACCGCCACTCCATCCGTGTACAGCAACGCGATCTTTATCCATAAAAGGGTAGGTAGCCAATAATTTTTTGGTTGCCATAGCCTGATCGCGGATATTTAAAACACCAATGTTTTTGTAAATTGCTTTGCGCCACGCAGTTCCTTTAGGTACAGGTGCACCACGATTATCCATAGAAATGTAGATATAACCATCTTTGGCCATATCGCCAGCATATAAACCAGTTCTTCCGGCACCCCAAACATCTGCAGCGGTTTGCGATGCAGGTTCTCCGTAAACATAAAATACTACTGGATATTTTTTAGTTGCATCAAAATTATCTGGCTTTTTCATCCAACCATCTAATGTTACGCCATCTTCTGTAGTTACTTTAAAAAACTCAACTTTGTTTTTAATAGGTTGTTGTTTGGCAATTTGGTTGGTAATACTGCCGTCCATAGTAGTTGGTTGTTGGGCAGCAAAATTCATCCATTCGGTAACTGGCGAAACTGTTGAACTTTGATAAGTATGGCGAGCGAACAAACCATTTGGTGAAATAGAATAGCTGTGTGTACCAGGGAAAATTGATGGAGTAACCATTTCTAATTTACCTTTGCCATCTAACTTTGTTTTATAAAGGTATTTTTGTGTAGCGTTGCTAGGTGATGCTAAAAAATAAATGGTATTGTTTTTTTCATCAACTAAACTTAAATCAATTATATCATAATCGCCTTTGGTAATTAAAGTTTCCTTTTTTCCATCTTTACTAACTCTATAGAAATGGTTGTAACCGTCTTTTTCTGTTTGGTAGATAAATTCTTTGTTGCCATTTAACCAGATAAATTGGTCTTGAGCATCAATCCACGATTGGTTAGTTTCTTTATAAATTTCGGTAATTGAGCCAGTACCAGCATTTGCTACAAATAATTTACTTTGATTTTGTTCGCGGTTTAATTGCTGTAAAATCACTTCGTTTGTGTTTGGTATCCAATCCATACGAGGGATGTAATTTTGGATTTCGCTACCTGGTACAGCCAACCATTTTGTTTGAGCCGTAGCAACATCAACCACGCCAATTTTACAAGCAGAAGGATCTTGACCAACTTTTGGATATTCTACCGGAACATTGAATGAATAGATAGAATCGGTATTATTGATCATTAAAAAATTCTTTATTTTGGTAGCATCAATTTGCCAATAGGCGATAGAATTTCCATCAGGAGACCATCTAAAACCATCTAAACAACCAAATTCCTCTTCGTAAACCCAATCGAACGTGCCATTAATCATTCGAGATGTTCCATTTGTGGTTAAAGGTTTAATTGTATTGGTTGCTAAATCTTCTACATAAATATTATGCTCACTAACATAAGCCACCTTGTTTCCATCTGGAGAAAATTTAGCAAACATTAATGATGAAGCCGGCTTACCTTTGCCAATCTGCTTTAACGTATTGTTGGTAATATCTGCAACCCAATAATCGCCTCTGCTATCTTGTCGCCATACGCGTTTTGTATTGGTGTAAATTAATGCCTTCGTACCATCACTAGAAAATTGAAAACTTCTAACGTTTAAAGGATTTTGAGCATTTGCTGGGGTAAGCAACTGTCTGCCAACTACTACTTTTCTTTCATTTTTAGGCAAAGTTATTGTCACAATTTCGCCACCGGCGTTTTGGTAATAGCTATTGCCATCTTTTGTCCAGTTAATGCCACCTCTTTGTGCTTTAGCTAGGTTTATGCCTAAAAAGGAAATAAATAGCAAAGCGATTAACAACTTGGTATTTTTCATTGAATTTGGTTAGTTAAAGTTTTATAAATTGTTGATATACAGATTGTAAATATGATTTACCTTGATTTAAATTTAGATTGGTTTGTTTTTGATCTGATGGATTGCTATTGTACAAGATGTTGTTTCCAATGGTATCAAAAGTAACATAATGATTGTTATTGATAAAGCCTAATCCATTATCCCAAGTAAAAAAAGCAAAATTTTTGGTGTATGGATTTAACAGATTTCTACTCCATAAAAAGTCTTGATGCGGAATATTTAGCTGTGCTAATAAAGTAGCAGATAAATCTTGCTGACTACCAACTTGATCGAATTTTTTACCTTTAAATTCATCTTTAATTACATCTCCATAAAAAAGCAAAGGAATATGGTAGCGCTCGGGCTGAAATATTTCTGATTTGTTTTTTGGGAATAAATGACCATGATCTGCTATAAAAATAAACAAGGTGTTTTTATACCAATCTTGTTTTTTTGCTTGTGTTAAATAAGAATTGATGCATGAATCGGTGTAATATGCTGTGCTTTTAAAAGCTTCGACGCTAGTTTTTCTGCCAAATTTAGCAGTTCCAGGTACTTCAAATGGCTCATGATTGGTAAGAGATAAAATTGTAGAGAAAAAAGGCTTTTTTGCCGAATTCAGATCTTCAAGTTGTCTGTTAAATACCAAGCCATCAAATGCTCCCCATTTAGAGTTCATGTCTTTCTTTTCAAAACTATTTTTGTCAATTAAATTTTGATAATCATGGCTTAAGATAAATGCTTTATAATTACCAAACTCTGCCTCTCCGCCATAGTAAAATGATGTTTCGTAATTATTTTGAAATAGCTTTTGACTAATTGCAGGTATTTTTTTCATCTTTTCTGGCCATTTTGCTATGCTTCCATTTCCTAGGGTTGGAAAACCAGTTAATGTGCCGATAATTCCTTTATCGGTACGCGTACCAGCGGAATAGATTTTGGTAAATAATACACCTTTGTTAACTAAGCTATCAAAAGTAGGAGAGATGCCATCTTCATTTCCTAAAGTTTTTGTTAAATCTGCTGTAAAACTTTCGAGGATAAAAATAACAATATTAGGTCGTGATGTATTTAAAATAGATATAGTGCTGTCTTTCTCAACTTGGTAAAGTTCTTTAATGGTTTGTTCTGCCGCTTTCTGATCCATGTATGCATATGGATTTTTATTAATTTTATTAGCAGCTAAAATGCTCGACATTAAATTCCATTCTGTGTTTAAAGATGCGTGATTTAAAATTTCATATTTAGAAAAATAAGCCATGCTCTGACTGTTTGGAGCAGTACCCCAACCGCCTCTAATTAATAAAAAATTAAAACCCATTAGCAAAATGGCCACAACAACTTTAAGATATAGTGGAGTTTTGCTAAACTGAATTTGTTTTTTGGTTAATAAAAAATTAAGGTAAAAACCAGAACTAATTAAAATGGCCCAAATAAACATAGAGAACATAAATGGCGATGTACCACTTGAGGCAATTGCTTCTTTAGGAGTAAAGATAATTGGAGCAACTGCACTGTAATTAATTTTGCTTCCCCACTCTCGGTAAGTGTTAAAATTTATAATTGAAAAGAACCCAAATAAAATGATTAATACTCTATTATAAATAACAACCCAATTAAAATTGAGAATTTGTTTTTTAGTGAAAAGAAATATAATATAAACAATTATTGGGATTACAGCTAAATAAGCTGCCATCGATAGGTCTAATCTTAGGGCCTGATAAAAGGTATAAAATTTATCGCTTAGGGGAATATCTCTCAGTTTTTTATGAAAGATAAACATGAAGACAAAACGATCAATGGCAAAAAATAGTAACCAGAGTAAAAAAAAACGGACAAAAAAAATCAGGCTTTTAAACATTGGCGCAATTTACTAAAAATGCCAAAATAAAAGCCTGATTTAATATAAGGTGTAGCTGATTATTCGCCGCCGCCCTGCATTGCCATAATTTCTTCCATGGTTTTTACTTCATATCCTTTAGGAACCTCAAGGCTAAAAGGACCAGTTTTTTCTTCTTTAATATCTTTAACTGTTAAAGTTTGTTTCATACCTTGAGAAAAGCTAGTGAATTTAATTAAAGATCCTTTAATGCCTTTAAAGTCTTCGCCTGCAAAACCTGCTGGTAATTCTACATCAGTTGTTGCCCACAACTCATAAGCTCCACCTTTGTCATCTTTGTAGGTATATTTCTCTGTATTGTATGCTCCAATCATTTTCTTTTCGCCAGTTGCCTTAAAGTCGCTAAATTTCGGCGCAGTAGCTCTTTGCTTATCGTAGTCTGCTTTAGTTTGCTTAACAGCAAATTGCATTTGTGCTACAGGTACGTCAATTAAAACTAATCCTAATTGAGTAGCAATATCAGAGAATACAGTAATTGTAGCAGGACCTTGCTCCATAACCATATTGATCACGTTACCATTAAATTTTATCTTTTGCTCAGTTGGTAACATTCCAACCATTCCTTCTTGCTCTGAGGTAGGAGCATATTCAACACCATAAGTTACTGTGCCTTCGCTTATTTTCTTTTGAGCGTTTGCTATTAAAGCCGTGCTAATTAAAATTGCGGCTAAAACGCCTGTTTTTACTGATTTAAACATATTTATAGATTTAAGTTTTAGTTTACCAATTAATTTTTTCTTTATTTAAAAAAGATGACACACCTCTTTTAAAATCGTCACTTTCTCTAACCCGAGCATTAATTTGTACCGCCATATCCAACGTTTTATCTAATAATGGATAGGTTGTTTGGTTAATTAATTGCTTAGTAATCATTAATGAGTTTGACGAAGCATTATTACACAGGCTTAATGCAAATTCATTTACCTTTTGAGCAATTTCCTCACGTTTTGTTACAAAAGTGATTAAATTATAGGCCAGAGCTTGATCTGCAGAAAATAATTCTCCGGTTAATAATATCTTTTTAGCAATTGTTTCACTCGTTTTACGCATTAAAAAGCATGAAACTATAGCTGGTACAAAGCCTAACTTAACTTCTGTATATCCAAAATTTGCTTCTGGTACTGCAAAAATAATATCGCAAACTGTAGCTAAGCCACAACCGCCAGCAATAGCGTGCCCTTCAATTTGTGCAATTACAATTTTTGGCAAATAACAGATGGTAGTAAACAGTTTTTTTAGCTGATTAGAGTCTGCTAAATTTTCTTCGTAGCTGTTTTGCTGAAGCTGTTGTAAATATGCTAAATCTGCACCTGCACTAAATACAGCGCCATTTGCTTTTAAAACGATAACTTTAACATCATCATCTTCTTCTGCTTTTAACAAATTATAAGTAAGCTGCTCTACCAAATCAGGGTTTAACGCATTGCGTTTTTCAACTCTGTTTAATGTGATAGTAGCAATTCTATCTTTTACTTCATATAAAACTAAATGCTCAGCCATGTGCTTACTTAAGGTTTATCAAATATGAATTATTTTTCTTTAAAGTATGATATTTTAGTTTAAAATTATTTGCTTCATTCTCATAGGTTTTAATCATATAATCCCTGTTACTTGCATCAATAATCAATTCTTTAAAAATGACTTCGCCCTTTAGATCTTTAATGATTTTGCGTGTATTGTTGTGTAACCAAACGGAGTTAAATTTTGGTAGATTTTCAATTTTTTTATAATTGAACTTTTCGTCTACCAATAAAATTTTAAAGTTTAAAAATCTAATTTGATGATCAAACTTGTTGAAATTGGTGAGTAAAGTGTCTTTTTTCCAATCGACGAACAAAACATCTTCAACTTGAATTTTATTTAAACAAGGCTCTACAAAAAATTGATAGTTTTTGTCATCAGGTGTTAAATCGGTAACTAAAATTGCCTTATCGGCTTTAATAAATGCAGCGGCATAATTTTTCCGTAATGTAAAAAATATAACTTTTTCTTGTCGCATAGCGGAAAATGATATATATGCAGCATATGATTGAAAGGCTATAATTAAACAAACAGCAACAATTAAAAGCTTTTTTTGATAGTTTGATAGCGCATAAATCAACATGCCAATCGCTACACAAAGTAAGAATAGTTGCCACTTATTTAACCAAATAGAAGTAATGCCTGAAAATGGCAAATCAGCAATTAATTTTAAGCCGTTGTTGGTAAAAGTAATGAGCCACTCGAATATTGGTGCTAAAAAGTAAACTCTAAGTACTAAAATTCCTATGCCTAAATACATCAATCCAACTAAAGGAAGCAAAATGAATAAGTTGCCTAACAGAAAATAAACTGGGAATTGATGAAAATAATACACGCTTAAAGGAAATGTAGCCAATTGTGCAGCCAAACTTAAAGTAGTTGCAGACCATAATTTATCGGCCCATTTATTTTTAAAACATAGCCACTTGTATATTTTTGGTTGTAAATAAATTAAACCAAATACAGCTAAAAATGAGAGTTGAAAACCAACATCCCAGATGTAAAATGGATTGTAAAAGAGTAGGATGAATGCTGTAAATGCTAGAATATTGTAGTTATTACTGCTTCTATTAAATGATTTTGCTAAAATGAAAATGGTTATCATGATAGCCGAACGAAGTACAGAAGATGAGAACCCTGTTAACAAAGCGTAATACCAAATCAAACTGCAGATCAACAGCAATTTAACTAGTTTCAAGGTTTTATTTTTGTCTAAAAATGCAAGCATTGCGTTGAGCAGAAAGAAAATAATACCTACGTGTGCTCCTGAAACCGATAGCGCATGAATAGTGCCTGTTTTGCTATAGGCAGCTAATGTTTCTTTTGTTAAATCTGCTCGGTAACCTAATACTAAAGTTGAAGCAACAGCAAATGCCTCATCATCTTTAATTAACTTTCTGTAAATTTCAACTTGGTTTTTACGCTGATCAATGGCATACTTAATGATTTTGTTGCCTTTGTTCTGATTTAGCTTTATCAATTGATTTTGGTTGATGAAAGTCTGTTGATCAATATTTTTTAAGGCAAGCCAAGATTTAAAATCAAATTCACCATCGTTATAGGCAGGTTCAACTGGTAAATATTTACTGGTAATGATTAATTCATCTCCATAGTTAAGTTTTACAGGATTTAAGCTATCAACCTTTAGCGCAATTAATAGTTTACCTGATACAGAATTAACCTTGTTATCATTAAAGCCATGTGTTACGTTTACTTCAAATCTAAGGATATTTTTTTTTAATTGTGGTTCATCGTTTACCCAAACCTTTAAATAATTGTACTTAGCCTTGGCAAAATAATCTGCTTTAAATGATTGATGATATAAAAGCGTAATTAATCCGCCAAAGGCGAAAAAGAATAAATAAAATATTGATGCTAAAATATTTTTATATCGATAAGCCTTAATCTTCTTGTACCAAATGTTTATAATTAGAAGAATAGTGAATAAAAATACATTGATTTTTAAAATTGGATTAACAAGATTTGGATTTGAAATAAGGAAAAAGCCAACAATGCCAGCTGCAAATGCTGCAAGAACTCTAACAAATATGATCTCAGATTTGAATGTCATTTTGCTAAAACTGAAACCTTATTTGAATTTTTAAATCAGTTTTTTTATTTCCGTTAATTTCATCTAAACCAGAACCTACAGTTTCTTCTTTCGGATATAAAAACATGGCGTATCTTACCCATAGATCTAGTCTTTTTATCAGCTTATATTTTAAGTTTGCATAGGTTCTAAAACCTTTACCATTATACATTGCAAAGGCGAAATTGTATAACACATCATCTTCGTATGCATATATTCTGCTATTAAAAGATGGGATATTAAAATAGGCAATACGAATGTTGCCGCTTAATTTAGATAGGTTAGGAGTGTAACTTGCATCCTGATAGGCCATGTATCCAAATTCTGCCATGGCTACTCCTTTTTTAAATTGTGAAACTTCAACTCTGTTTTGAAATTTAATAGTTTTGCTCAACTGCCAGCTTACATCTGCTCTGTAAGATTCTCTTTTTACATTATCTAAAAAGTTAATTGGTACTTCTAAATCTGTGTTTTGCTGTTTTAATTCAGATTTGTATCTGATAAATGCTTTAAAGGTTTTGGTAGGCGTGTAAGTTAGTTGACTTAAAATTTCATATCCATCAGAAGGGGCATCAACTCTAAACTTTAGCCAAGGAAATTTAAAATAATCGGCATACAATGATAAATTCCATGCTTTAGATGGGATAATGTTTAATCCTACGTATAACCCCTTTTAATTAAATGCTTCACTAGCTTCTGCAGTTGCCTGATTAAAAAAGTTATGGTAATTGCTTTGATAATTTCTGTGTAATATGGCAGCTGATGTTTTTGAGGATAAGCTGATTAATGCACCATTTAAATAAGCTAAACCACCATTTAAACTTTTTGCAGCTTCGCCAAAAAAATAAACGTTTTTGTAAGTGTAGTTGTAGTTTAAACCAACATTTGTTAAATTTTTACCTGTAAAGTTATAATGTCGGTATAGTTGATCGGCAGTGATAAAAGAATTGCTATACTGAGATTGATAGCCAATAGCACCAATACTTAGATTATCTTTTTGGTATTGCAAAACTCCACCGTAAACTTGTTGCCTTATGCTGTTTTTGTTCTTTATTTCTGTAGCCGTGCGGTGTAAACCAGTTTCGTTAATGTTTTCTAATACTTGATTTCCATTCCCATCTAAACTCAAGCTTCCATCTAAATTTCTTAATGAAACAAAAGGAGTAAACTCAATATGTTTAGTTAGTTGAACAGTTGTTGCAAAACCTCTTAAAAAAGAGTATTCATTAGCCGAAGTATAGGCTTTTAAACCAACATCTCTTTTTGCAATACTTGCCACATCTGGTGCTTTGCCAAAAGAGAAACCTGTCCATAGCGTTAAGCCTTGCCCAAATTGCATGCTGTAATCACCAATAATTATCTTCTTAAATTTGCCAGTATGATAGAGTCCGATATGAAAAGACTGATAATCAAACAAAAATTGTTTTTCTCCTCTTATAAAATTTTCTCCAGCATCTTTTTCGGCTATTAATGAGGCCGAAATTCGATTAGAATAGTCAAATCTATATCTTAATAAAAATCTATCTTGCGTCCCTAAATATCTACTGCCAGGCAAATCGGTAAAGCCTTTTGGTTTTTCTACAACTTTGCCTAACCTTAAAACCAAATCATTATCTCCCAAAATTCGAAGATTTCTTAATGTAATTTTATCTGCTAAGTCTTGCTGATTTAAGGTTATAAAAGGTAAAAGCCTATTAATGGTTTCAACATCAAAATCTGGTACGCTTTGCAGTTCTAAAACATCGATAAACTTTCCATTGCTTTTAATATGGGTAAAAATATTACTGATTTGGATGGGTGATAAGAAGAATAACGTTTTAAGTTCTTCTGGATTTGTATTATTTAGATTGATTGGTCTTTTTATATAATAGCTAAATCT
The DNA here is from genome assembly GCF_059424425.1 of Pedobacter sp. GW456-11-11-14-TSB4. Classification (NCBI taxonomy): domain Bacteria; kingdom Pseudomonadati; phylum Bacteroidota; class Sphingobacteriia; order Sphingobacteriales; family Sphingobacteriaceae; genus Pedobacter; species Pedobacter sp. GW456-11-11-14-TSB4. The sequence continues at coordinate 706,200 of NZ_JBWKZK010000002.1, forward strand.
ATCTTGAAGTTCCGATAAATCGATGTCGTCTGGAAGATTTTCTGCTATACTTTCTATCAAATCTTTAATAAACGCATCTTCCTGACTTTGAGCTTTTGCCAAAGCAGTACACAATAACAAAACTACGATGATTTTAAAACGCATAAGCTAAACCAATTTGAGGCGTATAATTTAAATTTGGGTCATTTTCAACTGCAAAATCAACCATCAGATTTTTGTAATTGAAACCAAATCCAGCATAATGTTTAAATGGTTTTATACTTATGCCAGCTCTTAAACTTATCATTTCGATAATTTTATAGTCTAAGCCTAAACTCATATCTACCTTACCTTTTAAATTTTTGCTTAAAGTATTTGCTATTAAAAGCTTATCTGAAAATTGGTAGCTACTACCCAAATAGAATACCGTAGGAATTGATGTTTTAATTATTTTGGAGCTATAATTTTGTACTGATGGATTGTTAATGTACAAACCAACCGTGAGCAGGTTGTTAAGTTTATACATTGCGCCTACATCTAAAGAAAAACCAGCTGTAGAACCATAATTAATAATGCTAATTTGATGGTAATTGCCTTTTATTGAAATAGATAAATCATCGCCAAACTTTTTTGCAATTGCCAAGCCCGCCTTTATCTCATTGTATTCAGAAATCCCATAGCGGTTAAAGCTAAAGCCAATATAATTTCTTTTGACAGGTAGAACAAATACAACTCCTTGCTTGCTAATATCATTGTCTAGTAGTCTGGTATAATTAGCAGCTAATGTTGGTTTACTTAATGTTGTTATTCCGGCTGAGTTAGCTTCTAAACTCCAAACATCATTTACTGCAGCGCCATTATTTCCCATTGCCGTTAGCCTCGGACCGAAATTATTTTGTGCAAATGAGCATTTTCCTACTAGAAAAAGCAGTAAAAGTGAGAGATTAAATATGATTTTCATAAGTTTAGGTAAACCAATTTACTTAAACCAATATTAAAATAAAAGTTAAATTCAGAATTTAATTTTATATTTAACTACAATTAAATAATTTAATTTTGCAGTAAAATATTTTTCTTTAAACTATTATCAGAGTTATTTACAAAAGGTGAAGGATAAAATCTAAACACCCATGTTGTTGTTTACTATTTTGATTATGATTAAATTTGGGTTTATAAATAGTTGAAACATTTTAAAAATTAAACACCCTATGAAAACCTTTATCAACAAAAAAACAGCCACTTTACTTATTGGGTTAAGTACATTTGCAATATCATTATCCTCATGCAAAAAAGATTTAAGAGAGGATATCCAACCAATTGAATACGGTAATGCGAAAATTAGCGTAACCAATACAATTTCAGGTTCAAATGCTCAAGATTTTTACCAGAACGACACAAAAATAAGCACTACGCCTGTGGCTTATGCACAAACAAGCACTTACTATACAGTTAAAGCAGGTACCTCTGTGATATCTTTTAGAAATACGGGATCTACAACTGCTTCGGCCTCACTTCAGGCAGGTTTAAATACAGATTTATCATACACTGCATTTTATTATGTAGACCAATCTGGAACACCGAGAATAACTGGTTTTTCTGATGATCCAACTGCGCCTGCTGCTGGGAAAATTAGAGTTCGCTTTGTTAATTTAGCACCAGCATTAAACAATACCTTAAATATCTCATTAGCAGATAATACTGCTCTTGTAAATGGTTTGAGTTTTGGCAATGCTAATTCTAGCGGTTATCTTACAGTTGATGCTACCGCTGCTTTACAAGTTAGTGTGGTTAATTCTGGTATTTCAGTGCCAATTCCTGCGACTAACTTTACTGCTGGCAAAATTTACACCATTTGGTTTGATGCAGCAACAACAACGAGCGCCAAATTTCACGTAATCCAGCAAAACTAATTTTCAAAAAGAATATTTCTAAAGCATCCCAAATTGTTGGGATGCTTTTTTTGTGTCTTAACTATTAAATTTTTCTATTTTTGGGTGATATGGACAATCAACAACCATTAAGTTTAAGAACGGTAAATGTAACCAGATATGTTACTCCTTTGCGAGAGGGCGGTTCTATGCCGGCCATTGCAGAGGCAGATGACGATTTTCTGTATGTGATTAAGTTTAGAGGAGCCGGACAAGGATATAAAGCCTTAATTTCTGAAATAATAGGTGCAGAGATTGCTCGCAAATTAGGCCTTAAAGTGCCAGAAATTGTTTTTGCTAACCTTGATGAAGCTTTCGGAAGAACCGAACCTGATGAGGAAATTCAAGATTTACTAAAAGCAAGTGTTGGACTAAATTTGGCACTTCATTATTTGAGTGGAGCAATAACTTATGATGCAACTGTTACTAAGATAGATCCCATCTTGGCAGCTCAAATTGTTTGGTTAGATTGTCTGTTAACAAATATGGATCGTACAGCTCGAAACACCAATATGCTGATTTGGCATAAAGAATTGTGGCTAATAGATCATGGTGCATCCTTATATTTCCACCACTCATGGCAAAATTGGCAAGAGCAAGCTAAACGCCCTTTTGTTTTGGTAAAAGATCATGTTTTACTTGCTCAAGCTGATGATTTAGAAAACGTTGATCAACAATTTAAATCCATTTTAACGCCAACAGTAATAAATGATATTTTAAATTTAATTCCAGATGAATGGTTAAATGAAGATATTTTTAACAGTAGCAACGCACAAAGAGCTGCTTACGCTCAATTTTTAAACACAAGAATTGTCAACTCGGAAGTTTTTGTAAAAGAAGCACAAAATGCAAAACAGGCACTTATTTGAGTATGCAGTTATTCGCGTTGTGCCTAGGGTAGAGCGTGAAGAATTTATTAATGTTGGTGTAATTTTATATTGCGCCAAACAGCAGTTTTTGAAATGCAGATTTGAAGTTAGTGAGCCTCGTTTAGCAGCTTTTAATTGCAAGGTTGATGCTGATGTTATTTTGGCAAATCTAAATGCTATTGATAAAATATGCTGTGGTGGCAAAAATTCAGGTGCAATTGGGCAGCTTGATTTAGCTTCTCGATTTAGGTGGTTAACAGCTACAAGAAGTACTGTTGTTCAAGCTTCAAAAGTTCATCCTGGTTTTTGCAGCAATGCTGATGATACCTTAAATCAATTATTCGATAAGATGGTTTTGTAAAAGAATAATATGATTTTTATAAAATAACCGACTAATTTTAAATAGAAATAGAAAATAATTCTTAGTCTTTACTATAGTTAAAAGGCAAAGAAATGATGTAAATTGCGCCAAAATTTAAGAAATGAGTGAAGTTATTGTAATACCAGAATTTAAAGATTTTAAAACCTTTTACAAAAAAGCTGTTGAGCCTTTGGTAAAGGCAAATTTAGGTATTGTTAGGTTAGATGGAAAGTTAAAAGGAGATACCAAAAAAACGTTCGCTTATTTTTGGTACAACGATAAAAAGTGGCGGGTTAAGGCAGATACTTTTATAGATAGATTAAATATAGCATTTGCTGAGGCTCAAAAATCTGACGAACCTTTTATAATTAAACCATTAAGAGATAACAAAGGAGAAATATTAACTATCAAAGGTCAGCCAGTTAGAGATAGTAAATTTTACGTTTACTTGGTTTTATAATTCTATCGTTTCTCCTTTAAGTGGTTTAACTACATTATAACCTTCTTCAGTTAAGGATATTTCTAATGCATCCATGCTTTTAGCTTCACCATGTACTAAAAACACTTTTTTTAACTTTTTAGGATCTTGTTGTTTTGCAGTTTCCACTAAATCTTGATGATCTCCGTGTCCACTTAATAGGTCAGTTTTCTTAATCGTAGCATAAACCATCAAATCTCTGTTACGTAATCTAATAATGGGATCACCTCTTAAAAGTCTATCTCCTAAAGTTCCTTTAGCGCAATAACCAATAAATAATATGGTACAGTAATAATTCTGTATATTATGGTATAAATGATCTTGTATTCTTCCTCCTTCAAGCATGCCTGCTGATGAAATAATGATACATGGCTCTAGATAAGTCATTACAGATTCGCTCTCTTTTCTATCTTGAACGTAGACTAGGTTTCCAAATTCAAATTCGTCACCTTTGGTTTGATAAAACACTTTTGCCTCCTCATTTACAAGCTGATGGTGTTTTCTGTAAATATCAGTAGCAAAATTAGCCAATGGACTATCAACAAAAATTTGAACAGGAGGTAACAAACCTTTGCTAAAAATTTGATTTAGCGTAAACACTAAAGATTGTGTTCTACCAATACTAAAGGCAGGGATTATTAGTCTTCCTGGGCTTTTTATACACGTTTCTTTAATGGCTTCAATTAGCGTTTCTTCAAGAGTTTTATCCTTAGTATGTAACCTGCCACCATAAGTGGATTCACTCACTAAATAATCTAATTGTGGTAGTGGTGCTGGATCAACCAACACGGGATAATTTTTACGACCTACATCGCCAGTAAAGCCAATCTTTTTTAAAATTCCATTCTCATTTATTGCAAGTATTACGGCTGCAGCACCAAGTAAATGTCCTGCCGGGATAAATTCTAATTTAATACTTCCGTTTATCTTAAAAGATTTGTTAAAGCCAATGGTTACAAAGCGATCAACAGTTTCCATCACATCACGCTGCAAATACAGTGGTTTTGGGCCATAATTACCTCTGCCTCGTTTCGGTTTCTTTTTCTGTTTGCTCAAAAAAATGTTAACAGAATCGAATAAAAGTATTTCCGTTAAATCTGCAGTAGGTGGGGTGCAAAGTATTTGTCCTGCAAATCCTAATCTCACGAGGGTTGGTAAATTACCAGAATGATCTATATGTGCATGCGTTAAAATTACAACATCAATTGAGCTTGGATCAAAAGGAAAGAACTCATTTTCTTCCTGATAAGTTCCTTTTTCATAATCTAAACCGCAATCTATTAAAATGTTATAATTATCTGTTTGCAACAAATGCATACTGCCAGTAACTTGCTGTGCAGCGCCCCAAATGGTTAGTTTCATGTATTAGTGATCGAAATACTTTTGAGCAAGATATAGTTTTTTTGAAGCCAAATGTTAAAATAAATGTAATATTTAAGATTTGGCTTTAAACTAAAACTCCCGCGTGTAAGCGGGAGCGAGTATTTTTTATTTTTTTTCTGGCGGTGTAGATACAATCTCACCAAACTCATTAACGTAAGCCATCATGCTTTCCAAATCTCCACCTGTAGAGTTTTGTTGGCGTTCTTGTTTACGTTCTAATTTTTCTTCTTTTTTCTTTTGTCTATTTTTTTCCAACTGCTTTTTCATGAAGGTAGCCTGCGACTTTGCCATATATTACTAATTTAATGATAAAAAGACTGTTCTCTGTTAACCTTTGGTTGATCTTTTAACTCGATTGTTAAAATGAAATTGATCTAAACTTGATGTTAATCTGCATGTTAACGGTTGCATGCTAAAGATTAAGGTGCTGAAATGTTTCAGTAGGTATTGTTAGAGAAAAGTATATTGATATTCCGTTGTTGCAAATATAAGTAAAAAATGCGAAAAAACTAAATTCCTTTATCGTTTGTTAAGTAGACATTGTATATAAGTTGATGCTTAACAAATTAAATAAATTACAACTTTAATAATCTTTGGCATCATTTTTACAATAAGAAGTTTAGTATAAATTAAAAAAATTAACAGACATGAAAAAGATATTCGCAATAGTTGCATTGGCTACAGTTATAGCTTCTTGCAGCAACAGTGCTAAAGAACAAGAATTAGCAAAACAACAAGCAGTAGCTGCTGTTAAAGATAGTTTAAAATTAGATAGCTTTAAAAGAGCCGAAGTCGCCAGACAACAGGCTGAAGTTGAAGCAAGACATCAAGCTGAATTAGCTGCTGCAAGAAGAAGTGCAACGACTACAAGATATTCATCAAGTGGCGGTACTACAACTTCTTCTGCTGGAACAACTACAGCTGCAAAGAAAAAAGGTTGGAGTGATGCAGCTAAAGGCACTGCAATTGGAGCAGGTGTTGGTGCCCTAGGAGGTATTTTGATTGATAAAAAAGACGGAAGAGGAGCTGTAATCGGTGGTTTAGCAGGTGCAGGTGCCGGTTATGCAATTGGTAGAGCCGAAGATAGAAAAAGTGGAAGAGTACAGCCTAAAAACTAAATTAGGCATCTAAATAATTTAAAACCTTCAATCTAAATTAGATTGAAGGTTTTTTTATGCACTTTGTTTGCTAAACAGTAATTTAGCATTTATATTAAATCATAAATGACTTTTCTATTTATTGCCCTCGTTATAACTATTTTCCTAATCTTTAATCTTCCAGTTTTTGGTAAGCATCCAAATGGTAAAAGGTTAAATAAAATTAAATCGGCAGCTAATTACACCAACGGTGAATTTAAAAATCAATCGCATACACCTACAAAACCTGATGATGTAACGTATGGGATGATGATAAAAGCAATGCTTAAAGGTAATAAAGATGGATCACCAAAATTTCCATTACCTCATCATCAATCAGATTTTTCGCCCTCGGCAGATTTTAAACTAACTTGGTTTGGCCATTCTTCGTATTTAATTCAAGTAGATAATTTAACTATTTTAGTTGATCCTGTTTTTAACGAAAGGCCATCCCCATTTCAATTTATCGGAACAAAACAGTTTGCTGGAACAAATTTTATCAACATTGAAGATTTACCAAGTTTAGATATTGTGATAATATCTCATGATCATTATGATCATTTAGAACAAGAATCCATACTAAAATTGAAAGATAAGACTAAAATTTTCATCACTTCTTTAGGAGTTGGTGCACATTTAGAATTCTGGGGAATATCCAAAGATAAAATTATTGAACTTAATTGGGGTGATCAAACATCGCCTTTTGCCAATATCAAACTTACAGCAGCACCTGCAAGGCATTTCTCTGGTAGGTTATTTAAAAGAAATCAAACATTATGGTCGTCTTTTATACTTCAAACTTCTAAAAATAAAGTCTACATCGGTGCTGATTCGGGTTACGATCATCATTTTAAAACCATTGGTGATGAGCATGGACCGTTTGATTTGGCAATTCTGGAATGTGGCCAATACAATACAATGTGGCCTTTTATACATATGATGCCCGAACAAGTTGCCGAAGCAAGCTTAGATTTAAACGCTAAATATTTATTACCTGTGCATTGGGCAAAATATAAATTAGCTTTACACAATTGGGATGAACCAATACGTAGGCTTAAGGCAAAAGCTGATGAGCTAAACGTTGAGTTGCTTACGCCAAATTTAGGAGAAACATTCACTTTAAATGGCAATTTGCCTAAACAAAGTTGGTGGTTAAATTTATAGTTGTTAAACCGAACAATTGATGATATTTTAGTGTTTACCTTTGGCAAACTAATGCTAAACTTATGAAAACAGATCTTGTAGAAATTTTCCAAACAATTAGAGCTAATTTACAGCCATATACCGCAAATGGTTTTACTGCTAGAGTAAACAGCGAAACAGTTTATGAACTATGGAGCGAAAAACTTTTTGATACCGATGGTGAAAAAATTGAGGCTGTTCCTTTTGCGAGTGTAAACATAGAAGATGATTCTGTTCAATTTTGTCTTTTATCAACACAGAGCGAACCAGAATTAAGCAAAATTATACATCCAGATTTGATGGAACTTTCTATTAATGGTACCTCTTGTTTCAATATTACTAATCTTGATGATAAATTAATCGATCAGATTATTAGTACGCTTGGAGCCAATTTTACAAATTTTAAACAGAACGGGTGGGTTTAATCTTTTTGTGGCAACAAGAAGTTTTTGATGCTGTTATTGGCTTAGTTGAAAATGCTAAACAATTGTTAGATAATGAACATCTCATTATTGATACAGATAATGGAGTGCTTATCCATTTGGTTCCAATAACAAATAATTTTAATCCAATTCAGTTAAATAAGTTACAGCAAAAATACCTCAAAGAGAATAAGCAATTATTGCATCTTTGGGAAGATGTTTGGCTAACTAAAAAAGAACAAGTTTTAATTAGATTAAATTCGCTATTGTCAAAAAATGTTGGGTTTCATGGTAGAAAAACGAAGATTATTGAGATTGATGCCCTCACAACAAAATCATTTTTAGAAATTAATCATCTCCAAGGTTTTGTTAAAGCTAAACATGCTTTTGGTTTATTAGCTAATGATGAAATTATTGCTGTAGCAACATTTAGCGATGCTAGACCCATGAAACTAAAAGGAAGTAATTACTTATCCGCAGAATTAGTTCGCTTTGCTTCTAAAAATGGAGTTACTGTTGTCGGCGGATTAAGTAAACTAATCAAACATTTTTCAAAACTTGTTCAGATAAATGATATCATGAGCTACGCAGATAAAGATTGGTCGCTGGGAAAGGGCTATGAGAAATTAAATTTTGTAAAAACAGACCAAACTGATCCCATTTACTTTTACTTAGACCAACAAACACTAAAAAGATATGCTGCTCATCGTTTGCCTAAAAACATTCTCCAATCTTTTAAAGCCCAAAATAGTTTAAATTTGGATGAATTCTTAAAGCAATTGTACTATATTAAAGTTTTTAATACCGGCAACTTAAAGTATCATCTTTACCTATAAAATGTCAACAGAAAATTTGCTTATAATTCTTGGTGCAACAGCTTCGGGCAAAACAAAACTTGCAGTAAATTTAGCTGATGAATTAAATGCTGAAATTATCAGCGCAGACAGTAGGCAAGTTTTTAGGGGTATGGATATTGGCACAGGTAAAGATCTATCCGAGTATAAAATTGGCCAAAAACAAATCCCCTACCATTTAATAGATATTGTTAATGCTGGTGAGAAATATAATGTAAATGCTTTTAAAGAAGACTTTTATAAGTCGCTAGCTCAAATTACAAAGAGCAACAAATTGCCTATTTTATGTGGTGGCACCGGTATGTACATTCATGCTTTGCTCCAAAACCATGAGTTAACGGCCATCCCTAAAAATGAAAATCTTCGAGAACAATACATCAATTTTGATAAGATAGATCTTCAAAATGTTTTAAATCAATATCCGAAAGAACTAACAGCTCATGTAGATTTTTCATCCTCAAAAAGATTAATCAGGGCTATTGAAATTGCAGAATATCTGGAAAATCATTCATTAGATCCAATACCAAGACAAAAGATTAATCCATTAATTATCGGTTTGCAAAGCGATGTAGAGTTAAGAAGAGATAGGATTTTAATAAGGCTAAATCATCGACTACAAAATGGTTTAATTGAAGAGGTCGAAACGTTGCTCGCAAATGGAATAGATCATGCTGTACTTACATTTTATGGATTAGAGTATAAATTTGTTGTTTCGTATCTACAAAATGAATTTGATTTAGTCACCTTAAAAGAGAAGCTTGGAATTGCAATTTGCCAATTTGCTAAAAGACAAATGACCTTTTTTAGGAAAATGGAGAAAGATGGCGTAAAAATTAACTGGTTAGATGCAGATCAGGATTTTGAGGCACTTAAAAATAATTCATTAAAAATAATTGATGCCTATTTTAAAAAGTAATTATTGCATATTTGAGCTTAATTAAGCATTTATTTAGCGCAGTAAATCAATAAAATGGGTAAAAAGTTAAGGCCAATCATTAAATGGACAGGAGGGAAGTATGATGAATTTGCTTTGTTCTCTGATCAAATACCTGCTTTCGAAAGATATATTGAACCGTTTTTTGGTGGGGGCGGAGTTTTTTTCGCGTTGGAACCTCAAGTTAAAAGCTTTATTAATGATAAAAGCACAGATTTAATTAACTTTTATAAGCAAGTTGGCCATAAAGATTTTAAAATTGAGTTGCTGAAGTTTGCTAACGCCTGGGATGAACTTGGGTTAATAAGTAAGTTGCTATGGATTAAAATTGCTGATATTTATAGCAATTATATTAATGGTAACATTGAAAAAGAAGAACTCAATAAATCGCTAGATGATCAATTATCTCCAATATTGAAAAAAATAGATATCCTAAACGATGAAGAATTTATCATCGATAGCATTCTCTTCAAAAATAGGCTGTTGGCAAGTATGGCCGATAAAGCGAGAAGAATAAAAAGAATATCTGCGAAGGAAAACAGATCCTTTTCTCTTGATGAATTATTTGATCATTTTGAAACTGGAATAAAAGGTGGTTTTTATCTCTTCACCAGAACCATATTAAACCTTAATTATAATGATATTTTAAAATTGAATTCGCCAAAAGCCGCAGCAATTTGGTATTTTGTAAGAGAGTTTTGCTATGGATCAATGTTTAGGTTTAATGCCAAAGGAGAATTTAATATTCCCTATGGAGGCATTGCCTACAACAAAAAAAACTTTAGGTTAAAAGTTGAAAATATTTTTAAAGGTGGAATAACAAATTTGTTTAAGCAGACTGAAATTTTTAACTTAGATTTTGAACATTTTTTTAATCAAATTGATATCCGATCTACAGATTTTATATTTTTAGATCCACCTTATGATAGTGAGTTTTCTGAATACGACCAAAGTGCATTTACTCAAGATGATCAGCAGAGGCTAGCCAGCTTTTTGCTTCAAACTAAAGCAAAATGGATGGTAGTTATCAAAGAAACAGCATTTATACGTAAAATATATACTCATCCCTTAGTAAATATTAACACGTTCGATAAAAACTACACCTATAATGTTAGAGGTAGAAATAATAGAGGTGTTACGCATTTAATTATTACTAATTATGAAATAGGATGGGAGGCTACCAAAAAATAAGTCCTTTTGTGTATGACTGTAAAATTTGCCCAACACCTTGCGATGGTGTGAGCAAAATGAATTATGTTTTCGAAAATGATGCTCCTTTTTCTGAACAATATGAGCAGAAACTAATTAATCATATCAACACGGCTACTAATTTTATCGCTAAAAAAACTATCGAAAAGGGATATCCTGATATTGAGGTTAGTACTCATGAAGGATTTAAATTTTACATAGAACTCAAAGTTCAGCAAAGAACTTTTATGCGTGTAGAAAATATCATCCCACAAAGTGGATTAAAGCCATCTGAAACTATTGCTTTAAATTTAAGTGATTTATTGAGATATTTTGAACTAGAAGAAACCCATAATATTCACATATTTATATTTTGGGTGGTTTTAAATAGACCTTGTATTGTACCAACAAATTCTGAAAAATATTATTATCGCCTTGCTAGCGAGTTAAAACCGATCTATTTAAAAGAAAACGATAATAGAAGATTTAGAAGAAAAAGCGGAGAAGGTGATATTGTGAATGGAGAGCATAAGGGAGTTACCGTAAATTATCACTTTAGCTTAAATGAGCTTAAACTTTGGCAAAGGATGCTGTAAAAAAAATCCCAATGGTTAAATCGGGATTTTTTATAAGATTAAATTATGCTTCTGGAGCTAAGTACTGGGCATAACAATAGCCTTCTTCACCATCGTTTGTCCTCACTAACCACCATTGATCATTACTTTTATTAACTAAAGTTATTACTTCGTCGTGTGCTGCTTTGCCAACAATTGGTTGGTCTGTACCTGGGCCTTTTCTAATGTTTAAGTTGCTACTTTGAGTAATTACTTTAACCTTTGTAACTGCTGCATCAATAGATACATTTACGTTTAAAACTAAATCGCCAGAAACAAAGTTAGGATCAATAGTATTGTATACATCCCATAATTGATCTTTCACCGCTCCGTTAGCTGCAGTTCCATCAACATAAAGAACTCCATCTTGCTCTCTAACCTGTAAATCTGTAATGCCTGCATTAATAGCTGCATCGGTTAGTTGTTTATATTTATCTTGTAAAGCCATTTCTATTTATTTAACAGTTAGTTTGTTATCAATTTTTTTAGGTTTTAATGAACTTAAAGCCATCATTAATTTTGGCAAAGCATCTTTTTTGATCTCTCCATTTAAAGAAACAACACCATCATTAATGGCAGCAACAACAGTTGGATAATCTTTAACCGCATCTTTAACAGCTTTTGTTAAAACTTCATCAACGGCAATAGTAACTGGAGCTGCAATACTTAAATTATTAACAACAGATTTAACACCTTTTACCGCTTTAGCAGTTGTTTCAGCTAAGGTTTTTGCAGTTTCATCTGGCAATTGTCCTGAAAGTGAAACAACACCTTCTTTAACCTCTACAGTTGTACCACTTAAACTTGGTACAGTTGCAATACTTTTTTCAACTGCTTTTTTAATATCGGCATCCTTTGGTTTGCAACCTGTAAATAATACCGAAAAAATTAAGGCCATAACAGCCACTGATTTCATGATTTTCATTTGATATTGATTTTAAATTTTACTGAAATTATAAACTTTAGCGTTAGTTTATATCAAACAGAATTAATTATTTATCAACATAATTTTCTTATTTACAATTAGTTATATAATTTAATTATAGCGAAACATATGTTAATTAGTTTGAATTAAGTTATCGTAAATAGAAATCTATTGATACTTGCTTTTATAAGAAATAGCTTGGTCTATTTATTAATGATGTGTAAAAAATATTGATTGCCTCTGATAAAGTAATGTTAGCGAAACTTATGGCACACAATTTGTTTAAACGCATATTATAAGCATACTTAGTGCTTTTATGAATAATAAATAACTTAACCAAAGTATTTTAAAAATGAAAAAATCTACAAAATTTATAGCTTCTGCAGTAGCTGCGGTGGCTTTATTCTTCTCGGTAAATGCAAACGCACAATCTCCTAAATTTGGTATCGGATTAAATGTTGGAGTTCCTACTAGTGATGCTTACGGTGTTGCAATAGGTGGTGATTTACGTTACCAATTTGATATTGATAAGCAATTATCTGTGCCAATTACTGCTGGTTACACCAGATTAGTTGGTAAAGAAATTGGAAACACTGGAATTGATATTCCATCTTATGGATATATTCCTGCTAAAGCTGGTTTAAAATATTTCTTTAACACTACTGGTTCTGGCTTATATGGTTTAGCTGAGGCTGGTGCAGGTTTTGCAGTTGGAAACTATAGCGGTACTGAATTTGTTTATTCTCCAGCTTTAGGTTATTCATGGAGCAATGGTTTAGATTTAGCTGCTAAATATGAAGGTGTTGGTAACACTGGTTATGCAGGTATTCGTTTAGCTTATGGCTTTAAATTGTAATTAATACAAATGTTATAATTAGCCCTAACCAATTACGGTTAGGGCTTTTTTGTGCCTTTTTTAATTAAAAGTATTTTTTTTAAAAAATATTCACTTTAAGAAAACTGTATTTCATTTCGGCTCGTAAATAGAATTATTAAACTCAAAAAATTAATTAATATTTAAACTTATGAAAATTACTACTAAAATTTTTATTGCTGCATTAGCAATTTCTGCTACATTGTTTTCAAGTAATGTAAATGCACAAACTACCATGATGCCTACCCCAAGAGAAACTGGTTTTAAAATCGGAATAGGCGGTGGCGCTGGTATTGTAAGAGACAGTTCTCCTTTTAGTTATGGTGTTGGTGCAGATGTTCGTTTGCAACTTGATTTAGCTCCAGCTGTTGCTTTAACTGCATCTGGTGGTTACACTCGTTTAATGGCTAGAGAAGGAAGTATCTTTGCTGATTATGATTTTATCCCAGCTGTAGGCGGTGTAAAAGTTTATCCAATTAAAGGTATGTACATTAACGGTTTAGTTGGTGCAGGTTTTGCAATTCAAGATGGTTCTAAAACTTCATTCATTTTCGGTGGTGGTACTGGTTATGAGTGGAACAACGGTTTAGAATTAGGTATTCGTTACGAAGGTTATCAACAAGATGGTACTTCATCAACTTACCAACCAGTTAACGGACAGTATGCTTTACGTTTAGGTTACAATTTCAAATTGTAATAAGTAAAAATTATTACGAAGCCTCAATCGAAAGATTGGGGCTTTTTTTGTAAATTACCTTATGAAATTTAAAAATCACCTTACTTTTTTAGCGATTTTAATTTCATGCAATTTGTGTGTTAACAATCTATATGCACAAAGCGGCAATAATTATTTAGAACAAGATCTCAAAATAATTTTTACTGGTGAAATAGGGGTCGCATCTAAAAAATCAAATTTTAACTATGGGTTAGGTTTTAATATTGGTGCACAATATTCACTATCTAAAGAACTTAGTGCATTTTCATCTATAGGTTATGCCAAGTTGCTTACAAAAGATACGAGTCCAATTCCCGATTATGATTTTCTGCCACTTCTAGCAGGTATAAAAGTATTTGCAATAGAAAGAATATATCTTGTTAGTAATGTTGGTACAGGTATTCCTATTCAGAATGGATCAAAGCTTTCATTTATTTATGGAGGAGGTGGTGGTTATGAATTTGTCAAGTTCGATCTATCTGTAATGTTCAACGCCTATCAACAACAAAAAAAATCATTAAACTACCAAGCTGGCAATGGTATGTTCAATTTAAAATTGGGTTTCCATTTATAATTAAAATCTAATTTTATCTATTATTCGATAAATTTTGACTGTTTTTTTTATGGTTTTAAAATTTTAAATGCTATTTTGAGCCCAATACAAAATCAATGAAATTGCAGTGAAGCAATTTTTTTATTGATGATGACAAATATACATCGTATGAAAAAATATTTAGGTATAGGCTTGTTATTGGCTCTTTTTGCTTGCAATAATCAATCACAAAAAACACAAGACCTACAAGATACTACCGAAACTATAGCAGCAACAAAAAAGCTTAGTTTCCAAAGTGATTCAGTTCAAAATCTTTACAACGCTTACATTAATTTAAAGGATGCTTTAGTAGCTACTAAATTTGAAGATGCAAAGCAAAAAGCTAACGTTTTGGCTACAGCGCTAAAAAATTATTCAGGTTGTGAAAATACTGCCGTAATTGCCAATAAAATTGAAAATGCTAAAAATATTGAAGCTCAGCGAAAAGAATTTACAGCTTTAAGCACCGATGTGATAGCGCTGTTTAAACATACGGAGCTAAAATCGGGAACCATTTATGTACAACGTTGTCCGATGGCCAATAATGGAGATGGCGGTGAATGGCTTGCTTCTGAAAAAAAGATCCAAAATCCTTATTACGGCGATGAGATGATGGAATGCGGAGCTATATTAGAAGAAATTAAAACAAAATAATTTTTTTCGTTAAAATTAACATCAAATTAACAGTATTGTTAGGTTCAAAAAACTATTTTTATAAACACATTAACTATTTTTGTTATTCATAAAACTATAATATATGTCAGCTATTGCAGAAATTAAGATAGACGGTAAAACTTATGAGTTTCCAGTAATTACTGGAACCGAAGGTGAGAAGGCCATCGATATTTCAAAACTAAGAGATTTAACAGGTCACATTACACTAGATTTTGGCTATAAAAATACTGGTGCTACAAAAAGCGCTATTACATTTTTAGATGGCGAGCAAGGTATTTTAAAATACCGCGGTTATCCGATAGAAGAGTTGGCCGAAAAAGCATCTTTCTTAGAAGTTGCATATTTATTGATCTACGGCGTGTTACCTTCTAAAGAGCAGGTAGAGAAGTTCCAAAGTGATATCAGCATGCATACTTTAATACATGAGGATATGAAGAAATTTTTTGATGGTTATCCTTCAAAATCTCATCCAATGGCACAATTATCTTCATTGGTGTGCTCGCTTTCTACTTTTTATCCAGAAAGTTTAGAGGCTAATCAATCAGAAGAGCAGAAAAACGATACCATCATCAAAATGTTGGCTAAAATGACAACCATTGTAGCTTTCATCTATAAAAAATCTTTAGGGCATCCATTAATTTACCCTAAAAACAAATACGATTACATTACTAATTATTTATGGATGACTTTCGGTCAGAGAACTGAAGATTTCGAACCAAATCCAAAGGTGGTTAGTGCAATGAATAAGTTATTGATTCTACATGCAGATCACGAGCAAAACTGCTCAACATCTACTGTTAGAATTGTTGGTTCTTCAGATTGTAATCTTTACGCTTCAATTTCTGCAGGTATTTCGGCATTGTGGGGTCCGTTACATGGCGGTGCTAACCAAGCGGTAATCGAAATGTTAGAGAAAATTAAAGAAGATGGTGGCGATACCGATAAATGGATAGCGAAAGCAAAAGATAAAAATGATCCTTTTAGAATGATGGGTTTTGGTCATAGAGTTTATAAAAACTTTGATCCAAGAGCAAAAATTATTAAAAAAGCATGCGATGATATTTTAGAAAGCTTAGGTATCAATGATCCAGTTTTAGAAATTGCAAAAAAATTAGAGCAAGCAGCTTTAACAGATCAATACTTTATCGATCGTAAATTATATCCAAACGTAGATTTTTATTCAGGCATTATTTACAGAGCTTTAGGTTTCCCTTCAGAAATGTTTACCGTTCTTTTTGCATTAGGCAGGTTACCAGGATGGATTGCACAATGGAAAGAAATGAGAGAAAACAAAGAGCCTATCGGCAGACCACGTCAAGTTTACGTTGGTGATGTAGATAAGCACATGTAATTATATCATTTTACCATATTTAAAGCCAATGCATTTGTATTGGCTTTTTTATTTTGCTTACTTTTTTGAAAACGATTGTCACAAGCTTTTGGCAAAAGTAGCCCTACTGTACACTTTACTCACCCGATGAAAAATCGGGTTCGTGCTCGTTCCCATTAGGCTTATATTACAAAGTTTGCGGTGCTTGGCAAATTGCAACCCCTCATAGTAGCATAAGCTTTTGTGAAATAAACGGGATTGGAGCGAAAATCCTTTTTGTTTTTTTAAGCTTTGACAACTTTAATAGCTAATAGAATAGAAAGTTGTCAAAGCTAAAAACAAAAAGATTGCAGCAAAAAGCCCGGCTGACGTTAATTTATCTCTAAACCGGGCTTTTCTAAATAATATGGAGTTACTAAATCATCACAAAACTAATTGCGATAATAATCAAGAAACAAATGGTAAGTACAACATTATAAGCAAAACTTAAGAAAAACATTTTGAGCACAGTAACCCATCTTGTGCTGCCATAAAAAGTTCTTAAAGATCTATAAATGTACCATATGATATAAATAATACACAAAAAGACGAGCCAACCGGTTATATCATAAACAAAGGCAAAAAGCCATTGAAATAACATAGTTGCTAAAATGCTCAAAAATATGGCAGAGTGTACATGAAATGAATAAATTAGATGCTCGTAATAGTATTTATCTTTATTAATATAAACCAATTTCAAAATCAAGGCAAACATAGGTAACAGCAAAAACATCATTTTTGGTATGTTGTGTACAAAGTCTTCTAATAACTTCTCTTCTGGATTTTCGTATTGATCTAATTCAATAGTTCTTTTTATAAAGTAATGCTTAATAAATCCATCTCTTTTATCTTTACTCAGCGCAGCTTGATTTTTTTCATAAAGAGCAACAGTTGTGTCTAAAGTAGTCCACTTATTAGAGAATTTTCTCTTTTTTCCATTGCCAAACCTAATACTAGGTCCATCATCTGCCTTTTTACCATTAGATTCTTCTTCAATAGCTTTTTTAATTACACTATCTCTTAGTCCATTGGCATTTGGTACATATTTTAAAGTTTCTTTTATTTCTTTAATTTCTTCAGCAGATAACTCTCTTTTAGGTTTACTTAAGGTATCTTTTTTAGCGGTTACCTTTTTTGATGCTGTTGTTTCAGTTTTCTCTTTCTCATCAGATTTACTTTCATTCTTCTTATTGCCACTAAGAACAACTAAAAAGAAAACGATGCTAACAAAAATATATAAGCGAATGGGATGAATAAATTTTACTCTTTTTCCAGCAACATATTGTTTGGTTAATTCTCCTGGTTTTAAAAGTAGGGGCTTTAATGTGCCAAAAAATTTATGTTCAAAGTGAAAATAATCTGCAATGGCATGTGCCACCATGTGTAGCGCATCTTCCTTAACTTCAATATTTTCTTGTCCGCATTTCGGGCAAAAATGTTCTTCTACATCATGGCCACAGTTAAGACAGTTTTTCTCTTTTCTAATTTTAAAGGATGACATACGAGCTTAATTTTCGAAAGGATTACGATTAGTGAGTTATGGCTTCGATTGCTTTTTCTTCTGCTTTGGTATGTTTATGTTTAAAGAAAATCATAAACAGCACTGTAATCGCTAAAGCATAAATTGTAAATGAAAGCCATATGTTGTGCCAATCTTTAACATCTAAAGCTCTACTTAAATCGCCATTGCCAGAAACAGATATTCCTTTATCTTCTAAAAACTTTAACAAATGCGGATCTGTAGTAGATGATTTTACATGATCTGCCAAAGATTGAATGTTGGTGTAAGCTTTAGTGAAATATTTTTGGATCATCCAACCAGAAACCACACTTCCAAAAACTGCTCCAAATCCGTTTGTCATCATCATAAATAAACCTTGAGCCGATGAACGTGTTTTTGGAGTTGTAGACGTTTCTACGAATAATGAGCCCGAAATATTAAAGAAATCGAAAGCCATACCATAAACAACACAAGAGAAAATGATCATCCATAAATTTCCATGTGGATCGCCATAAGCAAAGAAACCAAAACGGAAAACCCAAGCCAACATGGCAATAACCATCACTCTCTTAATACCAAAACGTTTTAAAAAGAACGGAATAGCTAAAATAAATAATGTCTCAGATACCTGAGAAATAGACATAATTATTGTAGAATATTTAATAACAAATGATTCTGCATAAATAGGGAAGAGCTTAAATTCATCTAAAAAAACATCTCCGTAAGCATTTGTTAGCTGCAAAGCACCACCCAAAAACATTGAAAATATAAAAAACAAAGCCATTTTATAATTAGCGAATAGCTTAAAAGCATCTAAACCGAATTTTTGTGATAAGGTAGATTTTTCTTCAATTAATTTAGATGGTGGACATTTAGGGAGTGAAAAAGCATAAATGCCTAAAGCTAATGCCGCAACACCTGCAATATAAAATTGATTAGCGCTTGCTTTACTGCCAGTTAAATTGGTAATCCACATGGCGGCTATAAAACCAATGGTACCCCAAACCCTAATCGGTGGAAAATCTTTAACCACATCTAAATCGCTTGATTTTAGTGTAGAATAAGAAATTGAGTTACTTAATGAGATGGTGGGCATATAGAAACACATGGCCAAAAATATCGTCCAAAAGAACTGGTTAGGCGTTTCTACTTGTGGTATGTATATTAGGGTAGCAGCATAAAGAATATGTAAAATTCCATACAGTTTTTCTGCATTAATCCACTTATCAGCAATAATACCTGTTATGGTTGGCATAAATAATGAGGCGAAACCCATTGTAGCGAATATTAAACCAAATTGAGCGCCATCCCACTGTTTCGTACCAAACCAATAATTTGCAATAGTTATCAGCCAAGCTCCCCAAACGAAGAATTGCATGAAATTCATCAGGGTTAAGCGAATCTTAATATTCATAAATAGTTTAAGTTGTTTGTTCGGTTAAATGTAGCAGAAATAACTATTATTTTGAAAAAATAATGATGTTGGACAAAACTTTAAAGAGATACGTTTTAAACTTTAAGTGTTTAATAGCTATTCAGCATTTCTTTTGGCTATTTCATCTCTTATTCTTGCTGCTTTTTCATAAGCTTCTTCAGCCAAAGCATCATTTAATTTTGCCTGCAATTCTTCTACAGATAAAGATTGATATCCGGAAACTGGAATAGACGTTGGCATATCTTCAGAACTATGTTCTTTGGTTATGGCATCCATATTTTCTAAAAACAGAAAATCATTCCCTTCTATTACAATTCCAGCAGACGATAGAATAAATTCATAAGTATAAATTGTTGCGCTAAAACGAACTGCTAAAGCTATAGCATCAGAAGTTCTTGCGTCAATTTCCTGGATGTTTGTTCCATCTGTACAGATGAGTTTTGCAAAGAAAACACCATCTACTAAGTTGTAAATTATAATTTCTGTAATTTCAATTTGGTAAACTTGTGCAAAAGATTTAAAAAGATCGTGTGTAAGTGGTCGAGTAGGGGTCATCTTTTCAATCTCAATGGCAATCGCTTGAGCTTCAAATGCGCCAATTATAATAGGTAAACGTCTTCTACCATTTACTTCACCAAGCACCAATGCATAAGCTCCAGATTGGGTTTGACTATAAGATAAGCCAACAATATCAAGTTTTACTTTTTTCATAGATTAGGTATGTCATATTGAGCTTGTTGAAGTATCTTCAAAAAATCTTTCAACAAGCTCAAGGATGACAATTTATGATTATCCTTTATGTGCTTTTAACGCAGCAATTATTTTCGGAACAACTTCAAAAGCATCACCAACAATACCATAATCGGCTACTTTAAAGAAAGGAGCTTCTGGATCTTTGTTAATAACTACAATTACTTTTGATGAACTTACACCAGCCAAATGTTGTATTGCACCAGAAATACCGATAGCAATATATAAATTAGGGCTAATAGCAATACCTGTTTGTCCTACGTGCTCAGAGTGTGGTCTCCAATCTGCATCAGATACTGGTTTAGAACATGCTGTAGCTGCACCAAGTAATTCTGCTAGTTCTTCAACCATTCCCCAGTTTTCCGGACCTTTTAATCCTCTACCAGCAGATACAACTAACTCTGCATCAGGTAATGAGATTTTATTAGTCGCCCTTACTATTTCTTTAACTATTGCAGTTAAATCAGTAGCTTTCACCTCCGGACTAAAGTTTTCTATAGTAGCATCTACTGCGTTTTCTTTAACTCCAAAAGCATTAGGATTTAAGGCTAAAACTTTGTTTTCTGAAGTTAAGGTAGTTACTGCAAAAGCTTTACCGGAGAAAGCAGTTTTTTTAACAGAAAAACCACCATCAAAATTTGGCATTTCTACAGCTCCATCTACTAAACCTGCTTTAAGTTTTACTGCAATTCGTGGTGCTAAACCCTTACCAGAAAATGAGTTAGATAAAACTACAATGTTTGCACTTTCTTTTTTCGCTGCTTCTGCAATAACTGCTGCATAGGCTTGGTTTACAAAGTTTTTAAGTTCATCGGTAGCAACATTTAAAACTTTAGCTGCACCATATTTACCTAGTTCTTTCAAATCTGCTTCTGCTACATTTCCAATTGAAACAGCAGTTAAGCTTGTATTTTGATTATCTGCGATAGCTTTAGCATAAGAAACTGCTTCAAAAACAGACTTCTTAAACTTACCATCGGCTTGTTCTACATATACTAATACTGACATATATACCCGTAAATCCCCTAAAGGGAGCTTTATTTTATAATGAAATTGATTCTATTAATTATCTCTTTTATTATGGCAACTAGAACTGAAAACTCTAAACTGCCAACTCATCTATATAACCTTTGCTTCGCTATGTAATAAACCAATTAAGTCTTCAGCACTTTCAGCTGGCACAAGTTTAACAGCGCCGCGAGGAGCAGGGGTTTCAAATTTAGTAACCTTTCCTAATTCATCAATAGCAACAGCTTCTACAACAGTTAAAGGTTTAGTTCTTGCAGACATGATGCCTCTCATATTCGGTATTTTAGCCTCTGCGGTACCTTCTGCACAACTCGCTACAAATTTACCAGTAACCGAAACTACTTCTTTACCGCCTTCTATCTCACGCTCAATAGTTGCAGTTGTACCATCATAATCTAATTTTTTTATAATAGATATTGATGGAATGTCTAAAAACTCACCAACCATTGCAGCAACTTGAGAACCATTATAATCAATAGATTCGCGACCACACAAAATCATGTCGAAATCATTTGCTTTTGCATATTCTGCAATTTGAAAAGCTGTAAAATAAGCATCTCTTGGCGCAGCGTTTACCCTTACTGCATCATCTGCACCTATTGCCAATGCTTTTCTAATTGTAGGTTCTGTAGCAGCCTCACCTACATTAATTACTGTTACCGTTCCTTTGCCACCTTCACAAAGCTCAATTGCTTTAGATAATGCAATTTCATCATACGGATTAACAATAAATTGAACTCCCGCTGTGTTGAATTGTGTATTATCGTTAGTAAAAGTTATTTTTGTTGTGGTGTCTGGCACATTACTTATACAAACTAATATTTTCATACGTATACATTTGATTAATGGTAATAAAATCAACATTAACATAAAAAGCGTAATGATGATTTCTTTAAAATTGTCTTTATGCAAATCTAATTAAAAAAGCAAGGAAATAAAATGCAAAATACACGTTTAGCCAAGTTATTAGAGTTTTTAGAGAATGATCCTAATGATAGCTTTATATTATACGCTTTAGCTACAGAATACAATTCATTAAATGACACAGAAAAAGCATTTACCTACTACCACCAATTGGTTAATGAGCATGCTGATTATGTGGGCACCTATTATCATTTGGGTAAATTATATGAAAAAGAGGGTCAGAAAGATAAGGCAATAGAAATTTATCAAAAAGGTATGCTTGCTGCAAGATCCAAAAGAGATATGCATGCATTATCTGAATTGCAAGGCGCCTATAATTCGGCTGCCGGTTTAGATTATGAAGATGATTAACCAAAAACACCTATAAAGGCTAATTTAATTTATGGCTAAGCGACAACTTTTATTTATTAAAAATGTATTTCTCTTTACATTTACCGCATTTGGAGGTGCTCAAGCGCACATCTCTTTATTGCTTAGGTACTTTGTCAAAAATGCACATTTCATTACCGAAGAAGAGTTGTTAGAACTAAATGCATTAGCTCAGGTTTTACCCGGACCAGCTTCTACCCAAACACTAGTTGGTATTGGTTATAAAGTTGGTGGTTTAAAGTTGGCAATCCTTACTTTTTTTATCTGGATTTTACCTTCAGCAGCAATAATGACTTTTGCTGCAATTAGTTACGCCTTATTAGATTCAAAAAAAGAATTTTTAGACATATTACAATTCGTACACCCAATTGCACTTGGTATAGTTGCTTATGGTGCCTACAACCTTGCCAAAAAAGTACTTACTTCAGAAATTACCGTATTACTGGCATTTGGAGCCGTTGTTGCTACTTTGGTATTAAAAAATGCATACGTTTTTCCGATAGCTATTTTAGTGGGTGGCATGGTTTCTTCTGCAATTGCTACACCTACCGATGAAGCTCAAATACGCGTTCGTTTGTTTGCCAATATAAATCCTCGTAAACTAAGTTACTTTATTGGTGTATTGTTATTTATGGCTATGTTGGGTGCTTTAATTAATAGAACATCGCCATTTAGTTTGCCAATTAGGCTTTTCGAAAATTTTTACCGTAACGGTATTTTCGTTTTTGGCGGCGGACAGGTTTTGGTTCCCTTAATGTTTACTGAGTTTGTAGAGATGAAGAAATACCTGCTCCAATCAGATTTCATTTCTGGGTTTGCATTACAGCAAGTATTACCCGGACCAACATTTTCATTTACAAGTTATCTTGGTGCTTTAAGCATGAAACAGGGAGGTTACGGTATAGTGGGCCAAGTTTTTGGTGGTTTGTTAGCTGTAATAGGTATAAATTTGCCAGGCTTAATTTTGGTTCTTTTTATTGTTCCGTTTTGGAATGATTTAAAAAAAATTACTCGTATTAAAAAATCACTTTCTGGTATTAATGCGGTAAGTGTTGGGTTTATTTTTGCCGCTTTTATTTTATTGATAAAACCAATTGGTTTTGATTTAATGCCCCTTTCTATTATTGCAGGTACTTTTCTTTTGCTAAACTTTACTAAAATCAGTCCGCCATTAATAATTGTTGCAGGTATTGTTTTAGGCTATTTTTTGTAAAGCAACAGCTGTTCAAAATTTTACGGAAAGTCCTTTGCTTCGCTATATCCCCGAAGAAAAATCGGGGTATGCCGCTGCGCCAAGGTTTGTTTAACGGCTGCTAGTGCAACTATTTAGGGTTGCAGGGAGCAGACCTAACCCAAAAGTTAATGGCTTTGTTGTTTAAACCCAATAGTAGCGAAAATACTTTTACCATTTCCAGCCGAGGCTGGATTAAATGGTAAAAGATTGTAGCGAATAGTGGGGCAGGTGCAAGCCAAGAATTGCTAACAATCGTTTTCAAAAAAAAAACAAAATTCAATTATATGTTGGCAAAGACACTATTGTTAGAAAGTAGTTTTTCACGCAAAACCGATGCTGAGACAAATTCAGCATGACGACCGACTAGATAGTACTTGAATAAATTTAAAATGGAGCATCATCATCATTAAAATCATCCATTTTTGATGGTTTAATGATCACATTTCCAGATGGTTTATCGAAATTACTTGAAGGCATCATTTGGCTTTCCGAAAAACTATTTTGAGGTGCAAAATTATCTTCTAAATCGGCAAATTTAACGTATTTACCAATAAAGCGAAGTGGAACAATACCGGTTTCACCGTTACGGTGTTTTGCGATAATTACCTCACCAACTCCGGCCATCGATCTTCCGTTTTCATCTTCTGTTAAACCATAATACTCTGGTCGGTACAAGAAGAGCACCATATCGGCATCCTGCTCAATAGATCCAGATTCACGTAAATCTGATAGCATTGGGCGTTTTCCATTTGGGCCAGGTCTGCTCTCTACAGCTCTACTTAACTGCGATAATGCTAAAACTGGCACATCTAATTCTTTAGCAACCGATTTAAGCGCCCTAGAAATACTACCAATTTCTTGCTCACGATTACCGCCACCGCTTTGGCCTTCACCCTTACCATGCATTAACTGCAAATAATCGATAATAATTAATTGGATATCGTATTGGGATTTTAAACGTCGGCATTTTGCCCTAAACTCAAAAATGTTTAGTGCAGGAGTATCATCAATTAGGAGTGGGGCTTCGGTTAAAGTGCCAATTTTACTGTGCAATTGTTGCCATTCCCATTCTGCTAAATTTCCTTTTCTAATTTTTTCTTGCTCAATTTCAGTTTCACCAGAAATTAAACGATTAACCAATTGCACTGATGACATCTCTAGCGAGAAAACAACTACTGGTCTTTTAAAATCTACCGCGGCGTTACGGGCGCAAGTTAGTACGAAAGCCGTTTTACCCATTGCTGGTCTTGCTGCAATAATTACCAAATCTGATTTTTGCCAGCCACCAGTAATTCTATCTAAATCTGTAAATCCAGATGGAACACCTGTTAAACCATCCGTTTTGGTACGTAATTCTTCTAAAGTTGCTAACGATTGCTTAATAATCTCGTCCATTTTTTGCGTATCTCTACGTAAATTATTTTGGGCGATATCAAATAAATTCTTTTCCGCGTGATCTAGAAGATCAAAAATATCAGTTGTATCTTCATAAGCATTTTGAATAATTTCTGAAGAAATTCTAATCAGCTCACGTTGGATATATTTTTGAGAGATGATACGAGCATGGTACTCAATATTTGCAGCAGAAGCTACACGATTGGTTAAGTTTGTAATGTAATAAGCGCCACCAACAATTTCTAAAGTGCCTTGGGTGCGCATTTCAGAAGTAACCGTTAAAATATCAACTGGTTTAGATTTCTGAAATAGGTTTTGTATAGCTTCAAAGATTTTTTTATGTGCTTCGGCATAAAAAACTTCTGGTTTTAAAATATCGATTACAGTTGATAGCGCATCTTTTTCGAGCATTAAAGCACCTAAAACAGCTTCTTCTAAATCTGTTGCCTGCGGTGGTATTTTACCCATCGCTGTCATTGGTGTATTTAGTCTTGCTTTACGTGCCGAAGTTGAAAATTTGCCTTGTCCCTGTATTTCGTTATCGTTATTCATTTAACAAAAGTAGTTAAAAGTTAGGTTTTTTGTTTTAACAAGTTTTGAGTTGTTTGTTAACAACTTGATAGTGTTTATGTTAATAAATTGAAATTGTTTCAGGATTAGAAAGTGAATCTAAATTGATTAATCAGCAAAAAAGATCATCTCAAATTAACAGCCCCAATCTCACATCTCATATCTAAAATCTCATTTCTCACATCTCAAATCTCGCGTCTCACATCTCACATCTATTTCTTACTTTTGCAAAATGGATAAGTTTAGAAGACCACAACGCGTAAAAGAGAATAATGAATTTGTTTTTGGCATTAGAGCAGTAATAGAAGCAATAAAAGCAGGAAGAGACATTGAAACTATCTATTTACAACGTGGTTTATCTGGAGATTTATTTACTGAACTAAAGACTTTACTACATGGAACATTAATTCCCTTGAGCTCAGTTCCAATTGAGAAGTTAAACAGAATGTCGCAAAAAAACCACCAAGGTGTAATTGCTGTAATTTCTCCAATCACTTATCAAAACATAGAAGATTTGGTGCCTGCAATTTTTGAAAAAGGCGAAACCCCACTAATTTTAGTTTTAGATAGTGTTACCGATGTGCGTAACATGGGTGCAATTGCACGAACTGCGGCTTGTGTGGGTGTGCATGCCATCATTGTTCCGTTAAAAAATGCTGCACAAATTAATGCTGATGCCATAAAAACTTCTGCTGGTGCATTGTTTAGCATTCCGATTTGTAGACATTCTAATTTGCATAAAACCTGTTTGTTTTTACAAGATAGCGGCTTACAAATTGTTGCTTGTACCGAAAAAACAAATGATTTAATATACAATCAGGATTATACATTGCCCACTGCAATTGTAATGGGCTCCGAAGATGAAGGTATTTCTAATGAACTATTACGAGTTGCTAATCACTTGGCAAAAATACCAATGGCAGGTAAAATAGAATCATTAAATGTTTCTGTAGCTGCTGGGGTTATTTTATATGAGGCCGTAAGGCAACGTCAATAGTTTTGAGACATTAGATTTGAGAAGTTAGAAAAGTCTCAAATCTAGCTTCTCAAATCTTTTAGATAAACTTGTTTCCAAACTTTGCCTTAACATCTGCAACGATATGTTTAACATTTTGTTCTTCAGATCGTGGACAAATCAACAGTGTGTTATTAGATTCTACAACAATGTAATTATGCAAGCTTTGCAGAATCACTAATTTCTCTGAAGGTACATTCACCATACAATTTGATGAATCGAACATCATTACTTGCTCTGATGGAATAACAGCATTGCCAACATAATCTTTTTCAGCCATTTCGTAAATAGAAGCCCATGTGCCTAAATCAGACCAGCCAAAATCGGCAGGCAAAACATAAACGTTCTCAGCTTTTTCCATAATACCGAAATCGATAGATATATTGGTGCATTGTAAATACGCATTTGCAATAAACTGTACTTCGTTTGAAGTGTTGTAGAAGTTTTTGCCTTGATTAAAAATTTCATGCATATCTGGCAAATGCTTCTCAAAAGATTTATTAATCGATTTAGCCGACCAAATAAAGATCCCTGCATTCCACAAAAAATCGCCACTTTGGATAAAAGATTGTGCCAGTTCTAAATTTGGCTTTTCGGTAAAGGTTTTAACTTTATGTATATCTTGATCTGTAGGTAAAAGTTCTTCGTTATATTGAATATAACCGTAGCCAGTATCTGGTCTGTTTGGCTTAATTCCTAAAGTTATTAAACAATTGTTTTCAGCTGCTGCAGTCATAGATTGTTCAATTGCTTTTATAAAACCTTGCTGGTTCGCAATAGTATGATCTGAAGGCGCAACAACAATTACAGCATCTTTATTTAATTCGGCTATTTTCATAGAACCGTATGCAATACAAGGAGCGGTATTGCGCATTATTGGTTCAGCCAGGATTTGATTGTTGCTAATATTTGGTATTTGCTCTTTAATCAAATCAACATAAATATCATTCGTTACTATGAAAATATTTTCGGCTGGGCAAATTTGTAAAAATCTTTCGTAGGTACTTTGAATAAGTGTTTTTCCAACCCCAAAAAAATCTATAAATTGTTTAGGAAATTCTGTTCTGCTAACTGGCCAAAAACGGCTGCCAACTCCGCCAGCCATAATTAATGCGTAATTATTTTTATTCATGTAAAGCAAAGATATATTTATTTAAATAATCCCTTCTTGTAAAAGGTCGTGCATATGTATTAATCCGTAATACAATTTACCATTAGTAACTAATAATTGAGTTATATTGTTTTGTTTAATTACATCTACTGCAAATAATGCCAATTCATCTTTATCAATTTGCTTTGGATTTTTGTTCATCAAATCTGATGCAATGATATTTTCAATGTTAGAATGTTTTTCGAGCATTCTTCTAATATCTCCATCGGTAATGATGCCTAAAATTTGATTATTCTCTGTAACAACAACAGCACCAAGTCTATTTTTACTGATTTCTATAATTACTTCTTTTACAGAAGCATTTGGCAAAATAAAAGGCTTTTCATTTTTTAAGGCTAAATCTCCAGCTTTTAGATATAATCTTTTGCCCAGAGAACCGCCAGGATGGTAACGAGCAAAATCATCAGTATTAAATTCTCGAGCCTGCAACAAACAAACTGCCAAAGCATCGCCCATGGCTAATTGAGCGGTTGTACTTGTTGTTGGAGCTAAGTTATGCGGACAAGCTTCTTTACTAACACTGGTATTTAAAACATAATCTGCTTGTTTAGCTAAATCAGAATCTAGCTGACCTAACATTCCAATTAGTAAGTTATTAGTGCGTTTTAATAGGGGAGCCAATAATTTGATTTCTGGAGTATTGCCGCTTTTGGATAGACAAATTACAATATCATCTTTTTGTATCATGCCTAAATCACCATGAACTGCATCTGCAGCGTGCATAAAAATTGCAGGTGTTCCGGTAGAATTAAACGTAGCTACAATTTTTTGAGCAATAATGGCGCTTTTACCTATTCCGGTAACAATAACTCGACCTTTACTATTTAAAATTGCCTGTACGACAGTTACAAAATCATCGTTAATATGGTTAATTAGGTTTAAAATAGCATCTGATTCTAGCTTTAATGTAGAAACAGCAGACTCGATTATATATTTTTTACTTTTCAAAGAGAATTTATTAGTATATTGATGCTTTAATTACTGCAAAATTATGTTATTTTGAACAATAATAGCACAGAATATTTGATACAAAAAATGGACGTGAAAAAGTCGTTGTTTGATAATTTGCAAACTTTCTTTGGATTCGACAATTTTAAAGGTGACCAAGAGCCCATCATTACTAATATATTAGAAGGGAAAAATACGTTTGTAATTATGCCTACTGGTGGTGGTAAGTCTATTTGCTACCAATTACCTGCATTAATGAGCGAAGGTACGGCGATAGTAATATCGCCATTAATAGCCTTGATGAAAAATCAAGTTGACCAGTTAAGAGCATTTGGAGGGAGTGATAGCATTGCTCATTTTCTTAATTCATCCTTAAATAAAACTGAAATAACTCAAGTGAAATCTGATTTGTTAGATGGGCAAACCAAGCTTTTGTATGTTGCGCCAGAGTCATTAGCCAAATTAGAGAATATAGAGTTTTTAAAATTACTTAAAATATCATTTGTTGCAGTTGATGAAGCTCACTGTATTTCTGAATGGGGACATGATTTTAGACCTGAATACAGGAAGATTAGACAGGTGATTACTGGATTAGGTGCTCACATTCCAATTATAGCATTAACAGCTACAGCCACACCTAAAGTACAGCAAGACATTATTAAGAACTTGCAAATGAGTGATGCAACTTTGTTTAAATCATCATTTAATAGACCAAATTTATTCTATGAAATTCGCCCTAAAAGGGATGTAATTAAAGAAATTATCAGATACATTAAATATAATACTGGTAAATCTGGAATTATTTATTGTTTAAGCAGAAAGAAAGTTGAAGAAGTTGCTGAAGCTTTAAATTTAAACGGAATTAAAGCATTGCCTTATCATGCAGGTTTAGAGCCTAAAGTTAGAGCAGAAACTCAGGATAAATTTTTAATGGAAGATGCAGAAGTAATTGTAGCAACAATTGCTTTCGGTATGGGTATAGATAAGCCAGATGTTAGGTTTGTTATTCATCATGATATACCAAAAAGTATGGAGGGTTATTACCAGGAAACTGGTAGGGCAGGTAGAGATGGTGGTGAGGGATATTGTTTAGCCTTTTATGCGCAAAAAGATGTAGACAAGCTAGCTAAGTTTATGAAAGACAAACCAGTTTCTGAACGAGAAATTGGTACTCAAATTCTTAAAGAAGTAATTGATTATGCTGAATCAGGCGTATGCCGAAGAAAACAAATTTTGCATTATTTTGGCGAAAACTTTAATGAAACTGGTTGTAATTGCATGTGCGATAATTGCAAAAAACCAAAACAACAGTTTGATGCTGAAGAACATCTGTTAACGTTTTTAAAATTAGTAAAGTCTACAGGCGAAAAGTTTGATGATAGCCATTTGCTAAATATATTTATGGGCAGTGAAACTGCTCAAACTATTGCTTACGAGCAAAATAAATTACCAGAATTTGGTTTAGGAAAGCTTGAAGGTGAAATTTTATGGAAATCTTTAATTCGACAGTCTGTATTAAATAACTTTGTTTCAAAAGATATAGATAGTTATGGAATCCTTAAATTAACTAAAGCTGGTAAAGATTTCATTGAAAATCCGTATAGCTTAAAATTCATTTTAAATGAATTGATAGAAAGCGCTGCAGATGATGATGAGGAAGATGTTAAACATGGTACTGGTGCATTAGATACTCAGTTACTAGGTTTGTTAAAAGATTTGCGTAAAAAAATTGCAAAGCAAAAAAATGTACCTCCATTTGTAGTTTTTCAAGATCCATCACTAGAAGAAATGTGTACGCATTATCCAATTACGGTTGATGAATTGAAGCAAATTTCTGGTGTTGGGCATGGAAAGGCATTAAAATTCGGTAATCCGTTTATTGAACTCATCAAAAAATATGTTGAGGACAATGATGTTGAGCGCCCTATTGATTTGGTGATTAAAACCCAAGCCAATAAATCAGCCCTAAAAGTTTCTATTATTCAAAATATTGATAGACAAATAGGTTTAGAGGATATCGCTAAATCAAAAGGCATCACTTATTTCGATATTTTAAAAGAAGTTGAGGCTATTGTAAATTCTGGTACAAAATTAAACTTGGGTTATTTTGTTGATGAAGTAATTGATGAAGATCGACAGGATGAAGTTTTTGATTACTTCAGAGCTGCAGACAATGATTCTATTGATGCTGCATTAAACGATCTGGGCGAAAGTGATTATACTCGTGAAGAAATACAATTGATGCGAATAAAATTCATGTCAGAATTAGGAAACTAAAAAATAGATATGCGTATTGAGATGTGAGATTTGAGACAAAGTATTCAAACTCATATCTTAAATCTAACTTCTCATATCTCACCTCTCAAATCTCAAAAAATGCTACAACTAGATAAACTTAAACACCAAAACTCAAATAATTTCTTTCTAATGGCTGGCCCTTGCGCAATTGAGGGCGAGGAAATGGCTTTACAAATTGCAGAAGAAATTTTGCTAATTACTGATAAACTGCAAATACCATTCATTTTTAAAGGTTCATACCGAAAAGCGAATAGAAGTAAAGGAAGCTCATTTACAGGTATTGGCGATGAAAAAGCTTTAAAAATATTAGAAAAAGTTGGTAAAACCTTTGATATACCAACTGTTACAGATATACATGAAAGTGCAGAAGCTGCAATGGCAGCCGCATATGTAGATGTTTTACAAATACCAGCATTTTTATGTAGACAAACAGATCTATTAATAGCTGCAGCAGAAACTGGTAAAGTTGTTAATGTAAAAAAAGGTCAGTTTTTATCTGCTGGATCAATGAAATTTGCAGTTGATAAAATAAAAGATAGTGGCAACGATAGAGTTATGCTAACAGATAGGGGAAATACTTTTGGTTATCAGGATTTGATTGTTGATTACCGAGGTTTGCCAGAAATGCAGAGCTTTGGTGTGCCTGTAATAATGGATTGTACACATTCTTTGCAACAACCAAATCAAAGTAGCGGTGTTACTGGTGGAAAACCAGAATTAATAACAACAATTGCTAAAGCAGCTATTGCAGTTGGCTCCGATGGTCTATTTATAGAAACACATCCTGATCCTGCAAATGCAAAATCTGATGGAGCTAATATGCTTAATTTAGCATTGCTAGAAGATTTGTTGATAAAACTTTTACGAATTAGACAAGCAATTATATAATGATAGGTAACGATATTTTTTTAACAGCTGAATGGAGAAAGTTAATACTAATTAACTATACAGTTGATAAAGAAGTACTCGAAAAGTACCTTCCGCCTTTTACGGTTTTAGATGATTGGAACGGAAAACATTATGTAAGTATTGTTGGTTTCATGTTCTTAAATACTAAGCTTAAAGGACTAAAAGTTCCTTTTCATGGAAATTTTGAAGAAGTGAACCTACGTTTTTACGTAAAGTATAATGATAATGGCGAATGGAAAAGAGGAGCTGTTTTTATAAGTGAAGTAGTACCTAAACCAGCTATCACTTTTATTGCAAATACGATTTATAAAGAAAGTTATAGAACATTGCCCATGAAACATAAATGGACAGAAACCAATGAGCATTTAACTGTAGAATATGCTTGGAGAAATGGTAATTGGAATAAATTTTCTGTTACAGCAAATCCAACAAGAGAACCTATTCCTTTAAATAGCGATGCTGATTTTATTACAGAGCATTATTGGGGATACACTAAGATTGGTAACAACATAACTTCAGAATATGGAGTAGGTCACCCGAGATGGGAAACCTACCCAATATCTTCATATGAAATTGATATCGACTTTAAAAAAAATTATGGCCAAGATTTCAGTCATTTAAAAAATGAGAAACCAGATTCTATCATGTTGGTAGAAGGCTCTGAAATTTACGTTAAAAATGGCCGTAAAATTAGAGCTTAATTACATACGATAATGATCTGCTCTCCAATTTTTAACTTGTGCTTTAATATCTTTTGCAGATAAATTTTCTTTTAATGTTTTTTCTACTAGAGCTACAAACTCTTCATCTCCTGCAAAACGCAATGCAATAATTTGACTTTTTCTTAATTCTTTTGGCAATAATTTACCAGTCAAGCTAAAATACCTTATGTTTTCTTCGGCCCTAATTACTCTATCTTGAGCTTTTAACGGGAACTGCCTCACGTACCAAAACAAAATAATTGCAATCATAAATAAGATTAACAATAAGGCAGAATTATAATGGTTAGCATTTGCCCATGAGTGGTAAAAATTTATAGTTGCACCAATTGTACCTGCAACTGTTAAGAATAAAAGTACAATGTGGTAGCCTTTTACATACTTGCTATGATTTTTTAGATTTTGTTCCATTTTTATATTTTAGTTACAATAAATTCAGTTCTTCTATTTTTTCTTCTTCCTTCTTCAGTGTTGTTATCAGCTTTTGGCTTAGTTTTTCCGTATCCTTTGTAAGCCAATTTACGTTTATCAATCCCATTATTAATTAGAAAATCATAAACAGATTTAGCTCTATTTTCAGACAATTTTTGGTTCAGTTTATCATCACCTACATTATCAGTATATCCTTCAATTTCTATGGCAAGGTTTTCATTTGCCTTCAGCAAATCAACCAAAATATTTAATTCAATAACAGATGGAGGTAAAAGCTCAAATTTATTAGTCTCAAAAAAGATGTTCTGCAAAGTTACATTACTGCCTACTTTAATCTTTTCCAATAAAATTTCAACTTCTGCTGGTTGGTTGCTCTGGCTATTTAAAAGCTCAAAATGTTGTGAATTAAACAAATATCCCGGTGCATCTACATTAAAAGAATATTCACTTCCAATTGGCATAACGGCTATAAAATCTCCGGTCTCTTTAGAGGTATAATCATTAAAAACAGAGTTGTTGTTTTTTAAGTCTATTACCAAAACATTAGCTTCTAACAATTGGTTGGTTTCTTTGTCTTTTACAATTCCTTTTACATAAGTTACGGGTAAAGGTTTTACGCTTTCTGGTAATTTAAAACGATAAATATCTAAATCTCCAAAACCTCCATCTTTAATATTTGATGAAAATAAGCCCTCATTTCCGTCAGCAGTAACAATTAATCCAACCTCCTCATTAAATGTATTAATTGGGTAGCCAAGGTTTGTAGGCTTAGAGAAATTTCCAAGCTCATCTAATCTACTCCAGTAAATATCTTTATCTCCAAAGCCTGGCCAACCGTTAGATGCAAAATACAATGTTTTACCATCAGCATGCATAAATGGAGTATTTTCATCATATGGAGTATTTATGCTAGGTCCTAAATTAGTTGGATTAGTCCATTGACCTTCGTCTGTTAAAGTACTTTTCCAAATGTCGTAACTTCCTATTCCGCCAGGTCTGTTGCTTACAAAATATAAAGTAGAGCCATCTGGGCTGATAGATGGTTGCGATTCCCAATATTCTGAATTTATGCTTTTGCCTAAATTAATTGCTTTTCCCCACTCTAAACCTTCTTTTCTAGAAACATAAATATCACATCTACCTAAGCCATCTGGGCGATTGCAACCTGTGAAAAATAAATA
This sequence comes from Pedobacter sp. GW456-11-11-14-TSB4, assembly GCF_059424425.1. Lineage (NCBI taxonomy): Bacteria > Pseudomonadati > Bacteroidota > Sphingobacteriia > Sphingobacteriales > Sphingobacteriaceae > Pedobacter > Pedobacter sp. GW456-11-11-14-TSB4. Next base: position 740,558 of record NZ_JBWKZK010000002.1, read on the forward strand.
TTTACCATCAGGAGATATAGATTGAGCACCTTCATTAAAATTTGGTGTATTGATCTTCGTGCTTAATGGCTGCGCTTGTTGCCACTGATTATTTTTCTTTGTTGATGTGTAAAAATCTTCATTGTTATCAACCACTCTAGAAAAAATAATGGTTTGTCCATCTGCTGTTAAAGCCGGAAAATAATCTCTGTGAGCGCTATTAACATTAAATCCCATGTTTATGGGTTCATATTTAGTTGGAGATTTAATTGCTGTTATCGCAAAATTACAATCTAAAATATATTTTTTAGTTCTTTCAATAAATTCTTGGTCTGCACCAACATTTTTTTGCTGAAATAATAGAAAATTATGCTTTGCTTTTGCGTAATCGCCTGTTAGCAATTCACTTTCAGCAAGAACATAATAAATACGAGGTTCGATAGTAGATGCAGAATTTACTGCTTTTTGGTAGTTTATTTTTGCTTTGGAATGATCTTTTAATCTTCTATAAATATCGCCCAATTGAATATATGCCAACTGAAATTTTGGATCTAACTTCACGGCTTCATCTAAAAACTTGATGCCTTCATCGTAAATATTTTGCCTCAGGTATTGTTGTGCGTCTTCAAAACTTTCTTGCGCTTTTTTATTTGTAGAGTTTTGGGCACTTGCCGAAAAAGCTATCAAGCAACAAAAGAAGATTAATAATTTAGTCATTTAAGCCCTTAGTTTGATCATGACTAATGTAAATAAAATATTGAGTATTAAGGAATGTTTAAGAATTTATGCGTTTGCAGCGAAATTTCCCACTTTGGGTTTGCCATTACATACTCCACAATCATTGGCGTAATTTCTTTAGATTTTGACCATTCTGGTTGTAAGTATAATTTGCAATTAGGAGAAACTGTTTCAGCATATTTTTCGGCCCATTCAAAATCACTTTTATTAAAAACGATTACTTTTAATTCGTTTGCAAAAGGAGTGATGTCTGGTCTAGGTGCTTTAAATTTTTTAGGTGATAAACAAATCCAATCCCAAGATCCAGAAAGTGGATAAGCACCAGAGGTTTCGATAAAAGTTAAAATGCCTTTATCTTGTAGTTTTTTTGTTAAATAAGCTAAGTTATAAATCAATGGCTCACCACCCGTAACCACAACCGCTTTACCCGGAAAAGTTTCAGCTTTAGCTACAATATCATCAGAAAGTGTAAGTGGATGTAATTCTGCGTCCCAACTTTCTTTTACATCACACCAATGGCAACCTACATCACATCCGCCCAAACGTATAAAATAGGCAGCTTTTCCCGTATTGTATCCTTCTCCCTGTATCGTATAAAACTCTTCCATTAGCGGAAGTAATGTGCCATCTTCTGGTATATTGTGTGCCATTTTGTAAATTAGAGCGCAAATATACACATTCAATAAAGTAGAAAAGATGATTTGGGTAAAGGTTTTGTCAAAACAAGAAACTGAAAAGAGTGATTTTATACAAATGGTAAAGGCCGATAGAAAGAAAATATGTGTAATAAAACAGCAAGGGCAGTTTTTTGCAGTTGAAAATAAATGTCCGCATGCGGGTGGTTTGTTAAGTGGCGGATGGTGTACAGAGGGTAAAATAGTTTGTCCGATACACCGTTACGAATATAATTTAACCACTGGGAGAGGTGCAGAGGGGCAAGGAGATTATATTGACATCTATCCAACAGAGTTGAAGGAAGACGGATTATATGTTGGTTTGAAAGAAAATTTTTGGAAACGTTTGTGGAAATAATATTGTTTTTTTGGGCGTTTTAACACGCTTTCCGCTGTATCTTTTTAGCTGTCCTTCGACCACCTGCCTACCGCAGGCAGGCGCTCAGGATTACAGCCAAAAAGGATGCCGCTTCAATTGTTAACGCAAGAGCGTAAATCCAAACAACTAATTCAATAAATACCGATTAAAAAAACCTTTACAATCAAGAACCTCAATATCAGAAAAATAAAAATCTTCCGTGTCTTCGGTAATTATGCAATTACAATTTACTTCTCTGGCAGCATAGTATTCCAAACCATCCTCAAAATCATGAATTTTCTTATTGCTTAAAGTTTTAATTACACCATCTTTTAAATTTTCGGCAATATGAATATGCGCACACAATAAATCAATTTTTTGTTTTGCAATAGCTGATTTATGTTTTTTCTCTGCAAAATAAAAAGCAATAGCTAAACAAATGGGAGAGGTGTAAACTTCAAAATTTGGATGAGCAGCTAAACTTAAGATGCGAGATGAATAAGTAAATATTGGATATTCTTTATTTAAAACAGAAACAAGAACATTGGCGTCTAAAAAAATCCTAACCATTATTTTTTAGAAGAGAAAAACTCATCCTTACTAGCTTTACGAGATTTTTTTGTTGTTCTTTTATATTCTGCTTCACCCTCAGCAACCATGCTTACCCAATCTGCTACCGGAAAATCTTCGAGAGATTTGTATTCTTTAGCTGTAACTTGAGTTAATAAATGCTCTATTAAGCGAGATAGGCTGATATTGTTAGCAGCAGCATATTTTTTTGCCTTTGCAACAACATCTTGGTTAAAACTTAAAGTTAATTTTGCATCCATGATCATTTAATTTATTTATCAAAGATAATAAATTTTACGTGGAATAAAAAATATTTATACGTGTAAATATTGCTTTGATATACAAGCTTTTATCTAACTATAAATTTCTCCTTTAGCAGATGCTAAAGTGTTCTTTAACAAGCCAACTATAGTCATCAAACCTACACCTCCTGGTACTGGTGTTATCCACGATGCTTTTGGTGCTACATTTTCAAAATCTACATCACCATATAATTTAAAGCCAGATTTGGTTTCTGTAGATGTTTCTCTGTTAATACCAACGTCAATAATAATAGCACCAGATTTAACCATATGTGCAGTAACAAAGTTTTTTCTGCCAATAGCCGCTACAACAATATCGCCCTGCAAAACCATTTCTTTTAAGTTATGCGTTTTGCTATGTGTAAGCGTAACTGTACAATTTCCTGGGTTTGCGTTACGTGCCATCAAAATACTCATCGGGCTACCAACAATATTACTTCTACCAACTACAACGCAATGTTTTCCGGTAGTATCAATATTGTAAGCTTGCAGCATTAACAAAATACCATAAGGTGTAGCGGGAATAAAACAAGGTAAATTACGCATCATTCTACCCAAATTCACAGGGTGAAAACCATCAACATCTTTACGATAATCAATAGCTTCAGTAACTTTCTCAGGGTCGATGTGTTTTGGTAACGGCAATTGAACTATTAAACCATCAACATCTGCATCTTGATTAATTTCTTCTATTTTCAACAATAATTCTGCTTCAGTTACGGTATTATCATATCTGAACAACGAAGATTTGAAACCAACTTTCTCACAGTTTTTCATCTTACTAGCAACATAAGTTTCGCTACCGCCATCATTACCAACCAATATGGCAACTAAGTGTGGTTTACGTCCACTTTGTGCTAAAAAATCTGCTGCTTCTGCCGCTATTTCTGTTTTTATCTTTTCTGATGCGAATTTGCCGTCGAGTAGTTGCATATTTATAAGTATCGAGTATCGAGTATCAAGTATCGAGACTGCAATTAACTTGCTACATGATACTCAAATCTTGATACTAAGTTAATCTAATTTTAAAACTGCCATAAACGCACTTTGTGGAATTTCTACATTTCCAACTTGGCGCATACGTTTTTTACCTTTTTTCTGTTTTTCTAATAACTTACGTTTACGAGAAATATCACCACCATAACATTTTGCGGTAACATCTTTACGTAAAGCACTAAGGGTTTCACGAGCAATAACCTTTGCACCTATTGAAGCTTGTATTTTAATCTCAAATTGTTGACGAGGGATTAATTCTCTCAACTTTTCACAGATTTTTTTACCAAAATCGTATGCATTGCTACGATGAATTAGTGAAGACAAAGCATCAACAGGTTCATCATTAATTAACATATCTAAACGCACCAAATCAGATTTTCTATATCCAACTTGGTGATAATCGAAAGAGGCATAACCTTTAGAAATTGTTTTCAACTTATCATAAAAATCAAATACAATTTCGCCCATTGGCATTTCAAAAACCAATTCTACTCTATCAGATGTTAGGTAAGACTGATTAATGATTGTTCCTCTTTTTTGGATACAAAGTGACATTACAGGGCCAACGAAATCGGCTTTGGTAATAATATTTGCTTTAATAAATGGCTCTTCAACAGAATCTAATTTACTAGGATCAGGCAAATCAGATGGATTGTTTACAAAAATTTCTTCGCCTTTGGTAGAGTGAGCAATGTAAGAAACGTTGGGAACTGTAGTAATAACCGTCATATCGAACTCACGCTCCAAACGCTCCTGAATAATCTCCATATGCAGCATTCCTAAGAAACCACAACGGAAACCAAAACCCAAAGCTGCCGAGCTTTCTGGCTCAAAAACTATCGAAGCATCATTTAATTGCAACTTGTGCATCGCCTCGCGTAATTCTTCAAACTCATCTGTATCAACCGGATAAATGCCTGCAAACACCATGGGTTTTACTTCCTCAAAACCTTGAATTGCATCTAGCGATGGTCTTGCAACGTTTGTAATTGTATCACCAACTTTTACCTCACGAGCTTCTTTAATACCCGATATAATATAACCAACGTCTCCTGTTTTAACCGAAATACGTGGCGACATATCTAGCTTCAAAATACCAACCTCATCAGCCAAATATTCTTTACCAGTATTAATGAATTTTACCTTATCACCTTTTTTAATTTCGCCATTTACAACTTTGTAATAAGCGATAATGCCTCTAAATGAATTAAAAACGCTATCAAAAATCAAAGCTTGTAGAGGTGCTTCTGGGTCGCCAACTGGCGCCGGAACCCTATCTACAATGGCTTGCAAAATTTCTGGTATGCCCATTCCTGTTTTACCAGATGCAGGTATAATTTCTTCTCGCTTACAGCCAATTAAATCAATAATCTGATCTTTTACCTCTTCAGGCATCGCCCCTGGCAAATCCATTTTATTTAAAATCGGAATGATTTCTAAATCATGCTCCAATGCCAAATAAAGGTTAGAAATGGTTTGTGCTTGTATCCCTTGCGATGCATCTACAATTAACAATGCGCCTTCGCAAGCCGCAATTGAGCGAGAAACTTCGTAACTAAAATCTACGTGTCCTGGGGTATCAATAAGGTTAAAATTGTACTCTTGGCCGTCAATCTTAAAATTCATTTGTATCGCATGACTTTTAATCGTGATCCCACGTTCACGCTCTAAATCCATGTTATCAAGCAATTGAGCCTGACTTTCGCGTTGAGAAATCGTCGCTGTATATTCTAATAACCTATCGGCTAAAGTGCTTTTGCCGTGGTCTATATGTGCAATTATGCAAAAATTACGTATGTGCTTCATCTTTGTGCAAAGATATGTTTTTTAAGGTAAGTTGGAAAACGGAAATTGGAAGATATTTGAAGGATAAAATTGTTATTTGAAAAGCAATTGCAGAAGTTTAATTGATCATTCGGTCCAGCTTTTTGCTACAATCTTTTGTTTAATGCTTCGCTTTGCTCAGCATGAAAATACAAAAGGATTTTCGCTTCAATCTGGTTTAGTTAAGTAAGTTTTTTGGTACTATCTCAGGTTGCAAAGTTTTAAACAGAGTTTGAGATTTTATTCAGCAACTTTCTACTCAGTTCTTTTCATTCTAGAAAAAGGATAACCATTGCAACCCTTTTTTGGATTTTTCCTATCAACATAAGCAGTTTTTTTAGCAATTTTTTCAGTTGCTGCATCATAAACCGTTAAACAAAAACCCCATAAATATGGTTCCATATTGCTAAAAGTCATATAATCAATACGGGTAAATTTGTTAGCATCCTCTTTATTTGAAGTAGCGTTTTTTGCTACTAAATATTGTTTTTTTTTATTCCACTTAATAATGTGGTATTTGGTGTTAGGGTGTTGGATCCAAAGTGTATCATTGATAGTGTAGGTTATTTTATAATCATCCGTAAAATTACCAGAAGCAAAATTTGGCGCTTTGTGCTTTTGAGCTAAAGAAAATAACGGCAAAAATAGGAGTAAGGTTAATAGCCTCATTTGTTAGAGTTTTTGTTTTTAAAACTTAAAATAACAGATACAAAAAATGCAAAAAAAGCTATTAATTTAAATACAAAAGCATACTCAATGACGTAAAGCGTATCTTGAAAATTAATTGCTGCTGTCTTTTTTACAACATAAGATAATATAAAAAATATTATTCCTAACGTAAAACTTATGTATCTACCATTCATTGTTTTGAAATTAATTGATCTATCATTTGTTTAACTGACTCTGCCGAGGTTTGTTGATATTGATACTCGTCCTCAATATTACCCATTTTAGTAAGTTGGTTACGAAACTCCATTTTGCTTTCAATATTTATTCTGGCAGATGAATGGAAATTTTTTGCACCTGTTCTTTTAGCAATTTCAGCAATATTTAACGGGTTTATTCCTGCTCCTGGCATAATTTCAATTCTACCGTTTGCTAGTTTAACTAACTTGGCAATAATCTCTATGCCTTCGTTGGCATTATTTGCTCCGCCAGATGTTAAAACCCTTACAAAACCTAATTCAATTAAATCTTCCAAAGCTTTTTCTAAATCATTACTCATATCAAAAGCTCTGTGAAAAGCCACAGGAATCGGCTTTGCCAATTCAACCAATTCTTTACAACGTTTTACATCAACTTCTCCGTTGGCCAGCAAAATGCCTAAAACTACACCATCACAATTTAAAGCCTTACAAATTTTGATGTCTTCTTTCATCAGCTCAAACTCGTCATCACTGTATAAAAAGTCTCCACCTCGTGGACGAATAATTGGCCAAACTTGGATATTTAATCTCTCTTTACATAATTTAATTTGTGCGTAACTAGGAGTGGTGCCACCTTCTGCCATGTTTTCGCAAAGCTCCACACGATGTGCACCACCATTTTGCGCAGCTAAAGCAGATGTATAAGAGTTGGCACAGATTTCTATCACAAACCCTAAATCCGCTACTGGGGACTTTGCCTGAATTGGCTTGTTATTTTGCGTCATTAATTTAGTGTAGATTTTAAGTTCCGCTTTAAAGAATTTTCTGATTAATAATAACTTTTTCCTTTAATCACTAAATCTTGTTTTTTGGCATCGCAAACTGCATAAGAGAAACCTTTTTGTATGGCATAAGCACCATATTCTCCTTTTTTGTTCATCGCTAAAAAGCCTACTTGAATATTTTTTGCAGTTTCTGGTTTTTTTCTAATGATACGCATAACTGCCTCTTTACATGCATCCTCTGGCGGATAGCCTTGGCGCATTAATTCTACCACTAAAAAAGAGCCTACGTTTCTTACTACTTCTTCTCCAACACCTGTTGATGTGGCCCCACCAATCTCATTATCAATATATAAACCTGCACCAATAATTGGACTATCGCCTATACGACCATGTAATTTATAAGCCATTCCGCTTGTAGTACAAGCACCAGAAAGATTTCCTTGAGCATCTAAGGCAATCATGCCAATAGTATCATGATTATATTGATTGCCCGGTAATCTTTGAGGAGCAGCTTTGTCATAAAGTTTATTCTCAATATTCATCACCGGATTATATTTAGCTTCTTTTAGCCATTCTTTCCAAGCTTTTTCACTAGCCGGAGTTAATAAATTTTCTTTTTTGAAACCGTTTTCTAAAGCGAATTGTAAAGCTCCATCTCCAGCAAGCATCACATGAGGTGTTTTTTCCATCACTTTACGGGCCACAGAAATTGGATGTTTAATATGTTCTAAAGCTAATACAGCTCCACAATTACCCAATTCATCCATAATGCAAGCATCTAAAGTTACTCTACCATCACGGTCTGGCAAGCCACCATAACCAACAGTTTGGTTAGTTTCATCAGCCTCTGGTACCCAAACACCTTGTTCAACAGCATCAAGTGCTCTTCCATTTTTGCTTAAAACTTTCCATGCATCCGCGTTTGCGGCTACACCAAAATCCCAAGTAGAAATAACTATGGGTTTGTTTATTATTTGCGTACTTTCTTGAACGCCTGCTGCAAAACTGTTTTTATTAACCGCCAATAATGCGGTAGAAAGCGCAGATGCTTTTATAAATTTTCTTCTGTTAAACATTAGAGAGGTGATATTAGATTAAGCTTAATTAGTTATCTAAATTAAAGTCATCAGCATCCTGTAAAAAAGGAAATTGTCTTCTTATTTTTTCTAATTCAGGATAATTGATACTAAAGGTATAAAGATCTTCATCTTCTGGTTTATAATAAATGGTATTTCCGTAAGGATCAATGCACATAGAATGGCCGCTGTGATAAATCTGGTTCCCATCGTGCCCAACACGATTAACTGCTACCACATAACTCTGATTTTCAACTGCTCTTGCATGTATCAATGTACGCCAATGTGAAGAACGTTTATCTGGCCAACTAGCAACCAACAACAAAATGTCGTATTCAGCATTTTTGTTTCTTAACCAAACCGGAAAACGCAGATCATAACAAATGGCTAATCTAATTTTCCATCCTTTTAGTTCAACTATAAGTTGTTCATTTCCAGCTATAAAGTGTTTGTCTTCATCAGCCATGCTAAATAAATGGTGCTTATCGTAATATTCATATTCACCATCTGGCTTCATCCAAATCATTCTGTTATAAAAATTGCCATTTTCTTTAATGATAAGGCTTCCAGTAATAACGCAATCATAGTTAGCAGCAGTTTTTTTAAGCCATTCCATGGTTTTTCCATCCATTTCTTCGGCCATTTCATCAGCTCGCATTGTAAAACCTGTGTTAAACATTTCAGGTAAAACAATAAGATCTGTTTTTTCTCTTACCCCGCTAGATAATTTTAAAGAAATGTTCTGTAAATTCTTATCTGCATTTTCCCAAAATAAGTACGCCTGAAAGACGGTGATCTTTAGGTTTTCTATATTTAGATATTTAAGATTTTCCATTTTATAATTTTTAGGGATAAATTATATTTTCATCAATTTTTCTACAGCCGCTTCTAATGTTTTTTGTTCTTTGGCAAAACAAAACCTTAGAATTTTATCGTCTGTTTTATTGGTGTAAAAGGCAGAGACGGGGATACTTGCCACACCAAATTCGGTTATTATTCTTTTTGCAAATTCTACATCACTCTCATCTGCAAGGTGAGCAAAACTAACGCATTGAAAATATGAGCCTTTGCAAGGTAATAATTTAAATTTAGTCTCGCTAAGCAAAGCAGCAAATAGATCTCGTTTTTGCTGAAAAAACATAGAAATGTTTTTATAAATATTTTCGTCTTTTAAATAATTGGCAATACCTAATTGCATAGGTGTGTTAACGCTAAAAACATTAAATTGGTGTACCTTTCTAAATTCTGACATTAATTTAGCTGGAGCTAAACAGTAACCTAATTTCCAGCCTGTTGTGTGTAAAAGCTTGCCAAAAGATGCGATAATAAAACTTCTTTCTATTAATTCAGGATAACGTGCAATACTTTCATGCTGTTCTCCATCAAAAATGATATGTTCATATACTTCATCGCTCAATATTAAAACATCGGTGTCTTTAGTTAATTTTATTAGTGCCTCTACATCAGCTTTGCTTAAAATACTACCAGTTGGGTTTTGAGGACTATTTAAAATAATCATCTTTGTATTTGCCGAAAATAGCTTTTTAACCATTTCCCAATCAATTTTGTAATCTGGTGCATGTAAAACAAAAGGTTTAACTAAGCCACCAAAAAGTTTAACAGTTGGTGCATAACTATCATAAGCTGGTTCAAATATAATAACCTCATCACCAGAATTAATTACCGAAGCAATGGCTGTGAAAATAGCTTGTGTACCTCCAGCCGTGATGGTAATTTCAGTTTCTTGGTCATAATTTACATTATGATTATTCAACATCTTTTGCGCAATGGTAGCTCTTAAATAAGCTAAGCCTTGCATTGGAGCATATTGATTATGGCCAGCTAACATTGCCTCATTAATGAGTTCAATCAACTTTTTATCGGTTTGGTAATCTGGGAAACCTTGAGATAAATTTATCGCATTGTGCTCTTGTGCTAATTTAGACATTACAGAAAATATTGTAGTGCCAACGCTTGGAAGTTTAGAGTTTATATGTATCATTCATTACGAAAATAGAAATAATCTGATAGATTAATAACGTTGTGGATTGAATGATAGGTATAATTTACAGAATTCTATTTTTAATTTGTCTTGATCCCATTAATAAAAATAAAACTGCTAAAACTGTAGCAGTAAACATAACCGCTGGCATTGGCCATACCACATCTGCAGCAAACATACTTATAGCTGCTGATGCTAATGCGCCTAAACCCATTTGTAAAGCACCCATTAAAGCCGAAGCACTACCAGCATTTTTTTCAAATGGAGCCAAAGCAAGTGCAGACGCATTTGGATTTATAAAGCCTAAACAAGCTAAAAATGAGGCGATAAATGCAATTGTAGCATAAAGATTTAACAAATCATATGTTGCTGCCAAAAGGAATAACGCACTAAAAAAACATTGCAAACTCAGAGCCCAAGCAATTATTTTTTTACTGCTAAACCACCTTAAGATATAACTGTTAACTTGACTAAAACCGATAAAAAATACTGATAATAAGGCAAATATCCACCCATAGCCAGTTTCGGTCACTTTATAAATATCCATAAATACCACAGGCGATGAAGATACGTACGCGAATAAACCACTAAAAGTAATTGCACTAATTAAGGCATAGGTATAAAAGCTTGGTTCTTTTATAACAATATAGAAATTGTTTAAAATAGGTTTAGGTTTTAGGGAGTAGTTTGGATCTGGGATATAACTTTCTTTTAACCAAAATTTGGTGGCTACAGTCATTAAAATGGCCGTTATACCTAAAAAAACAAAAACTGATTTCCAACCTAAAACGGTAATTAAATAACCTCCCGCTGTTGGTGCAAGCATTGGTGAAACTGCAATTACAAGCATTAGTGAGGCAAAAACCTTCGGACTTTCTTCTACAGTAAATAAATCTCTAACCATTGCTATGGCTGCAACTGTTGCTGCACAACAACCAATAGCTTGTATAAATCTTAACACAATTAATTGATCTATTGACGTAACAAATACGCAACTTAAACAAGATATAATGTAAAGTGCAAGACCAAAATAAAGCGGTTTTTTTCTTCCAAATTTATCTAATAATGGTCCGTAAAGCAGTTGCCCTGCTGATATGCCAATAAAAAAGGTTGCTAACGATAAGGAAACACTAGGTACATCTGTATTTAAATCTTTTGCAATTGATTTAAAACCAGGTAAATACATGTCAATAGAAAACGGCGCCAATGCTGCTAAAGAGCCTAAGATAAGTATGGTATAAAATGATTTTGATTTAGCCATTGAAATTTTTGAAGCTGCAAAGATGACAAAATATGATGTTGCATAAGTACCCAAATTGTAAAATTAGGTGAGCTTATTTAATTGTAGCATCAAACAATTTCATTTATATGAAATTAATTGTATTTTTATAAACATGACTTTTAAAACCAAAGAAAGCCGTTTGCTACTTGTTCTAGGTGCATTTTTTGTTGCTAACGCGATATTATCAGAATTTATTGGAGTTAAAATTTTTTCGGTTGAAGAAACTTTAGGTTTCAAAAAGTTTGATATCAATTTATTTGGTGTACCTAACTTATCATTTAACATGTCTGCGGGTGTTTTAACATGGCCAATCATTTTTATCATGACTGATATTATAAATGAGTACTTTGGTGTAAAGCAGGTAAGGTTTTTATCAATTTTAACAAGTGTTTTAATAGGATTTGCCTTTTTAATTGTTTGGTTGGCTATGAAATTACAGCCAGCAGATTTTTGGGTGATGCAAAACGTAAAAGGGCAAGATGTAAATATGATCTCGGCTTTTGATGCAATTTTTGGGCAAGGCATGTGGATAATTGTTGGATCTATAACTGCCTTTTTAATTGGTCAGATGGTTGATGTGTTGGTTTTTCATAGAATAAAAAGATTTACCGGCGATAAGGCATTGTGGTTAAGAGCAACTGGATCAACTATTTTTTCTCAGTTAATAGATAGTTTTGTAGTTATTTTTATTGCTTTTTATTTAAATCCGGCTTACCATTGGAGCTGGCAAATGGTTGCAGCCATCGGATTAGTTGGTTATACCTATAAATTTGTTATCGCATTACTTATGACCCCAATTTTATATCTAGTACATGGCATTATTGACCAATATTTGGGCAAAGATTTAGCCTACAGGATGACGAAGTTGGCCAGTAGGGGATAGCTAAATCCAATCATTTAGTTTTTTGATAATTAAATTCTCGAAAATAATTAAACCAATTACCTAATCAAGCTTCTTGATGTAGGTAATTAATGTCAAATAAGAACATCACAAACTTCCATTAATTTATATTTTTACCTCAGTTAACCAAGTGGTTTTGGATAATTAATTGCAGATCCCTATTGCATGCCTTTCTATATTATAAACAATTCGATAAAACGATATAAACAATACGTAAACTTTGCAGTACACGGCAATAATTTAGACGATAGTAATATTTTTACTTTTTGGAGAAATAAGACTTTTGCGAGCTTGGTTACCTACGTAATGCCTGCATGTATTTTGGCACTTATACCTAGTGTAATATTTGAAATTTGGGAAGGTAATTATACAATTGCACTTATAGATGTGATGGCATTTTTAATAGCTTATTTTATTGCGTTAAACCATAAAATCGATTTAGCTGATCGTAAAGTGGTTGTAGCTATTTTACTTAGTGTATTTTCTCTCACTCAAATGGCTTTAGGTTCATTTAGTATGGGTGTTATTTATTTCTCATCCTTAACCATTTTTATTTCTCTTCAGTTTTCAACTCCGGTGGCTGTACTCTCACATCTTTTCAGGGTTTTTATATTTTTTATTTTTACCATTATTTTCTTTTTTGATAGAAATATACTGGCTGCATATTTTAGTTTGTCGTTTCCGAGATGGATAATCTACTCTTCGAATTTTTTGTTTTTGGATTTGATGATCGTGATTATGTTAAGACAGTTACTTAATGGTTTAGAAAAAACAATGGTTAAAAAGGCAAATCTTTTTGAGCAATTAGAAAAAGAAATAGAGTTTAAGGTTAAGCAAAACCAGCTTTTAGAACAAACTAAAGAACAATACATGACACTATTTTCTAATAGTCCTGTCGCAATTTTTGTTGTTCAAAGTATTACAAATCAAATTCTGCAAGTTAATAAGTCTGCTATAAATATTTATGGTTATACTGAGCAAGAATTTATGCAAATGAAATTAGATGATCTTAAGTTAATCAAGGATTACAATTCAGAAGTAAAGATTTTCGATAGACCCTTCAAATCAACCAATGTTACCAAAAGCGGAAAAGAAATTACTGTAGAGATTAGATGCACTGAGATTTTATTTGATAATGCCAAAGCAAACCTAGTAATTGTTACTGACATTTCTGAAAGCATAAAACACATACAAGCAATAGAAGAACAAAATAATAAATTAAAGGAGATTGCTTATATGCAATCACATATCATAAGAGTTCCAGTTGCCAATATAATTGGATTGACAAATCTATTATCAACCGAAGTTAAAAATGATCCCAATAAGGAATTAATATATCATATAAAACAATCTGTAGCACAATTAGATGATGTTATTAGTAATATGGTGAAACAAGCAAATTAATCTTACAATGATGAATTTCTGTTGATAGATTATTTGATCCATATTCCATAACAATTTTATTTATGTAAGTATTTGATTTTTACCTTAAACATAACCACGCTTTTTATGTTATGATAGTAATTTTCTTATGACAGCACTTGCAATTATTAAAGATCTAGATAGTTTTCTTAAAGGTGATGTAGAATGGGGTTTCATTCCAGAAATCGCTGTGCGTACATTAATTATGTATTTGATTTTGTTTTTTAGCCTAAGAGTATTAGGTAAAAGGGGCGTTAAACAACTTTCTGTATTTGAATTAGTAGTAATTATCAGCTTAGGCTCAGCAGCCGGAGATCCGATGTTTTATCAAGAAGTAGGTGTTTTAACTGCGTTAACTGTTTTCATAATAATAATATGCTCTTATAAATTAACATCTTTATTAGTAAATAGAAGTAAAAAGGCAGAGCAAATTTTAGAAGGACAGGCTACATATTTGATAGAGGATGGTATGTTTGCGATTGAAAATTTCAAAAAAGAAACATTGGCACAGGATGAGTTTTTTTCTGAGCTGAGATTTCAAGGAGTATCTCATCTAGGTCAGGTAGAATTGGCAATAATTGAAACATCTGGCAGTGTTAGTTTGTTCTATTATGAGGATGATCTAGTTAAAAAAGGCTTGCCAATTTTGCCTCATCTTTTTTGCCAAAAACATGTTGTAATTGAAGAAAAAGGTGATTATTCATGCAGTTTTTGTGGATATACCGATGAATTAAACATTTGTAATATTTCCATTTGCAAGAATTGTAAAAAAACAGAATGGGTAAAATCTATAAATAATAGGAGGATCACTTAATATGTTTTACTAAAATAATTGAAAAACAATAACTTATAATACTATTAACTGACACTCAGATGTAAAAAATTCCATAATTTTTTGTATCTTTGTCCAAATTTTTAAACATTAATGAAGATATTTATTACAGGCCTTCCTTTAGAAGTAGGGGAAGAAGAATTAACAGCCGTTTTTGGTGATTTCGGTCAAGTAAAATCACTTAGAATTATTAAAGATCGCGAAACTAATCAGAGCCGTGGCTTTGGTTTTGTAGAGATGCCTAATGATGAGGAAGCTAAAGAAGCTATCAAAAGAATGAACGGTGGAGACTACAATGGCAACAGAATTAAAGTTGCTGAGGCTCAAGATAAGCCAAATACCGGCGGTGGTAACACTGGTGGTGGTTTTAAACGTAACAATACAAGAGAACGTAGTTTTTAATTACAATATGATACATGACTTTTTAAGTTATGCATCATTTCTTATTTAATTTTTCTATCTTAAGCCAGAATTTGGTTTAATAAAATATAATTGCGGATTTAAGTCCGCAATTTTTTTTACCTCAAAATATCATCCCTTTCGTTTATTTTAAGATAAATTAATTGCTAAATTAGAGTAATGAAAGTTGATTATATTGCCTTATCTGTTCCAGTATTTTTTATCCTTATAGCGATAGAACTTGCCTATTCTTTTCATAAAAAACTAAGTTATTACCGATTAAATGATTCCATTGCTAATTTAAGTCAAGGAATTGGTTCTCAAATTACGGGGTTGTTTATGAAAACAGTTTTGTTCTTTGGCTATACTTACGTATTTGAAAATTGGCGGTTGTTCAGTTTTCCACAAACAATTTGGGTTTGGATCATACTCTTTTTCGCTGTAGATTTTTTCTATTATTGGTTTCACAGAATGAGCCATCAAATTAATGCACTATGGGCTGCACATATTGTACATCATCAATCTGAAGAATATAATTTAACTGTAGCATTGCGTCAATCATGGTTTCAGAGCTGGTTCTCATGGGTGTTTTACATCCCATTGGCTTTTATGGGTTTCGATCCGATAATGTTTTTAACTCTAAGTTCATTTAATACCCTTTATCAGTTTTGGATACACACAAGGGCCATAAAAAGTATGGGATTATTAGAACACATTATTAATACGCCGGCACATCACCGTGTACACCATGGTAGTAATCCAAAATACATCGATAAAAACCACGCTGGAACGCTTATAATTTGGGATAAAATGTTTGGTACTTTTCAGAAAGAAGAGGACGAAGTTTATTATGGTATTACAACTCCATTAGCAAGTTGGAACCCAGTTTGGGCTAATGTTCATTACTGGAATGAATTGTGGAGCACAGCTAAAAAAGCAAACAATATTGGCGATAAATTTAAGGTATTTGTGAAACCTCCGGGTTGGTTTCCAAACTCATTGGGAGGCTTTAAATATGCTCCAGAAATTGATGTAGCTAATTATAAAAAATTTGATACTGGATACAATAAAAATGTGGTTGCTTATGTAATTTTTCAGTTTATTTTAGCTTTGGCTTTAGGCTCTACTTTATTGTTTTTATATACTAAAATAGAATTATATCACCTTGCAATCGCATCAATTCAAGTTATTTTGTTGTTGCTTAGTTGTGGAGCTTTATTAGAAGATAAAAAGTGGCTCAAAAAATTTGAATATGCTAGAATTTTTACAAGTTTATTGTCTTTAATTTTTTTTAAAGATTTACCTAT
This sequence comes from Pedobacter sp. GW456-11-11-14-TSB4, assembly GCF_059424425.1. NCBI lineage: Bacteria > Pseudomonadati > Bacteroidota > Sphingobacteriia > Sphingobacteriales > Sphingobacteriaceae > Pedobacter > Pedobacter sp. GW456-11-11-14-TSB4. Next base: position 756,871 of record NZ_JBWKZK010000002.1, read on the forward strand.
TTTTAACATTTTACTGATTATAGTAATTTCAATTCAAGTTATTTCTATATTTTGGTTTTATTATATACAAAAATTCACCTCTCATGCTAAAAAAATATCTTGAATTTAGTTTTGCTTTTTTAATCATTTTTATTGTTCAATTGCTTGTAGAATCTGATCCTAAGACAACACATTTAGTTTTGGGTGATTTTAAATATATTGTAAAGCCACTTATAACCATTTCATTGATGGTTTTCTACCTTTATCAAACGCAACTAAAGGGTAGGTTTGCAAAAAGAATTTTTATAGGTTTATCTTTTGGTTTGGCTGGCGATAGCCTTTTAATGTTTGTTGATTTAAATGAAAGCTTTTTTATCTACGGTCTTATCGCATTTTTAATAGGGCACTTATCCTATATATCTGCATTTTATTTAGATTATAAATGGAATCCATCTATTGAAAAGTCTGCAACCAGAATAGCATTATTTGTATTTGGATCAATATGTTTGGTTTTTTATTTAATGGTTAGGCCACATTTGGGTGCGATGAAAATACCAGTTTTGGTTTACGCATTTACAATTTCTCTAATGGCAATTATGGCTGTTAATAGAAAAGGTAGAGTAAGTAGTTTAAGCTACAATCTTATTCTCTTTGGCGCCGTGATATTTATCATTTCAGATTGTTCAATAGCAATTAATAAATTTGTTCATCCATTTGAAGACTCAGGTTTAGTAATTATGTCTACTTACATGATAGCACAATTTTTAATCACTGTTGGTGCTGTAGAACGTAAGCTAAAAAAATCTACAGCAATAGATCCGAAAAAAAGATAATTAATTGCTTCTTTTTTCTTTATCTAAAATCGTAAAAACCTGTACCAAACGCTCGCCATTTTCATCGACTAATGTTAAAGTATGTTTGCCAGGTAATGGATTAACTGCCATCTGATGAAAAGATTTTGTGCTTCCAATATATTCTTGATCGATATGCCAGTAAATCTTACTTTCTGAGTTTCTATGTGCTGCATTAAACACAACTTTGCCTCTAGTTCCATCTAGTTCAACCGGAATGTAGATAACTGCATTACTTTTGGGATAAATCATATCCATTACATTATTACCAATAACATCGCATCCATTTTTAAAGGCTGGTAATAACTGATAATCACTGTTCTTTATTTTGTAGTAATATTCCATTGAGGGTGGTAGTACAAACCATTTCTTGTGAATCATCATAGCTGTATTTTCACAATTGTCAGTTACTCTAAATTTTCCTGTTCTATCTAAATGTATAAGTTTATGATACGGACAAGTAGTAGTTTTATCGCCTGCAAAAGGAACAAGTTCTATAATTTTATCTGTACAAAAATCTCCAGCTTTGTGTCCACTTTGCTTACAAACTAACATTTTTTTCAATTTTGTTTGTGGTGTTACAAACCATTTTGATGATGGCAATTGTCTGAAAATATCAAATAAAACTGGTGCAGCCACATCAATGCCAACTAGTCCTGGTCTGCCTTCGCCATCGGCATTGCCCACCCAAACACAAACAACATAATTACTAGTTAGCCCTATTGCCCAGGCATCTCTAAAACCAAAACTTGTACCTGTTTTCCAAGCTATACGTTGTGATGATGAAAATTGCTCCCACAATCCTTCATCCCCTGGGCGCATTACTTCTTCCATCGCATTAAAAGTTGCCCAAATTGAGCCATGGTCTAGCAAAGAGTTTAATTCTACTTCCTCATTTTTAAAATTAGTTTTTAATCCCTGCGCATAAATTGGTTCAGAATAATCTTTAGGATTGTATTTACCCTGATATTGATTAAAATGGTTTAATGTTTTTGCCATGCCTAAATAGGTTTTCGCCAAATCCCACATGGTAACTTCACTACCTCCTAAAATAAGTGATAAACCATAATGATCTGCAGGTTGATTAAGGGTGCTAAATTCCAATTTTTTAAGCTTATCATAAAACCGTTCATATTTATATTGTTGCAACATTTTAACCGCTGGGATATTTAATGATCTGCTTAATGCCCTGTCGGCAGAAATAGCTCCATCATAACCTAAATCGTAATTTTGAGGAGTGTAGCCTGAAATTTGAGTAGGCACATCAGCAACCAGTGTTTTAGGTAACAACATTCCATCGCTTAACATACTTGCGTAAAGTATTGGTTTTAACGTACTCCCCGGACTGCGTGGTGCTTTTATCATGTCAACATAACTTTCAAAAGCAGTATTTTCTGGCTGGTAGCAATTGCCAATGTAACTTTTAACTGTTCCAGTTTTAACATCTAAAACTAAAGCTGCTATATTGTTTATGTCGTTAGCTTTATATCTATTGTTATATCTTTTAAGTAATTCGTTTAGCTTTAATTGTAAATCGTAATCTATTGTTGTAGCCAACTTTGTAGAATTTAATTGCAATAAATTACGTTCTTGCTTAAATCTGCTTAAAAGGTGTGGTGCATTTTGAGGTAAGGGAAGCGGATTGCCCGGTATAGGTTCAGATTTTGAGAGATTGGCAGTAACTTGATCTATTACATTTAATTGTGCAAGCTTGTCTAATAAGTCGTTTCTTTTCTTAATTAGTTTTTTTGCATTCTTGCCAGGATGAACCAATGATGGACTATTGGGCAAGACTGCTAAGGTTGCCATTTCTCCCCACGATAGATTTTCCGCTTTGCGACCATAGTAGCGCCAACTTGCAGCATCTAAACCTACAACATTGCTTCCAAATGGAGCATTTGCAGCGTACAAAGCCAAAATATCTTTTTTAGAACTGGTAAATTCTAAGCGCATCGCTAGCCACATTTCTGTGAGCTTTTGCCATACAGTTCTGTTTTGCTTCCGCGATAATCTTATTACTTGCATGGTTAATGTACTACCGCCGCTGACTACCATTTTTGCGTTAAGGTTTTGTTTCATTGCCCTGCTCATTGCAACAGGATCTACTCCAAAATGGAGGAAAAATCTTTGATCTTCAAATGCAGTAATGCATTTTATAAATTTATCTGGCACACTATCACTAACAGGAAAACGCCATTGGCCATCGCTAGCTATTGATGAACTTAGCAATTCTCCATTGCTGGCTTCTAAAACATAAGAAGTTGGCGTTTTAAAGAGTTGTTTTGGTAAAGAAAACAGAAAAAATAGGAATAGCAAAAAGCAAATGAGATCAGAGATTAGGATTGCTTTTTGTTTATACATCTTTTGCTTATAATTTTTAACCACATAGAAACATAGCCTCTTTTCTATGTGCCTATATGGTTAATTTTAATCTAACGCCTTGGCTCGTTTCCTCACGAACCATTTTTTTATTTTCTTTAAACTCAAGTCTTAAAACTTTCAAAAATTCAAATCTGTTATCACCAAATTCATAAAATCTGACGGAAGAATATAAATAAATCAGTCGTAATGGAAAATAGTTACTTCTTTTAGATTTTATTCGATTTTTAATGGTTAATATTAAGCCAAGATTGTAGTTTAAATCTATTAGGAAAAATACATCAAAATATACTCTTTAAAAATTATTATTTTTTTAGCTCATTCAATCTAATCTCTTCAATAACTTGATTAGCTATAAACTCATTCTCTGCTTTTTTTGATAAGTTTATCTTCATATTTCTAAAAAAATAGAAAAGGGTATAGGCAATCAAATATGAAGTAGTATAAAAAGATATCTTTCCAATTAATGATAAGTTTTTCAATTCATATAAATCTAAAATCATATCTCCAGCAAAATAAAAGGGCAAAAATACGACTAAAGTGAGTGGAAGGATAAATAAGCCATTTAAAATCGACCATTTTTCTCTAGTAGTTTTTTCAAGTTCTCTCCAATGGGAAAACGGCAAATAAATTCTTGAATAAAAATTAAATTCCCCAGGTAAGAAATCATTTGTTGTAATGTTTGGTACGCTAAATAAAAAGTTGCATAATACTTTTGAAAAGTGCTCAAGTTCTGCTTTATGAGCACTAACAATTAAATACCACAGCATAGATAATATAAATAGTGGTGGAATTATAATTGATACGACATCAATTTTATTGAATTTTAAGACACCCAATTCAACTTGGGTAATTATTGATGATGATAAAAAATAATAAAGAGTTACTAGTAATATAATAGATATACTTATCCAATTGATCATTTTTGAGATATCTTCAAGTTTAGTAAGTAATCTATCGTTATACTCTTTAATAGTTTCATTTGAATTAAGCCTTATAAAGTTTACTATTTCTGAATTATTCATGTAAATTATTTATTGGATCTATAAACTCAACCTATTTCACCACTTGTACCCACTTGCCCGCTTGTGTAGCGCTAATATTATTATTATACATTGCTTCACACTGCACAGCAGATAAATAATATTTACCAATGTATGATGCATTTAACAACACGCGATAAATTAACGTTTCATTTTCGCGAATATTGAAATAAGTAAATACTCTGTCATCCCTAACATCGCGATAAGTGTAAGGAGCTGAAGTTAGAGCACCTTCGTTGTCACTTAATCTAGTGTTTATGATTTCCCAACCAGATGGGAAAATTTGAGTTAATGCCATTTGCTCATAGAAACCCATCTTACCAGGATTTTTCACTGTTACCTCTGCATAAAAATCAGTTCCTTGTTTTAAACTCGAAGGATCTAAATTTCTACCATTTAATGTTTTATAGGCAACACTCATATCTAAAACATCAGCATTGTTTGGTAAAAAGTTGTTTTGACCTGCAATTGGCTGACCCTGTAAAATTAACCTAACAAAAAGTACGTTTTTACCGGTATTTGTAATGCTTGCGGTGTTGTTCTTAAATGTTAAAGCGGTTGTGTTTAAATACTGCTCGCTATTTGTGTTTCCCTTTGCACCATCCAAAATAAAGTTGTACTGTAGTTTATTAGATGAACTATTTTGACCACAAAATTTGGCTATGGCCAGTAAACTGTAGGCTGTTGTTTGTGTACTATACCAGGTATCTTGACCTAATCTTGCTGCAACTTTAGTTAGCAATTGCGCAGCTTGACTTTTTTTGCCCATCAAGGTCAATGTTTCCATAATCATTGCTTCATCTCTTAAATCAGAGCCATAGGTGCCGCTTAATTGATTATAAGGTTTAACTTTTTGCTCTAAGCCATTAATTAATCCACTTGCTGCAGCAGCTTGGCCAGCAAGTTGATAAGCAGCTGCTAAACGCCATTTTGCTGCAACCGACAGATATTCAAAAGTTCTCAATCTATTCATGGCCGCCATTTCTGGTTTTTTGGCTAATGCCAAAACATACAAACGATATGCCTGACTAATGTCTCCACCATAAAAATTCTCTGAGTTTGGTACCCAATTGTTCGCTTTAGTTTTTTGGTAACGAATTAATTCATCAAACATCCCGGCAGGTAAAGTGTAACCTGCATTTTGGGCCTCGATTAAGAAATGACCAGCATAGTTTGTTCCCCATTCATCTGCACTCGCATTACCTGGCCAATAACTTAAGCCGCCATCTGTGGTCTGAAATCCTTTTAATTTGTTTAAACCTGCTTTAACATTTCTTTCTACTTCGGCTTTTTTCTGGTTTGTAAGTGGTGTTAACTTACCTAACATCAATTGAGGGAAAACACTTGAAGTAGTTTGCTCTACACAACCATGAGGATATTGAATTAGATAACTTAATCTTTTGTTCAAATTAATAGGAGGGATAGATGAAACTTCAATTGAGCCAGAGTTTGTACCACTCATGCCAATTGGTGCGTATTTCATGCTCCAGCTTTGCTTAGGTTGAATGGTTGCCGAAACCACATTTGTAACATATGGATTTGGATTTCTAATATCCATTTCTACATCATAAACCGTCTTTTCATTTCCACTTTGTGCAATAATTTTAACCTTTGCAACGCCAACATTATTTGGAGCAGTTACCTGAAAATAACTCATTTGTTCGCCTGCTTGCTTAAAGTTTAGCTGCTGCACCTTTGCACCCTGAACAATTAAGTTTGCAGTTTGCAATTGAACAGATACATTTTTTAAGTTATTATTGGTGGCAAAAATATTAACTGGTAAAGTAAAACTTTCTCCAGGCCCAATTACTCTTGGTAAGGTTGCTAAAACCATTAAAGGTTTTTTAACTTCTACTGCTTTTTCTGCAGAACCGTATGCACCATCTTGGCCAGCAATAACCATTGCTCTAACTGAGCCAATATATTGTGGAAGCGTAAATTTATGAGTTTTATTTTCGCCTTTGGCCAAGTAAAATGGCCCCATAAATTTAACAACAGGTTTAAAACGGTTTGCCTTAGCAGGATTTAAATTTCTGTTAACTGATCCATCACCACCAATACTTAAAATTCTCTCTAAATTTCCGCCCCATGCGCCTAAAACCTGATCAAATAAATCCCACGTTTTAACCCCTAGACCTTCTCTAGCATAAAATACAGCATGCGGATCTGGTGTTTTAAAGCGGGTTAAATCTAATAAACCTTCATCAACCAAAGCAATTGTATAAGTCATTGCTTTTCCAGTAGCCTCAGCAACATTAATTGTACTTTCTACCTCAGGTTTTAAAGTTGCAGCCATTTTAATTACTGGTTTTAATATCGTTTCAGGATCTGCGATTGTTAGCGGAATTGCTCCATACATTCTAATAGGTAAATCATTTAGCGTTTGGGCATGCGGTTGCAATAAAGTAATATTTGCAAAAACGTTTGGAGCCATATTTTTTTCGGCTTTAAAGCTAAATTGTGTTTGTCCTTTTTTAGTATCAACCCAATATGTTTTTAAAACCCTGCTGCCATTTTCAATAGAAACTAATGCTTTTCCATTTTCTCCTGTCGGAATGGTTAATGTAATATCTTCACCAACATTAAATTTAGGTTTGTTGGCTGTAAATGATAGCATTGAAGCTTCCGTTGGATTGTTTCCTTGCTCACGCTGTGCCCAGCCTGGCCAATCTAAATAGACAGATTTTCCTGTGGTATGACCTCCATTTTCGTCTCTAACTAAAATTAAAAACCTGCCCCAATCTGGTTCATTAATTCGTAATGTATAGTTGCCTTTACCGTTGGTTAATGTAACGTATTGTTTTGTTATCAACTTGTTGTATTCGTTTTGGGTAAAGTTGGCATAGCTTTGTTGGTTATCTTGTTCCCACCACCAACGCCATTGTACTTTGTAAACTTCTACGCTAACGGTTTTGCTGCCACCTAAAAGCCTTCCATCTCTGTTAACATTTACAATTTCTAATTTATGGTCTTTATCAGTTAATAACATTCCGCTTAATTTATCGCCATTAGGGGCTTTAAGACCTAAATAATTGTTGTAAACATGGTAAGGAATGCTAAAATTATCTATGCTAAAGTTACCACCTGGCTCAAATACTTTAGTACTAAAATTTGCTCTTAAAACTCCAGGTGCAGCGCCACTTTCGCTCAAATTAGTATTTATTGTTGCGTTGCCGGCGGCGTTTAATGTGCCTTCGAAAATAGTTTTAATTTGCGACTCGAAATTCACCGTTGGGTTATCAAAAGAATAACCATCAAAGCCTTTAAATTTCGTTTCGGTTGTATTTAAATTTACATCAACTTTTGCCTTTAAGTTTTGTGCTGGAGTACCAAATAACCATTTTGCAGATAGGTTAGTGCCCGATGAGGCACCGTTACCTAAATATGTTTTTCCGCCCAAATCAAAATTAATTTTTAATCTGTTAGGCATAATGGTTTCAATTTTAATCGTTTTAGAAAACGATGCTCCACCAACTTTTGCTTTTACTAACCAATTGCCTGTTGGTGCAATACTTTCGGTCGCTGTTTTAAATGTATAAAAACCATTTAAAGCTTGTGCAATTACAGTTCGTTTAGCTAATTGCCCTTTCGGATTAAAAAATTCAAATGTAACAGGATAATTTGCGGGTAGTTTTTTCTGTTTGTCTTCTAATATAAATGATACGAATACACTATCACCTGGTCGCCAAACTCCACGCTCGCCATAAAGAAAACCTTTAACGCCATTTTGTACAACATCTCCACCAACATCAAATCTGCTTAAGGGTAAAGAATTTCCGTCATCTAATTTTAAATAACCACGCTCACTTCCTTTTTTGGCAATCAACAAAAATGGTTTTCTTTTTAAATCGAAAATAGCTAAACCATCACCATCCGTTTTTACTGTCGTTAAAATTTGACGTTGGTAATCTTGCAACTCTAAGCTCACTCCACTTAAAGGCTTAGCAGTTAGTAAATCGGTAGCTACTATTAGCATGCTATTGTCGTTACCCCTCTTGGCTACTAAACCAATATTAGATGCTAAAAGATTTCTACTTGCCCAACGTTCGTTGGTGTAATACGAAGGTGTACATGGGTTATCCTTATCACTCCATCTGTAATTGTTGGGGTAGTAATCTTGGTAATTGCTCCAAAAATCATCATCCTCATCAATTTTTTCTCCATAACCTTCATAATCATCCTCATAGTCGCCATCGTTGTTATTTGATGCTGACATATCAGTACACTCATATACATTGTAAGCTTTTCTAAAACCAATTGTTATGCGGTACATAGCGCCAGGTTCCGTTTTAATTAGTTTATCTAAATCTAAAGTATAACGTGTCTTCTTGTGCAGATTTACGCTCTTATCTTCATCCAATCTAATCGTTTTTTGTACAACTGGTTTGGCAACTCTTCTCAACTCATTGCCATCTTTATAATTGTTTACCTGAAAAAACTGTGGAATGTTATTTTCGTAAATTTTAATTACCGTTACATCAACAGCTTTTAGGTTAACAGCTTCAAATGGCAACACCAATTTTCCAGAGTTTGGTAATATTGTGCCAGACCCGGCTATAGTTACCGAAGGCAATTTATCTTCAAAAACAATGTTAGCAGCTTTATTTGTCTCCAGTTTTTGATCTTCTATATCAACAATTGCGGCGTTAACATTAACCGTATAATTACCCTGCAACTCATCTGGAGCATAAACTTTAATTTGACTTGCATCAATCGTAAATCGGAGGTCTTGTAAATCTCCTAAAGAAATTAAGCCATTTAAATCTTGTGCCACATTAATCGGATTACTGCATTGTATTAAAGCGTAATCTTCTGCGCCTTGTATAGCTTTAATATCAAGAACTTTAAATATCGTTTTTGCAGGCACAATAATTTTTTCTTCACCTTTATCATCATCTGCATTTATTTCCTCGCCGCTCCATTTTAAAATTAAATCGGCAGCTTTATTTATTTTTTTAATACTATCGATAACAAATATAGAACGATGCTTTTGTGGCTCGTGTGTCCATTTAATCTTTAATTTCTGATCAAAATCTAGAGCTAAAGATTGTTCAATTTTTTGCTGATCTTCATCATCAGAGGTATTAATTTCGCCACTTAATTTCATAAAGGTTAACGAGGTATTATTTTGCGAAACCAATCCTTTCTGAACTAAATTCATCCCAGGTTTAATTACCTTAAAATCAAAATTAAATTCTTCTAAGCCTTTTTCTGTGGTCGTTATAGTGGCTAAGTTTAGGGTAGCCTCGTATTTTTGATCTGGTTTTAAAGGTTCATCAGGTCTAAACTCTATAGTTTGCGGATCTAACCAAAAAACTTTTCCTTTAATATTCGGAGAAAAATCCAAAATGTCTCTATCATCGGCTTTGCCTAAATCGCTTAAACTTTTAACCGAACTAGCTAAATGCACTTTGATAAAACTTTTTTTAGATATGGTACCAGAAGTATACGATTCTACGTATTTGGCATAGGCTTGATTGTCTTGCTCCTTCCTTTGGTTAAAGAACAAGAAATAAATTGCTACTACAGAAGCTATGCCTACAGCAGCAAAAAGTAATTTTTTAAAAGTGGAAGAGGAATATTTTAGACTGTTTTTCATACAAAATGACATTGGTAAATGTTGTATGAAAATTAGGCAAAAAAGAAGTTAGAAAACGAAATTATTTATCAACCAATTAAGTTGATTGTTAGTAAATCAAATGCAGGGAAAATAGGTTAGTGTAGTCCGTCTTTACGCTATATCTTTTTTTGGCTTTGATGCCGAAAACCCACGAAGTGTATCTTATTTCGGTTAGTAGAGACTTCGTAAGTTTGTTCACATAATCCAAAAAAAAGGATGCCGCTTCAATACGGTTTATATGGCAAAAGCAGTGCAACACACAACATTAAAGCCACCCAAAACTAAATATTTACTTAATCATAACACCCGGTTTATTCAATATAGGTACTCTTATTAAGTTGTTTTCTACAATACTTTCTGGTAAAAAAATAAATTTCTTATCGTAAATGTTGCTACCAATGTAGTAGCTTAACCAATATTCATTTGTTAAACCAAATACAGCAGGATCGATTGCCTCAACACCAGCAAAAGAATTAGCGGCCAAGTCGCCAATAAAATGTCTTAATAATGATGTTTTTACTTGCTTGCCCTCTTTTTCACCATAACCTTTAGATGTTATTAAAACATTGGTGATGGGTTCATTTTTATAGTTAACTACATAAACTGTCCAACTCCCCACTTCTGGTGTATCTCCAACTAAAGCCACCACAATGGCTACATCTTCAACTATATTTTCTGGTAAATCTGCCTTCATAACCTAAATCTTTTTTGACATTTCGAAGAAAAGAATCTCTAGTGAGCGTTTCAGCAGAGCTACTACACTGCATCCTAATGACAAATGTTATTTAATTTTGTTTGCCACATTGCAGTTGCGCATCCAAAACTGAAAATTCCCAACTGCCAACTGAAAACTTACTTCTTCTTAGCTACTGCTTTTTTCTTCGCTGGTGCCTTTTTCTTAACATCAAAAGCTTTTGGTAACTGCTCTAAAATTAATTTTTTTACATCATCCAAAGAAATTTCTGCCAGTTCTTCTGCCGTATATTTAGCCTTTGTTTTTGGGTTGTTTCTCAATTTCAGCATTTCTTTTCCGAAACGGATAAACGGTCCCCAACGGCCATTTTCTATTGCAATTTTCTCACTATCCCATTGCTGTATATAACGATTGTTCTCTTTCTCTATTTTTTTCTCAATTAATTCCTTGATGTCATTTGCAGATAGAAAATCAAAATTATAAGCTTTAGGCACGTTAATGAATAGGCTATTCCATTTAATAAACGGCCCAAAACGACCCGTTCCTTTTGTAACTGGTAAACCTTCATATTCAGCAACTGGAGCATCAGCAGTAACTTTTTCCTCAATAATTTCAATCGCTCTGGCTTGGTCAACTGTTAATGGGTCTTCATTTTTGGGAATAGAAATAAAGGCATCTCCCCATTTTACATATGGTCCAAATCTACCAACACCAACGGCAACTTCTTTACCATCATAGTCTTCTAATTGGAATGGCAATTTAAATTGATCAAGTGCTTCTTCAAGTGTTACTGTACCAACAGATTGTGTCTTTCCTAAACTTGCGTACCTTGGCTTATCTTCCTCATCATCAGATAATTCTCCTATTTGAACTAAAGGACCATAACGGCCAACCTTGGCATAAACATTTTTACCAGTTGTAGGGTCAATTCCTAATAAACGCTCACCATTTGCACGATCTGCATTTTCTAAAGTATCTTCAACTTCGTTGTGAAAAGGAGTGTAAAAAGAGTGGAGCATTTTAGTCCATTCTTGCAAACCTTGCGCAATTTCATCAAATTGTTTTTCAACTTTTGCGGTAAAATTAAAATCTACAATACCTTTAAAGTGTTCAACTAAGAAATCGTTTACCACTTCGCCAATATCAGTTGGGAAGAGCTTAGATTTTTCTGCACCTGTTATTTCAGATTTGGTCACTTTGCTAATTTTTCCATTAGCTAAAACCATGCTTGCAAATTCTCTTTTTCTTCCGTCTCTATCTTCTTTAACCACATAACCACGATTTTGAACCGTAGAAATTGTTGGTGCATATGTTGATGGTCGGCCAATGCCTAATTCTTCTAATTTTTTAACTAAGCTTGCCTCGGTATATCGAGCAGGCGGACGAGAAAAACGCTCTGTTGCTGCCAATTCTTTTAAGTGTAAAGCTTGGCCTTTTGCTAATGGAGGTAATAAATTGTTATTTTCATTATCGTCATCTTCATCATCAGTTGATTCAAGATAAACTTTTAAAAATCCATCAAATTTCAACACTTCACCTTCTGCCAATAACTCTTCTTTTCTGGTACTGATGCTAATATTTACATTAGTTTTCTCGAAAATTGCCTCACTCATTTGCGATGCAATGGCACGTTTCCAAATCAAATCGTACAAGCGTTTCTCAGAATTATCCCCATCCACGCTGTGTTGATTAAAATAAGTAGGACGAATAGCTTCGTGAGCTTCTTGAGCACCAGCAGACTTAGTTTTGTAAACTCTAGGCTGATGGTATTTATCGCCATAAGCTGATCTAATTTCAGCCGATGCTGCATCAATTGCTGTTTGAGATAGATTTACCGAATCTGTTCTCATGTAAGTTATTTTACCACTCTCGTACAAACGTTGTGCAATTTGCATGGTTCTAGCAACAGAAAAACCTAATTTTCTAGATGCTTCTTGTTGCAAAGTTGAGGTTGTAAAAGGAGCGGCCGGATTGCGTTTTGCTGGTTTAACTTCTAACTTACTTACTGCAAAACCAGCGCTTGTGCAATCTTGCAAAAATTTCTCTGCATCTTCTGCCTTATCAAAACGCTGTGGTAATTCTGCTTTAACAATTTCCTTTCCGTTACCAGTAGTAAATTGTGCGGTTATTTTAAATGCTGCAGTAGCATTAAATTTATTTACTTCTCTTTCTCTATCTACAATTAAACGTACAGCTACAGATTGCACACGACCAGCAGAAAGCGATGGTTTTACTTTTTTCCATAATACAGGAGAGAGCTCAAAACCTACCAATCTATCTAATACACGACGAGCTTGTTGTGCATTTACTAAATTATAATCTATAGTTCGCGGATTATCGATTGCTTTTAAAATAGCTGGTTTGGTAATTTCATGAAAAACAATGCGTTTTGTATTGCTTTCTTTTAATCCTAGTGTTTCATATAAGTGCCATGAAATAGCTTCCCCTTCACGGTCTTCATCGGATGCTAACCATACCATTTCGGCACCTTTAGCTAATTTTTTAAGTTCTGCAACAAGTGCTTTTTTATCGGCAGGCACCTCGTAGGTTTGCGAAAAATCATTATCGATATCTATTCCCATATCGCCTTTTACCAAATCGCGGATATGACCATAACTAGACTTAACCAAAAAATCTTTTCCTAAATAACCCTCTATGGTTTTAGCTTTTGCAGGTGACTCGACTATCAGTAAATTTTTTGCCATTCAGAACGTTTTTCTGCAAATAAAACTATAAATAAGTCTAAAATCAAAATTGATGAATGAATTATTTTAAAAAGAGTATTCAAATTTGAAGTTTAAATGGCTCTTTTACACTGCTTAATGCTGCTAGAATAGCATTTATATTTATTTTGTAAAAAATTATAATCTTACTAATATATATAGGTAATAAATCTGTTTAGTAACTATCTTCGTATTAAAGATTTGAGACGTTAGATGGGAAATGTGAGATTTTAAACTGATTTTTCATCCAACTTAGCAGTTAAAACAATTAAACTTAAAATAAAATGATCAATACCTTATTATTACTACTTACAATGTGGATTGCACCAAATCCACCTAAATCTGTTTATGATTACAGCATTAAAACTATTGATGGCAAAACGGTGAAGTTATCTCAATTTAAAGGCAAAAAGATAATGATTGTTAATACTGCATCTAAATGTGGATATACTAAACAATATGAAGATCTTGAAAAATTACACAAACAGTATGGTAAAGATTTAGTGCTAATTGGTTTCCCGGCAGGTAATTTTGGTGGACAAGAATTAGCTACAAATGCTGAGATCCAAGATTTTTGTAAAAAGAATTTTGGTGTTACCTTTTTATTAAGCGAGAAAGTTAGCGTTAAAGGTAGCGATATTACTCCCTTGTTTGCTTATTTAACTAGCCAAGAAAATCCTGATTTTACTGGTGACATTAAATGGAATTTTGAGAAATTCTTAATAAATGAAAAAGGGCAATTGGTACACAGATTTCGTTCTGCTACTACGCCATTCGACAATAAAATTGTGCAAAATTTATAATTAGAATTAAATATTTATAGAAACCCAAAGCTAAATTGTTTTGGGTTTTTTTGTTATTATTGATGATGAACATTTTACCCTGGTTAATATTATTGGCAGTTTTTATCGTTGCTTTGTATTTCATTTTTAAAAAGAAAAAGGTTGTAGTTGAGCAATTAAGCAAAGCTGATGTAAAACTTTTAAACGACAATGTAGATTTTTATATCCGCCTTGATGGCGAAAAAAAAAAATTGTTTGAAAAAAAGGTTGCCCACTTTTTGGCTATTGTTAAAATTGAAGGTGTAGGATTAGCGTTAACGCCTTTAGATCGATTATTAGTTGCAGCTAGTGCAGTTATCCCCATATTTGGATTTGACGATTGGGAGTACAAAAATTTAACAAACGTGTTGTTGTACCCCGATACTTTTAATAAAGATTTTCAGTTTGAAGGTGGCGATAGAAATATTATGGGTATGGTTGGTAGTGGTTTTATGAATGGGCAAATGATTTTGTCATTAAGCGCATTGCGCCATGGTTTTTCTAAAAGTGCAGGTAAAGAAAATACTGGCATACATGAGTTTGTTCATCTTTTAGATAAATCTGATGGTGCAGTAGATGGCATTCCATCTAATTTATTGGCACATGAATATACTTTACCCTGGGTAAAACTGATGCATGAAAAAATTGCTGAAATTGAAGATGATAAATCTGATATCAATCCTTATGCATTGACTAATGAAGCTGAGTTTTTTGCAGTTGTTTCTGAGTATTTCTTTGAGCAACCAGAAATTTTGAAAGACAAACATCCAGGGTTGTACGAGATGTTGAGCAAAACTTTTGGGCAGCAGTTATAAAAACTCTCGTCATTGCCAGCTCTACTGGCAATCGTAATGCTATAAAAGGCAAATTGTAGCAAACGCTTTACGATTCCCGCATTCGCGGGAATGACGGTATCCGATAGGCTCGTCATATCGAACGCAGCGCAGCGAGGAGATATCTAATTTATCTGTAACAAATAGATTTCTCCTCGGTGAAAAACCTCGTTCGAAAGGACGAACTTCATTTTCTACTTCTCAATCTCCTTTAAACTAGCCATCTTTTTATAGGCTAAGAAACCTTTGATATCTTCAAAATGTTCGCGTACACGTTTATTACCAAATTCAAATACCTTTTCTGCTAAGCCGTCTAAAAAATCTCTGTCGTGAGAAACTAGAATTAAAGTTCCATCGAAGTCTTTTAGTGCGTCTTTAATGATATCCTTAGTTTTCATGTCTAAATGATTTGTTGGCTCATCCAGAATTAAAACATTAACTGGCTCCAATAAAAGTTTAATCATGGCTAAACGCGTTTTTTCTCCGCCAGATAATACTTTAACTTTTTTGGTGGTATCATCGCCACTAAACATAAAAGCACCCAATAAATCTTTAATCTTTACGCGAACATCGCCTATGGCAATTTGATCAATGGTATCAAAAACAGTTAATTCCCCATCAAGCAAAGCTGCTTGATTTTGAGCGAAATAGCCGATCTTCACATTGTGACCAACTTTTAATTCGCCTTCAAAATCAATCTCGCCCATTATAGCTTTAATCATGGTCGATTTACCTTCACCGTTTTTACCAACAAAAGCAACTTTCTGTCCGCGTTCAATAACCATATTTGCTTTTTCAAAAACAACATGATCTCCATAAGCTTTGGTTAATTCCTCAACCATTACAGGGTAACTTCCAGATCGAGGAGAGGGTGGAAATTTTAAACGTAAAGCAGAATTATCAACTTCATCAATTTCTATCACTTCTAATTTCTCTAGCATCTTAACTCGAGATTGCACCTGCAATGTTTTAGAATAGGTGCCTTTAAAACGATCTATAAATTCTTGGTTGTCGGCAATAAAACGTTGTTGCTCCTCATAAGCTTTTAACTGGTGCTCACGACGTTCTTTGCGTAATTGTAGGTAATGTGTATACTTCGCTTTATAATCGTATATGCGACCCATTGTAACCTCTATAGTGCGGTTTGTAATGTTGTCTACAAATGCACGATCGTGAGAAATTACTATTACTGCCTTTGCCGAGTTAATTAAAAAATCTTCTAACCATTGAATACTTTCAATATCCATGTGGTTGGTTGGCTCATCCAATAAAATTAAATCAGGTTTTTTCAATAATATTTTAGCCAATTCAATTCGCATTCTCCATCCGCCAGAAAATTCTGATGTTTTGCGGGTAAAATCACTACGCAAGAAGCCTAAACCTTTTAGTACTTTTTCTACCTCAGCATCATAATTTACTTCTTCAATCGAATAAAATTTCTCGCTCAATTCAGATACTCGCTCAATTAACTTCATGTAATCGTCTGTATCATAATCTGTTCGGATATTCAACTGCTCATTTAGGCGCTCAAGCTCATCACGCATTACGTAAACTTCGCTAAATGCTTTAGAGGTTTCTTCGAAAACTGTAACATCATCATGTGTTAGCAAATGTTGTGGCAAATAAGCAATTATAGCTTCTTTTGGGCCAGATATATGACCAGAAGTCGCTTTACCTTCGCCAGCAATAATTTTTAACAAGGTTGATTTTCCTGCGCCATTTTTACCCATAAGGGCAATTTTATCGTTTTCGTTGATAGAAAAAGACACATCGCTAAAAAGTGTTGTGCCACCAAATGATACAGAGATGTTATTTACGTCGATCAATTTTTGAGTATTTTAAAATGAGCCGCAAAGATAATTGAAGAAATGGTTTTTTATAGCAATGTCTTTCCATTTTGTTTCTAACAGCTTAGTGACGATTTAATGTTGTTTTTAATCGATTAGCCATCTATCTTAGCGCCTTCAAAATAATCCTCCATGAATATTAAAAACAGGATTTTAACTGTTGCTTTTTCCTTATCGCTATTAGGCTCATGTACAACAAAGTATGAGTTAGTAAAGTCGAACAGAGAAGAGTATAAAATTAGTAACGAAATTGCTGTTGATAGCACAATTATTAAAACATATTTGCCTTATAAAGCCAAGCTAGATGCAGAAATGAATGAGATTGTTGGCGAAACAGAAGTAGTTCTTTCAAAAAGTTCCAGTTTACCTGAATCCGTTCTAGGAAATTTTTTCGCGGATGCCGTTTTTAACCAAGTAAAAAAGTTAGAACCTAAAGTCGATTTTGTTTTTCCTACTACCAAAGGTGGATTAAGAAATGACATTGCTAAAGGGCAAATTAAGGTTTCAAACATTTTTGAGTTGATGCCTTTCGAAAATCAATTGGTAATGTTTAACCTAAAAGGAAGTGATGTTTTAAAAGTTGTGAATTACATTGCAGCTTCTAATGGACAGCCGGTAAGTGGTTTAAAGTTTAACATTAAAGATAAACAGGCTGAAAATATCCAGATTAATGGAAAATCATTTGATGCAAATGCTAGTTATTGGGTAGTTGCATCAGATTATATTGCCAGTGGCGGAGATGATGCTATCGGCTTTGCTACACCCATTTCTAGAAAAAATATAGGTTTATTGGTTCGTGATGCACTGTTAAACGAAGTTAAAGATTTTAAAGCTGCTGGTAAAAGCATCAACACAAAATTAGATGGAAGAATTACAAAAAATTAACCGCCGTAATTTTATAAAAGCTGGTGGTATTGCAAGTGCTGCTGCTGCTTTAAGCCTTAATTCATTAGCTGTTTTTGCCAATGGGCGATTACAAAAACTGACTATTTTGCATACCAATGATGTGCACAGTAGGATAGAACCTTTTCCGATGGATGGCTCAAGAAACCAAGGTTTGGGTGGAACTGCAAGGCGGTCTGCTTTAATTAAAAGAATAAGAGCAGAGCAAGAAAATGTTTTACTGTTGGATGCTGGAGATATTTTTCAGGGAACACCATACTTTAATAAGTTTGGAGGCGAATTGGAATTGAAGTTAATGAGCCAAATGCAGTATGATGCTACAACTTTGGGTAACCATGATTTTGATAATGGGGTAGAAGGCTTTTACAAACAATTGCCTAATGCTAATTTTCCAGTATTGATTGCAAATTACGATTTAAGGAATACCCAACTCTCTAAAGCTACCCAGCCATATAAAATCTTTAAAAAGGCTGGACTGAAAATTGGTGTTTTTGGTTTAGGCATTCAATTAAAAGGTTTGGTGGACCCAAAAAATTATGGTGAAACGCAATATTTAGACCCAATTGCAATTGCTAATGAAACTGCCAATAAACTTAAAAATGATTTTAAATGTGATTTAGTGATTTGTCTTTCACATTTAGGTTATTCTTATCGTAACAATACGGTTTCCGATAAAGTTTTGGCTGCAAGCACCAGAAATATTGATTTAATTATTGGTGGGCATACCCATACCTTTTTAGATGTGCCTGAGGATGTTAAAAATTTGGATGGACAAATTACAACTATAAATCAAGTTGGTTTCGCAGGGATTAATTTAGGGAGAATTGATTATTATTTTGAGCCTTACAAAGCCAAAAAGATGAAGGTTGGTACGCCTTATTTAATTAATAATAGACTTGATGATTAGCTCATTTGCTCGTCATTTCGAGTGAGCGCAGCGATGAGAATTCTGTCTTTTTTAGCTTATCGGTCGGTGTCTCACCGACCGAAACTAGAGCTTAAATTTATTGATAGTCGGTGAAGAAACCAACCATTATGATTTATTTGTCATTCAGAGCGCAGCGAAGAATCTCTACTGATATTTAATATTGGAGATTACTCATTCCTTGTAATAACAAGACTGTATTTACCCTATTAGTCGATGAGAAAAGGACTGAAACTAAATTTAAACGTAACGATGGTCGATGGAGCCAACAACAATTAGAGAAATATATTAAAGTCCCCGCCGAGGCGGGGATTTAGGGGTTAAACTAAAAATCCTCCGCCAAGCAAATCATTACCTTCGTAAAAAACAGCTGATTGACCAGGTGCAATTGCAGAAACATTATGATCAAAAACAACTCTCATTTGGTCTTTTTCTTGTACAATTGTACTTAACATACCTGCATCTTTATACCGAATTTTAGTAATTACATTATCCATAGGTTCGTAAATGTTTTCATATTTAACCAAGTTAATGTTTCTTACCATCGCTTCTTTACGTTCTAATTCATCGGCTCTGCCTAAAACAACAGTATTGCTTTCGGGTAAAATCTGCGTAACGAACATCGGTTCGCCAAAAGCAACACCTAAACCTTTACGCTGGCCAATGGTATAAAATGGATATCCTTTATGCTGACCAATAATCATTCCCTGACTATTGATGAAATTTCCACCCGCAACTCTGTCTTCTAAATCTTCTACTTTGTGTTTTAAAAACGCTCGGTAGTCATTATCAGGTACAAAACAAATTTCGTAACTCTCTGATTTTTTTGCAAGTTCTTCTTGTCCCATATCTAATGCCATCTGACGGATATCCGCCTTTGCGAAACTGCCTAACGGGAATTTAGTACGAGATAAATTTTCTTGAGAAACACCCCAAAGCACATAAGATTGATCTTTGTTTTCGTCTTTACCTTTAGAAATCACATACCTACCACTATTTTGCTGGCGGATATTTGCATAATGGCCAGTGGCGATAAATTCGCAATCTAATTTGTTGGCACGTTTCAATAAAGCTTCCCACTTGATGTGGGTATTACATAAAACACATGGATTTGGTGTTCTACCTGCTAAATATTCATCAACAAAATTGTCGATGACAAAATCGCCAAATTCATCACGGATATCTAAGATATAGTGTGGGAAACCATAATTTACAGCCAAAGTACGGGCATCGTTTATGCTATCTAGACTGCAACAACCAGTTTCTTTACTGCTACCGCCGGATGTAGCATAATCCCAAGTCTTCATGGTTAAGCCAATTACCTCATAACCTTGCTCGTGCAACATTACTGCTGCTACCGAACTATCAACACCGCCACTCATGGCCACCAAAATTCTTCCGTGTTTACTCATTGCTTAAAATCAGGTTGCAAAAATACAGGTTTTAGATTAATTAAATGATTGATGGAGTCTGAACAATGTAAAAAACACTAGATGTTTGGATCGCTAGAGGCTCTAGATTGTAGCTCGGTATCAAGTAAAATGGTTTCAAATGTTACTTCATTCTTATTTTGAATTAAACTAAGCAATTGTTTAGCAGCTGTATTTCCAATTTCAAATGCTGGTTGATAAACAGTGCTTAAAGCAGGATGTAGCACTTTTGCCAAATCAGTATTACTAAATCCTATTAACGCTATATCTTTTGGTATTTGATAATTCATTTCATTTAAAACCGAAAGGCTTTGAGTACTTATTTGATCTGTAGCTGTGAAAATAGCATCAGGTTTTTGCGCTAAATTAAACAACTCACTGATGGCTAATGTTAAGCTATCTGTTAAATTAACTGGATCACAGAATTTCACCAAATCATCATTGTATGGAATTTGATGATCACATAGCGCCTTTTTGTAACCTTCAAAACGATCTGTTGCCAAATTAAGTTTACTATTGCTATTTATATGAGCGATGTTTTTATATCCGTTAGCAATTAAATGTACAACTGCGTTGTAGGCACCTTTAAAATTATCAACTGCAACTTTATGGGTATTAATATTTTCACTTAGCCTATCAAATAAAACAATTGGCAATCCATCATTCTGTAGTTTCTTTAGATAGTCAAAATCTGTTGTTTGGTAAGTAGGAGAGATAAGTAAGCCATCAATGCCACCGGCATACAATAAATTAACACAAGCTTTTTCTTGCTCACAATTTTCCTTGCTTTGCATAATAATTAATTGATAATCATTAGCTGTGCAAAACAGGTCAATACCATCTAGCATTTGCGAAACAAAACTATTATCAATAGAACAAACTACAACTCCAACAGATCTACTTTTACCTTCTTTAAGTCCGCGAGCCATTCTATTGGGCACATAATTGTGCGCTTTTGCATATTCTAAAACAAGTTTTTTGGTTTTGTCTCCAATCTGATAACTATCTGTTAAAGCTCTTGAAACTGTAGACACAGACAAGTTTAAAACTTTAGCGATATCACGAAGGGTAATGTTCTGCATTTAAAATGGGTTACGCTTTGTAAATATACAATATTATCGCTCTTGGTAAAATACAACATCGTAAAAATTGATTTACTAAAAGGTTTTAGTTAGTGTTTTAAGGTAATTTTTATATCTTAGATTTTTGATTTTGAACCCAAAACTAAAACATGAAACAAATTTTATTTTATACATTAATTTTAACTTCATTTTTTGCCAATGCTCAGCAAAATTTAGTAAAATATGTAAAGCCTCTTATCGGTACAGAAAAAATGGGGCACACTTACCCAGGTCCTACAGTTCCATTTGGTGCGGTGCAATTAAGTCCAGAAACTGATACCATTCCTTATGAAGTAAATGGCAAGTATAATGGTAGCGTGTATAAGTATTGCGCAGGATATAAATATGAAGATAAAACAATAACTGGCTTTAGTCATACGCACTTTAGTGGTACTGGTCACTCAGATTTAGGTGATTTTTTAATTATGCCTACTCAAGGTAAATTGCAGTTAAATCCGGGTACTGCAAACAATACAAAGTCTGGTTATCGCTCTGCATTTTCTCATGCAAATGAAACAGCAGAGGCTGGATATTACAAAGTGAAATTGGATGATGATAACATTACAGCTGAACTTACAGCAACCAATAGGGTAGGTTTTCATCAGTATACTTTTCCAAAATCTGATCAAAGCCATATCATTTTAGATTTAATGGCGGGTATTTATAATTATGATGAAAAAACTGTTTGGACTTACGTTCGAGTGGTTAATGATACTTTAGTAACAGGTTATCGTCAAACTTACGGTTGGGCTCGTACACGTACAGTTTATTTTGCGATGAGTTTTTCTAAGCCTTTTAAATCTTACGGACAGAAAAATTATGATGCTAAGCAAGCTTACAGAGGCTTCTGGGGTAAGTTTGATCAAACTAGAAATCACCCCGAAATTGCTGGCAGAAAAGTAAGGATGTATTTTGATTTTGATACCAACGAGGGAGAAAAAGTGAAAATTAAGTTTGCGCTATCTCCTGTTAGTCAGGCTAATGCTTTACAAAATATGCGTGCAGAAGTTACTGGTTGGGATTTTGATAAAGTTAAATCACAAGCACAATCGGCATGGAGCAAAGAATTAAACAAGATAAAGATTGATGCTGCTGAAGATGATAAAATAAATTTCTACACAGCAATGTACCATGCCTTTATTAACCCAACCACTTACATGGATGTTAATGGGCAATATAAGGGTTTAGATCAGGATGTGCATACTGCAAATGGTTTTACAAACTATACCACGTTTTCTTTGTGGGATACTTACCGAGCTTTGCATCCATTTTTTAACATTATGCAGCCAGCTCGTAGCAACGATATGGTAAAATCGATGATGGCGCACTACGAGCAAAATTCATTAAAAATGTTACCAATTTGGTCACATTATGCAAATGATAACTGGTGTATGAGTGGTTACCATAGTGTTTCTGTAATTGCAGATGCGATTATAAAAGGTGTTTATAATGGCGATCCAAACGCAGCTTTAGATGCTTGCATCGCGACAGCTAAGAAACGTAATTACGAAGGAATTGGTTATTATATGGACATGGGCTACATTCCGGCAGAAAAAAGTGGCGTTTCTGTTTCAAATACGTTAGAGTACGCTTATGATGATTGGTGTATTGCTCAATTGGCTAAAAAACTAAATCGAGAAGATGTTTACCAAGAATTTATTAAACGTTCTGGCAACTGGAAAAATAATTTTGATCCATCAATCGGCTTCATGAGACCAAGGTTAGCGGATGGAACTTTTAAAAAAGATTTTGATGTTTTAAATACGCATGGACAAGGGTTTATTGAAGGAAATAGCTGGAATTATAGTTTCTTTGTTCCTCATGATCCAACGGCGTTGATGATGCAAATGGGTGGTAAAAAGAAATTTGCAGCTCGTTTAGATACCTTATTCACTATGCATTTGCCTGACGAATTTTTTGCAGATACAGAAGATATTACTCGCGAAGGAATTATTGGTGGTTATGTTCATGGAAATGAGCCTGCACATCATGTAGCTTATTTTTACAACTGGACAGACCAAGCTTATAAGGCTCAAGCTCAAATTCGTAAAATATTAAAAATGCAATATAAACCTACACCAGATGGTTTAGGGGGCAATGATGATTGTGGACAAATGAGTGCATGGTATATGTTCTCTTCTTTAGGTTTTTATCCGGTTTCACCAGGCGGCGATGAATATGCTTTAGGCTCTCCAGGTGTTAAAAATGCAAGTCTAACTTTAGAGAATGGTAAAACATTTAATGTTGAAGCAATTAATCAAAGTGATAAAAATGTTTACGTGCAAAAGGTTTTATTGAATGGGAAGGAAATTACAAAACCTTTTATTAAGCATAATGATATCACCTCTGGTGGAAAACTTACATTTTATATGAGCGCAAAGCCTAGGAAGTCTTAAAAATTTAATTCTTGCTATAAATTTTAAAAAGCCATCAAATTTGATGGCTTTTTTGTTAGATTATTTAAGACTAATGAAAAAATTGCCTATCGGTCGGTGTCTCACCGACCGAAACTTACCTAATTCACTTGTCTGATTAATTTTTGAAAAGCAGAGACAGAAGCTTTTTTTGATGTCAGTCGGGCTAAACGTTTCAATCATTTGTCCTTCGACAGGCTCAGGATGACAAAATGATTTACACATATATCCCGTTTATTTAACTTAAGCTTGTAGTTCTATGGATGGTTGTTATACCCCTAGACCTTAATAATTGCACAGCACTTGCATTTTAAACCCGGTTGAAGTGGAAATCTTTTTTACCAAATCCCCTTCAGGGGTTTTAAGGGTAAAAAATTGCAACGAAAAACGGGACTGAAAAGATAAAAAGAACTACTGGAATTGCTTTTCGGAATTTAAAATATAATTCGGAAAAAGAGA
>NZ_JBWKZK010000002.1:781011-850154 GCF_059424425.1 Pedobacter sp. GW456-11-11-14-TSB4
CGAAAAACGGGACTGAAAAGATAAAAAGAACTACTGGAATTGCTTTTCGGAATTTAAAATATAATTCGGAAAAAGAGATTCTTCACTGCGTTCAGAATGACAAATGTGCCTATCGGTCGGTGTCTCACCGACCGAAACTTACCTAATTCACTTGTCTGATTAATTTTTGAAAAGCAGAGACAGAAGCTTTTTTTGATGTTAGTCGGGCTAAACGTTTCAATCATTTGTCCTTCGACAGGCTCAGGATGACAAAATGATTTACACTTATATCCCGTTTATTTAACTTAAGCTTGTAGTTCTATGGATCGTTTTTATGCCCCTAGACCTTAATAATTGTACAGTACTTGCATTTTAAACCCGGTTGAAGTGGAAATCTTTTTTACCAAATCCCCTTCAGGGGTTTTAAGGGTAAAAAAATTGCAACGAAAAACGGGACTGAAAAGATAAAAAGAACTACTGGAATTGCTTTTCGGAATTTAAAATATAATTCGGAAAAAGAGGTTCTTCACTGCGTTCAGAATGACAAATGTGCCTATCGGTCGGTGTCTCACCGACCGAAACTTGACTTATTCATTTGTCTGATTAATTTTTGAAAAGCAGAGACAGAAGCTTTTTTTGATGTTAGTCGGGCTAAACGTTTCAATCATTTGTCCTTCGACAGGCTCAGGATGACAAAATGATTTACACTTATATCCCGTTTATTTAACTTAAGCTTGTAGTTTTATGGATGGTTGTTATGCCCCTAGACCTTAATAATTGCACAGCACTTGCATTTTAAACCCGATTGAAGTGGAAATATTTTTTACCAAATCCCCTTCAGGGGTTTTAAGGGTAAAAAAATTGCAACGAAAAACGGGACTATAATAACCGAAGAATTACAGCATCTGCTTTTCAAAATTTTAAAATAGTACTCATGGTATTTGATTAACCACAAGGTCAACGAACAGATTTCTCGTCGCTACGCTCGCTCGAAAGGACAATCCAATGTGAATGTAGATAACTTTAACATTGCCCGCTGCATAATTTTTAAGATATTTAACCCTCCAAAAGAACTGAATATCTATAATGAAAGTAATTATTGCCGAAAAACCATCTGTTGGTAGAGAGTTAGCGAAAGTGTTTGGTGCAACAACCAGAAAAGACGGTTACATAGAAGGCAAAGGGTATTCTTTTACTTGGGCATTTGGGCATTTGTTGCAATTGGCGCCGCCACAAGAGTATGGTTACATTGGCTGGCGTAAAGAGCATTTGCCTATGTTGCCTGCAAAATTTAAACTTTCTATTCGTAAGGTAAAAACCAAAGATGGATTTGTTGAAGATCCAGGAGTAAGGAAGCAATTAGACATTATAAAAAAGCTGTTTGATGAAGCTACCGAAATTATTGTAGCTACGGATGCTGGACGCGAAGGCGAATTGATTTTTAGGTACATTTATTATTACTTAAAGTGCAAAAAGCCATTTAAACGTTTATGGATTTCATCTCAAACTGATGAAGCAATTAAAGATGGTTTTAGAAACCTAAAGCCAGGTACAGATTACGATACCTTATTTAACTCTGCTCATGCCCGTTCGCAAAGCGATTGGCTAGTGGGGATGAATGCCACACAGGCTTTAAGTTTATCGGCTGGCAACAGATCGGTTTTGTCGTTAGGAAGAGTACAAACCCCAACGCTTGCAATGATTTGTGCTCGATTTTTAGAAAACAAAAATTTTGTGCCTCAAACATTTTATCAAATAGCTATTCAGTTAGATAAGGATGGACAATTGTTCAAAGCAATATCCGTAGCCAACTTTAATACCCAACCAGAAGCACAAGCCGTTTTTGATAAAGTAGAAGATGTAGCTTCGGGTTTTGCAACTGGCGGAAATATTACTGCCGTTGAAGCTAAGCCAAGAAAAGAACCACCGCCGCTTTTACATGATTTAAGTAGTTTGCAGCAAGAAGCCAATAAGAAAAATGGTTTTACGGCAGATCAAACCTTGAATTTATTGCAGAATTTATACGAGAGTAAACTAGTTTCGTACCCACGTACAGGAAGTAGGTATATTGGTGATGATGTTTTTGCTACTGTTCCACAATTGATTAGCACTTTAACAGATCATCAATTATTTGGTAATCAGGCTAACTTTTTGCAGACTGCAACATTAAATAAAAGAAGTGTGAATGCGAAAAAGGTTACAGATCACCATGCTGTTTTAATTACAGGGGTAAAGCCTTACAACTTAAGTAAAGATCATCAGGCAGTTTATGATATGGTTGCGGGACGAATGTTAGAGGCTTTTCATCAGGAGTGTATAAAGGAAATCACTAAAATTACCATAGAAAGTGGTTCGGTATTTATCGCCAATGGAACCGTAATCCGCTCTGCAGGTTGGCGTTCGGTATTTAATGAGGTGGAAGACGATAAAAAAGATGAAGAAAATCCGGCTTTGCCAAAAGTTAAAGTAGGAGAGTTGCTGCCTATCGTAAATAAAGCTTTGCTAGAAAAACAGACCAAGCCAAAAGCTTTATACAACGAAGCATCATTATTAAAGGCATTAGAAACATCGGGTAAAGAAATTGAAGATGAAGAGTTACGTTATGCTATGAAAGACAGTGGTTTGGGAACGCCAGCAACACGTGCGGCTATAATTGAAACCTTGTTAACGAGAGAATACATTAAGCGAGAAAAACGTAGTTTAGTGCCAACACAAAAAGGCTTAGCGGTTTACGAGGTGGTTAAAGACAAAAAAATTGCCCAAGCTGAATTAACTGGGCAATGGGAAAAGCGCTTAGAAGAAATTAGAACTGGTGCTTCGGTGAAAGATTTTAAGGCAGAAATTTGTGATTACACAAAAACCATTACGCAAGAGTTACTATTGGCTGGCATCGGAATTTCTGCACAGTTAACTGAAGGTGCTGTTTAATTTTTTAACAGCTTGTTCTCTATTTTTTTACCAACTCGTTTTAAAAAAAATCCTGCGATTAGTTTTGTGATAAATCCCTGTTTTTTTAACAGTGTTGAGTTAACTCCTTTGGCCAAAACTCTACCAACGGGATTAGCAATTGGGTTAAGATTTTTTGGATTTTTTCTGCTAGGTTGAAAGATACTTTTTGGAATACTTTTAACATATTGTTTAGTATCTTTCACCATTCCGTTTTCTCTTTCTTTCATTTCCAGCCTCATGCATTTAAGCTGTAATTGAAGTGTTTTGTGATCATTAAAAGTAAGACATTTTTTCATAGGCTTTGTTTTTACGTATTATTTTAACAGGTTTAAGCCGATAGGGTTTTTATTAAATTTTGTTTATTTACAACTTTTTTGTTTTAAAATCTTCGAATTTGCAATCGAGAGAGTGATATTTTTTATATTTAACATCATGAACCGCAAATATTTTTTATCTTCTCTTTTACCTGCAGCTTTACTTTTGCAATCGTTTAAAAATGAAAAAGGAAACGAAGCAATTATCGAACAAAGCAAAAGGAAAATTCCACCTTATTTGGTAGGTGGTGATACGGTAGGTATTACTTGTCCGGCTGGATATATTACGGCTAAAGAAATTGAAGCAGCGGTAACGCAAATTAAAAGTTGGGGATTTAAAGTTGTTATTGGAAACACAGTTGATAAAAAAGATTTTACCTTCGGTGGTACCGATGAGGAACGTTTAACAGACTTACAACAAATGTTAGATGACCAAAATATTAAAGCGATAATGTGTGCTCGTGGTGGTTATGGCGCAGTGAGGATTTTAGATCAGTTAGATTTTAGTGCTTTTAAATCATCGCCTAAATGGCTTATCGGATTTAGTGATATTACTATTTTGCATAGTCACATCAATACCAATTACCGAATTGCAAGCATTCATTCTAAAATGTGTAATAGTTTTCCTTCAGATTGGTCTTTGGCAGAGCCGATACAGATAGAAACCATTAATTCTATTCACCAAGCTTTAAGTGGAGATCAAATGAAATATACAGCGCCTTATGTTTTTGACAATAGGATGGGAGTAGCTACCGGAGAATTAATTGGTGGTAATTTACGATGCATTGAAAATTTAGCTGGTAGCAAATCTGAAATTGATACGGATGGCAAAATTTTGTTTGTAGAAGATACTGGCGAATATTTATACAGCATTGATAGGATGTTTTACAATTTAAAACGAAGTGGTAAACTGGCTAAACTAAAAGGATTAATTATTGGCGGCTTTAAACTAAAACAAGAAGAGGGTAACGATAAATTTGGCAAAACCTTACAGCAAATTGTGTTAGAAAAAGTTGCTGGTTTAGATTATCCTGTTTGTTTCGATTTTCCGGTAGGGCACCAAAAAGCCAATTTTGCCTTAAAATGTGGTGTTAAGCATAAATTAGAAGTTTGGGAAAGCGGTACAAAGTTGGAAGAGGTTTAGTATAAATAACACATAGTAATCTAGAGCACATAGATTTTGCGAGTATTATTCTGGAAGTAAATTAAAGTATTCGTTTACAAACGTTTGCTGACCTTCTTTGAAAATATTTTTGCAATTTTAATTTATTAAAATTCCTTTTGGTGCTTCCAAAAGTTTCATATATGTTAAAAGTTGTGCTTGAAATATTGGCTTAATAAATTCTACAGATTTCAATTGTATCACAATATTATTTGAAACCAAGAAATGGCATCTCAAGAGAGATTCTAATTCAATTCCTTTATAATAAATCGGAACTATTGGTTGAGAAATAAAATTGATTCCTCGCAAAGCAAATTCATGTTGAAGGCAGTTTTGATAAACATTTTCAAGCAAGCCTGGTCCTAGATTCTTATGTACTTCAATTGCAGCACCTATCTAAATTACTTTTAGTCATAACTTTATTATCCTAATGAGAATTAATAAAAGAAATGATTAATTGAATATAGTTAGAATACCTGAGAAATATAAAATATTTTCTATGTGACCTATGTTACTATGCGGTCAGTTATTACTAAGCAGAAATATAATAAACAGGCGTTTCCTGCAATCGCGATGCTACTACAATCTCAATTCCATTTGCATGTTCGTTAAACAATTTGCTCACTAAATCGGGGCAATTGTTATCCTTACTTAAATGAGAAAGAAATAAATGCGACATGTAGCTTGGTCTATGGGCAATGAATAAATCTAAAGCTTTACGATTTGATAAGTGGCCTCTTCCGTTTCTAATTCGATTTTTTAAAAAGTACGGATAACTACCATTGTTCAGCATATCATCATCATAATTGGCCTCTAAAAATGCGGCTTTGCATAATTTAAAGTTATTGATTACGTGATCGCAATGATCGCCAATATCAGTAAAAACCCCAACAGTTACTTCATTACAGCAAACTGTAAAACTGTGCGGTTCTGCTGCGTCGTGCTTTTTTGGAAAAGCTGTAATACTTAAATTTCCAATTTTAATAGGTTGGTAAGCTGCAAAAGTTTGCAATAAGTGAACTGGTATTTGCTGTTTTGTACCAACAAAAGTGTTGTTGGTAATATAAACAGGGATCTGATACTTTTTAGCTAGAACAGGTAAACCGCGAATATGGTCAACGTGCTCATGCGTAATAAAAATAGCCTTAACCTTAGTCATGCTGAGCGAAAGCCGTTGCATTCTAATTTCGGTTTCCTTACAGCTTAAGCCAACATCAACCAAGATAGCTTCTTCGGAATTGCCCAAATAAAAACAATTTCCGTTGCTGCCTGTATTTAACGATGTGATGTATAATCCCATTATTACAAAAGAACTGTTTTTAACAATCCAAATTCTTAAATTTTCTTAACATTGTGTTAATTGTTAAACATCTTTATGTTTAAGCTGTTTTTGTAATAAATAATTGATATGGAAGAGAAACATAATTTATCGACAAAACAACGCCCCGATGGAGCAAGGCCACTAGATGCACCGCTAATTCCGATAGATATTAGCAAATTTAGTAATCAAATTAAATCTGAGGAAGCATATGAAAGAAATGGTAAGAACGCGATTACCGTTTTTAAATCTGATAAAGTAACCATCACATTAATTGCACTAAAAGCGAATGAAAACTTTCACCCTGGTAAAGAAGATCACATAGCAATAATGAGTTTACAGGTTATCAATGGAGAGTTATCTTTCGAAAGTTTAGGAAATAAAATTAACTTAAAAGATGGTCAATTTTTAACCTTACATCAAGAATTATCGTTTAATGCAACTGCAAAAACCGACATTTTGTGCCTTTTAACGATGATTATGTAGGTTTTTTAAAAAAATCATTAAAAAAAATTAAGAAATAAAAAATACATAACCAATTGTACGCCAGTTAGTTTGCTTATTTATTTGTAATTACATTTACTTTACAAATATGCATAAATATCAAAAAATGCTTGTTTATTATGTTTAAATGATATATTTGAAATCAAAATAAAAACTAAAAAAATGGAAAAATTCTCAAAAGTTAAAGAAGTAATTGCTTCAATTGAAGCAGATGTTGAAAAATTTTATAACGGTGGTAACGCTGCAGCTGGAACAAGAGTACGTAAAGCAATGCAAGACCTTAAAGGTTTAGCTCAAGATATTCGTACTGAAGTAACTGAGAAAAAAAACTCGGGTAAATAAGCTTTTGAGCTAAAACATTACAAAGAAAGACTTTGCTATGGCAAGGTCTTTTTTTTTGATCATTTTTATAAAAAAATATAATCTGTATTTTTAGACTTAAATTTTAGTAAAATGATATCTGTTAAAGTTACCTACACTGTAAATTCTACTTTTGTTGATCAAAACAAGCAAAACATCAACTCTTTTTTAACTGATTTTAAAAAACTGAGCGATTGTAATTTTATGTACAATGTTTTTTTATTGGATGATGGATTAACCTTTTTACATATCGGGATGTACGAGCGTGATGAAGATCAGCAAACAATATTGAAAGTACCATCTTTTTTAAAATTTCAAGAAGAAAGAGATAAAAGTGGTTTAACAAATGAACCAAAAATTGAGGTTGTGACTTTAATAGGTTCCTCCCTTAACGTGATTTAAATACTTGAATTATAGTATTTTAATATTGGATAAAAACCATTAGCATAGTATAGTTGTTTAAAAACAAAACACTAAAATTATGAAATATCCAATATTAGCATCCGCAGCATTTGCTTTGGCAATATTATCACAAGGTTGTGTGAGTAATAAAAAATATCAAGAGCTGCAATCAAATAATTCTAAACTGCAACAAAGCAACCAAGAATTAAACAAACGTCTTCAAGATAGTGAAACAGATGTTTCTGGTCAGAAAATTAGAGTTAAAAGTTTAGAAGAACAAATAGCTGCCCATAAAGCAAACTTAACTGCTTTACAAGCGGCATTAGATAAATGTTTAAATTCTAGTAATCAAGGTAATGTAAACATCTCTAAGTTAGTAGATGAGATTAATTCTTCTAATAAATACATCCAACAATTGGTAAATGCTAAAAACAAAAGCGACTCGCTTAATATGGTGTTAACTAATAATTTAACAAGATCTTTAAGTAGAGAAGAAATGTCTGATGTTGATGTAAAGGTATTAAAGGGTGTTGTTTACATTTCTTTATCAGACAATATGTTATATAAATCGGGTAGCTACGAAATTTCTGATAAAGCCTCAACTACCTTAAGTAAAATAGCTAAAATCATTACAGATTACAACAATTACGATGTATTAGTAGAAGGTAATACTGATAATGTGCCAATTTCACAGCCTAACATCAGGAACAATTGGGATTTAAGTGCGTTAAGAGCATCATCAGTTGTTCAAACCTTACAGAAAACATACAATATCGATCCGAAACGTTTAACCGCAGGTGGTAGGGGAGAATATAACCCTATGGTAGCCAATGATACACCAGCTGGAAAAGCACAGAATAGACGAACTCAGATTATCATTACACCTAAACTAGATCAGTTTATGGAATTGATAGGCAAAGCACCTGAAACATCTCAACCAAAACAATAATGAAAACTTAAAGAGCCTTGCAAATTGTAAGGCTCTTTTTTATTTCGCTTTACTGGTTAAATTTAAAAAAGATTGAAACTGGGCCTTATGCTTTTGTTTATCTAATTTAAAATAAAATGCTCCTCTTCTCGAGCTAGATTTATCCTTCTCTTCCTGTTTAATCAACAAACCACTTGCAGTAATCTTTCTTATAAAATTTCTATTGTCAATTGGCGAATCATAAACCTGCTCGTATAATGATTGCAGTTGTGGAATGGTAAATTTTTTAGGCAACAACTCAAATAAAATCGGATGTAAAGCTGCTTGGTATCTAATTTTGTTCATCGCGGCAGCAACCATTCTATCGTGGTCAAATATCAGTTTCGGTACATCTTTAAGCTTAAACCACTCGGCATGGTACTGGTCGTTTAGCTGTTTATTGTATTTGTTAATATCAATTAAAGCAAAATAAGCTACAGAAATAGTTCGCTCAATTGGGTCTCTATCTGGCGTACCATATGCATGTAATTGCTCTAAATATACATCTTGCAAACCTGTTAATTCTAACAAAATGCGTTTGGCAGCACCATCTAGATTTTCATTTTCGCCAATAAAACCGCCCATTAAACTCCATTTGTTTTTTTCTGGTTCTATGGCCCTTTTAATTAGTAAAAGTTTAAGATTTTCTCCATCGTAACCAAAAATGATACAATCTACCGCAACAAGTACAGGTTTTTGATTTAAGTATTTTGCCATTAAAACTGAGCGATTTAAATTTATTTAACTAACCAAAATTAGAGCATTTTTTCTTAACTTTTCACTAATCTTAAAATATGATTAATATAATCGTTACAGTAACGTTAATTTATTTTCTTATTTTAGCACAAACCAATGTAAATTTTATGAAAAGATTATTTTTAAATACCCTTCCCATTGCAGCTTTTTGTCTAGCTATTGCATTTTCATCATGCAATTCAAAGCCTCAAAAAAATAATACTACACAAACCGATACGGCAAAATACAACACCACTATTGCTGGTAAAACCGTTGGTTTATATACTCTAACCAATAAAAACGGACTTTCAATTTCAATCACAAACTTAGGTGGCAGAGTTGTGTCTTTTATGGTACCAGATCAAAACGGAAAATTAACAGATGTTGTTTTGGGTTATGACAGTGTAGGTACTTATTTAAAAAAAGGGGAGCCTTTTTTTGGAGCATTAATTGGTCGTTACGGTAACAGAATTGGTAAAGGTAAGTTTACATTAGAAGGTAAGGATTATCAACTGCAATTAAACGATGGCGTAAATACTTTGCATGGTGGTACCGATGGTTTTTATAATAAAGTTTGGGATGCCAAACAAGATGGGCAGAAATTGGAATTAACTTATGTTTCTGCAGATGGAGAGGCTGGTTACCCTGGTAAATTAGATGTAAAGGTTGTTTACACCTTAACAGATGACAATGGTTTGCAAATTGATTATACTGCCACAACTGATAAAACTACGATCGTAAATTTAACCAATCACGCTTATTTTAACCTAAATGGCGAAGGAAACGCAACCATTTTAGACCACGAATTAATGATTGCTGCAGATGCAATTACACCAGTAGACAGCACTTTAATTCCGACAGGGGAGTTGATGCCAGTTAAAGGAACAGCATTCGATTTTAATGTTGCCAAAACTATTGGAAAAGACATAGAGCAGAAAAATGAGCAATTGAAGTTTGGTAAAGGCTACGATCATAACTTTGCCTTAAAAACTAACGATGGTAAAACCCCAATAGCTAGCTTAAAAAGTACAATAACAGGCATTAAAATGGAAGTTTACACCACAGAACCTGGTTTGCAGTTTTACAGTGGTAATTTTTTAACTGGCGAAACTAAAGATGGTAAAGGTGGCAAAGCTTATGCTTACCGTTCGGCCTTATGTTTAGAAACGCAGCATTTTCCTGATGCACCAAATCATGCTAACTTCGATTCTACAGTATTAAAACCGGGACAAACCTATAAGACAAGCACAACTTATAAATTTAGTAAATAAATATTTTTTAGAAGCGCACTTGCAGTGGTGCTTGGCAAAATTAGTCCCGCTAACGCTTCAATCTTTTAAAAATCCCAAAAGCCTTTAAGCTTTTGGGATTTTTAATAAAAGGATTTTCGCTATATCGGGGCTAGAATGGATGGTTTGTACAATATGAAACCATTGAAACTGATAAGACATGCTAATTAGATAGCCGTTTATACGATTAATCTATAGATTTTAATCTCTTTACGCAATCTGCGTTACATATTTAAAAGCAATTTCATGATGTGAGGTCCTTCACTGCGTTCTGGTTGATAAAATATATGCTAAATAGATAGTCGTTGATACGATTTATATATAGATTTTCATGGTGTGAGATCCTTCACTGCGTTCTGGATGACAAAATATATGGCCGTTTATACGATTAATATATTTAGATTTTCATAATGAGAGATCCTCCACTGCGTTCTGGATGACAAAATATATGCTAAATAGATAGTCGTTTATACGATTTATATTTAGATTTTCATGAGGAGAGATCCTTCACTGCGTTCTGGATGACAAAATATATGCTAATTAGATAGTCATTTATACGATTAATATATGTAGATTTTCATGATGTGAGATCCTTCACTGCGTTTTGGTTGATAAAACGTTTATTTCTCAATCAACCTGTCTTTAAACTGATCTATATTTTCGATAGTTAATTGCTGCATAATATGGTATAAATGAGTTTTAAACATATTGATGGTATGTTCGCCGCCTTGGTTGCCCAATGCGCCAACGCCGTACATAAATGGCCTGCCCATAAAGTTAAATGCTGAACCTACTGCGTGTGCTCGAGCCAAATCTACGCCAGATCTAATACCACCATCTAACATGATTTTTAGTTTACCTTGATAAGCCGGATTGTTGGCCAATTTAATTAATGATTTGATGGATGATTCGCCAGCATCGATTTGTCGGCCACCATGGTTGGATACAATTACACCATCTACACCAATTTGAATGGCTGCTTGCATATCTTCGTCGGTTGCGATGCCTTTTAAAACCAATGGACCTTTCCACATTTCGCGAATGGCTGAAACCTTTTCAATATCTACTTTGCCAGTAAAAGTTTTGTTCATGAATTGACCGAGCTGGCTCATGTCCATTCCTTTTTCCATGTAAGGTTTTAGGGTTGCAAAAGAGGGGATACCGTGTTGTAAAGTTTTAATGCCCCAAAGCGGACGGGCAAATGCTTGCAAAATATTATTGATAGACATTTTTGGCGGAATGGATAAACCACTTTTAATCTCTTTGTACCTTAAGCCAAATGCAGGTACATCAACCAAAACTACCAAAACAGGGCATTCTACAGCTTTTAAGCGATTTAAAATGTCGTCTCTTAATCTATTTTCTGTAGGATGGTACAATTGAAACCATGCCTTGCCATCAGAAACTTCGGCAATACGCTCGATGCTACTTGTTGATACTGTACTTAAAATATACGGAATATCTTGCTTTGCAGCGGCTTTGGCTAAAATTTCTGGTGCATTTGGCCACATTAAGCCTTGCAAACCAATAGGCGATATGCCAAATGGCGCACTATATTTACGACCAAATAAATTAACCGACATATCGATATCGCCACCAACACGAAGGTAATTTGGTTTTAATAGGATGTCATCAAAATCGTTTTCATTTCTGGCCAAATTTAAACCTTCGTTACAGCCACCTTCTAAATAATCAAAAGCAAATTTTGGGATACGCGATTTTGCTTTGCGCCTTAAATCGGCCACGGATGGGTATTGAGAATTGTATGGAAAGGTGATTTTTTTGCTCATTGTATTTGGTTGTGCTTTTGGAAATGGAAAATTATTGTTTTATGTTAAATTTTCCATCCTGTACTATCGGGTATTATTTAGAAAATTTGTCGTTCCAAGGAACGAGGAATCTACTGTAATGAATTAATTTATAGAGATCCTTCAATGCGTTAGGGATGACAAAACGGTGAGGCTATAAAACCTTTTCGCGTTACCTCCAA
This sequence comes from Pedobacter sp. GW456-11-11-14-TSB4, assembly GCF_059424425.1. Classification (NCBI taxonomy): domain Bacteria; kingdom Pseudomonadati; phylum Bacteroidota; class Sphingobacteriia; order Sphingobacteriales; family Sphingobacteriaceae; genus Pedobacter; species Pedobacter sp. GW456-11-11-14-TSB4. Next base: position 792,981 of record NZ_JBWKZK010000002.1, read on the forward strand.
AAACCTTCAATTTTTCTGTCTCACTAAATTGAGTAACATATTTTTGAACCAAATTAAACCAATCTGTATATGGCCTGCTTACCAAAACTACAGGCCAATCGCTGCCATACATTATTCTATCGGTTCCGAAATGTTTAAATACAATATCTAAACAACTGAAAATTTGCTGTTCTGTAAAATTTAACCAATCTGCCTCGGTTAATAACCCAGAAATTTTACAGCTTACCTGTGGGTTTTGTGCAAGTGTTTTAATGTTCTCCTCGTAAACTTTTAGCTCTTGAGTTTTTACATCGGGTTTACCACAATGATCTAAAACCAGAGGTTGCTCAGGTAATTTATCTACCAATTTTATGATTGATTTTAGTTGGGTGTGGTAGCATAACAAATCATAGGTATAGCCGAATTGATTTAAAATATTTACACCTTTGGCAAAGCGATTATCTAAAATAAAGTCATCTTGCTCTGCTTGTAAAACGTGTCGCCAACCTTTTATGAGATCCCATTTTTTCCAATAATCTAATCGCTCAGTTAAGTTTTCGGCTTTTAAATCTGTCCAGCCAACAATGCCTTTAATCATTTGATTTTTGGCAGCAAGATCTAGTAAAAACTGTGTTTCTGTTTCGCTTTGATTGGCCTGTACGGCTATGCAACCCTCAATACCGATTTTTTGATAAGTACTTAAAATATCATTTGGCATAAAATCATTTCTAATTTTGGCCATATCTGCTGTAATCCAGCTGTCTCTAACCGGATCGAAGTTCCAAAAGTGAACGTGACTGTCAATCATCTTATAACTCGAATATTTGGTCCATCATTACCCATTTTTCTCCAGTTTTTGCCCAAGGCAGTTTTTGTTGGAAATTCCACATCAATTTTTCCCATTCTTGAACTTTAGCATTAGCTAAATCTGCTTTGTTTTTAGCTTCAAAAGTAAAATCATCATCTACTTCCATAATCATAAATAGACGGTTAGCCAGCAGATAGATTTCTAAATTGATTACCCCAACATCTATTAAACTATCTTTAACCTCTGGCCAAACAGAACGATGGTACTGTTTATAGGTATCAATTAATTTTTTGTCTTCTTTAAGATCGAGGGTGAAACAATATCTATCCATAAGTTAATTTACGATTTTAGATTTACGATTTTAGATTTTGCACAGCTTCCAAAACTACTTTTTTATTTGCATGAGGTAAGCTTTGAGAACTTTCTTTCGTTTCTGCTAAATGTGTCGAAGCGAAACTAACACCTACGAATAAGCCTTTACATTTTGTTTACTGCTACCCAAACCGTCAATTCCTAATTCTACAACATCGCCAGGTTTTAAATACCAAGGCGTAGGTTTTTGTCCTAAACCAACGCCGGCTGGTGTGCCGGTAGTAATTACATCGCCAGGTAACAATGTCATAAACTGACTAATGTAAGAAACCATAAATGGAACATTGAAAATAAGGTTGCTGGTATTTCCATCTTGTAAAGTTTTACCATTTACGGTTAGCCACAGGCGAAGATTGTGAACGTCTTGAACTTCATCTGGCGTAGCGATAAATGGACCGATAGGAGCAAAAGTATCAGCACTTTTGCCTTTTACCCATTGACCATTACGCTCTAACTGAAACTCGCGTTCGCTGTAATCATTATGTAAAACATAGCCAGCAATATGATCGTAAGCATCAACTTCTGACACGTATTTGGCTTTTTTACCAATTACGATGGCTAGTTCAACTTCCCAATCTGTTTTTACACTATTTTTAGGTATTTCTAAATCATCATTTGGACCAACAATTGCTGTTGTAGCTTTAAAAAACAAGATTGGTTCGGTTGGTATCGCCGCATTGGTTTCTGCAGCATGGTCTTTGTAATTTAAACCCACACAGATGATTTTTGAAGGCCTTGCTAAAGCAGCACCTAGCCTTACACTTTTATCTACCTTTGGTAAATCTGCAGTTTTAATGGCTTCTGCTAATTTGCTTATTTCATCTCCGGCAAAGAATTTTTCATCATAATCGCTTACTAAACTAGAAACATCGTAATAATTCTCGTCTATAATTACTCCTGGTTTTTCTGCACCAGCTTCGCCAAATCGTATTAATTTCATTTTATAAAATTTTGTATAATTTAATTATTTAAAGTTGTAAAACCGCCGTCAATCGGGTAATCGCAACCCGTAATAAATGAGGCCTCATCGCTACATAAAAACAAGGCTAAAGCACCAATTTCTTCTGGTTTACCCATTCTGCCAATGGGCTGAGATTTAGATAATTTCTCAAACATTACATCGATGTTATCGGGATAGTTTTTTTGTAAAAACCCGTCAACAAATGGCGTATGTACTCTGGCTGGCGATATAGAATTACATCTTATATTTTCATTGATATAATCTTTTGCAATGCTCATTGTCATTGCTTTTACTGCACCTTTTGCGGCGCTGTAGGCAAAACGATCTGACAAACCAATTAATGCAGCAATAGATGCCATGTTTATAATTACACCACCTCCATTTATCCGCAACTGCGGGATAGCAGCATGCAAACAATTATATACGCCTTTTACATTTACATTCATTACTCGGTCAAAATCAGTTTCTGAGGTGGTGTCTACTTTACCAACATGTGCTATACCCGCATTATTGATTAAAATATCAATTTTTCCAATTTGAGTGAATGTAGCCAATACATCAGCATGATTTGAAACATCGCAAGCGTAGCTAAAAGCTGTATCACCATTTGTTTTTATGATTTCTAGCGTAGCTGATGCTTGATCCAAACCTAATTCTATGATATGAACTTCAGCACCTTGTTTTGCCAAAATTATTGCAATAGCTTGTCCAATTCCGCTTCCTCCACCAGTTACAATTGCTTTTTTACCCTTTAATGAAAACATATTTATATTGGTTATTATATTTCTGTAATTTAAATTTAGTGTATTAAAATGTCGTGTTATCTAAATTCAAATTTCTTTCACACTACAAATAAAATAGTAAATACACAGTTTTAATTATATCAAATTACCAAAAAATTATGCAATGTTGGCATCTGTGTTCACTTTATTGTTACAAAATTCCTTTTGCTAAAATAGTATAGTAATTTGTAGAAATGTTACAAAATTGAACTGTTGTAATACTTATATTTGAATATTATTTTTATATTTAAATAATTTTATAACCAAATATAGTTTAATTCTGTTAAAAAAGACTTAAACGATTGAACCTAATTGAATGAGAAATTTTCTGATTTTTATTTGCCTATTACTTAGCGCTCCAACTATTTCGTTTGCAAAATCACTTCAAAAGGAGCAAAAAACCATTTATGTTTCATCGCAAAGCGGACAAAGAGTTTTGTTTGGCGCAAAGAGATTAATGATGAGCTTGAACAATGCTGGTTATGATGTTAAACTAACGGTTGTTGATTATAAGGGCAAATTTGTAAAGGGTAAATCATCAGTAGTAATAGGAACCGCCACAGATAAAATTTTATCAAATTTATTTCCGGTAGGTTTAAAAAATAAAGCAGCAACTGCTGGTAAAGAAGGATACGCCATTTTAAATGATAAAGACGGAACATTGTATTTAATAGGTGCAGATTATTCTGGCGCATTATACAGTTGCATTGATTTAGAAGAGAAAGTTGCTGCCAATAAACATAAAATTCCTACTCAATTAAATATTGTTGACAAGCCGCATATGGTGTTGAGAGGTACTTGCATCGGTTTACAAAAGCCAGATTACTTACCAGGAAGAGATGTTTATGAATATCCCTACACACCAGAAAGTTTTCCATGGTTTTACAATAAAAACCTTTGGATAAAATATTTAGATATGATGGTTGAAAATCGTTTCAACTCTTTGTATTTATGGAATGGTCATCCGTTTTCTTCTCTGGTTAAACTTAAAGATTATCCTTATGCTTTAGAAGTTGATGAAGCTACTTTTAAAAAGAACGAAGAAATGTTTCGTTTTTTAACAGCAGAGGCTGATAAAAGAGGGATTTGGGTGATCCAAATGTTTTATAACATCTTAATACCAAAACCATTTGCAGAAAAACACAATTTAAAAACGCAGGATAGAAACCGACCGATTATACCTTTAATTGCTGATTATACACGAAAATCGATTGCTGCATTTGTAGAGAAATATCCAAACGTGGGTATTATGGTTGCTTTAGGCGAAGCGATGGAAGGTGTTGGACAAGATGATATTGATTGGTTTACGAAAACCATTATTCCGGGTGTTAAAGATGGTTTAAAAGCTGCCGGAATTAAGGAAGAACCACCCATCGTTTTACGTGCACACGATACAGACGCACCCGCGGTAATGAAAGCTGCCTTACCGATTTATAAAAATTTATACACTGAAAATAAATTTAATGGTGAAGCTTTGACCACTTACGAACCTCGTGGTGCTTGGGCAGAATTGAACAGAACATTGAGTAAAATTGGCACCATGAATATTTCAAATGTTCATATTTTGGCCAATTTAGAGCCTTTTAGATATGGCTCAGCAGACTTTATCCAAAAGTCTGTTACAGCAATGGATAAAATTTATGGTGCTAAAGGCTTGCATTTGTATCCTCAATCTGGTTATTGGGATTGGCCTTACACAGCCGATAAAATTGTAGAAAGACAATTGCAAGTTGATAGAGATTGGATTTGGTACAAAGAGTGGGCTAGATACGCCTGGAATCCATATCGTGATAGAGCAAAAGAAGTTAATTATTGGGGCGCACAACTAGCGGATAAATTCGGTACAGATTTAAATGCTGGTAAAGATATTTTAAATGCCTACGAACAAAGTGGCGAAGTTTCTCCAAAACTATTGAGACGTTATGGTATTACTGATGGAAATAGACAGACCTTAACTTTAGGGATGCTGATGACACAGTTGATTAATCCATATCGCTATAATTTATTTACTTTAATGTATGAATCAGAAGCGCCTGAAGGTGAGATGATTATTGAATATGCCGAGAAAGAATGGAATAAACAAGGTCATATTGGAGAAACTCCTGTTCAAATTGCAAAAGAAGTGGTTGAGCACAGTAAAAAAGCACTAGCTTCAATTAATCAGGCATCAACCAAAGTTACCAAAGACAAAGAAGAATTTAGACGTTTAAAAAACGACATGTATTGTTATGATGCCATGGCTAATTTTTACGCAGAAAAGGTAAAAAGTGCGTTATGGATATTAAGATATAAATATTCTAACAATGTTGAAGATTTAGAAAAGGCAATCCCGTCATTAGAAAAAAGCGTGAATTTTTATGCTGAATTGGTGAAGCTTACCGAAAATGAATATTTATATGCCAACAGCATGCAGACTAAACAGCGTAAAATTCCGATGCGTGGTGTTGATAAAACTTTTATCCATTGGAAAGAAATGTTGCCTGTATTTACGCAAGAGCTAAATCATTTCAAAAAAAGTATCGATTCATTAAAAGCTTTAAAACATGGTGCTGCTGTGGCCATTGTTCCTTTTCAAAATGCTGATGTGCAATTACTTTCTCCAAATTTAACTTATCAAGTTGATAAATCTGCAACCATTTTTAGCGATACTACGTTACAAATTAAAGAGGTTACAGAAAAGTTAATTGGCTTAAAAGCGGTAAAGCTCTCTATGAAAAATCAGCTAATTAAAGGAACTGAAATTAATTTTACTACAAAAAATCCTGTTAAGTTATTGGTAGGTTATTTTAATGAGAAAAATCCAAAATATGCTCCTGCACCTCAATTAGAAATAGATGCAAGTGCAAATAATTATGGTCAGTCTGAAATAAAAATTTCTAATGGAGTAATTGTAAATGGATTTCCGCCAGTTAATGTTCATGCTTATTCGTTTGCTGCCGGAACACATACATTAACAATTAATAAAGGTGCATGTTTGGTACTTGGTTTTATAGATGATAAACAAGAATTAAGAATTTTTAATGCCGGACTTGATGGCAGAGGTAGAGATATAGATTGGTTATTTGAATAATGAGAAAACAAAGATATTTTTTATCAACCTTGTTGATTCTATTAATTGGGACAACTGCATTTGCTCAAGAACAACAGATGCTTGGCACAGCTAAACTAAATAAGTACGTTAATTATTTTAACAGCATTGATGATGAAGCAGTTAAAAATTTCGTACCAAACGCACAAGCTTTTGATTGGCTTGCTGCTAACATTCCTCTGTTGGATTGTCCGGATGAAGTAATTGAACAAAAATATTATTACCGTTGGTGGTCTTTTCGTAAGCATTTAGTGAAAACACCAGATGGCTTTATTTTTACAGAATTTATAGAACCTGTAAAACATGCTGGCAAACACAATTCCATCAGCTGTGCTTTAGGTCACCATATTTACGAGGGTAGGTGGTTAAAAAATAACAGCTACTTAAAAGAATACATCAATTTTTGGCTGTATAAAGCAGATATAGCGCAGACTAAACCTCGTTTTCATCAATTTAGCAGTTGGGTAGATGATGCGGTCTATCAAAATTACTTGGTGAAACCTGATGCTGATTTTCTAAAATCAATTTTGCCAGATTTAGATGCAGATTATGATAAATGGGAAAAAGAAAGACAATTGAAAAGCGGTTTATTTTGGCAGCATGATGTAAAAGATGGGATGGAAGAATCGGTAAGTGGTTCTAGAAAAGATGAAAATAGAAGACCAACCATAAGTAGCTACATGTACGCCAATGCTAAAGCTTTGGTAAATATATCAACTTTGTTAGGTAACGAAACTTTAAAAAACAAGTATCAAATTAAGCAAAATGAACTCAAGAACTTGGTGCAGGATAGTTTATGGGATAGCAAACATTCGTTTTTTAAAACCAAATTAGCCAAAACAAATTCGTTGGCAAATGCTCGAGAAGCAATAGGTTTTATTCCTTGGGATTTTAATTTACCTGATGATAAAGCCATTTATGCCAAAGCTTGGGATCAATTATTAGATACTGGCGGTTTTAATGCGCCGTGGGGTTTAACGACTGCTGAAAGGAGGGAACCAACTTTTAGAACGCGTGGTACAGGACATAGTTGCGAATGGGATGGTGCTTTATGGCCATTTGCGACTTCGCAAACCCTAAAAGGATTATCGAATTTATTGGTTAATTATAAAAATCATGGTAAAATGACACCTACTGTTTTTTATAATGAGTTGCAAAAATATGCGAAATCGCATACTAAGAACGGCAAACCCTATATTGGCGAATACCAAGATGAGATAACTGGAGAATGGCTAAAAGGCGATAATCCAAGAAGTAGTTTTTACAATCACTCTACTTTTGCAGATTTAGTAATTAACGATTTAATTGGCTTTAAACCACGTGCTGATGATATTTTGGAAATTTATCCACTCATTCCTAAAGGTAAATGGGATTGGTTTATGTTAGACAATATTTCTTATCACGATAAAACAATCACCTTATTATGGGATAAAAATGGTAAAAGATATAATAAAGGTAAAGGCTTTCAGATTTATGTAGATGGTAAATTGCTTCATAAAATGAATAGTTTAAAACCTGTTAAAGTAGCAATGAAATAGTAAATAAACATTACTTGTCATTCAGAGCGCAGCGAAGAATCTCATTATAAAATTGATAGAGATCCTCAAGCCTCGGTTCGTGTCTTCACGAGCTTAAATAATATTTGGTTCGTGAGGACACGAACCAATGCGGGAAAATGAATAGTTTAAAACCTGTTAAAGTAGAGATGAAGTAACATTAAACATTAAGGAATTAAGGGAAGTTAAGAATGGTTTAATACAATTTTAAAAAAATCCTTCACTATTCTTAATGCCTTAATGGTAAAAAAAACAAAATGAAATATACCTTAAAATCACTAATTATTGTTTTATTAACTTGCTTGTGCTTATCCGCTAATGCGCAAGATTACTATAATGTGCTTAAATATGGAGCAAAAAACGATAGTAGCAAATTGGCAACAACCGCTATTAAAAACGCGATTGATGCGGCTGCAAAAAAAGGTGGAGGCACGGTTTATTTCCCAGCAGGTAAATATTTAACAGGCCCAATTCATTTAAAAAGTAATATAACCATTTTAATTGATGCCAGTGCAGAATTGCACTTTAGTAATAATTTCGATGATTATTTACCAATGGTGAAAAGTAGATATGAAGGTGTGGATGTGACTAGTTTTTCGCCTCTTTTTTATGCTTATAAAGCAGAAAATATTGCCATTAAAGGTAGAGGATTAATTGATGGTCATGGCAAAAAATGGTGGGATTTTGTGGAGGGTTATAAAGAGGGGCAAGAGCGTTCTAAATGGCAACGCACATTCGACGAATTGAACAAAGACATACTTTTGCCAGATGATCCAAAACAGATGAAGCGTGGCTTTTTACGACCGCCTTTTATTCAATTTATGCATAGCAAAAACATTATTATAGAAGGTATTACCATTCAAAACTCTCCTTTCTGGACAGTAAATCCAGAGTTTTGCGAAAATGTAAAAATTTATGGCGTAACTATTTTTAATCCGGGTAAGAATGCACCAAATACCGATGGTATCAATCCAGAGTCATGTAAAAATGTTCATATTTCAGATTGCCATATTAGCGTTGGAGATGATTGCATAACCATTAAATCTGGCAAAGATGCACCTGGTAGAAAAATGGCGACACCAGCAGAAAATTATACGATTACAAATTGTACAATGTTATCAGGACATGGCGGCGTAGTTATTGGCAGCGAAATGAGTGGCGATGTAAGAAAAATTACCATTTCTAATTGTGTTTTTGATGGTACCGATCGCGGCATTAGAATTAAATCAGCTAGGGGTAGAGGCGGCATTGTAGAAGAAATAAGAGTGAGTAATATTGTGATGAAAAATATCCGAGATCAAGCAATAGTTTTAGATTTACAATATGCAAAAACAACCGCTGAGCCAGTTTCTGAAAGAACACCAAGGTTTAGGAATATTCATTTTAGCAATATTACTGGACAAGTAAATCAGGCCGCTTTTTTAAATGGTTTAGAAGAAATGCCTATAGAAAATGTAACGTTTAGCGATATCAATTTAGATGCAAAATCCGGGTTTGATATCTCAAATGCTAATAGAATTGAATTCCACAATGTGCAAATCAATACAGAAATTGGTGCATCTATTAAAGCTAACAAAATAAATAACCTTACTATTGATAATGTAAAAAGTTATACACCATTAGCTAATTCTCCAATTTTATATTTAAAAAATGTGAACGATGCCTTTATTTACAATGCTAATCCATTTACTGGTACAACAACCTATTTGTTTTTAAGCGGGGCAGAAACAAAGAATATCAGTTTAGGAAATAATAACTTCAGAAATGCAAAAACTCCGATTAAAAAAGAAGCAAATGTTAAGGAAGAAGTTAAAGTAATTTCGGGAGATAAGTAATCCTTAGGGTCAGTCGCCACCCTGAATTTATTGTAGGGTCTTTCTTGCAGGGAAGATGCTGAAATAAATTCAGCAGGACGCTACGGTAAAGCAAAGTTTTTTTAAGAAAATCAATATACTAATGAAATATTCGACCAAATACATCATTTTGCTATCCCTAATGTTTTCTAGCTATAATTATGGATTTTCCCAAAACGATCATCAACTTTGGTACAACAAACCTGCAAAAATATGGACAGATGCTCTACCGATAGGCAATGGTAGAATTGGAGCAATGATTTACGGCGGTATTTCACAAGATCAAATTCAGTTTAACGAGGAAACCTTATGGACCGGAGAGCCTAGAAATTATAACAGAAAAGGGGCATCAAAATATTTAAGAGAAATAAGAAAGTTATTAGCCGAAGGCAAGCAAAAAGAAGCCGAAAATTTAGCAGAAGCTGAATTTATGGGCTTAAAAAGTGAAGCTGGTGATAGGAAAAAATGGGTTGCTGATATGAAAGCTGGCAAAGGAATAGCTGGAAACCCTGCCGCAACTGATTACAATGATAAACTTTGGAAAACAATTCAGGTTCCATCTTATGAAGGTTGGGAGCTCGTTGGCTTGGCAAATGTAGATGGTGCAGTGTGGTTTAGAACTACTTTCGAAGTGCCGGCGAATTGGCGTGGCAAAGATTTAGTTTTAGATTTAAATAGAATTCGAGATCAGGATTTTACGTACATCAACGGAACATTGGTTGGCAATACCGATAATACAGAACCGAGAAAATATACCATTCCAGCAAAGCTGATAAAAACCGGCACAAATACCATTGCCGTACAAGTTTTAAATTATTTTGATAAAGGCGGAATAGCTGGTTTTAAGGATACAAAAAGGCACATTGGCATTTATCCAATAGGTTCAAGTATTGATAGTGGAGTATCTTTGGTTAAAAAATGGAAGTATCAAATCCAAAATAGCCAACCACCAGAAGTTGCTCAATACCAAGCAAGTTATCAGCCATTTGGCGATTTAAATTTATATTTCAACAACAGTAAAGCTGCAATTAGCAATTACAAAAGATCTTTAGATTTATCTTCAGCAATATCAACAACCAGTTATACACAAGGTGGAGTTAATTTTAAACGAGAGTATTTTGCAAGCGCTCCAAATCAAGCTGTGGTTATTAATTTATCAGCCAGTAAACCAAAATCAATTACTTTCGATGCCAGTTTAACAAGTGTCCATCAACAATCTACTGTTAAAATTATCGATAAAAATACGCTATCGTTATCTGTACAAGTTAAAGATGGTGCATTAAATGGCGAAAGCAGACTAACCGCAATAGTTAAAAACGGAACATTAAAAATTGTAAATCAAAAAATAAGTATCAGCAAAGCTGATGAAGTAACCTTATTTTTAACTGCGGGAACAAATTTTGTAAACGCCGATGATATTTCTGGAAATCCTGCAAGTGCGAACACGAAGGCATTGGCTAATTTAAAGGGTAAAACCTATCAGCAGATCAAACAAGCCCATATCAACGAATATCAAAAATACTACAATACTTTTGATGTGAATTTTGGCACTTATGCAAATTCAAGTTTACCAACAGATGAGCGTTTAGAGAAATTTGCTAATGCTAATGATGCTGCTTTTATGGCTTTATACATGCAATATGGCAGGTATTTACTTATCTCGAGCTCAAGACCAAGCACACAACCTGCAAACTTACAAGGTATTTGGAATGATTTGTTAACGCCGCCTTGGGGTAGCAAGTATACCACCAACATTAATGCAGAAATGAATTATTGGCCAGCAGAAATATTAAATTTATCTGTTTTAAATGAACCATTTTTTAGTAAAGCAAAAGCTTTAGCGGTTAAGGGAGAAGAAACTGCTAAGCAATATTACAATTCAAAAGGATGGGTTTTACATCACAATACAGATTTATGGAACGCAACTGCACCAATTAATGCAGCTAATCATGGTGTTTGGGTAACTGGTGGTGCTTGGCTAACCCTACATTTTTGGGAGCATTATTTATTTAGCAAGGATGAAAGGTTTTTAAAGGAAGAAGCTTATCCAATAATGAAAAAAGCGGCTGAATTTTTTGAAGATTTTTTAGTAAAAGATGCTAAAACGGGTTGGTTAATTAGTACGCCATCTAACTCGCCAGAAAATGGTGGCTTAGTTGCCGGACCAACAATGGATCATCAGATCATCAGAACTTTGTTTAATAATTGTATTAAAGCCTCACAAATTTTAAACGTAGATGAAGGTTTTAGAAAATCGCTTCAAGAGAAAGTTAAACAAATAGCACCTAACCAAATTGGTAAATACAAGCAGTTGCAAGAGTGGTTAGAAGATAAGGATGATACGACTAATAAACATCGCCATGTTTCGCATTTATGGGGTGTTTATCCAGGTAATGATATTTCCTGGAGCAATGATTCGAAAATAATGGAAGCCGCAAAACAATCATTATTATATCGTGGAGATGATGCCACTGGATGGAGTTTAGCTTGGAAAATTAATTTTTGGGCAAGGTTCAAAGATGGTAATCATGCGATGAAATTGGTAGAAATGTTATTAAAACCAGCAACAAATGGAAGCGCAGGCTCTTACGTGAATTTATTTGATGCGCATCCTCCATTTCAAATTGATGGTAATTTTGGTGGTGCAGCCGGAATAGCAGAAATGTTAGTGCAGAGCCATCAAGGTTTTATCGAATTATTGCCAGCGCTACCATCGGCTTTGCCTAACGGAGAAATAAAAGGAATTAGAGCAAGAGGAGGTTTTGAAATTAACATGAAATGGAATAATGGTAAACTTTTAGGTTTAGAAATTACATCGAAAGTCGGTGGTAAATGTGAAATTCGTTATCAAAATCTTAATACAAATTTTGAAACCAAAGGTGGCGAAACTTACAAACTTAATGCAGATTTGAAATTCCTTAAATAATTTGTTTTGAAGTTGTTTTTGGCAATGAAGCAAATGTTAATGAAGTTGTGTTGTTATTTATGAAAATTATAAAAGTATTTCTTGCGGTTTTATTATTGGCTATAGCTCCAAAGGTTTTCGCACAAAACGTTCGTAAAGATGTTTTGCTAAACTCAAATTGGTTAAGCACAGCTGATGAAAAAAATAGCAATGCGAACACCGGTTTTGAGCAAATTAATTATAAAACTAGTGGTTGGAAAAATGTAAATGTTCCACATAATTGGGATCAGTATGAAGGTTATCAGCGTAAATTACATGGCAATAAACATGGTTACGCTTGGTACCGAAAAACTTTTAAAAGCAACGAAATAAAAACTGGAAACCGATTTTTTTTATATTTCGAGGGCGTAGGTTCTTATGCTACCATTTGGTTAAATGGTAAAAAAGTTGGCTATCATGCTGGCGGAAGAACAACTTTTACAATTGATGTCACTTCAACTATCAAACTAAATAACCAAGATAATCTCTTGGCGGTTAGAGCAGATCACCCAGCAAATATTCAAGATTTACCTTGGGTTGATGGCGGCTGCTCAACTGAGCGTGGTTTTTCTGAAGGTTCACAACCAATGGGAATTTTTCGGCCTGTTCATTTAATAGTAACAAATGATGTTCGGATCGAACCTTTTGGTGTTCATATTTGGAATGATAATCAAATCTCCGAAAAATCAGCTGTGCTTAATTTGGCTACAACTATTAAAAACTACTCCTCAAAACCTAAAACAATCACTATTTACAATCAATTATTTGATGCTAAAGGTGATATTGAAACGGCATTGCCTAGAAAAATAACTATCCCGGCAGGAAAAGAAATTGTAATTAAGCAGATAACCGATGAGATTAAAAACCCAAAATTATGGTCGATAGAAAATCCATATCTGTATACTTTAAAAACTTCAATTATAGAAAACGGGAAGGTAATTGATGAAATAAAAACATCTTACGGAATTAGGTGGATAAGTTGGCCAATAGGCGAAAAAGCCAACCAAAAAGTGTTTTTATTAAACGGAAAACCTGTTTTTATAAATGGTATTGCAGAGTATGAGCATTTAATCGGCAACAGTCATGCTTTTAGCAACGAGCAAATCAGATCAAGGGTTATGCAAATTAAATCGGCTGGTTTCAACTCCTTCCGCGATGCGCACCAACCACATAATTTACTATATCAAACCTATTGGGATGAGTTGGGAATTTTAAGCTGGACACAAATGGCAGCTCACATTTGGTATGATACGCCTGAGTTTAGAAAAAACTTTAAATCTTTATTAATCGATTGGGTTAAGGAACGTAGAAACAGCCCTTCTGTAGTGCTTTGGGGTTTAGAAAACGAAAGTACTTTGCCAGAGGATTTTGCGAAAGAATGTACGGAATTGATTAGAAGTTTAGACCCAACAGCTTCATTACAACGTAAGGTAACTACTTGTAATGGCGGTAAAGGTACCGATTGGGATGTGCCACAAAACTGGACTGGAACTTACGGCGGCAACCCTCAAACTTATGGCGAGGACTTAAAAAAACAGGTTTTGGTAGGCGAGTATGGCGCATGGAGAACTTTAGATTTACATACTGCAGATCCGCAAATTAAAAACGCAACGCACACTGAAAACTACATGACCGAGCTGATGGAAACCAAGGTTCGCTTGGCAGAAAAGGTTAAAGATAAAACTGCTGGTCATTATTTTTGGCTGTACAGTTCTCATGATAATCCGGGTAGGGTACAAGGTGGCGAGGGTTTAAGAGATTTAGACAGGATTGGGCCAGTAAATTATAAAGGCATGTTTACTCCTTGGGAAGAACCAACCGATGTTTTTTATATGTTTAGAGCTAATTATGCTCCAAAAGAAACTGAGCCAATGGTTTATATCGTTTCACATACTTGGCCAAACAGATGGCCAAATACTTGGGCTGAAAATAAGTTGGTTTTCAATACGGGTGTGAAAGATAGTATCATAGTGTATTCTAATTGCGATGAGGTTGAACTTTTTAATGATGTGAATGGACAATCATTAGGCAAAAGAAAGAGAAATGGAATTGGTACACATTTTCAATGGAATAAGCCAAATATTCAATACAATGTGCTTTACGCGGTTGGCTATGTAAATGGAAAAGCTGTGGCAAAGGATGTAATTGTTTTAAATAACTTCTTAATGCAAGCTCCTCATTTCAACGATTTATACAGTAAGGTTAGCATAAATACTCCTCAAAAGGATTATAACTACATATACCGATTAAATTGTGGCGGACCAGACTACGTTGATAAAGAAGGTTTTAAATGGTCAGCAGATCGACAACTTTCTGGAAAGGAAAATTTTGGCTCCACTTCTTGGACGGTTGATTTTCCGGGGGTGCCCTCGTTTTTCGCAAGTCAACGCCGAACTTTTGATCCTATTAAGGGAACTAAAGATTGGTCACTTTTTCAAACCTTTAGATATGGCCGAGATCAATTAAAGTATTATTTTCCCTTACCAGATGGTGAGTATTTAGTTGAATTATACTTTATTGAACCTTGGTTGGGCACTGGGGGCGGAATGGATGCTACTGGAATGCGATTGTTTGATGTGGCTTTTAACGATAAAAAAGTGCTTGATGATATAGATATATGGAAATTAACTGGTCATGACTCTCTGCTTAAAAAAACAGTTAAAACTAAAGTAACTGGCGGAAGATTGATTATATCTTTTCCAGAAATAAAAGCAGGTCAAGCAGTTATATCAGCAATAGCTATTGCAAGTTTAAAGAGCAACATTATCCCTGCACCACAAAGTAAATCAATTATAACAGAGTCTAATCAAAAAGCTTTAAACTGGATGGACATTGGAGATTCACAGTTTATTGATACTTATATTCCATTTACATCATTACCACCAAATTTATATGGAGCAGATTGGTTTCCACGATTAGGAGCAGCAAAAAGCACACTAATTTTTAAAGTAGGTGAAACCGCAGATGTTTTTGCTGGCTTATTTGGTTCTGATAAAACGAATGTGCTAAAAGGATATGAGCATACAAATACCAGTGTCACTAGTAATACGGGCCATGAATATATCTTATATCGAAAGAGGTTCGAAAAAGGACAACAAGTGGTGTTAGGAGATTTTGCATCTATTGTAGCTGTTTTACCCGTAACCAACCTAGAGCCTGCATACGATTTAAAAACGGTAACCAGCTACAAAGCGATTGATGCAAAATTAAAAGGTAATGGTTTAGCCAAAGAAGATTTAATGGGAAGAGCGAGAGTGGTATTTAAAAGTAATGAGAATAGTGTTTTAGAGTTTAAGATTGCAACTGGTGTAGCTGATGTGTATTCATTAACCTTAAAATACCACAATCCTTTTAACGAGAATTTAAAAGCTAAGCTCGAGTTTTTATCAGCAGATGGCACATTAATGAAAAAAGAAATGCTAGAACTTACCCCTACAAAAGAAGGGAAATGGAATTACTTAAATACAAACACAGGCAGTATGGTTAATGCAGGTAGTTATCTGATAAAAATTATAGCAACTGAAACTAAAGGTTTGTTTGTAGATGCTTTGGATGTGCAGTAGGGGTTCAATCGTCATGCTGAATTTATCAGTTGTTTATATTGATTTTTGTCTTCATGATAGTTTGCCTGTTTAGTTCATCATCCGTGTAGAAAACAGATTTTTTGAAAAACATGCTTTTCAAAAAGATAATATCATACAATACCTAGCTAAAATTTGATAGAAATATTCCTCTAGATGCGTTGATATTTGCTTTAACCAACTATAAATCAATTACAAAATGAAGGGTCTACCCATACTCGATTTAGCGATAATCGTCATTTACCTAATAGGGATGATTTTAGTGGGTATTTATTTTTCTAGAAAGAATAAAAATTCTGAGCAGTTTACCAAAGCATCTGGTTTAATACCGGGCTGGGCAATTGGCCTTTCTATTTACGCCACATTTTTAAGCAGCAATACATTTTTAGGGGTACCAGGTAAAGCTTTTGGTAGCAATTGGAATGCATTTGTTTTCAGCATCTCAATGCCTTTAGCTGCATGGATCGCCGCCAAATATTTTGTTCCATTTTACAGGTCTACTGGAGAAATTTCTGCATATACACACCTTGAGAATAGGTTTGGGCCTTGGGCTAGAGCCTATGCTGTAGTTTGCTTTTTGTTAACGCAATTGGCTCGGATGGGTTCAATATTTTTCGGTATCGCTTTAAGTCTGCAGGCTTTAACGGGTTATTCTATGCAAATTATCATGATTGTGATGGGGGTTTGTATCATCATTTATACAGTTTTAGGAGGCATAGAAGCCGTAATATGGACGGAAGTTGTACAAGCCGTAGTTAAAACTTTTGGCGCATTGTTAATCTTATATCTTATCATTACCAATATGCCTGGTGGTGTAGAAAAGGTGATAGCTATTGGCAAAGCAGATCATAAGTTTAGCTTGGGTAGTTTTTCTCCAGATTTTATAAATTCTTCATTTTGGGTGGTGTTATTGTATGGCTTTTTCATCAACCTAAACAATTTTGGGATGGATCAAAATTATGTGCAGCGCTACCATACCGCATCATCAAGCAAGGCTGCATCAAAATCTATTTGGCTTTGTGTTTGGTTATACATTCCTGCATCATTACTTTTTTTCGTTATAGGTTCTGCGCTGTATGCTTACTATCAGGTTCATCCAGAGTTAATTGAAAGTATCAAACATCAGGTTGCAGTAGAAAGATTACCAATATCAGCAACGGCTGCAGAGATTTTATCTGTTCAAAACAATTTGCAGCCAGCAGATTATGGCGATAAAATTATGCCTCATTTTATGGTTACAAAAATACCAATTGGCTTAGTAGGCTTAATTGTTTCAGCAATTTTATCTGCCGCTATGAGTACCATTAGTTCTGGAATGAATTCATCAGCAACAGTTTTTACAGTAGATATTTATCGAAGATATTTTAAAAAAGACATTACTGAAAAGCAAAATTTATCTGTTTTACATATTGCAACCATTGTTTTTGGATTAATGGGAATGGTAGCAGGCATCGCCATGATTGGTGTAAAAAGTATCTTAGATGTTTGGTGGGAGCTTTCAGGTATTTTTGCTGCAGGAATGTTAGGCTTGTTTTTATTGGGAATTATAAGTAAGCAAACCAAAAACCATGAGGCTAAATTGGCCACTATTATTGGAATAGTTATAATTATGTGGCTAACATTTTCTCATTTGTTGCCACCAGAATATGAGAATTTCCGTAACCCGCTACACAAAAATATGATCATTGTAGTAGGTACTTTAACTATTTTCTTAACAGGATTATTTTTAACTAAACTTAAATCACGGCGATCAACTAATCGATAGCTAGTATATTAATCACAAATCATCTTAAATCATAAATAGAAATGGAAAACTCAACTAAAGGGTTCATCCCGGTAATGCTCACGCCTTTTTCGAGCAATGGAAGTATAGATTACGCTGCTTTAACTCAATTAACCGAAGTATATTTGCAAGCTGGGGCTGCCGGTTTGTTTGCCAATTGTTTGTCGAGCGAAATGTTTGAATTAACTGATACAGAACGAATTCAGGCAATTAAACATGTGATAAACGTGGTAGATGGAGAAGTACCTGTTATTGCAACGGGCACATTTGGTGGCGAAATTACCAAGCAGGCAGATTTTGTGAAAAAAGTTTACGACTGTAATGTTGAGGCTGTAATTGCAATTACCAGTTTATTGGCGAATGAAGACGATAGCGATGAGATTTTTGATGAAAATGTTTTCAACTTATTAGCACACACAGCTCAAATTCCACTAGGTTTTTATGAATGTCCGGTGCCATACAAAAGGGTGATTAAGCCCAAGCAATTGCAACAATTTGTAGCTACAAACCGCATCATTTACCATAAAGATACCAGTTTAGATCTCAATCAGATTAAAGAAAAGCTAGCATTAACTCAGGGTCATAAATTTGGTTTATACGATGCTTACATGGCTCATGCAGTAGAATCATTAAAAGCAGGTTCTGCCGGACTATCGTGTATACAAGGCAACTACTTTCCAGAATTAATTGTTTGGTTGTGTGATCATTACAACAACGAGAATTTAGCTGCAGAAGTTGAAGTGGTGCAACAATTTATTATATCCAATATGGATGTAATGCACAATGTTTATCCAATCGTTTCTAAATATTTTCTGCAAAAAAGAGGTTTAAAAATTTCGACTTTTACACGTAGAGATGTTGGTAGTTTTACACCTCAAATAGTTAAAGAAATAGAGAGTTTGTACA
Source organism: Pedobacter sp. GW456-11-11-14-TSB4 (assembly GCF_059424425.1). Classification (NCBI taxonomy): domain Bacteria; kingdom Pseudomonadati; phylum Bacteroidota; class Sphingobacteriia; order Sphingobacteriales; family Sphingobacteriaceae; genus Pedobacter; species Pedobacter sp. GW456-11-11-14-TSB4. The sequence goes on from NZ_JBWKZK010000002.1 coordinate 811,594, forward strand.
CAGATTATACTACGTTGTTGAATGATTTTAACATCAAGGTGATTATTTAGAAGAGTAGAGATGAATCACTTCGTCATATCGAACGCAATGCAGCGAGGAGATGTCTTTTAGTCAAATTTAGATAGATTTCACCTCAATGAAAAATCTCGTTCGAAATGATGGTAGAAGGTTTTACTCATTCAAATACTTCCTTTTATAATCTAAAGGAGTTAAGCCAGTAACTTTTTTAAAGTGTCTGTAAAAGTTAGAAACATTGTTAAAACCACAATTAAAGCAAATCATTTCGGTCGGCAACTTATTTTCAATTAAAAACCTACAAGCATGACTAACACGAATTTCAATTAAAAAATCGTAATAGGTTTTTTTAGTCATCAGCTTAAAATACCTGCAAAAAGAAGTGATGCTTAAATTACTTAATGAAGCAACTTCTTCTAAAGTAATGTCGTTTTTGTAGTTGGTTAGGGTGTAGGTGCAAATTTTATTGATCCTTAAAGTTTCTGATTCGTTAGATTGATAAAAAGTGTTTTTTGTTGTAATTAGCTCAAATTCATCAGTTTCTGCCAAAGTTTTTAGAATGGTTAATAAAATGATGATGCGTTCTAGGTTAGTAGCATGCACAGCTTTTTCCATCAGCACTGCTAATTCTACTTTGGCTTTGCCGTAGATAATCATTCCACTTTTAGCCTTTTCGAATAGCTTCGGAATTAAATAAGCCTCAGGTAAACTGAGCAAATGTTTACCCAAACAATCAGGTAAAAAATGGATCACCATTGCTTCAACATTCAAATCTGGATTATTCTGAAAATACTCTTCTTTGCATCGCCAAGTATGAGGTAAATTTTCTCCTAATAAAACCATTTCATCTGCAGCAAAATTGCTAATATTATCCCCAATAAATCTTACCCCTTCACCCTTAATGTTGTAATGCAATTCTAACTCCGGATGATAGTGCCATATATTTCCAAAATCTGGTTTAATATCATGCCTAATACTAAATGAACTTTGCAACGTAATTGGAACTTTATGAAAATGAGGTTTCATCTAAAAATAAAAATTTGGTAAAAATTTAGGTTCTATTATTTTGCTAATCTTTTATCAGGCGATGCCTAAAGATAGGTTAATTTATGATAATATCCTATATTAACTTGATAAAAATTTATATTAAATTGCGTTTTTGTTTGTTGAGTTTTGTATATAGCCCAATAGGCAATAACCAAATATTAAACTTACAAACTCTTTTTATATAAATTGTTTGTTCAGTAATGAATTATGAAACCGGGTGTACAAGGACAAATTCTATTAGTTTCTAGCGGAGATTTAAGGCTTTCGGCTAATCAAAATTGCTGGGAGGCACAAGCTCAAATGGAGCAAAATTTAACAGTTGCAATTGAGAAATTGGGCAAGACTGTTAAGCGTGCCCATCCTTACAATTCAACAAAAAAACACGGCTTTATTGACTCGCAAAGAATGGGTATGGATGTGTTTCGTAATATCGACCCCAACCAACCAATTATAGTTGCCGAAAGTGTTTGGCAATATTCACATCATGTTTTAGCTGGTTTATTAACGCATAAAGGCCCAATTTTAACGGTTGCAAATTGGAGTGGTCAATGGCCAGGCCTAGTTGGGATGTTAAATTTGAATGGATGTTTAACAAAAGCTCAAGTTGCTTACAGCACCTTATGGAGCGAAAACTTCGACGATGATTTCTTTATTGATGGCTTACAAGAGTGGCTTACTACCGGAAAAATAAGCTACGACCAAAGTCATGTTAAAAGTTTTGCTTTAAGTAAAATTCCATTAGCTGATGATAAAAAAGGGAGAAGCTTTGCTCGTAGTTTGAAGGAGCGTAAAGTAATAATGGGTGTGTTTGATGAAGGTTGTATGGGTATGTATAATGCCATTATTCCTGACGAACTTTTACACCAAACCGGATTTTTTAAAGAGCGCTTAAGTCAATCGGGCTTATATGCCGCAATCTTGCAAGTTAACGATCAAGAAGCAGAAGATGTTTTGCAATGGTTACTAAAACAGGGTATGCAATTTAATTGGGGAACCAATGAAGAAACCGAGTTAACTAGAACGCAAACGTTAGCACAATGCAAAATGTATATCGCAGCGGTTCGCATAGCGGATGAATTTAGCTGCGATACAATTGGTATTCAATATCAACAAGGTTTAAAAGATTTAACCGTAGCGAGCGATTTAGTAGAGGGTTTATTAAATAATCAAGATAGACCGCCAGTTTATTCAAAAGAAGGAAGAGAGCTATTTGCTAAAAAAGCATTACCTCATTTTAACGAAGTTGATGAATGTGCAGGATTAGATGCTTTGGTTACCTACAAACTTTGGAATGAATTAGGTATGTCTGGAGAAAATACACTCCATGATATTCGTTGGGGAGAAAATTATAAAGATGATCATGTAAATGAATTTGTTTGGGTGTTTTTAATATCGGGCGCTGCACCACCAGCACATTTTATTGATGGTTATGCAGGTGCAACTAGCGAAAGACAACCAGCCATGTATTTTAGATTGGGAGGTGGCTCTTTAAAAGGTATTAGCAAACCGGGTTTTATTGTTTGGAGTAGGGTATATGTTTGTGAAGGAAAATTACACTGCGATTTAGGTGTAGGTGAGGTGGTTGCTTTACCAAACGCCGAAACACAAAGACGGTGGAACGAAACCACACCAGAATGGCCAATTATGCATGCCGTTTTAAAAGGTATTAGTCGTGATCAAATGATGGCTAGGCACAAAGCCAACCATATCCAAGTAGTTTATGCCAATTACGAAGCAAGTGCACACGAAGCTTGCAGAATTAAAGCGGCTGCTTTAGATGAGTTAGGTATTATCGTACATTTTTGTGGAGATGTAAATCTGATCAAAAAGAAAAATTAATTTAACTTTAACGAAAAATGAGAATTCCCGCTATACTTCTATTTATTCTAATAAACGTTACAAATACGTTTGCTCAAAAACAATCTCCCAGCGAAAGAGAAACTTACGTTAAAGTTATTACTGAAAGAGCCGCCAAAATTACTGCTACTTTAAATATAAATGATGCTAAAAAATCAGCAAAAACTACTGAAATTATTAGAGATCAGTATAGCAACTTAAATGATATTTATGCCGCTCGTGATGCTAAATACAAAACAATTAAAGAAGCCAATAAAGAGAATAAAGCATTACAAGATACACTTATTGCGCAAGAGCAAAGAGCAGTAGAAAGTGCAATAACAAAACTTCATCATAAATATCTTAAAAATTTAGCTACTCAATTAAGTACAACGCAAATAGAAAAAGTTAAAGATGGGATGACTTATGGTGTGCTTCCTTTAACTTACAGGGCTTATCAAGAGCAATTGTTAAACTTAAACGCTGCACAAAAAAGTCAGATTTTGATTTGGTTAACAGAAGCTAGAGAAAAAGCGATGGATGCAGAATCATCAGATAAAAAACATGCTATGTTTGGCAAGTATAAAGGCCGAATTAACAATTACCTATCTGCACAAGGTTACGATTTAAAAAAAGAAGGAATTGAATGGCAAAAGAGAATAAAAGCAGCAGCTGATGAAAAAGCGAATGCTCCAAGAACATAAAACCATAAATAAATTACGAATACTCACTAACCAAATTAATAAATTATGAACTCAAAAATTTTACAAAAAATTTCATTGTTCTTGCTGTTAATGCTAAGCACAAGCACAGTTTTGTTTGCGCAGGTGCGAAGGATAACGGGAACAGTATCTGATGCATCAGGACCAATACCGGGTGTAAATGTTGCGCTGCGAGGAATGCCAAGCAACGTAAGTACAAATGCACAAGGGGTTTACACCATCCAGATTAATTCTGATGCCGATGTGTTGGTGTTTTCTTATGTGGGTTATGTTAGACAACAAATCCCGGTAGGCACAAAAACCAAAATAGATGTTACAATGACTGCTGACAGCCAACTCTTAGATGCTGTTGAAATTGTTAATGTTGGTTATGGTACCAAAAAGAAATCAGAATCATTAGGTTCTACTGCAGTAATTACTGGCGAAGAATTAATGGATATTCCTTCACCAAATATTGCAGGTGCTTTGCGTAATAGAATTGCAGGTATTGGCGTAAGTCAATCATCTGGTCGCCCTGGTTCTCCAATTACTTTAAACATCAGAAATTCGACTGTTTCTGATCAAGCAGCAGCTAATGGAGCTACGAGCGAACCTTTGTATGTTATTGATGGAATTACAGTTACAAAGGAAGCTTTTGATAATTTAGATGCATCGATGGTTGATAACTACACATTTTTGAAGGATGCTTCTGCTGCAATTTATGGTGCATCGGGTGCTAAAGGTGTGGTATTAGTAACTACAAAACGTGGTAAAATTGGTAAACCTAGTTTATCTTATAATGGATATTTAGGTATTTCTGATGCAGCAAGTACGCCTGAAATGTTGTCTGGTTATGACCACGCAAAATTATTAAATGATACTTATCGTATACAAGGTGCCAATCAATCAGATTTTTTCTCGCCAAGCGATTTAGAGTATATTAGAGGTTTAAATTATAAAAGTTGGTACGATGAAGTGTGGCAACCTGCAACTACGCAAAGACATAACATCAGTCTATCTGGTGGTAGTGAAAAAATTACATTTTTTGCTGGCGGAAGTTACCAAAGTGAAAATGGTAACTATGCAGGTATGAAATTCGATAAATATAGTTTTAGAAGTGGTTTAGTAGCAACATTAGCAAAAGGGTTAAAGGCTGATGTAAACTTTAATGTTGATTATGGAACCAAGGAATTATATCACAGTGCTAACGACCAAGACAATACATTTTTTGAGCGAATTATTTCTATACCAAGATGGGTTCCAATAAGTATTAATGGTAATTATGTTAACACAGTAACTAGTGGTTCGGCTATAAATCCAAAAGCTGTTGCAGAATCTGGCTATTACAATAAGGGTAGCAATAAATCTTACAGGATTAATACAAGTTTTAGTTATGAGCCTACATTTTTAAAAGGATTTACTGCTAGGCTACAAATTTCTCAATCAAGTGGATCTGGTAAAAATACTCAGTATACTCCTCCATATAGATTGTTTAATTATGCAAGATTTGGTAACAACAATCAATTATACACTGATCAGTTAGTAAATACATCACCAACCTCATTTTTTGTAGAGCCAACTAGTGCAACTTCTGCTAATATTACGCCTGGTTTGTCTGATAATAATAGTTATCAAGGATTTTTAACTTTAAATTATGCAAGAACATTTGGTAAACACACAGCAAATTTATTGGTAGGTGGTGAGCAAAGCGAAGGTAATTCGCAAAATTCCTCTGTACGCTACGTTAATCAATTAATTCCAGGAATAGATCAATATTGGGCATTTGATGCTTCTACGCTTGCTCGTCAGGATTTTTCTAGATCTCAAGTTTCAAAACGTTCTGGCTTTGCCCGTTTCAGTTATGATTTCGATAAAAAATATTTGCTAGAAGGTATCGCTCGTATTGATGCATCATCTCAATTTGCAACAGGAAACCGTTGGGGCGTATCGCCAACAATTGGCTTAGGATGGATTGTAAGTCAGGAGAAGTTTTTTAAAGATACCAAAGCATTAAGCTTTATTAATTTCTTTAAATTGAAAGCTAATGTGGGTTTAACAGGTGATGATAGGGTAGATTCGCGTTTATGGCAGGATAGATTTTTGATAGATGTAACTAATGGTTATTTATATGGAAACTCAACTCAAAATAGTTTAAATCGCTCTCGATTGGCTAATCCTGATATCACTTGGGAAAAGAAAAGAACAATTAATATTGGTTTAGAAACTTCAATGTTTGATAATAAATTGGACTTTTCAGTTGAGGTTTTCCAAAATAGAAGTTACAACCAGTTTGATTTGGGTGGTAACAACAGCTTCCCATTGTATTTTGGTACTGCAGCACCAATTATCAATTACAGAGAAACTTATAATTGGGGTTCTGAGTTTAGCATAGGTTATAAAGCTAATCTTACATCAGACTTAAGGTTAAATGCTAACATGAACTTTGGTTTCGGAAATTCTATTGTAACCCAAACACTTTATGCTCAAGGCAACCTATTCAACAATGTACCTAACGATTGGTTAATTGGCTTCGGTACAGATCCTCGCGTTTATAATTCAAGTAACATTGGCTTAAAAAACCTTGGAATGTTCAGAACGCAAGGTGAAGTAGATGCTTGGATGGCTAAATATCCAAATTACAGATTATATGATCAAGTGCCACAAGCAGGATGGTTATATTTTGAGGATACCAACGGTGATGGTGTAATTTCTGATAGCGACATGCAACCACTTTTTGATAATACCAATGCATTCTTAGCAACAGGTATTACCTTAAATTTGGCCTACAAAAATTGGTCATTAAATACCAACATTAATGCTCGTTTTGGTGGAAAAGCATTTTATGATAGTAGATCTAGAATTGCTCCTTCAGCTTCAAGAAATATCTTAAATATTTGGCAAGACCGCTGGACACCAGAAAATCCAACCGAAGGTAGATACCCACGTTTTGATGATCCTGCTTTGACTAGAAATTCTGATTTTTGGGCAGTAGATGGTACCATGATCCGTATCAACACCATGACTTTAAGTTATAAAGCACCAACAGCTTTTGCAAATAGATTAGGTTTAGGTGGTGCAAGATTGCTGTTAACTGGTAACAATTTATGGACTATTGTTAATCCACTTCCATACAAAGATCCTTATACTTCGAGTGCTTACGACTATCCGATTTTGAGAACAATTTCTTTGGGTTTAAGTGTTAACTTATAATTTTTGAGCAATGATTAAGCAAATTAAAAATAATATAAAAAGGGCTGCTGTTATTTTAACATTAGCGGCTTGTTTACCAGCTTGCGTAAACAAAGACGAATTTTTCTTATTACCTGATACTGAAGGTATAGATCAGGCAATTTGGGACAATGAAGGTTCAGTACAATTACACTTAAATAGAGTTTATGATGTGGTAATTCCTGCCTTTCCTTTACAGGTTATTCCAGATAGATATGGTGTACATATTGCTAGTGATGAAAATTTTCATCCAAATGGAGATGCTAATGCTAGAGTTGCCTTGGGTATGGAGGGTGTTTTAGGTGTAAATGATGTTAGGTTTGTAGGAAATCAGTATCGTGGAAACCCTGGAGACAACAAATATTGGGACATTGCCAGATGTAATGATGCAATTACCAATATCCCAAAAGGTACAATGGCTGCTGATAAACAACGCATACTGTTGGGTCAGTATTATACTTTAAGAGCAATGACCTATTTTGAATTGGTTAAAGTGTATGGTGGTGTGCCTCTAATTTTAGAACAACAATTAGCCAATAGTGTATATGTTGATGGAAGAAAAAGTGCAAAAGAATGTTTTGAGGCAATTGTAAAAGATTTAAATACGGCTATGACGATGTTAGAGGGATTTAATCCTGGTGATGGAGATGGTAGAGGCAAAATTACAAAGTTAATTGCTGCATGTATCAAAGCAAAAGTTTTATTGTATTGGGCTAGTCCGCAATTTAATCCAACAAACGATCCTAAACATCCTTACCAAGCATCAAGATGGACAGAAGCATTGACTGCCAACAAGGAAGCTTATGATTTATGTGTGGCAGCTGGTAAAAGATTAATGCCAAATTATTTAGATATTTTCAGAACTGAGGGAACAGCAAATACTGAAGCTATTTTAGTAAGAACTTATTCAAATACAATCCCAAATAGAGGTCACCAAGGCGAGCAACGTAACAGACCAACCTCTGAAGGTGGTAGTTACAACCAATATTGGACACCAACTACCAAAATGTTAGATGCCTATCCAATGAGAGATGGTAAACCATTAGGAGCTTCAACAGCTTTTCCTTATGATGCAGTTATGTTTTGGCAAAATAGAGACCCAAGATTTGAAGCAACATTTGCTACCAATGGTAGTGTTTACCCTTTAAGTGGTAACACAACCAGAAAACAATGGACATACAACACTAGTATTAATGAATCTAACGGTAATGCGGTTTATGTAAAACGTTTCACAACTCCAGCAATAGCAGCGGGTGCAGTAGTATATAGCAACGGAACGGGTGGCGGAAGTGGTATGGACTGGATAGATTTAAGATTGGCTGAAGTAATGTTAAATTATGCTGATTGTTTAAATGAGACCGGAAATCTTGCAGAGGCTAAAAACATGGTTAGATTAATAAGAATGAGAGCAGGCATTGTTGCAGGTGACTCTGATTATGGCTTAGGATTAGCTGGTGGTATCCCAACTATGCGTAGCTTAATCTTAAACGAGCGCCAGGTAGAATTTGCTTTCGAAAACAAACGTAATGCTGATTTGAGAAGAACACGTAACATGCACTTATTAAATGGCAACATGTCTAAATTAGAAATTGCATTGGTTTCATCAGGTCAAAAAGCCATTTTAGAAGCATCAACAAATGGTGTTATGTTTAGGGAGACTTTAAATGTAAATAACAAAGCAACTTACCAAACGTATTTTAGAAATATCACAACAACTCCAAATTACGGTCCTTACACAATACCAGAATTTCATTATTTCTATACCTTCCATAATGATTTTGTAAATTTTGGTGCTAATATTCTTACAACTGTAGGATGGCCAGGTGGTACGTTTGATCCACTAGATTAATATTTTGAAATAATAAACTCAGATTGTCTGACTCAAAAAATATAAAAATGAAAACAAAAAATATTCAAAAGTTATTCCTTCTAGCATTAAGCGTATTCATATTCGCATCTTGCAAAAAGGAAGCTGAAAATATATTTACCATGTTTGATGATGTAACAGTTACTTATAACAACAGCGATCCTCGTTGTGTAACAGATTACAAATTGGTAAACGATAAAGACGAAGTATGGATAGACTTCACCATTAATTCTGCAAATGAAGACATGTTTTCATATGTAGTAGAAACCTCTGCCGGAACGCAGCAACCAACTCGAATTACTGTTCCAATTACAGATGCTACTAAACGCAGAAGTTTTTCCAATATCATTAAAATGACAATGAATCGTGATGGTAAATCATCTTACCGTGTTTATGCGTTAAATCAAAAAGGTATTTATATTGGCGATGGCTATAAAAAAGTAACTGTAGAGGTTAATCCTAGTTACACCATTTTTACTGGTAGAGAAATTTTCTTACCTGATACAGTTGCTAAAAATAGACCATCATTTTTCTCTTTAAGTGATGCTAGTAGTTATAGCTACAATAACGGTGCTGCAAATGCTGCTAAAATAGATTTTGGTATTTATAGAACACTTTATAAAGATGCACAAAACAATACTTTATATGCCATCAACCTTTACAATACCAACAAACCAGCTAATACATTCCCAGTTTATGATGTAAGCACTTGGACTAAAAGATTAACAAAATTTAGTGCTCCAGTATCTGGTCAGGGTACGATATTTTTAACTAGTGCAATATCTGGTTCAACGATTGAAACATTGGCAAGAGCAAGAACAATTAATTTAGATGCAACTACCGCAACAACAGTTGCAGCAGGTTTAAATGTTAATAGCGCTGTATTTTTTCTTACTCCCGAAGGTAAATATGGTATGCTCTTGGTTACAAAGGTAACTGCAGATGTAAATGGCAATCCTTATATTTTAGTGAATGTAAAAATGCAACGCTAATATCAAGTAATCATTTGCTAACAAATTTTTAAGTTTTAGTATATTTGTTAAAGGGATGCGAAAGCATCCCTTTTTTATTTGGAAATGTTACATTTATATATAAATAATTTAAGCTTTAATTGTTATCTTGCATTTGCAATGAGGTAATATTGTTACGCTAAAATAATACTGATGGCAATATCTTATAATCTTTTGAGAATATGATAGATTAATAAGTGAACGACAGCCTTTATTTTTGATATAAATACACATTCTAACCAATATAAATTACTCGGTTATACAAAATCAACATTAAACTTAATTGTTTGGATGAATTTTTTTGGGATAATCAATGAACAGATAAATATGAAAATTAAATTTCTAAGTCTATTAACGTTAGCAGTAGCAACCCTAACTACAAATTTTGCTCACGCTCAATACCCAAAAATTCCAGTCGATGTTCAAAAAGCATCTGATGACATGATGGCTGAAGCCAGAAAATTATCTGATGTTGCTTGGGAGAAAGCTAAAGTAATTATTGCAGAAGAAGCCAAGCAAGGCAAACCATATGTTCCATGGGCTGGCCGACCAACAGATTTACCACAATCAGATTTATTGGCTTTTCCTGGTGCTGAAGGTGGTGGTGCTTATAGTTTCGGCGGTAGAGGTGGTAAAGTTATTGTTGTAAAAAACTTAAATGATAGTGGTCCGGGTTCATTACGTGAGGCTTGCGAACAAGGTGGAGCTAGAATTGTAGTATTTAATGTTTCTGGTATAATTCGTATTAAAACTCCTTTAGTTATTCGTGCACCTTACATTACAATTGCTGGGCAAACTGCACCTGGCGATGGGGTTTGTGTTGCAGGCGAATCGGTTTGGATTAACACACATGACGTTGTTGTTCGTTTTATGCGTTTTAGAAGAGGCGAAACTTATGTAGGCAGAAGAGATGATGCAATTGGAGGTAATCCGGTAGGTAACATCATGATAGATCACGTATCAGCAAGTTGGGGCCTAGATGAAAACATGTCAATGTATCGCCACATGTACAACGATAGTACAGGTAAAATAGAAGATAAATTGGCAACTGTTAACATCACTATACAAAATTCTATTTTTTCTGAAGCTTTAGATACTTGGAACCATGCTTTTGGTAGCACATTAGGTGGAGAAAATTGTACGTTTATGCGTAACCTTTGGGCAGATAATGGCGCCAGAAATCCTTCAATAGGATGGAATGGTGTATTTAATTTTGCTAACAATGTAATTTTTAATTGGAACAATAGATCTACAGATGGTGGTGATTATACTGCATTGTACAATATCATTAACAATTATTACAAACCAGGACCAGTTACCGAACTAAAAGACCCAATTAGTTACCGCATTTTAAAACCAGAATCTGGAAGAAGTAAATTGCCATATGTTGTTTTTGGTAGAGCTTATGTAAACGGAAATATTATAGAAGGTAATGATAAGGTAACCAAAGACAATTGGAATGGTGGTGTGCAAGTAGAAAATAAAAAAGGTGAATTAATGACTTTCGAACAGTCTCAACCATATTTTGCAGCAATGCGTGCTACAAAACCTTTTCCGATGGCAAAAATTACGATAATGCCAACATTACAAGCTAAAGATTACGTACTTAAAAATGTTGGCGCAAATTTACCAAAAAGAGATCCTGTTGATACCAGAGTAATTAAACAAGTACAAACGGGTAAAATAGATTATATCGAAGGAGTTAAATTACCAGAAAAAGATTTCGAACATCGCCGCTTGGCCAAGGATTCATATAAACAAGGCATTATTACAGATATTAGTCAAGTTGGTGGTTACCCAGAATATAAAGGAACTCCTTATGTAGATACCGATAATGATGGAATGCCTGATGCTTATGAGACAAAAAATGGTCTAAACCCAAAAGATCCTGCCGATGCTGCTAAAATTTCTAAAAGTGGTTATGCAAATATTGAGGTATATTTAAATAGTGTTGTTCCTGTTGCATCTGTAAAGCCATAGTTTTTTCGTAATGCGAGACAAGAAATTTTTGTTTTACTTAAGAGTAATTTATTTTAACAAATCATTATCAATGAAATTAAATTTAGCCCAATTGTCATCCTGATCCGCCACGATGGATCAGGATTTCTATCAAGAAATTAATCTTTGAGATTCCTCGTTCCTCAGAATGACAAACTATATTTGATAAAACCAGAAATTTGAATGTTAAACAAAGTAACCACATTAAAATATATTACCTTAAAGCCTGTATTTGCTTTAATTATTATTTTGTGTACAGCAAATTTTTCCTCCGCACAAAACAAAAAAATTATTCAACCTAAACCTATTTTCAAAGGTAGTGATGGTAAATTAGCTTATACACCAGATAGTTTAGGCAATCGAATTTTAGATTTTTCATACAGTGGCTACATGGCTGGCCACAAAGCCATTCCTACGGCACCTGTAAAGGTGATTGTTCCTGTAAAAGATGGTGATGCTACCTTAAGAATTCAATCTGCCATCAATTATGTTTCAAAATTACCTATCGGGAAAGATGGTTTGCGTGGTGCAATTCTGTTAGAAAAAGGTGTACATCAGGTTTCAGGAATTTTAAGAATTCAACAATCGGGCATAGTGATTAGGGGAATGGGATTTGGCACTAATGGAACAACAATTTTAGCATCAGGTTTAGATCGTATCGGTGTAATTAGAATTTCCGGCAAAGCCGATAAAATTGAACAAGCTCCAATTCAAATTACCGATAAATATGTTGCTGTAAACGCAATGGAGTTTACTGTTGCCAATGCATCAACATTAAAAACTGGAGATTACATAACTATAAACCGGCCATCTACTAAAGAATGGATTGAAACACTTAAAACAGCTGAGTTTGGTGGCGGAGAAAGTGCATTAGGTTGGAAACCTGGAACAAGAGACATTTCTTGGGATAGAAAAATTATCAGCATTGCTGGAAATACAATCACTATTGATGCGCCAATATCAACCGCTTTAGACCAAAAATATGGAGCTGCAGTTGTGACAAAATACCAGTGGGATGGAAGAATTAGCCAATCTGGTGTCGAAAATTTGAAACTGCAATCTGATTACAACAAAGAAAATTTAAAAGACGAATATCACCGTTGGAATGCCATTTCTTTTGAAAATGTGCAAGATGCTTGGGCTCGTCAAATTGTATTTGAGCATTTTGCTGGTTCTGCTGTTTTTATTGCCGAAAGCGGTAAAAGAATTACTGTTGAAGATTGTAAATCTTTGGCTCCAATCTCAGAAATTGGTGGTGAACGCAGAAATACATTTTACACCGTTGGCCAACAAACGCTTTTTCAAAGAATTTACGCAGAATATGGCTTTCATGATTTTGCTGTAGGTTTTTGTGCAGCAGGTCCGAATGCTTTTGTGCAATGCGAATCAAAATTACCTTACAGTTTTAGCGGCGCAATAGACAGTTGGTCTAGCGGTACATTATTTGATATTGTAAATGTTGATGGTAATGCCTTAAGTTTCATGAACCGCGGACAAGATGGACAAGGTGCTGGTTGGGCAGCCGCAAACAGCGTTTTTTGGCAAAGTACAGCAGCAAGAGTAGATAATTATCAGCCACTAACTGCACAAAATTGGGCTTTCGGCACATGGGCACAATTTGCTGGCAATGGATATTGGGATATGTCTAACGAGCAAATTCAACCTCGCAGTTTATACTATGCTCAGTTAAAAGATAGAATTGGTGATGAAGCAATTACAAGAAACATAATTCTACCTGTTGAAACTGAAGCTTCCAGTAGTCCGCCGGTTGATGTTGCCAAAAAATTAACAAAATTAGCATATCAGCCGGCATTAACTTTATTTGAGTTTATTGACAAAGCCCCTGAAAGAACAATAATTTCTACCGACAAAAATAATGCGAAAACCATTGATGCTATTGGTTTAGATAAAGTTGAAAAACCTCAGATAGCTGATGCAATGACCATCAAAAATGGTTGGCTGGTTCGTGGTAATGCACTTGTTTTTGGTAACCGCCAAGATGTACAATGGTGGAATGGAAGTGCAAGACCATATGGCATAAAAAACAGCAAAGAACACATTACTCGTTTTGTACCTAATAGAGCTGGCAAAGGATTAACAGATGATTTGGAAGCAAATACAGATCTCATGAAAAACGGCTCAACCAAAGTGTTAGAACATAATTATGGCCTTTGGTATGATAGAAGAAGAGATGATCATGAACGTATTCGCCGTATGGATGGTGATGTTTGGGCGCCTTTTTACGAATTGCCTTTTGCCCGTAGCGGAAAAGATTTAGCTTGGGACGGTTTAAGTAAGTATGATTTAACCAAATACAATTTGTGGTATTGGGATAGATTGAAACAATTTGCTGATTTAGCAGATCAAAAAGGTTTGGTTTTAATTCATCAAAATTATTTTCAGCATAATATTATTGAGGCTGGAGCGCATTATGCAGATTTTCCATGGCGTACTGCAAATAACATAAACAGCACAGGTTTCCCTGAGCCTGTTCCTTATGCTGGTGATAAAAGAATTTTTATGGCCGAGCAGTTTTACGATATCAATGATCCTGTTAGAAGAAGATTGCACAAAGCCTATATCTACAAATGCTTAGAGAATTTTAACGATAACAATAGCGTAATTCAGCTCATTAGTGCAGAATATACTGGTCCGCTAAGCTTTGTACAATTTTGGATAGACACGATTAAAGAGTGGGAAAAAGAAACAGGTAAACATCCTATTATCGGTTTAAGTGTTACAAAAGATGTGCAAGATGCAATTTTATCAGATCCGAATAGGGCAGAAATAGTTGATTTAATTGATATCAGATATTGGCATTACCAAGCAGATGGAAAAGCTTATGCACCAAATGGCGGACAAAGTTTAGCACCTAGACAACATGCTAGATTATTGAAACCTACAAAAACATCTTTCGAACAAGTTTATCGTGCTGTTGCAGAATATAAAACTAAATTTCCAAACAAAGCAGTAATCTATTCGGCAGATAATTACCCAAGCTACGGCTGGGCAATTGTAATGGCAGGTGGCTCACTTAGTAACGTTTTAAACAATCATATTTTTGATGAAGCAGCTGCAATGCAACCGTTTGTGCCAAATTCGAATAAAATGCAATTTGGTTTGCAAAATGTAGGCAAAGCATATCTTCTTTATAACGCATCGGCGGATGTCTTCAATTTAGATTTATCAGAATATAAAGGATCTTTCACAGTCAAAATTTTAGATCCAAAAAGCAATTCGCTAATAAAAGAAATGAAAATTATTGCTGGTTCGGTATTAAAAATCGATAAAGTTGGCAATGGTGATGAAGTGATTATCCTTAAAAAGTTATAAAATGAGTTTTAATATTAAGAATTTTCTACTAATCCTAATTGTTATTGCAACCTTCATCGGCTGTGCCCAAGAAAAAAAGAAAGACAATAAGCAGGATAATAATGTTAAGGGCTTAAAAGTTTCGGCAAATAGCAGATACTTGATGACTGCTGATGAAAAGCCATTTTTTTGGCTTGGCGATACTGGTTGGTTATTGTTCGGTAAATTAGATAGAGAAGAAGCTGTAAAATATTTAGATGATAGAAAAGAAAAAGGATTTAATGTAATACAAGTAATGGTGTTGCATGAAGTGCCATCAGTTAATGTTTATGGCGATTCATCTGTATTGAACAAAAATGTAGCTACCCCTGCCGTAACTAAAGGAAATGATTTTAAAGACGCTACTCAATACGATTATTGGGATCATGTAGATTTTATCATCAACGAAGCTGCAAAAAGAGATATCTATATGGCCTTAGTACCAGTTTGGGGCACAAATGTTAAACAAAAATTGGTAACGCTTGAACAGGCTGCTCCGTATGCAAAATTTTTAGTCGATCGATATAAAAACAATTGGAATATCATTTGGCTTAACGGTGGTGATATTAAAGGAAGTGAGCAGATGGAGGTTTGGAAAACGATGGGTGATATTTTAAGAAAAAACGATCCAAATCATTTGATCACTTTTCACCCAAGAGGCAGAACGGCTTCTTCAGATTGGTTTCAGAACGAGCCATGGATGGATTTTAACATGGTACAATCTGGACATAGAAGATACGATCAGGATACTTCTAAAAACGAACAGAAACATTACGGCGAAGATAATTGGAAGTTTATAGAAGCCGATTATGCGATGAAACCTTTTAAACCGACTATTGATGGAGAACCTTCATATGAGCATATTCCGCAAGGTTTGCATGATCCAAAAGAAATACGTTGGGCAGATTATGATGTAAGAAGATATGGCTATTGGTCTGTTTTTGCTGGCGCATTTGGTTACACTTATGGACATAGTTCGATCATGCAATTTTTTGAAACTGGAGATCCTGGAGCAAATTATGGTGTTAACATTGTTTGGCAAGATGCAATGAATTCACTCGGGGCGCAGCAAATGAAATACCTCAAAAACTTAATGCTCTCTCGTTCATTTTTTGATCGCGTACCTGATCAAAGTTTAATTGCTGGTAAAAATGGTGTTAAATATGAAAGAGTAATGGCCACCAGAGGCGAAAATTATATCATGGCTTACACTTATACAGGAAGAGATTTTAGCATAAGCATGGGTAAAATTGAGGGTGATAAAGTTAAAGCTTCATGGTTTGATCCAAGAACTGGAAAGGAAACGATATTAGGAAAAATTATAAATAAAGGAGTGCAAAAGTTTAATCCGCCAGGAGAGCCAAAAAATGGTAATGATTGGGTGTTGATATTGGAGAAGTAGAAGGTAAATACAAAATTAAATTTTTGTCATTCCGAGGAACGAGGAATCTTTTTTAGAGATCCTTCACTGCGTTCTGGATGACAAACAGAAAAACACTAAATTAAATATATAGCGTGCTAAAAACAAAGTTCATATCATCAATTCGTTTAGCCATTATTGGCTTAATACTTTGTGCAATGAACTCCTGCTCAAAAAACGCTTATATTTTTACTTCGTTTCGTGAGCCTGCCAATGAAGGTTTACGACTTTTGTATTCATACGATGCCAAACATTGGACAGACCTAAATAAAATATTTTTGCAACCAAGTGTTGGTTCACAAAAAATAATGCGAGATCCATCGATAGTTCAAGGTCCAGATGGTACATTTCATTTAGTTTGGACTTGCAGTTGGAAAGGTGATAATGGCTTCGGCTATGCCAATTCTAAAGATTTAAAAAATTGGAGTGAGCAAAAGTTTATTCCTGTAATGCAAAAAGAACCCACCACAGTAAATGTTTGGGCACCAGAAATTTTTTACGATGATGAGGAAAAACAATTCATCATCATTTGGGCCTCAACCATTCCGTTTCGTTTTGCAAAAGGGATTGAAGATGAAGACAATAACCACAGAATGTATGCTATAACAACAAAAGACTTCGTATCATTTTCTGAGCCAAAACTATTTTTAGAACCAGGTTTTAGCGTAATTGATGCAGTTATTGTTAAAAGAGCAACCAAAGATTATGTATTAGTTCTAAAAGACAATACCAGACCGAATCGGAATTTAAAAGTGGCTTATAGCAATAGCGTACTCGGCCCGTACACCGATATATCGGAGACTTTTAGTCCCAAATTAACCGAAGGACCAACTGTAATTAAAAAAGATGATAAATATTTGATTTACTACGATGCTTACGGAGATAAAAAATATACAACCTTAAGCACAGCTGATTTTAAAAATTTTGAAGATGTAAGTTCATCCACAACTATCCCTGAAGGTCATAAGCATGGTACAGTGATTAAAGTAAAAAAGAAAATTGTTGAAGGTTTGAAAAAATAGTTAACAGTTAATCTACCATCAACAGAAAAGAAAAAATGAAATTGAACAAACTATATATCATCCTAACCTTAGTATTTGCAATTCAAACGCTGCAAGCTCAAGATACCATCCGTTACACTGGTAAAACTTTAGTTAATGCAGATTATCATCACGGACAATTAACTCCTGTAGTCGGTGTTCATAATATCCAAACTTTTAGGGCAAATAGAGCATATCCGGCATTGGCCGAAAATTTTGGTTGGACCTATAACCACGCCCCAATGCTTGCCTATTGGAACGATAAATTTTATGTAGAATATTTAAGTGATCAACTGGGAGAAAGCATCCCGCCAGGACAAACATTTTTACAGAGTAGCCCTGATGGTTATACTTGGACAAAGCCAGATGTGATTTTTCCGGTATATAGAATTGCAGATGGCACTACAAAAGAAGGCAGAACTGATGTAGCAAAAGGTTTAGATGCAGTAATGCACCAAAGAATGGGTTTTTATGTATCTAAAAAGAACGTGTTTTTAGTTTTGGGATTTTATGCGATAAGTTTTGATGCTAAGGATGATCCGAATGATGGAAATGGAATTGGAAGAGTGGTGAGAGAAATTCAACCTGATGGCAAGTACGGACAAATATATTTTATCCACTATAACCCCAAATGGTCTGAAAAAAACACCTTATATCCACATTATACACGGAGTAAAAACAAAGCTTTTGTTGAGGCATGTAAAGAGTTGCTGGCTAATAAGTTAATGACACAACAATGGAATGAAGAAGCAGATAGAAAAGATCCTTTAATTACCTTACAAAAACAATATAAAGCGTTTAATTACTATCATTTAAATGATGGTAGAGTAGTGGGAATGTGGAAAAATGCTTTAACTGCAATTAGTACTGATGAAGGTAAAACTTGGCCTGAAAATGCAGCAAGAGCACCTGGTTTTGTAAATAGTAATGCTAAATTTTGGGGTCAAAAAACTGCCGATGGAAATTTTGCTACCGTTTATAATCCGTCAGAATATCGTTGGCCATTAGCGATATCTACCAGTAACAATGGATTAGATTATACCAATTTACTTTTGGTGCATGGTGATATAACTCCAATGCGTTATGGTGGCAATTACAAATCTTATGGGCCACAATATGTAAGAGGCATAATTGAAGGCAATGGAAAGCCAAAAGATGGCAAGCTATGGGTAACTTATAGCATGAATAAAGAAGATATTTGGGTGTCTTCTATGAAACTTCCAGTAGCAGAAACAGTTACGGAACAGGCTAATGATAATTTTTCTGCTGTAAATTCTGTAAAAGAGTTAAACAAATGGAATATTTATAGTCCGCTTTGGGCGCCTGTAGCAATAGCAAACCAAACTTTAGTTTTAAAAGATAAAGATCTTTTTGATTACGCAAAGGCGGAAAGGGTTTTTCCAGCATCCAGTAAAGTAATTACTGAGTTTTCAATTACACCAAAACAAGATAATTTCGGTTTAATGGAGATTGAATTACAAGATGCCCGAGGAATGGCAACAGTACGTTTAACCTTTGATTCTACAGGAACATTAAGTGCAAAAGCTGGCGCACGTTATAAAAATTTCATGAAATATAAAGCTGGTGAGCAATACGTTATTAAAATCAAACTTGATGCTTTTACGAGGTTTTATACTGTAACTGTTAATGGAAAGGATGTGCTCACAAGTTTATCGTTTCAACCTGTTGCAGAAGTTTCTCGTATCGTTTTTCGCACTGGCGAAGTTCGTCGTTTTCCTAATGTTGATACACCTGCAGATCAAACATATGATTTACCAAACGCAGGTGAAAGTGAAAAAAAAGAGGCTCTTTATGCTATTAAATATTTAAAAACAAGTAAATGGTAAAGCAGTTGGCAGTTTTCAGTTTTCGGTTTTCAGTTTTTAAAACTAACGTCATTTCGACCTTTTGGGAGAAATCCGTAAGAGATATCATCTTTTCGAGCTTTCAATTTTCTATCCTCGTTTTAGTTCTTTTTTGCAGTTCTTTATCCGCAAATGCGAAAATATTACTACCACAAATTTTGGGTAATGATATGGTTTTGCAACGCGAAAAGCCCATAAACATCTGGGGCTTTGCGTCAGCTGGAGAAAACGTTACAATAACCTTCGCCAAACAAACTAAATCTACAACAGCAGATGCTAAAGGAAATTGGATGGTAACTTTAAATCCATTAAAAACCTCGGCTGTGCCACAACAAATGACAATAACAGGTAGCAACCAAATCATTTTGAAAAATATTTTAGTAGGTGAAGTGTGGTTTTGCTCAGGTCAATCTAACATGGAATATGCCATGCGTAAATTGGTAAAAATACCAACGCCTAAAAATGAGGCTTTGGGTTTTCCGAAAGATGCAGTTGCTAATGCTAAAAATACACAGATCAGGATATTTTTAGTTAATAGAAAAACATTAATTAAACCAGATTCTATTCATACAAGTTGGTCTGTAGCACAAGATTCTGCTTTGCGAAATTTCTCTGCTGTTGGTTATTTTTTTGCTAAAGAGTTGCAAGAAAAACTAGGCATTCCTATTGGTATAATTTCATCGGCTGTGCCTGGTAGCGCTATAGAACCTTGGATTAGCAATGAAGCTTTTGCTGCTGAACCTTATTTCGCTAACCAAAAAGTAGGCAATGATCCTGGTAAGTTTTACACGCCAATGGTTGAGCCGCTGATCAAGCTTCCAATTAGAGGAATATTATGGTATCAAGGTGAAACAAATTGTTTTTTGGGTGAAACCATCAGCTATGCTTATAAAATGAAAGCTTTGATTAACAGTTGGAGAAAAGCTTGGAACGATGAAAAAATGCCATTTTATTATGTTCAGATTGCGCCATACAATTATTCAAAAACTACCGGCAAAGTTGTGATGACGGCAAACACAGAACCCGAATTTTGGGAAGCACAAGCTCAATTGTTACGTTTACCAAACACGGCAATGGTGGTAACTACGGATTTGAACGATAATCAGGAGGATTTGCACCCGACTTATAAATGGGAGATTGGTAGACGATTATCGCTATTGGCTTTGGCAAAAGATTACAAAAAGAAAGTTAATGATAAAGGGCCAATAAATAGCAGCGCTACTTTTATAGATAGCCTTATAGTTTTGAAATTTGATAATTTAAAGAAACTCAAAAAATCAACTGAGCTATTAAATGGTTTCGAAGTTGCAGCAGAAAATGGTGAATTTAAGCCTGCAACTGCAAAAATTGTAGGTAATATGGTTTTTGTAAAATCTGCTGATGTAAAAAAGCCTACTGCCGCAAGATACAATTGGACAGAAAATCCGACAGGAAATTTTTACCAAAATGGTTTACCTGCTTTGCCGTTTAGAACAAATAATCCACTAACAAAACAATTTAATACCAACTAATGAGACTTAGATTTATCCTGATTTTATGTTTTATATCGCTGTTTTGCATCTCATATGCACAACAAACAGAAAAGAAATATCTTTCGGGTAAGGGTAATGATGATACCGTTAAATGGGACTTTTTTGTAACTGGAGGAATGAATGCCAATAAATGGTCTACTATCCCAGTTCCATCAAATTGGGAATTGCAGGGTTTTGGTAAATACAATTATGGCTTCGATAAAGATAGCTTGAGAGGCAAGGAAATTGGTTTATACAAACACAAATTCACTATTCCTGCTAATTGGAAAAACAAAAAAATCAATATCGTTTTTGAGGGTTCGATGACAGATACCGAAGTTAAGATTAACGGAAAATTAGCTGGTGAAATTCATAGAGGTTCATTTTATTTGTTTAAATATGATATTTCTAAGCTATTAAAAGTTGGCGAAAATTTACTTGAAGTAAAAGTTGCTAAACATTCTGCAAATCAATCGGTTAATGAAGCAGAACGCAAAGCAGATTATTGGATTTTCGGTGGAATTTATAGACCTGTTTATT
The DNA here is from genome assembly GCF_059424425.1 of Pedobacter sp. GW456-11-11-14-TSB4. Taxonomy (NCBI): domain Bacteria; kingdom Pseudomonadati; phylum Bacteroidota; class Sphingobacteriia; order Sphingobacteriales; family Sphingobacteriaceae; genus Pedobacter; species Pedobacter sp. GW456-11-11-14-TSB4. The sequence goes on from NZ_JBWKZK010000002.1 coordinate 833,023, forward strand.
TAGAAGCTTTACCAAAAGCGCATATAGAACGGGTGCAAATTAACGCACAAGCAGATGGGCTTTTTGAAGTGAATGTGTTGGCTACAAATGGCGCAGACAAGGTTGCTATTCAATTGTATGATAATGAGGGAAATGCTTTTGGAGAGAGAATTGAAACTGCAATTAGTAAACAAATTAGGCTACAAAGAGAATTTGTTAATCCAAAATTATGGTCAACTGAATTTCCGAACCTTTACACTGCAAAATTTATTTTATACAAAGGCGAACAAGCTTTACACGAAATTTCTAAAAAAGTAGGTTTTAGAACTATTGAAGTTAAAGAACGAGATGGTGTTTACATTAACGGCGTAAAAATGAAGTTTAAAGGAGTAAATCGCCACTCATTTTACCCTAAATCTGGTCGTACAACAAGTAAGGCTATCAGTATTGCTGATGTTAAATTGATGAAAGAAATGAACATGAATGCTGTTCGAATGGCTCATTATCCACCAGATGGACACTTCTTAGACGTTTGTGATTCATTGGGCTTATTTGTGATGGATGAATTAGCGGGTTGGCATGGCAATTACGACACCAAAACCGGAACAAAATTATTGGCAGAAATGATGGAAAATGATGAAAATCATCCTTCGATCATATTTTGGGCAAATGGAAATGAAGGTGGACACAACCGTGAATTAGATCATTTATTTGCAGAGCAAGATATTCAAAAACGCCCCCTAATTCATCCTTGGGAGGTTTTTGGCGGATTTGAAACTACCCATTATCGCGATTACAATTATGGAATTGGTAATTACGATCATGGGCACAATATTTTAATGCCGACAGAATTTTTGCATGGCATGTGGGATGGTGGTCATGGTGCCGGATTGGAAGATTATTGGAAAGCCATGTGGAGCAATCCATTATCTGCTGGCGGATTTTTATGGGATTTTGCTGATCAAGGTGTAGTAAGGACAGATAAAAATGGGATTATTGATACCCAAGGTAACCTTGCGCCAGACGGAATAGTTGGTCCGTACCACGAAAAAGAAGGTAGTTTTTATACGATAAAAGAGGTTTGGAGCCCAATATTTTTTGAGCATAGAGAAATTGCATTGGGTTTTGATGGTTCGTTTAACATAGAAAACAGATACGCTTTTACAAATATTAACCAATGTACATTTACCTGGACATTAGGCACTTTGAGTTCTGGTGATATCATTGAGACATCTGGTAAAATAACTGCACCAGATATTAAACCTTTTGAAAAAGGAATTTTAAAAATGCAATTGCCTAAAAATTTAAAATTCTTTGATGTGCTGAAAATCACAGCTAAATCGCCCAATGGAGAAACTATTTACACATGGAGTTTTCCTATAAAAAAACCTAATGAAGTTGTTGAATTAGAGATTAATAAGAGTTTAAAATCGAAAATAGATTTTACCAATAACTCATCAAATTATACAGTTTCAGCAAACGGAGTTGAGGTTGTGATTGATAAAACTACAGGTTTACTACTAAAAGTAAAAAATCCCAAAGGTGAAATTCCTTTTACAAACGGACCGATTTTGCAAGAAGGTGTAAACAACTTCAAAAATTTCACCCACAAAATGGATGGAGATACTTTAGTCATTTCTTCAACTTTCGACCGTAAAGAAAATTACAATACTTTACAATGGAAAGTTTATCCCTCTGGGATAGTTAAAATGCAGGTTAATTATTTTCCAGCGGCTTATTTTACCACTTTTGTGGGAATGAATTTCTCTTACCCTGAGGCTGAAATAAAAGGCATTGAGTATAGGGGAAAAGGACCAAACAGAGTTTGGAAAAACAGGATGAAAGGCAACCAATATGGCGTTTGGCAAAAAGATTTTAACAGTACAGCAACTGGCGAAGCGCCCTACATTTACCCAGAATTTAAAGGTTATTATTCAAACCTGTATTGGTGTGAGTTTATCGGTAAAAACAATAACTTTAAAGTATATACAGATCAAGAAGATGTTTTTTTGCGCTTGTTTACACCGAAAAAATCAAAAGACACAACATGGGATAACATGAGCCCAACTTTTCCTGATGGAGATATTTCATTTATGAATGGCATATCGGCAATTGGTACCAAAACCCAAAAACCAGAAACCACAGGGCCAATGGGAATGAAACATGTATTTTATGATTTTGAGAAAGAACCAGCAAGAGCGTTAACTATGAGCTTGTATTTTGATTTTAGTGGGAAGTAAAATTTAACCGCAAATACACAAAGAACGCAAAGAAAATTTAATCGGTATAGTCACCACGAAGCTAAAAAAATGAACCTAAAAATATATATCATCTTATTTGGCATACTGCTGCTTCCATTTCAAAAAATGGCACCAGTGGTGAGTTTACAAAATACCACTTGCGAAATGTTGGTTAATCCGATGGGTATCGATGTGTTAAAACCCAGGTTTGCTTGGCATATCATCTCCGCAGAGCGAAATGTAATGCAAACTGGTTATCAAATTTTGGTTGCCTCATCAGCAGAAAAACTAAATGCCAACGAGGGCGATTTATGGGATAGTGGAAAGGTGAGTGAAGAAACTTCAATCCATGTTAAATATGGTGGAAAAGCATTGCAAAGTCGCATTAGAGCTTATTGGAAAGTAAAAACATGGACAACCGTTGGCGAAAGTGAGTGGTCGGCTGTAAATACATTTTCTATGGGTTTACTCTATTACAAAGATTGGCCAAAGGGATGGATTGGCTTTGATCGTGCTTTTGCTTGGGATAACATTAAAACCGATTCACGGTTATCTGCAAGATATTACAGAAAAGAATTTAATAGCACCAAACAGATTAAACATGCTACCGCTTCAATTATAGGTTTAGGTTTATACGAGTTATTCATCAACGGAAAAAAAATGGGTAATGATGTTTTAGCACCAACAGCTACTGATTACACCAAAAACGTAAAGTACAACACTTACGATGTTACCGAACATATAAAAAATGGCAAAAATGCCATAGGTACTATTTTAGGGAACGGTCGTTTCTTCGCCATGCGCCAAAATGAAAAACCTTATAAAATTAAAACATTTGGTTTCCCAAAAATGCTGATGAACCTGCACATTGTTTATACAGATGGTACCACGGCCAACATTGATACAGACGATACTTGGAAAGGAACTGCTGACGGCCCAATTCGTGCCAATAATGAATACGATGGAGAAGAATATAATGCTACTAAAGAATTTGTAGGATGGAATAATGTTGGTTTTGATGACGCCAAATGGCTAAAAGCTGAATTTGTGCAAGAGCCTTCTGGAGTTATCGAAGCGCAAATGAATGAAAATATGCGGGTTATGAATACGCTTAAACCTGTCTCTATCAAAAAATTAAGTGGAGGAAGATACATTTTAGATATGGGTCAAAACATGGTGGGTTGGTTGCAAATTAGAGTGAAAGGCTTAAAAGGTAAACAGGTTAAACTTCGCTTTGCAGAATCATTAGAAGATAATGGCGAATTGTTTACAGCTAATCTACGCAATGCGAAATGTACCGATTTATACACGCTCAAAGGAAATGGATTAGAAACTTGGGAGCCAACTTTTGTCTACCGAGGTTTTAGATATGTAGAACTTTCTGGTTATAGCTATCAGCCAAAAATTGATGATTTTGTAGGTAAAATAGTTTACGATAATATTAAAACGGTGGGCACATTTGAAACTTCTGACGCTTTAACTAACCAAATTTTTAAAAATGCTTGGTGGGGAATTGCAGGTAATTATAAAGGTATTCCGATCGATTGTCCGCAAAGAAACGAGCGCCAACCTTGGTTAGGCGATAGAGGTGCAGTTGCTTACGGAGAGAGCTTTGTGTTTGACAATGGCAAATTTTACGCCAAATGGTTGCAAGATATTAGAAATTCGCAAAAGGAAGACGGTGCCATACCTGATGTTGCTCCAGCTTTTTGGCGTTATTACAGCGATAACATGACTTGGCCAGGGGCGATGCTTTTAGTTGCTGAAATGCTCTATAAACAAACTGGCGATGTTAACGCCATAAAAGATAACTATCCAGCTATGAAAAAGTGGTTGGCTTACATGCAAGATCGTTACATGAAAGATTACATCCTTACTAAAGATAGTTACGGAGATTGGTGCATGCCGCCGGTTACCATCGAATTTGGAAGAGGCAAAAGCGCAGATAAAAAGTATCCTTCAGAGTTGTTATCAACTGCATATTATTATCATTTTACACAATTAATGATCCAGTTTGCCAAAGCAAGTGGTAACGATGCAGATATTAGAATGTACGAGACACTTGGCAACAATATTAAAAACGCCTTCAACCAAAAATATTACAATGAAAAAGGTTACTACGCCACAAATTTGCTAACTGATAATGTTATTCCACTTTATTTCGGCATGGTGCCAAAAAATAATGTAGAAAAGGTTTTTAAAAATATTACTTATACTGTTGAGGTAACTAATAATGGTCATTTAAGCAATGGTTTGGTTGGAATACAATGGCTTATGCGCTGTTTAAACGATTATGGCAGACCAGATTTAGCTTACACAGTTGCAACCAAAAAAACATACCCATCTTGGGGATATATGGTAGATAATGGTGCGACAACGATTTGGGAGCTATGGAATGGTAATACTGCTGATCCGAAAATGAATTCGCAAAACCATGTAATGATGTTGGGCGATTTATTGATTTGGTATTACGAAAACTTAGCAGGAATAAAATCAGCCGATGCTGCATTTAAAAAAATAACCATGAAACCTGAAATCATTAATGGTTTGAACGCTGTTAATGCAAGTTACAATTCTGTTTACGGATTGATAGAAAGCAATTACAGCAACACCGCAAATCAATTCATTTGGAAAATAAGTGTGCCTGCAAATACAACTGCAATGGTTTATTTACCGTTTGCCAAAGGCGATGAAATAACAGAAGAAATAAAAAATATAAGAGATTTAAAATTTATAAAAAATGAAGATGGCAGAGCGATTTATGAGGTTGGCTCAGGTTATTATTCGTTTGTAGTGAAGAAGAATCTTAAATAAACCGTCATTGCGAGGAGGAACGACGTGGCAATCTGTCTTGAGTAGAAAGATTGCTTAGGTTGATGAAAATCAAACCTTGCAATAGCAACAATTAATAAAAACCAATTATGAAAAAGATATTACTATTAACAATTTTAGCTCTGGCAATATCATTTGCGAAAGCACAAACTACCGCGGATGAGCAAAATTTGCAAAAAGCAGGTGAGTGGGTAACATCACTAAACCTAGCTGATGCAGCAAAAGAGAGTAGATTAAAAACCGTTATTGCTCAGCATTTAACTGCAGTTAGAGATTGGCATAATGCACATCCAGCTGCTACAGTTCCTGCCGGGATAAATCCAGTTACAGGAAATAAGTTAAGCGACTTAGACAGAGAAATAATTGCAGACAGTGCTATGCCTACTACGGTTCATACTGCTTTAATGGATGGTTTAAAAAAGGATTTAACCCCAGAGCAAGTAGAAATTATTTTAGATAAGTACACTATTGGCAAAGTTCAATTCACCATGAATGGCTATAAATCAATTGTGCCAGATTTAACAGAAAAAGAAGAAGCAACAATTTTAGGTTTTATGAAACAGGCACGTGAGCAGGCAGTTGACTATAAAAACATGAAACAGATTTCTGCGATCTTCGAAATTTACAAAACTAAATCAGAGCAATATTTGAATAATAATGGTCGCAATTGGCGCACAATGTACAGCGATTATACTAAAAAAATTAAAGCAGAAAAAGCAGCAAAGGAAAAAGCGAAACAGTAAATCAGTTGGCAGTTAGCAGTTTACAGTTTTGTATTTATAAAAACCTTCGAGCTTGTATAAAATCTTAGTAATCAACCTAAAAGAGAATTAAAAACTATGAATTTCAAAAAAACATACATCACCCTAAGTTTAGTTGTTGCAGCGGCGTTTTCGGCCAATGCCCAATTAGAAAAATGGCAAAAAGGAGTTATCAAACAAGAATATCTATATGATAAAGCACCATTTCCATCTTGCCATTCTGCAACGTTAGTAGAAACACCTACAGGTTTAGTGGCTTCTTTTTTTGGCGGCACTGCAGAGCGTAATCCTGATGTAGAAATTTACATTAGTCGCTTTGTTGATGGCAAATGGCTAGCGCCTGTTTCTGCCGCAGATGGCGTACAACCAGATGGAAAAAGGTTGCCAACTTGGAACCCGGTTTTATATCAAGTTCCTGGCGGAGAATTAATTTTGTTTTACAAAGTTGGTCCAAAACCATCAGAATGGTGGGGTTTAATGAAAACCTCAAAAGACGGTGGTATAACTTGGTCGGCGGCTAAGAAATTACCAGATGGCTATATTGGTCCAGTAAAAAACAAACCAATTTTGTTAGACAATGGAAATCTATTCGCTCCATCAAGCAAAGAAGGTGATGGATGGAAAATCCATTTCGAGGTAACAAAAGACAATGGACAAACTTGGAGAACTATTGGCCCAATTGATGGTAGCGGTATGAATGCGATCCAGCCAAGTATTTTACTACATGGAAATGGAAAACTTCAAATTTTAGCAAGAACAAGAAACCGTGCCATAGCAGAATCATGGTCTATGGATAACGGTGAAACTTGGTCGCCTTTGGCCAAAACAACTTTACCAAATAACAACTCAGGTACCGATGCATTAACCATGAAAGATGGTAGGCATGTATTAGTTTACAACCATGTTTTGCCTCCAGGCGATTTGGCGAAAGGAGCGAGAACACCATTAAATGTTTCAATTTCTAAAGATGGAAAAGAATGGTCTGCAGCTTTAATTTTAGAAGATTCACCAATAAGTCAATATTCTTATCCTGCCGTAATTCAAACAGCTGATGGGATGCTTCATTTTATTTACACTTGGCGTAGAGAAAAGATTAGCCATATTGTTGTTGATCCAGCGAAGCTGAAATTGAAAAAGATTAAAAATGGTATTTGGCCAAGTTTAAAAGGTTACACCGCACCAGTATTAACCGAAACTAAAAGCGAAGAACCGTGAGAAAATTAATTCAAAATTTTTTTTCTGAATCAGGCTGTCCCACTTTGGAGAGCTTGCTCCGATGTATCGGAGGGGTTGGGGGAGGATTGTTAAAAGCCTGTCTAATGTTTTTGATATCTGCCTTATCCTTAGTCAATGTTTCCGCACAAAGTGGAAATACAGATAACCAATATCAAAAACCACTATCACAAGTAATTAATGAAATTGAAAGTCGTTTCGGCGTTACCATTAAGCATAGTGAAGCTCAAGTAAAAGATAAGGTTGTGAAATATGCCGATTGGCGTTTTAGAGCTGATCTGGATCAGACTTTAGACAATGTTTTGAAGCCTTTGGACATGAAGGTGAATAAAGAAAAAGACAAAGTTTACAAGCTTAAAGAATATGAATATAATCGTTGGGAAGTGCAAGATGGTTGGGATTATTTAAATGTTTTGGCTAGCAAGTATAACGATAAAGAAAGTTGGGAAAAACGTAAAGCTGAGATTAAACCTGAGCTTTTTGAAGCATTATTGTTATCACCTTTACCAGCAAAACCAAACAGCAAACCTATAATTACCAGCAAACGTGTTTTTGATGGCTATACAGTAGAAAATATTGCTATCGAAATTTTGCCGGGCGTTTATGTAAATGGTTCGTTGTATAAACCATTAAAATATAAAGGCAAAATTCCGGTGGTTTTAAGTCCTGATGGGCATTGGGCACAACAACGTTTTAGACCAGATTGCCAAATCAGATGTGCAACAATTGCCAAAATGGGAGCTATGGCTTTTAGTTACGATTTGTTTGCATGGGGAGAATCGATGTTGCAGTTTAAGTATGAAAACCACAGAAAAGCTTTGGCACAAACGGTTCAAACTTTAGGTGGCATCAGAATTTTAGATTATTTTACTTCTTTAAAAGATGCAGATACCAGTAGAATTGGTATAAGTGGTGGATCTGGCGCAGGAAGTCATTCAATTTTAATGACAGCCATGGATGATAGAATTAAATTAAGCGCACCGGTTGTGGCCATGTCATCATACTTTTATGGCGGTTGCCCTTGTGAAAGTGGTATGCCAATTCATTTTTGTGCTGGCGGAACAAATAATGTAGAGTTGGCCGCTATGGCTGCTCCAAAACCACAGTTAATAGTTTCAGATGGAGGCGATTGGACTGCAGAAACCCCAAAACATGATTTTCCTTACCTACAAAAAATGTATAGTTATTATGGTGTAGGCAACAAAGTTGAAAATGTGCATTTACCAGAAGAAAAGCATGATTTCGGCGTAAACAAACGAATTGCCCTTTACGATTTTTTAGTAAAAAACTTCCAGCTTGATGCTGCAAAGGTAAAAGATACCAAAGGAAATTACGATGAAAGCAAAGTAACAATAGAACCCGAAAAAGCTTTATATGTTTTTGGAGATAAAGGCGAAAAATTACCTAAAAATGCCATCATTGGTTTCGAAAACTTAAAGAAATTATTTCCAAATTTTAAAGATTAGCATGCAAAGCCAGGATAGAAGAACATTTATTAATTCGTTGGCTTTAATTACTGGAAGCTTAATGCTACCTAATAGATTTGTATTCGCGGCATCAAAAAAATCAGCCTATAAAATTGCGGTAATTGATTTGATGATTTTAAAACGTCAAAAACTGAGTGCTATACCATTGGCGAAAGAAATTGGTGCCGATGGATTGGAGGTTGACATGGGCGGATTAGGTAATCGTGATACTTTTGACAACAAACTGGCAGATATTGAAATTAGACAGCAATATATAAATACAGCCAACGAACTTGGAATTGAGTTTTGTTCTTTAGCGATGACAGGATTTTATGCGCAATCTTTCGCTACCCGACCTACTTACCAAAAAATGGTGCAAGATTGCTTGGATACGATGAAGCAAATGAACATAAAAGTGGCATTTCTACCTTTAGGTGTGCAGGGCGATTTAGTTAAAAACCCTGAATTGAGACAGCCAATTATTGAAAGATTAAAAGTTGTAGGTAAAATGGCCAAAAAATCAGGTGCTGTAATTGGTATCGAAACATCATTAGATGCTAAAGGTGAACTTGAATTGTTGAAGGAAATTAATTGTAAAGCAGTTAAAAGCTATTTCAATTTTTCTAATGCGATAAAAAACGGCAGAGATTTAAGTGATGAGCTGAAGATTTTAGGTAGAAAAAATATCATTCAAATTCATGCTACCAACGAAGATGGTGTTTGGCTAGAAAATGATCCCAAAATTGACTTAAGGAAAATTAAGAAAACATTGGATGAAATGGGCTGGAGTGGCTGGTTGGTTGTAGAGCGTTCTCGTGATGGTAGACAGCCCACCAATGTAAAGTATAATTTTAGTGCAAACACTACTTATTTAAAGCAAATTTTTCAAGCTAGATAAGATGAAAAAAGCAAACTTTCTATTTGGTTATATGTTAAAAGCTTCATTTGTGCCCTCTCAAACCAAAAATTTCATTCTTGTTTTATTATTTAGCTTAATTAACTTAACATCAAGTGCTGCTGATATTTATGTAGCTACCAAAGGGAATGACTTTAATGTTGGCTCTAAAGATAAACCGTTGGCTAGCTTACACTCTGCTTTGCGAAAAGCAAGAGAATTACGTCGGTTAAAAGATCCAAGTATCCAAAATGGAATTAAAATTTATATAGAAAATGGAATTTATCAACTCAGCGAAACCATCGTTTTACGACCAGAAGATTCGGGTACAAAAGATAGCAGAACGGAGATCATCAATTCATCAAATGAAGAAGTAATTTTTAGTGGTGGTTTACCATTAAAGGGCTGGCAAAAGGTTTCAGGCAATATTGTTGGCTTACCTAAAAAAGCTAATGGTCATATTTGGAGTGTTGATGTTCCATCGCCTGGTGGCCAAAGTTTATTATTTAGGCAACTTTGGGTAAACGATAAAAAATCTACAAGAGCTAAAGATAAAAACGGCGATTTAATGGGCAGGATTTTATCTTGGGATGCCAAAAATCAAACTTGCAAAATCCCTTTGGATGAAAAGATAAACGTTGCTGCAATGACAGGTATGGAAATGATAATTCACCAATGGTGGGCTATCGCAAATTTGCGCATTAAATCTGCAAAAATTGTCGACAAAGCAATTGAATTAACTTTCATGCAGCCAGAAAGTAGAATACAATCTGAGCATCCTTGGCCTGCACCATGGATTTCTGCCAAAACTGGTAATTCTGCTTTTTACCTCACTAATTCTATTCAGTTTTTAGATGAACCAGGCGAATGGTTTGAAGATTTACGTAATCAAAAATTATATTATTGGCCAAAAAACGGGGAACAACTATCAACTATAGATGTCGTTGTACCAAAATTAGAAACGCTGTTAAAAATTGAAGGAACGATAGATCATCCTGTTCAATTTATCACTTTTAAGGGGATATCTTTCCAACATTCAACTTGGCTTCGTCCATCTAAAGAAGGTCACGTGCCGCATCAAGCGGGAATGTATATGTTAGACGCGTATAAACTTAAAATACCCGGAACTGCTGATAAGACAACTTTAGAAAATCAAGCTTGGGTTGGCAGACCAGCATCAGCAGTGCTTTTAAATTATGCAAATAACACGCTATTCGAAAATTGCAGATTTAAACACTTGGCATCTACAGGATTAGATTTAAATAAAGGAACAACCGAAAATTTAGTAAAAGGAAGTTTGTTTAAAGACATTGGCGGATCTGGAATTTTGGTCGGCACGTTTTCTGACGAAGCAACTGAAGTACATTTACCTTACAATCCTAAAGATTTGCGAGAAGTTGCTTCGAATAATACCATCGAAAATAATTTGATTACAGATGTGACCAATGAAGATTGGGGAGCAGTTGGAATTGGCGCTGGTTATGTGAGCGATTTAAAAATAGTTAACAATGAAATTAATGAAGTAAATTATAGTGGCATAAGCTTGGGTTGGGGTTGGACAAAGACTCCTAATGTGATGAAAAACAATCTCATCAGTGGAAACAAAATCCATCATTATGGGAAAAGAATGTATGATGTTGCTGGCATTTATACGCTATCTGCACAACCAGGATCACAAATAATAAATAACTCAATAACTGATATTTACGATGCAACCTATGCACATTTACCAGATCATTGGTTTTACATTTATACAGATGAAGGTTCATCAGGCATTACCATCAAAAATAACTTTACGCCTGCTCAAAAATACTTGCAAAATGCCAACGGACCATCAAATGTTTGGGAAAATAACGGTGCTGAAGTTGAGCAAAGCATTAAAGAAAATGCAGGCTTACAGAAAGATTTTCAGTACTTATTGAAATATAATTCATCGCCTTCGGTTACCCAAAAAATAAAAACTGCAATTGCAAAGCAAGTTGTTTTTGAATTGATGTTTAAAGATAAAAAATTACCTAGCGAGAAAGAAATCAGTGTTTTTGCGCAAGAAAATAATCTTTTAGCATCTGATTTTTATAGATGGAGCAATCGCTTATTGGTTTACACCAACAGTTTAAAAGTAGAGAGTCTAAATCAAACATTAAAAAGATTTAAGGCTACAGAATTGAAACTGTACGATGATCTATTTTACAACTTTAACCGAGAAAAAAATTGTGGATTAGCAACTGTAAAAGAGTGGGATCATGTAATCTTATCTGCCAATTTAGTTGCTGATGAAAAGATGCAAGGAGAGTATTTATCATATCACAAAACGCAATTTGAGAAATGGCCAGAACTTTCTAAAGGTTTTTGCAATGCAGATTTTCAGCAATTGGTGATTTTTAAAAATGGAAGGCAATTAATTTTAATCATCAGTATTCCGAAAGGAGCAAAGTTGGATGAATTAAACCCTAAAACAACAGCAAACAATCCTCGTGTTGATGAATGGAACAAATTAATGAGCAAATATCAAGAAGGAATTGAAGGCACCAAAAAAGATGAAGTTTGGGTTTTCTTTGAACAAGTAAAATAATGAAATAACTCGTCATTGCGAGTCACGAAGCAATCCTAAAGCAGTTTACAGACCAATTCATAGTCGTAAGATTGCTTCGTGCCTCGCAATTACGATAGAAAAAATATAATGAAATTAAAATTAGGAATATTAGGCTTAGGTGAGGGTAGAAGCACCATATCAGCAGCTTTAGCAAGTGATTGTTATGAGCTAAAAATAATGTGCGATGCCAATGAAGACACCTGTAAAGCAAGAGCAAAAGAATTTGATTTCCATCACTATACAACAAGTTATCAGCAAATGCTGGATGATAAAGAGATTGATGTGATTGCAATTTACACTCCAGATCATTTACATGCAGAACACATAAAACAGGCTTTGCTACATGGTAAACATGTGGTTTGCACCAAACCTTTTATAGATGATTTAGCACAAGCTCAAGAATTAATCGAAATCAGTAAAAAGTCTGGTAAAAAAGTTTTTGTTGGTCAGAGTTCTCGTTTTTTTGAGCCTGCAAAGCGACAAAGAAAGGACTTTGAAGCAGGTTTAATTGGCGATTTAATTACCATCGAAGCTCAATATCATGCCGATCATCGTTGGTTTTTAGCTAAAGGTTGGTCTTTAAAACAATCCTTTAAATGGTTGTACGGTGGTTTAAGTCACCCAGTTGATTTTATACGTTGGTACTTGCCAAATATTGAAGAAGTTATGGGTTATGGTATGCTAAGTAGTAATGGCGCAACCGCGGGATTAAAAAACTATGACACGATGCACTTCATTTTCAAAGCTGAAGATGGAAGAATTGCCAGAGTAAGTGGTGCCTATACAGGGCCAACACAACCCGCTTATCGCGATAGCGGAATGAGCACCATTTTACGCTGTACAGAAGGTGCTAGTCAGGCAGATTACCATGAGCTTAGATATGCAGTTACCGATAAAACTGGTGAAGAAAAAATTGTGGTTTGGGGCGATTCTACCTTGAAACATTATTTCAGGTTTGAAGGGCAAAGTCACCATGCTGGCGAATACCAAAATTACTTAGAATACTTTGCCGAAAGTATTAAAAATGATACTGTTGCCTATCCAGATTTAAAGGAAGGAATAGGTACTGTGGCGCTGTTGCAGGCAATGGACAGGTCGTTGGAAACAGGTTTACCAATTCAAATAGCTGATATTTTAAAAGAATATCATATTTCGAAAGAGGAGATAGGATTATAAATAAATGCTCTTTTCATTTGGAGTGCAGTGAAGGATCTTTTTAATAAGATTCATCCAATTCGAAGTGATAAACTAAAAATAAAAACATGAACAACATTGTAGAACGTTTAACACCTTTAGATTACGTTATTGTAGCTATCTATCTAATTATTTTAGTTGTAATAGGCTATAGGGCTAGTTTTTCGAAAAAGAAAAATGATGACGAAAATCTATTTTTGGCCAATAAATCATTAGGATGGAGCAGCATTGGCTTTAACATGTGGGGTACAAATGTTGGACCATCAATGTTGGTGGCCTTTGCAAGTATAGGCTACGCCACGGGCATTGTTGCAGTTAATTTCGAATGGTATGCATTCATATTTTTATTTCTTTTAGCCATTGTTTTTGCACCTAAATATTTGGCTGCAAAAGTAAGTACTATGCCAGAATTTATGGGAAACAGGTACGGCGATTCAACACAGAACATATTGGCCTGGTATGCATTAATCAAGATTTTAATTTCTTGGTTATCATTAGGCTTATTTGCTGGCGGAGTTTTAGTTAGGCAAATTTTAGGGGTTCCGATGTGGCAATCGGTAACGGTTTTGGTTGCTTTTGCAGGATTATTTGCATTTTTCGGAGGTTTAAAGGCTATAGCAAAGGTTAACGTTTTTCAAATGATATTATTGATTTGTGTTTCATTGGCTTTAACATATTTAGGTTTGGATAAAGTTGGAGGAATAGCAGCTTTATATGAAAAAACACCAAAGCATTTCTGGAATTTAGCACAACCAGCAAGCGATCCACAATATCCTTGGTATGCTATTTTATTAGGTTATCCAGTTTCTGCAGTAGCATTTTTCTGCACAGATCAATCAATGGTGCAGTCTGTTTTAGGAGCAAAAAACTTAGAACAGGGCCAACTTGGAGTAAGCTTTATCGGCTGGCTCAAAATTTTATCGCTTCCACTTTTTATAATTACTGGTATTTTGTGTTATGTGCTTTATCCTGGTTTAGAAAATGCAGATATGGCATATATGACTATGGTAACTAATTTATTCCCGCCAGGCATGAATGGTTTAGTTATAGTTGTGCTTATCGCTGTTTTGGTGGGTACAATTGGCTCATGCTTAAACTCTTTAAGTACAGTATTTACTATGGATGTTTATGTCAAAAAAATCAATCCAACCGCATCAAATAAAGAAATTATTAAAGTTGGCAGGTATACGGTAGTTGCAGGTTGCATTTTTGCAATTTTGGTTGCCTTGGCTATCGATAACATTCAGGGCTTAAAACTATTTGATGTTTTTCAAGCGGTTTTAGGTTTTATTGCCCCACCATTATCTGTTGTATTTTTATCAACTGTGTTTTGGAAAAGAACAACCAAAAAAGCGGTAAACTTTACGCTTTCAATTGGTTCGGCAATTAGCTTAGGTATTGGGGTTTGTTACCTGTGGATTTTCCCCTCATCAGTTTATGGATTTTGGCCACATTATTTGGTCTTATCGTTTTTAATTTTTGCATTATTAACCGTTTTGTCGATCATAATTTCGCTTGCAGATTCTTCATCAGCTGTTTATGTTGTAAATGAAGAACATCAGGCAAATATCCAAAAGCCTAGTCGTAGGGTTTGGATTTCTTTTGGCGCTTTAACCGTAGTAATGATTGCACTTTACCTATTCTTTAACGGACATTGAGTAGATGTTAGATGTTGGATGTCTGAAGATAAAATATTAAATTTCAATTAAAAGCACATGAATAATTTGACCAATCTAAAATACTTTAAAAGAGCATTTCTTAGCATCATCTTAACTTGTATAACATTTCCAATTTTTGCCCAAAAAGCGCAATGGATTTGGTACCCGGGTGATTTTGATATTTACATGAGCAACGTAATGCAAAACCGAAGAACGGAAAGGGGATCTTTTTTCCCAGTTTTCTGGAAAATGGATAGCCATTATGTTTTGGTAGATTTTCATAAAGAATTTAATTTACCAGCAGCAGAAGAAGTTAAACTTTTTGTTGAAGGAACTTATAATGTAAAAATTGATGGTCAGGCGATAACTGGTTTTCCTAAAAAGATTACCATCCCGGCAGGTAAGCATAAATTAAGCTTAAAAGTTTACAGTACTGCGCAAGTGCCTGCTATTTTTGTGCAGGGTAAAAATGTAGTTTCTGATGATACTTGGTTGGCTACTTTTGAAGATAAAGAATGGATTGATGCCAGCGGAAAAACATCTGACAAATCTGGAACAACCTTTGTAAACGCCGGAACTTGGAATTTAACCAATCCATTAATTAAACCATCGCAGTTTAAATTACCTACCAAACCAATATTTGCCACAACTAACAATAAAATAAATAAAGGCTTTGTAACCGATTTTGGCAAAGAAACATTTGGTTTTATTAAAGTGCATGGCCTAAAAGGAAAAGGTAAATTGAATATTTATTACGGAGAGTCTAAAGAAGAAGCATTGTCTACATCGCATTGCGAAACATTAGATTTGCTTGAGCTTAATTTAGCTAATAAGAAAGATTCGGTAATGGAATTGTCTAAAGCTTTTCGTTACGTAAATATCCAGCCAGAAGGTTCTGTAACATTAGATTCAATTTCAATGCTATACGAATATGCTCCAGTGGCACAACGTGGAAGTTTTAAAAGTTCTGATGCGGAGTTGAATAAGATTTACGATGTTTCTAAATATACATTTGAACTAAATACCAGAGAGTTTTTTATAGATGGCATAAAACGCGATAGATGGGTTTGGAGTGGTGATGCTTATCAGAGTTATTTGATGAATTATTATTCGATTTATGATGCTGCAACTGTGAAAAGAACTTTATGGGCGCAACGCGGAAAAGATCCGGTTACGGCTCACATCAATACCATTATGGATTATTCATTCTATTGGTTTTTGGGGATTTATGATTATTATCAATATTCTGGAGATCAGAAATTTGTGCAAGATATTTATCCGCGGATGAAAAGTTTAATGACTTATATTGATGGTCGTAAAAATAAAAATGGTTTATTAGAATGGATGCCTGGTGATTGGATTTTTATAGACTGGGCAGATAAATTAAGTAAAGATGGCGAAGTAAGTTTTGAGCAATTATTGTATTGCCGAAGTTTAGAAACAATGGCACTATGCGCAAAATTAGCTAATGATGAAGCTAGCGCAACAATTTACAGCAAACAAGCGGCACAACTAAAAGCTAAAATTTTTGAACTCTATTGGAATAAGGAAAAAAACGCTTTAGTGCATAGTCGTATTAATGATAAACAAACAGATAATGTAACTCGTTATGCGAATATGTTCGGTATTTTCTTTGATTATTTTACGCCTGAACAAAAACTAGCCGTAAAAGAGAATGTGTTGTTAAATGATAAAGTTGCCAAAATTACAACACCTTACATGCGCTTTTATGAGTTAGAGGCTTTGTGTGCAATGGGCGAGCAATCTTATGTTTTAAAAGAAATGAAGAATTATTGGGGCGGAATGTTGAAACTAGGTGCTACTTCTTTTTGGGAAGAATACAATCCTGATAAACAAGGAACTGAACATTTGGCTATGTACGGTCGCCCATTTGGCAAAAGTTTGTGCCATGCTTGGGGTGCTAGTCCGATTTACTTATTAGGTAAGTATTATTTGGGTATTAAACCAACTTCATCAGCTTATCAAACTTATGTTATAGAACCAAATTTAGGCGGTTTAGAATGGATGCAAGGTAAAGTGCCAACCAATAATGGAGAAATTTCAGTTTCGGTAAGTAAAAAACAAATTATAGTTAGGGCCTCAGAAGGTGTAGGAACTTTAAGATTTAAAAGCGCTATTAAGCCAACTGTACAAGGGGCAGAAATAAAAGAAGTTGCTAAAGGTTTTTATGAAGTAACCATCAAAAAAGGAATGGATTATTTGGTAGAATATCAGGGTTAAGAAATTTATAAAAGCCGTCATCTCGAGCCGCAGGGAGAAA
>NZ_JBWKZK010000002.1:850252-1023254 GCF_059424425.1 Pedobacter sp. GW456-11-11-14-TSB4
AATCTCAAAGTTCTTAATTACCGTCCTTAGTTGTCAGTGGTAAAATAGGCAACAGATTTCTCCTCGTGAAAAACTCGTTCGAAATGACGGGATTAAGGCAGGTTGGCGGGGGGGGACTATCGGCTGGTGTCTCACTTGCCGAAAATAACCGTCATTTCGAGCCGCAGGGAGAAATCTCAAAGTTCTTAATTACCGTCCTTAGTTGTCAGTGGTAAAATAGGCAACAGATTTCTCCTCGTGAAAAACTCGTTGGAAATGACGGGATGAAGGTAGGTTCGAGGAGAAGACTATCGGCTGGTGTCTCACCTGCATAAAATAATCGTCATTTAGAATCGCAGGGAGAAATCTCAAAGTTCTTAATCACTGTCCTTAATTGTCAGTGGTAAATAGAAAACAGATTTCTCCTCGTTCCTGTTTCGAAATGACGGGATTAGGTTGGGGGTTTACAATCCCAAAACTCCAATTCGCTGTTCAATTTTTTTAACGCATTTATTCGCTTCTGCTAAAATTTCTTCGTTTTTGATGTTTTTATTTATGTTTAAAGTGCTTAACATCGAAATCGTTAAACAAGCAATAATTCCATTTGTACTGTGTTTACCTATCGGGATAGAAATATCTGAAACTCCTTCTGCTAAATCGCTTGGTTTAATGTAAGATCCAGTATCTTTTATATCTGCCAATGAAGCTAAAAATTCATCCTTTTTAGGTTTAGCATACTTTTTAAAGATCTGATTGTTCTTTAAAATAGTATTTCTTTCTGCCTCATTCATATAGGCCAATAAAACCTTACCAGATGCAGTTAAAGGTAAAGGGAACAAATTACCTTCTTCAATAGAAAGCGCAATTGGCCCGGGACTTTTAGCATGAATAATTACCATCACCTGGTTCATATACATGATGCTTAAATGGCAAGATTGTCTAACTGTATCAGCTAATTCCTCTAACGGAAATTGGGCTGCTTTTCTCAACTCATCTACAGGTGAGTGACGGTGTGAGAGGTAAAAAAGCTTTAACGAAAGGCGATATTTTCCCGAAACTTCATCTCTAATAATGTAACCTCTGCTTTCTAAACTCATCAGCATTCGATAAATTTCGTTCGGGGTTTTATCAATGCCAATTGCAATTTCAGACTGTGAAAGCGGAATAGATTGTGCAGAAAGGTATTCTAGTATATCAAGACCTTTATCGAGAGCTGGTGCTTGATATTTTGATTCGTTTTCGTTCATTGTACCAAAAATTTAGAATTGTTACTTCTTCAAACATACAAAATGCTTATTAATTTCTTATTTTTCGATGAAAGTAATTTTTTAGAGATAATAATTTTCATATTTAAAAAAATAATTTATATTTGAATTAATGCTGAAATGATTTTTCGCATTCGTAAACCAAATGTAAAACTTAAATTTTTTATCGCAGGGCGATTTTATTTAGCTCAAGGGCTAATTTAATGATAATGAACAGATTTGTAGCCGCTTTCTTCTTGATTTTAATTGCAAATATAGCTTTTGCTCAGCAACTAAAAGTTGAGGCATTAACTTGCGAATATAAAACCAATTCATTGTCTATTGATGTTGCTAAACCTATGTTAAGTTGGAAAATGCAGTCTCAAACAAGAAACACTCTACAAACGCATTTTCAAATTTTGGTAGCCGATAATTTAAAAGATCTACAACTTGATAAAGGCAATGTTTGGGATAGCAAAAAAACAGCTGCTAACCAATCTGTAAATGTTACTTATAATGGCGCCAAACTTATATCTACACAAAAATATTATTGGAAAGTTAAGGTGTGGGATAACCATAATCAATCTGCTTGGAGCCCCATTGCTTTTTGGCAAATGGGTTTATTAACCAAAGCTGATTGGAAAAATGCGCAGTGGATTGCTTACGAGAAAATTGCAGATAGCAATGTAAATATCCTTCCTGTTGATGGCAAAAAGGATACTTTTAAACAGAATAACACTTTACCAATATTCAGAAAAAGGCTTGTTATAAATAAAAAAATAGAAAATGCTACTCTATACATTTCTGGCTTAGGCCAATTCGAATGTAGTTTAAACGGCCAAAGAGTTGGAGATGATTTTTTAGCACCCGGCTGGACTAAGTATGACAAAGAAGCTTTATACGTAACTTATGATCTCACAAAATCGCTAAAAATAGGTGAAAATGTTTTAGGCGTAATGTTAGGAAATGGATTTTATTACATTCCGCCAGTTTCTGGAAGGTATAGAAAATTAAAAGTTGCTTTTGGTTATCCTAAAATGATTTGTAGATTATCAATACAGTATGCAGATGGAACAAATTCTGATATTGTATCTAATTCAAGTTGGAAAACAGCTCTATCGCCAGTTACATTCTCTAGTATTTTTGGTGGCGAGGATTACAATGCCAACTTAGAACAAAAAGGTTGGGATTTACCTCAATTTAATGATCGCAATTGGAAATCGGCTTTGCCAGTTGATGGACCAGAACTAAACGCTCAAAAAGAAGAACCAATTAAAATATTTGATCGTTTTGATGCCAAAAGTACAATTGAGTTAGCAAATAAAGATTGGGTTTATGATTTAGGTCAAAACTCATCAGCAATTGTAGAACTTAAAGTTAGTGGTAAAAAAGGCGATACCATTAAAATTACACCAGCAGAATTGTTAAAAGAAGATGGGTCTGTTACCCAGAAAAATATTGGTGGACCATCATATTTCTCCTACATTTTAAAAGGAGATGGGATAGAAACTTGGCGACCAAAATTTATGTACACCGGTTTTAGGTTTTTACAAGTTAAAGGCGGAATACCGAGAGGCAAAAATAATCCATCAAAATTAGCTGTAATAGAAGATTTAAATGCATTACATATTCGCAACGCTGCAACAACAGTTGGAAATTTTAATAGCTCAAATGAGTTGTTAAATAAAACATTTGATTTAATCAATTGGTCTATCAAAAGCAACATGATGAGCGTTTTTACCGATTGTCCGCACCGCGAAAAACTGGGCTGGCTAGAGCAATTGCATTTAATGGGCAGTTCGGTAAGTTACAATTACAATGTTGCTCCATTATTTAAAAAAGCTTTGCGGGATATGAAGAACTCACAAACTGCAGATGGCTTAATTCCTGAAATTGCTCCAGAATATGTAAAATTTGAATGGGGTGGGGATATGTTTCGCGACTCGCCAGAATGGGGAAGTAGTAGCATTTTGTTGCCTTGGTATTTATATATATGGTATGGAGATCAACAAGCAATGGTAGATTATTATCCAATGATGCAACGCTACATCAGCTATTTAAAAACTAAGGCAAAAAACCATATTTTAAGTCAAGGTTTGGGCGATTGGTATGATTTAGGGCCAAATGCACCAGGCATTTCTCAGTTAACACCAATTGGCGTTACGGCTACAGCAATTTATTATCATGATTTAAAAACATTAGCAAAAATTGCAATAAAAATTGGTAAATCTCAGGATGCTGAAGCTTATGAAAACTTAGCTTTAGAAGTTAAAAAAGCATTTAATGATCAGTTTTTCAATGCAGAAACTAAACAATATGCAAGTGGGAGCCAAACTGCAAATGCGATGGCAATTTATTTGGGTTTAGTAAATGAGGCAGATAAAAAAGCTGTAGTTGAAAACATTGTAAAAGACATTAGAAATAGAGACAATAGTTTAACCGCTGGCGATATTGGTTATCGTTATTTATTAAGGGTTTTGGAGGATCAAGGAAGATCTGATGTGATTTTCGACATGAATAGCAGAAGTGATAAACCTGGTTACGGCATGCAGATTGCTAAAGGAGCAACCGCCTTAACAGAAAGCTGGGCAGCTTTACCAAGTGTTTCTAATAATCATTTTATGTTAGGGCATTTGATGGAGTGGTTTTACAGTGGCGTTGGCGGTATTAAGCAAGATGAAGGCGCTGTTGCTTGGAATAAAATTAAAATTGAGCCACAAATTGTTGGCGATTTGACTTCTGCAAATACAAGTTATAATTCGCCCTATGGCAAAATTGCTACGAAATGGAACAAAACTGCTCATAATTTAACGTTAGAAGTTGACATTCCAGCAAATACAACGGCGACTGTATGTATTCCTTCGTTTCCAAATTCAATTTTAACTGAAGAATACAATGCTAGTTTTACCAACCTAGCAACAGAAGATGGATATTCGAAAGTTGCCATTGGCTCGGGTTATTACAAATTTAATGTTCAATATAAATGAAAAAGATAGCCCTAATGCTTTTTCTGGTTGTTTATGCATTAAATTTAAATGCACAGAACGCTAAATCCGTTTCGCAAACCGAGATGGAAAGTATTTATCAGGAAGTAAAAACACCTTATAAATATGGTTTGGTAATGGTGCCAAAAGATAATGATCATAAAATGGATTGTCCAACAATTTTTCGTAAAGGAAAATATTGGTACATGACTTATCTAATTTATAGCGGCAGAGGTTACGAAACGTGGCTAGCTAAAAGTAAAGATTTATTAAATTGGGAAAATTTAGGGAAACAACTTTCTTTTGGTGATGATGGAAAATGGGATGACAATCAAAAAGCAGGGTACAATGCTTTAACAAACACCAAATGGGGTGGGAGCTATCAATTGAGCAAATTTGATGGTAAATATTGGATGTCTTATTTCGGAGGTAAGGAAAAAGGATATGAGACAGAACCATTATCAATTGGGATGGCTTATACTAATCAAAATCCATGGTTTGCACACGAGTGGACAAGAATTGCCAAGCCAGTTTTAACTTCAGCAGATGCTGATGTAAGATGGTGGGAAAATAGAAATAAACTCTTTAAAAGTTCAATTATCGAAGATAAAGAGCGCTTAACCGGTCATCGCTTT
This sequence comes from Pedobacter sp. GW456-11-11-14-TSB4, assembly GCF_059424425.1. Taxonomy (NCBI): domain Bacteria; kingdom Pseudomonadati; phylum Bacteroidota; class Sphingobacteriia; order Sphingobacteriales; family Sphingobacteriaceae; genus Pedobacter; species Pedobacter sp. GW456-11-11-14-TSB4. The sequence continues at coordinate 855,095 of NZ_JBWKZK010000002.1, forward strand.
GCGATGTATTATAATGCCGTTGGCGATTCGTTAAAGGACAATAAAAAAACACGTTGGTACGAGCGTATTGGAATGGCAGTTTCTGATGATATGGTAACTTGGAAAAGATTTCAAAAAGATCCAGTAGTTCATCACCCAGTTGGGATAACCGGAGATGGAGTGATCCAAAAAATAGGTAAAACGTACGTGATGTTTTATTTTGGTGCTTTTTGGGAGGATAGAAAAGGAGCATTTAATCGCTTTGCCGCATCAAAGAATTTAGTGAATTGGACAGATTGGAATGGTGAAAACCTCATCCAATCATCAGAAAAGTACGATGAATTGTATGCGCATAAATCTTTCGTTTTAAAGCACAAAGGCATAGTTTATCATTTTTATTGTGCGGTAAATAAAAAAGATCAAAGGGGAATTGCGGTGGCAACTTCAAAAGATTTAGGAAAAAGTAAAATGAATTTTGTAGGAGAGTAATGAATTATAATTTAACATATAAAAATAGTTCTAATGCCAAAGTTCGTGTCTTCACGAAACTCTTTGGATTGATAGTTTTATTGGCTATACATTGTTCTGTTCAGGCACAAACAAGAGTTAGAGCGAGCTTTAATAAAGATTGGAAATTCTTTTTAGGTGATGAACCAAATGCAAAAAGTACGGTATTTAGTGATACCAAATGGCGCAAATTAACTCTGCCACACGATTGGAGTATTGAAGGTAAATTTGATGAAAAAAATCCAGCTAAACCGGAAGGTGGCGGTTTACCTACCGGAATTGCATGGTACAGAAAAGATTTTATCGCCCCTGCTAATTTTAAGGATAGAATTATAACAATTGAATTTGATGGAGTTTACAAAAATTCTGAAGTATATATTAACGGTGCATTTTTAGGCAAGCGTCCATTTGGCTATATTTCTTTTACTTATGAGTTAAGCAAACACTTAAAACCTGGCAAAAATACCATTGCTGTAAAAGTTGATAATTCTGCTCAACCAGATTCTCGCTGGTATTCGGGTTCGGGTATTTACAGAAACGTGTGGTTGACATCTACTGCAAGAATAGCTGTTTCACATTGGGGTTTGAGCGTAAATCCAGAACTTTCATCAGATCAGAAAACTGTTGCTGTAAAGATTAAGGCTAACATCTTTAATAAATCTAACAAGGATCAAACTGTAACTTTATCTAACTCTATTTATGATGAGAATGGCAAATTTGTTAAAAAGGGCAACGCCACCAGTTTAAAATTAACCACATTAAATAAGGATATTTCAACAACTTTAAGCTTCAATAATCCAATTCTCTGGTCGGTAAATGCTCCAAACCAATACAAACTGGTTACTGAGATTTCACAAGGTGGAAAAGTGATAGATCGTCAATCAGCCTTATTCGGAGTACGTTCGTTTAGTTTTGATGCGCAAAAGGGTTTTTCTTTAAATGGAAAATTCATGAAAATTCAAGGTGTTTGTTTGCATCATGATTTAGGCGCTTTAGGAGCAGCTGTAAACACCAGAGCAATGGAGCGCCAATTGGAGATCATGAAAAATATGGGTGTGAATGCCATAAGAACAGCACATAATCCGCCAGCACCAGAGTTTTTAGATTTATGCGATAAAATGGGTTTTTTGGTAATTGATGAGGCTTTTGACATGTGGGCAAAGCGTAAAAACAAATTCGATTACCATTTAGATTTTCCAGAATGGCACAAGAGAGATTTAGAGGCGATGGTTAAACGTGATATCAACCATCCATCAATCATTTTATGGAGCATTGGTAACGAAATTAGAGAGCAGTTTGATAGCACAGGAATTGCATTGACAAAAGAATTGGTTTCAATTGTTAAAAATTTAGATCGAACCCGACCTGTAATTTCTGCTTTAACGGAAACCGTAGCCGAGAAAAATTTCATTTATCAAGCCGATGCTTTAGATCTTTATGGCTTAAATTATAACCATAAAAAGTATAAAGATTTTCCTATCAACTATCCAAATGTTAAGTTTTTAGGTACAGAAACTACATCAGCTTTGCAAACTAGAGGTTTTTATGATACTGCCGATACCATTCGCCGCTGGCCGAAAGATGGCAAAACCAAATTTACCGAAGGCAATAAAGAATTTGCCGCTTCTGCTTACGATAATGTTTCTGCTTACTGGGGTTCAACACATGAAGAAACCCTAAAAGAAGCTAAAAAATATGATCACGTTTCGGGTATTTTCGTGTGGACTGGTTTCGATTATTTAGGTGAGCCTTTACCTTATCCTTGGCCCGCCAGAAGTTCATATTTCGGAATTGTTGATTTAGCTGGTTTCCCGAAAGACAGTTATTATTTATACCAAAGCGAGTGGACTAACAAGCCAGTGTTACATATTTTACCACATTGGAATTGGGAAAAAGGCAAGTCTGTAGAAGTTTGGGCTTATTACAATAATGCCGATGAAGTTGAGCTGTTCTTAAATGGTAAATCATTAGGTAAAAAAAGTAAACAAGGCGAAGAGATGCATGTAATGTGGAATGTGCCTTTCGAAGCTGGAACTTTAAAAGCCATATCTCGCAAAGGCGGAAAAGAAGTTTTAAGTAGAGAAATAAAAACGGCAGGTATTGCATCTAGAATAGAATTAATTGCTGATCGTAACAACATTAAAGCTGATGGTAAAGATTTATCTTTTATCACGGTTCGTGTTTTAGATAAAGACGGAAATTTGGTGCCAAACGCTGATAATTTAGTGAATTTTAAAATAGAGGGCGAGGGTTTTATTGCAGGTGTAGACAATGGATATCAGGCAAGTTTAGAGCCATTTAAAGCAAATTACCGAAAAGCTTTTAACGGATTGTGCTTGGCAATTATTCAAGCAAAAGAAAAAGCGGGTAAAATTAAAATTACAGCAACGGCAGATGGATTACAAAGTTCATCGGTTTTGATAACAACGAAATAAGGATTAATCACATAGAAACATAGTTATAAGGAAAGTGCTATGTTTCTGTGTGGTAAAAATATATAGAAAGTGAGTAAAAATTTAGTTTTAAAAGGAATTACTTGGAACCACAGCAGAGGTTTGTTGCCAATGGTGGCAACAGCACAGCGATTTGCTGAGCTAAATCCTGGTGTAGAAATAACTTGGGAGAAACGAAGCTTGCAGCAATTTGCAGATTTCTCAATCCAAGAATTAGCAGAGCGATTTGATTTATTGGTAATCGATCATCCTTGGGCTGGCTTTGCTTCAAAAACCAAATCAATTATTCCTTTGGATGAATATTTACCTGCGGATTATTTAAAAGATCAAGCGCAAAATTCCGTAGGTGCATCTTATGAAAGTTACAATTTCAATAACCAGCAATGGGCATTGCCAATTGATGCTGCCACACCAGTAGCGGCTAGTCGCCCAGATTTATTGGCACAAAGCGGTTTAGCATTACCAAAATCATTTGATGATTTGCTGGCATTGGCCGATAAAGGTTTAGTCGCTTTTGCAGGTATCCCGATAGATGTGTTGATGAACTTTTATACTTTGTGCTGCTCTCTAGGCGAAGATCCATGTCAAGCAAATGATGTTGTAATTTCTCCAGAAATTGGCATCAAAGCATTAAAAATGTATCGCCAATTGGCCACAAAAATAAATGAAGCTAATTTCAATAGAAACCCAATTCAGATTTATGAGGCAATGACAAAAAGTGATGAAATTGCTTATTGTCCCTTTGCTTATGGCTACTCCAATTATTCAAGAATCGGCTATGCTCGTAAGCTTTTGAATTTTCATGATATGATCTCTTTAGATGGCAAAACCAATTTGCGCAGCACTTTAGGTGGAACAGGTTTAGCTATTTCATCAAAATGTGAAAATTTACAGATTGCCGTTGAATATGCGAAGTTTGTGGGTTCACCAGCTTGTCAATCATCTTTATATTTCGAAAGTGGAGGACAACCGGGACATTTAACTGCTTGGCAAAACGAGGAAGTAAATAGGCAAAGTGCTGATTATTTCACAAATACTTTACCTGCTTTACAAAGGGCATTTCTTCGTCCGCGTTACCATGGCTCTATGTTTTTTCAAGATCATGCCGGCGATGTGGTAAGAGATTATCTGATGAAAGGTGGAGATGAAAATCAGGTGTTAGCCGAAATGAATGAGTTATACAAAAAATCTAAAACTTTAACATTAGCATGAACAGACCGTTAGAAGGAGTTTTAGTTTTAGAGTTTTGTCAGTTTTTGGCTGGGCCTTCTGCTGGTTTAAAATTAGCAGATCTTGGTGCAAGGGTAATCAAAATTGAAAGACCAAAAACTGGCGATGCCTGCAGACAATTAGCTATCAAAAACCTGTTTGTAGATGATGATAGTTTGCTTTTTCACACCATTAACCGCAATAAGGAAAGTTATGCGGCAGATTTAAAAAATGCCGATGATTTACAAAAGTTAAAAATACTAATCAGCAAAGCTGATATTATGGTGCATAATTTTAGACCAGGGGTAATGGAAAAAATCGGTTTAGATTATACAGCAGTTCAAGGCATTAACCCTAAAATTATTTACGGTATGGTTACTGGATATGGAAATGAAGGTCCATGGAGAAATAAACCAGGTCAAGATTTGCTAGTTCAATCTGTTTCTGGTCTAGCATTTTTATCCGGTAGCGCTATTGATGGTCCTGTTCCATTTGGTTTATCAGTTTCTGATATTATGTGCGGCAACCATTTAGCGCAAGGGTTAATGGCAGCCTTAATTAAAAGAGCAAAAACCAACAAGAGCGTTTTGGTTGAAGTGAGTTTACTGGAATCTATTTTAGATGTACAGTTTGAAGTATTAACTACATATTTAAACGATGGCGGCAAATTGCCAGAACGCAGCGCAGCAAAAGGCAGTGCACACGCTTACTTAAGTGCGCCTTACGGAATGTATGAAACTAATAATGGTTCCATTTCTTTAGCCATGGGCGATTTAAATAAGATTTGTTCAATTATCAGTTGCGATATTTCTGATTTATTTAAAGAAACTCAAGATGCTTTTGAAAATAGAGACCAACTGATTGTAAGATTAGGAGAAACATTTAAAAAACACAATACTGAACATTGGTTAAGTTTATTAGAGGCTGAAGGGATTTGGTGTGCGGCAGTTTTAAATTATCAACAGGCAACCAATTTAGACGTTTATCAAAATCTTAAAATTGAGCAGACTTTAAATTTACCTAACGGAAAAAAAATGAATACAACGGTTAGTCCGATAAGGTTGAATGGCGAAAAATTACCTTCAGCTAAATCGGCACCAGCACTAGGAATAAATACTGCTTCGATAGATTTGGAGTTTGAATTAAAATAATGTAATCAATTGTCAAATTTGATAAACAACATGCTATTAATTTGACAATTTGAATAAAGAATAGATATTGGTGCATGGAGACATGAACTAAGAAACTAAAAACGAGTCATCACCCTGAATTTATTTCAGGGTCTTTAATGCAGGAATGATGCTGAAAAAAATTCAGCAAGACGAGTTGAGAAAAAAAATAAAATATGAAACCGCTTGAAGATTATTTAGTTATTGATTTTAGTCAGTTCCTTTCGGGGCCATCTGCAAGTCTGCGCTTAGCAGACATGGGCGCTCGTGTGATTAAAATAGAACGATTGGGCATTGGCGATATTTGTCGTACGCTTTATACTTCTAATTTAATTATGAATGGTGAGTCATCTGTTTTTCATGCAATCAATAGAAATAAAGAAAGTTTTGAGGTAGATTTGAAAAACGAAGATGACTGCGAAATGGTTCGCGAACTGCTTAAAAAAGCAGATGTCATGATTCATAATTTCCGTCCGGGAGTAATGAAACGTTTAGGTTTTGATTACCTTTCAGTTTCAGCAATTAATCCAAATATTATTTACGGTGAAATTTCTGGTTTTGGTAACGAAGAAAGTACATGGAAAAATAAACCTGGCCAGGATTTGCTTTTACAATCTGTTACCGGCCTAACAGCTTTAACTGGCAATGCCGATAGCGGTCCTGTTGCTATGGGTTTATCCATTGTTGATATGCTTACAGGGGCACATTTAACGCAAGGTTTGCTGGCTAGTTTATACCGCAGAGCAATTAATAATCAAGGTGCTTTTGTTCAGGTGAGCATGCTCGAATCAGCTTATGATTTTCAGTTCGAAACCATCACTACCTTTATGAATGATGGTGGAGAGTTGCCAGAAAGATCTGCTAAAAATAACGCAAATGCTTATTTAGGAGCACCTTATGGAATTTACCAAACGCAAGATGGATATTTAGCTTTAGCGATGGGTTCAATTCCTGTTTTAGGTAAATTATTAGCTTGCGATGCATTACTTAATTATACCGAGCAAGCAGAAGCTTACTACGAACGGGATGAAATTAAATCTATTTTAGCTGATCATCTTGTAACTGAAACTACAGGGAAGTGGCTGTCGAAATTAGAGCCAGCTGATATTTGGTGCGCCGATGTTTTAAATTGGCAGCAATTAATGGCTCATGATGGCTTTAAGGTTTTAGATATGATACAAGAAGTAGAAATGATTGATGGCTATAAATATGAAACCACACGTTGTCCGATCCGAATTGATGGCGAATTATTAACGTCTTCAAAAGGGTCACCAAAATTAGGTCAAGACAATGAAAAAATCATTACCGAGTTTAACTTAAAATCAATTGCAAATGCCTAATTCAACTGAGATATTTAGAATTGCTGTTCGCAAATTTGCGCCTTTTGAAACTGCTATGCAGCTTTTTTGGGACAAATATTGCCAGTTTTCTGAATGTAAATTGAAGTTGGAAATGGTGGTGATGGATTTACATGAATTACATGAAAGTACAATCATCAACAATGGTTTGGCAAATGGTGATTTTGATATCGCCCATATTAATACAGACTGGATTTACGAAGGCTTTGTTAACAGTGCTTTTGAAATATTAAATGATAAAATTGATCAAAATCCACCAGAAAGTTACCCAAAGGGATGGAGCAAATCCCTTTTAACGCTTCAAAACTTTGATGGTAAAGTTGTAGGCTTACCTTTTCACGATGGACCAGAATGTTTAATTTATAGAAAAGATCTTTTTGAGGATCAACAAGAACAAGATAATTATCGAACTAAATATGGCAAGGAATTAAAAGTTCCACAAACGTGGGATGATTTTAGAAATATAGCTGAGTTTTTCCATCGCCCTGCGCAAAATTTATACGGAAGTATTTTTGCCTGCTACCCAGATGGACACAATACAGTTTTTGATTTTTGTTTGCAATTATGGACCAGAGGCGGAACTTTGCTTGATGAAGATGGCGAAATAAACATCAATACAACCGCAGCAATAGATGGCTTGGAATTTTACAGAAGCTTTGTAAAAGATAAAAATTTAGTTCATCCAAATTCTGCTGATTTCGAATCGGTAGCAGCTGGTTTGGCATTTATGAATGGTGAAGCCGCCATGATGATCAATTGGTTTGGCTTTGCAGCAATGTGTGAAGTTGATGAAAATTCGAAAGTAAAAGGTAAAATTGATATTGATTTATTGCCTTCAACAGCTTGCTCTAAATCAGCTTCTCTAAATGTTTATTGGCTCTATACCATCGCCTCTGGCAGTAAAAATAAAGAGTTGGCTTATGATTTTATCCGCTTTGCGATAAATGCAACTAATGATAAATTATTAACCTTAACAGGAGGGATTGGCTGTAGAACTTCTACTTGGAATGATGAAGAAATTAAAAAAACCATACCTTTTTACAATAAATTAGAAGCGCTACATGAAGTTGCAAATACACTTCCTCAAAAAGAGAATTGGAGTAATATTGCCAAAATAATTGATGAAATGGTTTTAAATGCGGTTAATTCTAATACAACCTCTGAAGAATTAATAGAGATAGCGCAAGAAAAAATTAATGAGCTAGAATAATGAGTATCGATATCAAATATAAACCAGAGTTGCCATTAACCAAACAACCGATAATTATTATTGGTGCGGGCGGAATTGTAACCGATGCCCATTTACCGGCTTATAAAATTGCTGGTTTTAAAGTGCATGGCATTGTGAACAGAACAAAAGCTCGAGCAGAAAAAGTAGCCGCCGATTTTGACATTCCCAACGTTTACAATTCTGTTGCCGAAGCTGTTGCGTTGGCTCCTGCAAACGTGGTTTACGATTTAACCATAATGCCAGAGCAGTATCTCGAAACCTTAAATCAGTTACCGAACGGGAGTGCTGTTTTAATTCAGAAGCCTATGGGCGATGATTTTGAGCAAGCAAAAGAAATTTTAGAACTGTGCAGAGCAAAAAAATTAAAGGCTGCAATTAACTTTCAATTGCGTTATGCGCCATTTGTAAGTGCGGCTAAATATTTAATTGATGCTGGTTTAATTGGTGAAATTTACGATATGGAAGTTAGGGTGACAATTAAAACACCTTGGGAGATTTTCCCTCATGTAATTGTGCATCCACGTTTGGAAATTCAATACCACAGCATCCATTATGTAGATTTAATTCGTTCATTTTTGGGTAACCCTAAAAGTGTTTTGGCTAAAACCTTAAAACATCCTGCTAAGAGTTTATCATCATCTCGCAGTACGATTTTATTTGATTATGGCGATACTCTACATGCGTTAATTAACACCAACCACGACCATGATTTTGGCGCTAAACACCAAGAGAGTTACATTAAATGGGAGGGAACAAAGGGTGGTATTATTGCTAAAATTGGGTTACTGATGGATTATCCGCATGGTGTGCCAGATGTTTTTGAATATTGTATTGTTGAAGAAGGCAAATCGCCCGAATGGCAAACGGTACAATTAGAAGGCTCGTGGTTTCCAGAAGCTTTTATTGGCACCATGTCTAACTTAATGCGATATAATGAAGGTTCAGAAGAAGTTCTAAACACCAGTGTAGAAGATGTGATTGATACCATGGCTGTTGTAGAAAGTGCCTATCAATCGAGTGATAATGGAGGGATAAAAATTAGTTAAAATTAGATAGACTTGTCATCCAGATCCGCCGCAGCGGAGAAGGATCTCAAGACAGAATAAAATATATGTCATAATAAGAATAGTAGAAGCTGCATTTAAAAGAGATTCTTCCTTCGTCAGAATGACAAAGCGTAAATAAAAAGAATATGTATTTCAAATCAATATTTTTCGAAGATTACCAATTAAACGAAAAACGTGTAACCTTAGGCAGAACCATTACAGAAACTGATTTTGTAGTGCATGCTGGTCATACCGGAGATTTTTTTCCGCACCATATGGATGCAGCTTGGTGTGCAACACAACCATTTAAACAACGTATTGCTCATGGAACAATGATTTTTGCGATTGGCATTGGCTTGACGGCATCAGAAATTAATCCGGAAGCGATGTCTAAAGGCTACGATAAATTACGTTTTGTAAAACCAGTTTTTATTGGAGATACCATCCATTCTGAAGTAACTATCTCAGAAATGGCAGAAAGTAAACGACCAGAATATGGAACTATAACCGAACATGTAGAAATCATTAACCAACACGGTGAAGTGGTTTTAGTATGCGACCATCTTTTAGTGGTTAAGAAGAAATAGTTCATTAGTTTGATAGTTCACTTGGCTAACTACCAAACTAATGAACCAATGATCCAATGAACCAATAGGAAAATGTTGAGCAAAGCGAAATCTCGATTTTTCGGGAAACCAATAACACTAATGAACCAAAATATGAACCACAGCAACCAACCCGAAATTATTACTGCAGATGAAAATTCATCTAGCAAGCAGTATTTGTTACCATTTATCCTCGTTATCAGTCTATTTTTCCTTTGGGGGATGGCACACAACTTGGACTCCATTTTAATTCCCCATTTAAAAAAAGCTTGTAACCTAAGCAACAGTCAATCTACGCTAATTGATACATCTGTATTTCTTGCTTACTTTTTAATGGCCATCCCGGCAGGAATGATTTTAAAAAGATTTGGTTATAAAGCAAGTATGATTACTGGTTTACTAGTTTTTGCTTGTGGCGCTTTTTTGTTCGTTCCGGCTGCTAATTCACTATCGTACATAACTTTTCTAATCGCTTTATTTATCATTGGTTGCGGTTTAACAATTTTAGAAACATCAGCCAATCCTTATGCAGCGGTTTTAGGAGACCCAGCTAAAGCAACTAACAGATTAAACTTGGCGGCCTCATTTAATGGTTTGGCAGCTATGATTGCGCCAATTGTAGGTTCTTTATTTATCCTGTCGGGAAAATCTTATACTAAAGAAGAATTAATCGCAATGCCAGATGCAACAAGAACAGCTTATTTTATGGAAGAAGCTGCATCAGTTAAAATGCCTTACATTATTTTAGGCATCGTTTTGTTAGCAATTGCAGTATTGTTTTACTTCAGCAGATTGCCAGAGGTGAAAACTAAAAGCATTGATGGAGAAGCAAAAGGGAGCTTTTTTGGTGCCTTGCGCCACAGCCATTTGCGTTGGGCAGTAATTGCTCAGTTTTTTTACGTGGGTGCGCAGGTTTGTGTAACCAGTTTTTTCATAAGAATGGCACAACAAGGTGGTGGTTTTGATGAAAAAACTGCAGCCTATTATTTAGCTATTTATGGTTTTTTATTCACTGTGGGTCGCTTTGCAGGTACTGCTATGTTGCAATTTATAAGTTCCAATAAATTGTTATCTATCTATGCCATTATCTCTATTCTGTTAAGCATTATAGCCATATTTGGTAGCGGTGCATATGTGGTTTATGCATTAGGTGCTTTAGGTTTTTTTATGTCTATTATGTTTCCAACTATTTTCGGGTTGGGTATTCAAGGCATTGGAGAAGATACAAAACCTGGATCATCATGGTTAATTATGTCTATTGTAGGAGGTGCAATTTTACCTTATGCAATGGGTTCGCTAATAGATCATTATGGAGACAATATACAGATTGGTTACAGTATACCTTTGGTTTGTTATTTAATCATCCTTTATTTTGGATTAAAAGGATACAAAATCGCTCATAAATAATTAGAAATCAATTAGTCATCGGATGAATATAGACGTTATGAAATATTCATCCGATGACTAAAAACAATAAATAATGAAATCAACGTTTAGTAAAATACTTCTATTTTTTCTGCTCTGTGCTTTTAGCCTCAAACTTAATGCGCAACAAAATGAAAATGCTAAACCTTGGGTGTTTTGGTATTGGGTACAAGGAGGGGTTTCTAAAAAAGGCATTACGGCAGATCTGGAGGCCATGAAAAATAATGGAATTGGCGGGGCTTATTTGATGACTATCAAAGGTGGCAAATCTTCAAATCCATCATTATATGAAAAACCAGTTGAGCAATTAACGCCTGAGTGGTGGCAAATGGTGAAGTTTGCCATGGATGAAGCCAAACGTTTGGATTTAAAACTTGGAATGCATGTAAGCGATGGTTTTGCTTTGGCTGGCGGACCATGGATTACACCAAATTTATCTATGCAAAAGGTAGTTTCATCAAAGATAACTGTCAATGCATCAAATAATAAACTAAAATTACCTCAACCAGAAACAAAAGAAGGTTATTATAAAGATATAGCTGTTTATGCTTATCCATCACCTATAGGAACAAACCAATCTACACAAACTATAAGTCCTAAAGTTACCACTAGTAATGGAACTGATGCAAGTGGTTTGATTAAACCAGGTAACAAACAAAACTTTGGATCAAACGAACCACTTTTTCTTCAATATGAATTCGAAAAACCATTTACTTGTCGCACCATAAAGATTAAAGTAAGCGGTAACAATTACCAAGCTCAGCGATTAAAGATAGAAGTAAGCAATGATGGTAAAATTTTTAGATCAATTGGCAGATTAGAACCGCCACGCCATGGTTGGCAAGATACTGATCAGGATGTTACACATTCCATCGTGCCAACTACCGCTAAATTTTTCCGTTTTGTGTACGATAAAGCTGGCTCAGAGCCAGGATCCGAAGATTTAGATGCGGCCAAATGGAAACCTTCTTTAAAATTGTTGAACCTAGAATTGTTTGCCGAAGCCAATATCAACCAATACGAAGGCAAAAATGGTTTGATTTGGCGCATCAGCAAAAGAACTACAAATGAGCAATTGCCAACTAATGTATGTGTGCCGCTCAATAAAATCGTCAACCTAACGGGAAAATTAAAAGCTGATGGCAGTTTAGATTGGAAAGCTCCTGCAGGAAGTTGGACCATTTTAAGAATCGGGCATACTTCAACTGGTCAAACCAATGCCACTGGTGGTGGCGGAATAGGGTTGGAGAGTGATAAATTTAATCCTGCAGCTGTTAAACTGCAATTTGATAGCTGGTATGGCGAAGCATTAAAACACGGTGGACCAGAAATAGCCGCCAAAGTTTTAAGCGTTTTTCATGTGGATAGTTGGGAATGCGGAAGCCAAAATTGGTCGGCTAATTTTAAAGCCGAGTTTTTAAAACGCAGAGGTTATGATTTAACGCCATATTTGCCCATCATGACAGGTTTGCCTGTGCAAAGTGCATCAGTTTCTGAAAGCTTTTTGTACGATGTACGTAAAACCATTTCTGAATTAGTGGTTGATAAATTTTACAAAACATTAGCTGCCTTGGCCAAAGAAAAAGGGGTGACCTTTACTGCCGAAAGTATTGCGCCAACCATGATGAGCGATGGTTTATTGCATTATAAAACGGTGGACGTGCCAATGGGCGAATTTTGGTTAAATAGTCCTACCCATGATAAACCTAACGATATGCTGGATGCCATTTCTGGCGCTCATATTTATGGCAAAAACATTATCCAAGCTGAGGCTTTTACAACAGTAAGAATGGACTGGAATGAAAGTCCGATGAACATGAAAACCTTGCAAGACAGAAATTATGCTTTAGGCATTAACAAACTGTCTTACCATGTTTTTACGCATAACCCTTGGATGGATCGTAAACCCGGAATGACTTTAGACGGCGTCGGTTTATACTTTCAGCGTGACCAAACTTGGTGGAAAGCCAGTAAAGCTTGGGTTGATTATGCAACCAGAACACAGGAATTATTACAACAAGGCAAACCTGTGGTAGATATCGCAGTTTTTATAGGAGAAGAATTGCCTCGTCGCTCGGTTTTGCCAGATCGATTGGTTACAACCTTACCCGGTTTATTTGGTCCAGATGTAGTAGAAGCGGAAAAGAAAAGATTAGCTAATGTAGGCGAACCTTTGAGGTCAATTCCCTCAGGTGTTTCTCACTCAGCTAACATGGCAGATCCAGAGAATTGGGTAAACCCGTTACGTGGTTATGCTTATGATAGTTTTAATCCAGATGTTTTAAGCACAGCAAAAGTTATCAATAAAGAAGTTGTTTTTGAAAGTGGCGCAAGCTATAAGATTTTGGTTATTCCGGGTGATATGAAAATGAACCCAAATTACCAATACATGAGTTATCAAGTAGTAAAGAAATTGCTTGAACTGGTAAAAAATGGAGCAACGATTATTATTGGAGAAAAACCATTATATCAAATTGGTTTACAAAAAGTTATTGATATTGAGTTTAATAAGTTGGTTAATGAGATTTGGAGTTTGGAATTTCAAAATTATAAAAAAGGCGGAAAGCTATATTATTCAAAAAAACTAGGATTAGGACAGATTTTTAAGGCTCCGTTTGATGGTGAAACTTTTGATGTTTTAAATCTGAAAAGGGATATAGAGTTTTATGATATTATTAATAATCGCGAGACCGATGATTACGCAAAAAATATCGCTTATGCGCATAGAAGCAATGGAATTAAAGAGATTTACTTTATATCTAACCAAGAGAAGAGAAAAAGAGAAATCAAACTAACCTTGAGAATTGGTGGTAAATCGGTAAAAATATATGATGCAGTATCAGATTTATATTCTGAACCCGATAAAATAAGTAATTCACATAACAATGAGACAGAGATTTATTTAGTTCTTAACTCTAACCAATCTATTTTTATAATATTAGATTCTAAAGACACCTATTATTTTATTTCTAACCTCTCTAACAAAAGAAAACCTTTCAAAAAGGATAGTTTGAATATTTCATCCGATTGGCAAGTTCAATTCAATCCTGAATATGGTGGTCCATCAAAACCTGTTGAATTTAAAACTTTAACAGATTGGACTTTGAATCAAGATAGCACTATCAAATATTATTCTGGTACAGCAATTTATACGAAAACCTTCAACTTTGTTGGTGAAAATAAAGATAAAGTTTGGATTGATTTAGGCGCTTTCTCTAGCATAGCTGAAGTAAAGATAAATGGTGTTGATTGTGGTACATTATGGACTGCACCTTTTGAATTGGAAGTTAGCAAAGCCTTAAAACAAGGCGAAAATAAAATCGAAATACAAGTGACCAATACTTGGGCTAACCGTTTAGTTGGCGATAGTAAACTACCTATAGAAAAACGAATTACAAATACAACTGCACCATTTCGTTTAGAAGGTAAACCATTAAATTCTGCTGGTTTATTTGGCCCCGTTACACTTAAAATTGAAAAGAAATGATGAGAAAAATAATTAAAAATCTGGTTGTCCGCTGTTCGTTTTTCGTTGCTCTGCTAAATCGCCATATCTTCGGACATCTAACTTCCCGACCTATCTCCTTTAACCGCAAAGACACGAAGAACGCAAAGATGTATTTTTCTACTTTCCGACTTTCAATCTTCCCGACTCTCGGACTTAAATTCGTTTACCTTTTGTCGGCTATGGTTGCTCAACTAAAACGCAATATCTTCGGACATCTAACTTCCCGACCTTTCTCCTCTAACCGCAAAGACACGAAGAACGCAAAGACATATTTTTCTACTTTCCGACTTTCAATCTTCCTGATTCTCGGACTTAAATTCGTTTACCTTTTGTCGGTTATCGTTGCTCTGCTAAATCGCCATATTTTCGGACATCTGACTTTCCGACTTTCGGACTTCCCAACTTTCCGACTTCCCGACTTTCGGACTTTCCGACTTCCCGACTTACGGACTTTCGGACTATTCATCTCACTCTTTCTAACAATAACCTCTAAAGCCCAACAAAATGCTTTAACGAATAACTCCAACAGTCCGTACGCTAAATTAAAAAGTGTAGATATGACTGCCGTTAAATGGACAAATGGCTTTTGGGCAGATCGTTTTAAAGTAGCAACCGAAGCGATGGTGCCAAATATGTGGGCGATTTATAACGACCCTAAAATCAGCCATGCTTTTAAAAATTTCGAGATTGCTGCAGGATTAGATACAGGAAGGCATAAAGGACCATCTTTTCATGATGGAGATTATTACAAAACATTGGAAGCGATGGCAAGTTTATACGCTTCAACCGGAAATGCAAAATTGCTAGAAACAATGGATAAAGCCATTGCAGTAATTGCTAAATCACAACGTGCAGATGGTTATATCTACACTAAAGCCATAATTGAACAACGAAAAACTGGTTCTAACAACCAATTTCAAGATCGTTTAAGTTTCGAAGCTTACAACATTGGGCATTTAATGACTGCTGCTTGCATCCATTACCGCGCTACAGGCAAAACTAATTTATTGGATGTAGCCAAAAAAGCGACAGAATATTTATACAAATTCTATAAAACTGCATCACCAACATTAGCTCGTAACGCCATTTGTCCATCGCATTACATGGGTACTATCGAGATGTACAGAACTACCAAAGAACCTAGATATTTAGAATTGGCCAAACATCTCATCGCCATTAAGGGTAAAATAGACGATGGCACAGACGATAACCAAGATCGAATTCCTTTTTTACAGCAAACAAAAGCAACCGGCCATGCAGTTAGAGCAAGTTATTTATATGCTGGGGTAGCCGATTTATATGCAGAAACTGGAAATGATAGCTTATTGAACGCTCTAAATTTGATGTGGAATGATGTAGCTAATCGAAAAATGTACATTACAGGTGGTCTTGGATCTTTATATGATGGTACATCGCCGGATGGCACATCTTACAATCCGAGCGAGGTACAGAAAATTCATCAAGCATTTGGAAGGGATTACCAACTCCCAAATTTTACAGCTCACAATGAAACTTGCGCAAATATCGGTAACGTGCTTTGGAATTACAGAATGCTTCAAGTAACAGGCGATGCAAAATACGCAGACGTAATGGAACTGGCTTTATACAATAGCGTATTATCGGGCATCAGCCTAAATGGCAAAAACTTTTTATACACCAACCCATTAGCGCAAAGCGATAATTTACCATTTAAACAACGTTGGAGCAAAGATCGGGTTCCATATATTGGCTTATCGAATTGCTGTCCGCCGAATGTAGTGCGCACTATTGCAGAGGTAAGCAATTATGCCTACAGCATAGCTGAAAAGGGTATTTGGTTTAATTTATACGGGGCAAATAACATAAAAACTCAACTGAGTGATGGGTCAAAAATCAGTCTTAATCAAGCTACAAATTACCCATGGGATGGAAATGTAAAAGTTACCGTAAACGAAACTGTTAAAAAAGCATATAGCATGTTTTTCCGGATCCCGGGATGGGCTTCAGATGCAAAAATCATGATAAATGGAAAGCAAATTAATGCTATTACCAAATCTGGAACTTATGCGGAATTGAATAGAACGTGGAAGGCTGGTGATGTTGTAGAATTAATTTTACCAATGGAAGCACAGCTGATTGAATCAAATCCGCTAGTAGAAGAAAACAGAAATCAAATTGCCGTTAAAAGAGGACCAATTGTTTATTGTTTAGAATCTAAAGATTTTAAAGGGGAAAACATCTTTAATGCGGTTATTCCTTCATCAATTTCATTAAAACCCGTGGCCATTACAATTGATGGTGCACAAATGATGAGTTTAGAAGGTGCAGCAAAATTGAGGCAGAAAACGGATTGGGCAAATACCCTTTATCATCCAATTTCAAAATCAAATGAAAATACAGCAATTAAATTAGTTCCTTATTTTGCATGGGGCAATAGAGGTCATTCAGAAATGTCGGTTTGGTTGCCTTTGAGTAGATGACGCTTTGTCGTTCTGAACAAAGTGAAGAATCTCAATAAGAAATTCAAAAATGAGATTCCTCGTGCCTCGGAATGACAAAATTGGACTTTAATAATTAATAAAAAATGAAATTAAAACTTCTTCTATTTTTTTCTATAGCCATATGTACAAGTGCATTTGCGAAAGTAAAACCAGCTTCCATTTTTACTGACCATATGGTGTTGCAGCAGCAAAGTAATGTTGCACTTTTGGGCTGGGCAAATCCTTCATCAGCTATAAAAATCACCACATCGTGGAATAAAAAAACATATACAACATCAGCTGATGCTAGAGGAAAATTTAAAATAAAAGTAGCAACACCAGTTGCTGGCGGACCGTTTGAAATCAGTTTTAATGATGGAGAATTACTCGTTTTAAAAGATATTTTAATTGGCGAAGTTTGGTTTTGTGGTGGCCAATCTAATATGGAAATGCCGATGAAAGGTTTTAAATCTCAACCTGTTATTGGCTCAAATGAAGCAATTTTAAAATCAAAAAATCCAAACATTAGGTTGTATACAGTCCCTCGTTCATCAATTACCACTAAGCAAGAGAATAGTAAACCATCAGATTGGAAACTAGCTGGGCCAGAGACTGTAGCTAATTTTAGTGCAACTGGATATTATTTTGGCGCTTTATTAAACGAAATGTTAAATGTACCTATCGGGATAATTAATGACAGTTATGGAGGTTCAACTATAGAAGCTTGGATGTCACCAGAAGATTTACAAGAATTTCCAGAAGTCATTATACCTAAAGCTACTGATACCATTAAGGAAGTGAGCAGAACTCCAACAACACTTTACAACGGCATGCTTTATCCAGTTATCGGATATGGAATTCGTGGCGCTATCTGGTATCAAGGTGAATCGAATTATGAGCGACCAGCACAATATTTAGATTTATTTCCGCTAATGGTTGCGAGCTGGAGAAAAGCATGGGATAATGGCGAATTTCCGTTTTATTATGCTCAAATAGCGCCATTTAATTATGCTTCATTTCACGAAAAGCCAAAAACTGAATACAATTCTGCCTATTTAAGAGATGCCCAAAGAAAATCATTGGCCAAAATTCCAAATAGCGGAATGGCTGTTTTAATGGATGTTGGCGAATTTAAAAGTATTCATCCAGCAAATAAAAAACAAGGTGGTGAGCGGTTAGCGTATTTGGCTTTAGCTCAAACTTACGGCATTAAAGGTTTTGGTTTCGCTAGTCCAAATTACGAATCAATTTCCATTGATAAAGATAAAGCAATCATTAAATTTACAAATGTTGTTAACGGATTAACTTCTTTTGGTAAAGATTTGAGCTTATTTGAAATAGCTGGCGAGGATCAAAAATTTTACCCCGCAAAAGCGGTAATAACCGGAAGCAGTGTTACTGTAACAGCCCAAGAAGTTAAAAATCCGGTAGCTGTACATTATGCTTTTAAAGATTTTGTGGTTGGCGATTTATTTGGTAACGATGGTTTGCCAGTTTCATCATTTAGAACAGATAATTGGTGAAAATGGAAACCACAGAAACACAAAGAACACAAAGTTTGGGAAATTATATCTTATGCTTCCTTAAATTCCTTATATGGTCTAAAACTGATATGCCTAGATTTTTAATTGCATGCTTTGCTTATTCGTGGTTTACATTAGTTAGATTTTTCTTCGTGGTCTTTGTGTCTTTGTGGTCAATTAATACACATGCTCAGCAAAAAAATATAGTCTGGACAACCCAAAGCAAAAATTCATCAGAGTCTATGCCTGTTGGTGGTGGTGATATTGGTGTAAATGTGTGGGTAGAAAAAGGAGAAATTTATCTCTATTTGTCACGGAGTGGAACGTTCGATGAAAATAACACTTTATTAAAATTAGGTAGGGTAAGACTGAAGTTAAGTCCAAATCCATTTGAAGGAAAAAACTTTAAACAAGAATTGCTTTTAAAAGATGGATATGTAGAAATATCATCAGGCAAAACTAAAGTAAATATTTGGGTTGATGTGTTTAAACCTATTGTAAATCTAGAAGTTAATTCAAACCAAAAACTAATTGCAGAAGCTAGTTATGAAAGCTGGCGTTTCGAAGACAGCATTACAAAAGGCAAAGAAAATAACCAAAATTCTTATAAGTGGGCACCACAAGGAATTGTTAAAACCCATAAAGATGATATTGCTTTTAAAGGAAATTCGATAGCGTTTTTACATCAAAATAAAGATGAAACAGTTTTTGATGTTGTGGTTAAACAACAAGGTTTAGATAATTATAAATCTTCAATGTATAACCCTCTCAAAAATTTAAGGTTTGGCGGTATAATGCAAGGTAAAAACATGCTTGCTAGCGGAAATTATACAGACAAGTATCTTAACACACCTTTTAAATCTTGGGTTATAAAAAGCGAAAAACCCACAAAATCTCATCAAATAACAATTTCATTAGACAGCAACACTGATGAAAAATTAGTTGATTTAGCAGTTTACAATCCACAGCAATCATTTGCAGCAACTAAAAATTGGTGGAACAACTATTGGAATAAAAGTTTCATTTACATCAATTCTGCTGATACTTTAGCAAATCAAGTAAGTCAAAATTACCAATTGTTTCGCTACATGCTAGGCGCAAATGCCAAAGGTAATTGGCCAACAAAATTTAATGGTGGCTTATTTACTTTTGATCCTCAATTAACAGATACGACTTTAAACTACACACCTGATTTTAGAAATTGGGGTGGAGGAACACATACTGCTCAAAACCAGCGCTTGGTATATTGGCCAATGCTAAAAAGTGGCGATTTCGAAATGATGAAACCACAATTTGAGTTTTACAAACGTATTTTAACGAATGCAGAATTAAGGACAAAAAATGCTTGGGGACATGCTGGTGCTAGTTTCACTGAACAAATAGAAAATTTCGGCTTACCCAATCCGGCAGAGTATGGTTGGAAACGCCCAGAAGGTTACGATAAAGGCATGGAATACAATGCTTGGCTCGAATATGAATGGGATACCATTTTAGAATTTTGCATGATGATTTTGGAAACGGAACGCTACAATGCGCAAGACATTACAGCATACATGCCGTTGATAGAAAGTTCGCTAAACTTTTTTAAAGAGCATTATACTTACTTAGCTAAACAAAGGGGCAGCAAAGCTTTAGATGCCAATGGTCATTTAGTTTTGTATCCGGGCTCGGCTGCCGAAACGTATAAAATGACTTATAATTCTACATCAACAATCGCTGCTCTACAAACAGTTTTACAAAGATTATTAGCGTTAAAATCAGCTTCTGAAGATCAGAAAAAGAATTGGCAAGCGATGTTAAAAACCATTCCGCCAATTAGTTTTAGAGAATTTAATGGCGAGGATGGGAAAAAACCAACCATTTCACCTGCTAAACTTTGGGAGCGTATTAACAATACCGAAAGTCCGCAGTTGTACCCGGTTTACCCTTGGGGGATATATGGAGTTGGAAAACCAGGTTTAGATACTGCCATAAATACTTATCAGTTAGATCCTGATGTTTTGAAATTTAGAAGTCACGTTGGTTGGAAACAAGACAATATTTTTGCAGCTAGATTAGGTTTAACAGATGAAGCAGCTAGATTAACGAAGTTAAAACTTCAAAATTCAGGTAGAAGATTTCCAGCATTTTGGGGGCCAGGTTTCGATTGGACACCAGATCATAATTGGGGCGGATCTGGAATGATAGGTTTGCAAGAAATGTTAATGCAATGCGATGGAAAAAAAATCATTTTATTTCCGGCATGGCCGAAAAACTGGGATGTACATTTTAAGCTTTATGCACCGTACCAAACCACAGTTGAAGGTGTTTTGAAAAATGGAAAAATAGAAAGCCTAAAGGTTATACCAGAAGAAAGAAAAGAAGATATAAAAATAATGATAGAAGGATTGAGTTTTGAAGGAATGAATAAACAGCGTGATTTCTAAATTCTCTCATTCAGTCATTCTCTCATTCAATAATTAAATATTATGAATTTAAATTTAAAAGATAAAGTAATCATCATCACAGGTGGTGCAAAAGGTATTGGAAAAGCAATGGCAGAGCTTTTTGCGAAAGAAGAAGCCGTAGCCGTTGTTGTTGGCCGCAAAGCAGAAGATAATTTAAAAGTTACCGATGCAATTAACGCCAATGGAGGTAAAGCCTTTCAGTTTGTGGCTGAGTTGGCAGAACCAGCAGATTGCGAAAAAGTGGTAAAAGAAATTATTGCTCAGTTCGGAAGAATTGATGGTTTGATAAATAATGCTGGCGTAAATGATGGTGTTGGCTTAGAAAACGGCAATTATGAAGATTTTATGTCTTCGCTACATAAAAATGTAGTTCACTATTATTTAATGGCACATTACGCTTTACCAGAGTTAATTAAAAGTAAAGGAGCAATTGTTAACATCACTTCTAAAACTGGCGAAACCGGACAAGGAAATACATCGGCCTATGCCGCTGCAAATGGTGGCAGAAATGCTTTAACAAGAGAATGGGCAGTTGAATTGCTGAAATATGGTATTCGTGTTAACGCCATAATGGTAGCAGAATGTTGGACACCAGCTTATGAAACTTGGATTGAAACTTTGCCAAATGCCCAAGAGAAATTAACAGAAATTACATCAAAAATTCCGTTAGAAAATAGAATGACAACTGCGGAAGAAATTGCCAATATGGCTGCCTTTTTAATGTCTAATAAATCAAGTCACACAACTGGACAAATTATTCATGTAGATGGTGGTTATGTTCACTTAGACAGGGCATTAGCTAATGCTTAAATAATTTTTAAGGATTAAATTTTGAATGAGAGAATAATAAGCAACATTCAAAATTCAATCATCCTATCCTTCAATCATTCCATAATTCCTACATTCTATCATTCAATAATTCACTCATTCAATAATCCCCTCATTCAATCCTTCAATCCTTCTCTCATTCAATAATTAATAACATGAAAACCCTTACCTGCACTACGCCCGGAACCTTCGAATATTCAGAAACAGAAAAGCCTCAACTACAAAAAGGTCAAGCGATCATCAAAATCAAACGTATTGGTATTTGCGGCACAGACTTACATGCTTTTGAAGGTACACAACCTTTCTTTAACTATCCAAGAGTTTTAGGACACGAATTAGCTGGTGAATTGGTTGAAGTTGATGGAAATGATGATTTTAAAGTAGGCGAGAAGGTTACTTTTATACCCTATTTTAATTGTGGCGAATGCATTGCATGCCGAATGAATAAACCAAACTGCTGTGTTAAAATGCAGGTTTGTGGCGTACATGTAGATGGAGGTATGCGTGAATATCTTTCAGTACCTTCTAAAACTTTACTGCACGGTAACGATCTAAGTTATGATGAATTAGCCTTAGTTGAGCCGTTAGCCATTGGCGCTCATGGTGTACGCAGGGCGGATATACAGGCAGGTGAATTTGTACTTGTAATTGGCGCTGGTCCGATTGGTTTAGGTACAATGGAATTTGCCAGAATAGCTGGTGCAAAAGTAATTGCTTTAGATATTAACGATAACCGTTTAGCTTTTTGTAAAGATAAACTAAAGGTCGATTATGTAGTAAATGCCTTAGCTGATGATGTTTTAGCTCAACTGAGCGATATAACCAATGGCGATATGCCTACAGTTGTAATTGATGCAACAGGTAATCAAAAAGCGATTAATAACGCCATTAATTATATGGCTCATGGCGCCAGATTTGTATTAATTGGCTTGCAAAAAGGCGATTTAATTTTTAATCATCCTGAATTTCATAAACGTGAATCTACATTAATGAGTAGTAGAAATGCCACAATTGAAGATTTTGAGCATGTGATTAAATCGATGAAAGCTGGTTTGGTTAATCCAACTAATTACATTACACATAAAGTTGATTTTGATGGTGTAAAAGATGAATTTGCAAGTTGGTTAGTTCCTAAAAACGGAGTGATTAAAGCAATGGTAAGCTTTACTTAATAACAAAAAAAAAAGAGACAAAAAAGCCCTCAACTTTCGTTAAGGGCTTTCTGTGATCCCGCTGGGATAATGACTTATTAATCCAATTGGTACAAAATGAGCAAGTTGTGGAAATTATATAATCATCATTTCAATGTGGGCACCAAATTGGGCACCAGTTATTTTGATATGATATGACTAGGTTTGAAAGAACAATTTGTTATTGATTACAATATAGCTATTATTTTGATATTAAACTTTTTTTAAAGGTAATATCTATAATTAGAAGTCGGTTACTCAATTATAAGTTAATGTAGCCTTTTAATCAAAGATTTTTTTTCCTATTTCTTGGGATACCTAATATGATTTCAGTCAGGAATTTATCTCTCAAATTGTTATTTCCTTTCTAATTCATCTTTGGGAAATGAAGCTTGTGAATTTCGGTTATCAGCTTGGAAATTTCTTTGAAGTGTAAAAGTTCTCTGCTGATTGCATTTATCTTTTCAACAATCTCCACAATTGTTTTGTGTAATTGCTGTAAAATTTGGTTATCTATCGTTTATCAAAATGGTAGCGTACTTTGGGATTTTGGTAGCAAGATGATATGTGCGAATAGCTAGTTTTGCAGTATAAAGACCAATTGGCTCAATTTTTAGCCTTTTGGTAAATACTCGAGAAAGGTATTTTAAGCTTAATCAACTTTGGGCGGACAAATCATTTATCATGATACAAAAATACAAATCAAATAAAGCCTATTATCAAAGTACAATAATGCTGGCAGGTCCTGTTGTAGTTTCGCAGCTTGGACACACCTTGGTATTGGCAGTAGATTCCATTATCGTAGGACATTATGCAGGTACGATATCCCTAGCAGCAGTATCGCTTGTTCATTCGGTTTTCATGGTGGTATTGGTGCTGGGAATGGGTATAGCCTACGGCTTAACTCCATTAATTGCACAGGAAAATGAAAAATCAAACCATCAGGAATGTGCTAAACTGCTTTCCAATAGTTTATGAATAAATACAATAGCTGCCATTCTGCTTTTTCTAGTGGTGTATTACGGCTCCATGTTTGCAATGTATCACGTAGATCAAGATTCTCGTGTTGTGGAAAGGGCAAAACCATATCTGCTGCTTTTGGGCATTTCTATTTTGCCTTTAATGATATTCCAGACATTAAAGCAATTTGCAGAGGGATTAGGTTATACCAAACAAGCGATGAATATCACCATCTGGGGAAATGTGCTCAACTTGGTATTAGCCGTGGTTTTGGTAAAGGGAATGTTTGGAGTCCATCCGATGGGAGTGAAGGGAATAGGCATCGCAACCTTGATCGACAGGGTATTGATGATGGTGGTAATGGGATGGTACATTATGAAATCAAGAAATTTTAAAGCCTACATCCAGCATTTTTCTTTACGGTTTGTAGATTTTTCAAGAATTTCAAGGATGGTAAAAATTGGCATTCCTGTTGCCATGCAATATATCTTTGAAATTGGTGCATTTGCTGTTGCAGCATTAATGGCCGGTAAAATTGGTGCAATAGAGCAGGCAGCGCACCAGACTGCAATCACTTTCGTAGCGATGACCTATATGATGGCCAGTGGCATAGCTTCGGCGGCTACTATTAAAGTTGGTAATAATTTTGGGAGCCAAAATTATTTTAGAATCCAGAAATTTGCTCTGGTTTCTTATCATTTGGTGATAATTTTTATGTTGTTTTTTGCTGTTTTTTTTACTTTGTTTAACCAATATCTGCCCTATCTGATAACCAATGACCCAGATGTTGTTTCATTGGCCGCACAATTATTGATTATAGCCGGTATTTTTCAGTTATTTGATGGTACACAGGTAGTTGGCTTGGGTACATTGAGAGGTATGGGCGATGTGAAAATTCCAACATCCATTACTTTTTTTGCCTATTGGGTTGTGGGTCTGCCCGTAGCTTATCTTTTAGGAATTAAGCTTAATATTGGTGTGGAGGGAATTTGGTACGGATTAACTCTTGGCTTGTTAACCTCTTCCGCTCTATTGTATTTTAGAGCCCAATACATCATTGAACATCAGATGAAAAGCGTATAAATAAAAGAGCCTGGCTTAACAATCGTTCAGCCAGGCTCTTTAACTTTCAATTTAGTTTTATGCAGACAAAAATTCCCCACTACTTTTTATCTCTGCGTAGAAAAATGCTAGCGCAGCTAAAAATGCATGGTGCACATCATCCGCTTTTACCGTTTTGCCGCTAATTTCCAAGTCTCTTGATGCACAGGCATCACCGATAACGGTGCATTTATAGCCAAAGTCAAATGCGGCACGTGTAGTTGCATCTACACACATGTGCGTCATCATTCCGGTAATGATCACTTCTGTTACGTCGTTTTCTTTTAGATAAGCTAAAAGTCCTGTATCCCTAAAACTATTTGGGTAGAATTTCTGAAAAACATTTTCTCCATCAAGTGGTTGCACGTTTTTGTGGATTTTCACGCCATTCGTTCCCTCAACAAAAATAGGCATTACTTCTGGGTTGGCCGATACGTGCTGTATATGGGCAATTGGTAAATTGTTTGCTCGGAAATGTTCCAATACTTTACCTGCGTTTAAACTCGCTTCTATAGGGTTTACCAATTCAATAGCTCCGTCTCCGAAATAATCATTCTGGATGTCGATTAAAATCAATGCTTTTTTGCTCATATCTATCGTATTTTATTGTTTCTAATTAGAAACAAAGTTAGATAGGTTTAATCTCTTGTTCTATACCAAAACACTATGGGTTGATACCATTTTGAAATTCATACAAGAATTCAGTCGTGGTAATTCCAGTCTGATTTTTGAAAAATCGCATCAAATGGTTAGGTTCGGAAAAGTTGAGCTGAAATGCAATCTCCCCAACTGTGAGGTTGGAATGGATAAGGTAATCCTTAATGGCGACAAGTAGGCGCTGTTTCAGCAAGTGTGACGCGGTGACATTAAATTGTTCTTTTACCGCTTTGTTGAGTGCAATACGGTTAATGTTTAGGAGCTCGGTGTAATCATTGATGCGTTGCTTTTCTTTGATGTGGGTCTCTATCAATTGCTTGAACTGAAAAGCATCGTTATGCTGATTTTTTTCGATTGCCAAGTGATGTTTCTCCGCATATTCCCGGTTGAGCTTTTGGAGCAGGTAATAGATCAGTGAACGGATAATGTGTACACTGTCAGGTCTTGTCATGATCAGTTCCAGTTTTATTTCAGCAAGAAGGGAATAATACCGACCGATAAGTGGCTGGTCGAGTAGCATATTCAAAGGGTAGGCCAATTGGTAAAAGTACAACAGGCGATAAGTGAATAATTTATCGGAAAAAAATTCATTCAAAAAGTCTTCCTGAAAAACCAAGACTATAAAATCCAGCCCCTCGGGATCAAGGTTCCATTCCCGTTTTTGGAATGGTGAAATGAATATGACACTATTGTCATCAATAGTTATCTTATCATGATTCAGAATAATATGACCACTCCCTTTCCTGAAGAAGATGATTTCCAGATAATCTGTATCGTAAGTTTCTTTTTTTAGGTAGCCCTCTTTTACTTCATCAGATGGCAAGATATTAATCAGAAAATCTACCCCACATTCTGTTTTATGAAATTTCTGGGTCTTCATTTTTTATTATTTTGAAAATATAACTATAGTTAATTCTAAATAGCATTTGATTCTTCAAATGCTATTGATGTCAAACTAAATTTTCAAGCCCAAACTCGGCCAGTTTATCTACAATAGGCAAGGTTTTCAATCCCAATTCAGTTAAAGTATATTCTACTTTTGGAGGGATTTCCGGATAGACTTTTTTGCTGACCAGTTTATTTTCTACCAGCATATTCAGTTCTTGTATCAGCATTTTTTCGCTAATGCCGGTTACGGCTCTTTTTAGTTCGCCATATCGCACCACATTTTCATTGATCTGAAACAATATCATCAATGTCCATTTGCCGCTAAGAAGCGATAAGGAAGCTCTAACTGGACAACTGTTGTCGCATGGTGGATTTATTTTTATTTTATTTTCCATTGATAATCAGTAATTCTAACCATTTGGTAGGTACATAACTTCTTGGTAAGTACTTGTGCAAAGGTAAGTGCTTGAATACCTTTGTGCAAGTTTGTTATCAAAATAAAATATAAAATGAAAATATTAGTATTCGGAGCAACAGGCTCACAACAATTTAATATTATAGGCGAAGCAAAGAAAAAAGGTGCAGAAGTAATTGCTGCAACCAGCTCGGAAAATAGTTTTGAGAAATTGACTCAGGCTGGAGCAACCCCTGTTTTCGCAAACTTAGCGGATGCCGATAAAATCAATGAAATTACCAAAGGCATTGATGCTATTGCGTTTATTATCCCAGTATCATTACCCAATCCTTTTGATGGTTTGCAATATGCTAAAAATGTTATTGATGCTGCTAAAGTAAACGGTGTAAAAAAATTGGTTTGGAATACAAGCGCTTGGTTGGAATCACAAAAAATTGGTTCTCCCTTAGATGCCTTAAAATTGGATGTCCAAGATTATTTGAAAGATAGCGGAGTAGATTACGTGATTATCGAACCAACTATTTATATGGAAAATATGATGGGACCATTCTGTGCACCTTTTATCACAAATGAAAAGAAACTGGCTTATCCTACTCCAGAAGCGATGCCGACTGGTTGGATCGCTACCAGAGATGTAAGTGCGTTTGTGGTTGAAGCTATCTATAATGAAGATTTAAAAGCAGATAATTTCAAGATAAGTGGATTGGAAAATCTAAAAGGGAATGATTTAGCCTCAGCATTTTCGAATGGTGTAGGAGAAGAAATCGTTTATTATCCGCAAAAACCCCAAGAATTTGGTGATATTTTAAAGCCAATGGTAGGAGAGGCGGGAGCAAACAGTGTTGCTGCTTATTACGAAAGTTTGCAAAACGCAACTGAATACCCGTCAAAATTCAATCCTAACATGAGCGAAGTATTAGAGAAACTTCCCGTAAAAATGACCTCTCTGGAAGATTGGGCAAGCGATAACAAGAGATTTTTTTAAACCAATAAAAAACAGACAATCATTTGAATCAAATATTATGACAGCAATAGAAGTAGTAACGGCCTATTCGGTAGCCCTTTCTCAGGGAGATATTCCTAAGGCATTTTCACATTTTAGTCCAGATGCAAAATGGCACCAACCGGGAAACCATCGCTTTTCGGGAACAAAAGCAGGACTTGAGGCCATCGGAAAAATGTTGGGCGATATGATGGGCGCAACCCAAGGTTCATTGGTTATCAATCCTACCGGAGCTTTGATGGCTAATGGAGACCTGGTTTCATTCCAGGTACATTTTTCCGCTAAACTTGGCGAGAGAACAGTTGATATGAACGGGGTTGATCTGTTCGAAGTGGTTAACGGGAAAATTGTCCAGGTTTGGTTGTTTTCAGAGGACCAAGCTGCTGAAGACGAGTTTTGGGGCTGATTTCGATGCTCGCCTAGAAGCGTCACTTTTTATAATAAAGTGACGTTTCTTTTTTAGCGGAATAGCGGCTATCATTTTGTTAAATCCCAGGAATTTATTTCCTGCTCTTGACACTTGGGGTTCAACAGAACCAAGTCCGCAGTAATTGCCATTTCTAGTAAGAAATAGGTAGTTCCAAAGTTGGTTAGCAAAGCAAAATATTTAGTCAACGCACCAATGTTGATGATGCAATAAAGCGACTGTCCCTGAAGAAAAAAATTACCAACAAATTCAATAAGATTTCACTTTGGCAGCAAATAGATTAGCAATCTAAAATTTAATATACAAGTATTGAACCAAAATTAAAGTGCATTGGCTACATTTGCAGAAATGACAGCATTTAAAAGAATTATAGCGATTTTTTTATTATTCGGAATTGTAACCAGTAGTTTCAATCAGTTGCTGCTATTTTCTTCCTATTCTATCAATAAGGAATATATTTCTACGGTGCTTTGTTCCAACAAAGACAAACCCCATCTACATTGCGAGGGAAAATGTTTTTTGGACATCAAGCTTAAAGAGTTGGAACAGAAAAACAAACAACAGCAAGATACTTTAAAAAGAATGGTAGAGACATCAGCGCCAGCTTATGCAAACCTTCTGCCCCAAGTATTTGAAACAAACCTTAAGCTGACACCGAGCTTTTATCTACTACAAAAGCCAAAGGCTAGGGTTACTGCTGTCTTCCAACCGCCCAAAACGGTTTAAAACCAAATTCTTGCTATTTCAATCTATGGTTCAGCTCTGCTGCATGGATTTCTATTGGAATTTTTAGCGGGAATATTCATCCTCAATTTTTTATGATCCTAAATCCTATCGTAACAAACGATTGGAATTTATGATTCACTGTGCATGAACCTGGCAAGAACAGGCAAATACCTTTAATCAAAAACACATGAAATTTTTATATACCCTAATTATCACTATACTTAGCCTACCGGCCTTTTCCCAGTCCGGGAACATACAGGGCACCATTGTTACAACTGACGCACAGGCCATTGAAAAAGCAACCGTTGTCCTGCTAAATACCAATTATGGAAGCGTAACAGATGGCCAGGGCAGATTTGGCATCCACAAATTAGCAGGGGGGGACTATACACCATCAGCGTTTCGGCCATTGGCTATGCAACCCAGCTGAAAAC
Organism: Pedobacter sp. GW456-11-11-14-TSB4; assembly: GCF_059424425.1. Classification (NCBI taxonomy): domain Bacteria; kingdom Pseudomonadati; phylum Bacteroidota; class Sphingobacteriia; order Sphingobacteriales; family Sphingobacteriaceae; genus Pedobacter; species Pedobacter sp. GW456-11-11-14-TSB4. The sequence continues at coordinate 884,643 of NZ_JBWKZK010000002.1, forward strand.
AATTGCCCTGGCCAAGGGCCAGTCGTTGGCCATCGATTTTAAGCTTACAGAGAGCAACCAGCAGCTAAATGAGGTTGCGGTGTCATCGGAAAGGCGTCAGGAAAGCGTGCAAAAAATACCGGGCGCAATAACTTTTCTGGATGCAAAACAGATCAGGGACTACCGTTTATGGGATATTACAAACCTGACGGCGATTGCACCTAATCTATTTACCGTAGAACATGGAAACAGCACCAGTTCCAATTTCCTGAATATTCGCGGGGTAATGGGGTTTTCCAATGAACAGGCGGTAGCTACCTACGTCGATGGGGTTTATCAATCTGATTACTTTTCTGCGCCACCTTTATTCAATGATATACAAAGTATCGAAATTCTGCGTGGGCCGCAGGGAACACTTTACGGCCGCAATGCCTTTGGCGGTGTGGTCAATATCACAACCAGGCAGCCCACCAATATCGCTTCGGGCTACGCCGAAATTACGTTCGGAAATTTCGGACAGCAACGTTATACAGCCGGACTTTCATCACCTATCTTCAAAGATAAGCTGTTCGCCAGCGGTTCACTTACCTATAATCATCGTGGCGCGATCTACTACAACGAGTTTACCCAAAGCGGTTTCGATAGACGTGAAGATTACTCTGGCAACTTTAACCTGCGCTATCTGCCTTCGGCCCAATGGTCGCTTTCGCTGAACGTAAAAGCTGAAAACGACAATGACCGTGGGAGCTTTCCATGGGTAACCTCTTACGAAGAAGTCTACTCCAAACCTTACCAGGTGAACACGAACAATACCAATGTGGAACGCCGGAAAAATTTCAATACCTCGCTGGCTGCCAATTACTATGGCAAGGATTTCAACTTCACTTCTGTATCGTCCTATACCAAGTTCAACGGGTATTACCAGGGGGCTGGTGTTGATTATGATTTCAGTCCGCTGAATGCGCTTAGTACCGCTCCGAACATAAAACGAAAGGTCTATGCCCAGGAACTACGCTTGAGCTCACCATCGGCAAGTGCTGGCAGATTAAAATGGGTTGGCGGCGCATATGGATTTTTGCAGCATAATGATATCAATTCACCGACCTATTTTGGCCCCGATTATCTACTGCTCGATCCAACTTCTGGCGCTCCGTTTACCAGTACCAATATCGGTAGGGAGAACAATAGGGGCTATGCATTTTTTGGGCAGGCTACCTACTCGTTCAGCGCAAAGCTGGATTTGACAGCAGGGATCCGATATGATTACGAAAGCCGAAGACTTGACCAGTACACCAATTACCAGAAAGATCCCGATCCTGCAATCTTGCTGACCCCCAACCAAGCCTATCAGGCAAACTTTAGCGCAGTGACACGAAAATTTGTGCTGCGCTATAAACTGAAGGATAACATGCTGCTTTACGGTAGCTACGCACGCGGGTTCCGTGCCGGCGGGTTAAATTCAAATGCGACCGATCCTGCACAGGTTCCCTATGAGCCGGAATATTCGGACAATTGGGAGATCGGTTGGAAAAATATGTTTTTTAACAATAAGCTGAAATTGAACCTGACCGCATTCTACCTTCAGCAGCACAACCAACAGATCAGTACGGCCATGGACGGAGTGAATGCACTGATCCTGAACGTAGGGGAAATGCACAATAAAGGGCTGGAGCTGGAAGTGACTGCTCTACCGTTGAAGGGCTTCCAGATCGATTGGAATGCAAGTTACTCCTACGCCCGTTATGCTTCGCTGCTATTGTACAGTGCCGATGCAAATGCGGTGGTAGACTACAGGGGCGGTCAGCCCATCAATACGCCTCCGATCAGTTCAATGTTGGCAGCGCAGTACACTTATGATTTCGCAGAAAGCAAACAGAAACTTGCCGTATTTGCAAGAGGTGAGTACCGTTATCTTGGCAGATATTATTTTGATTTTGTGAACGACTTAAGCCAGCCTGCCCACACGCTGATCAATGCCAAAGCTGGGTTGGCCAGTAAAAACTTTGAGCTTAATTTTTGGGCACGGAATATTACGGATAAAAAATATATCCCTTATGGTTCATTCGGAACATTCCTTTTGGGAACACCAAGAACATACGGAACAACCTTGATCGCTAAATTTTAAACCATGAAAAAACTGATTTTTGCTGCATCTATCCAATTGATGGTTGCAGCCTGCAAAAGCAAGACTGAAGATACGGCAGCAATAACGGTGGGCCAGACGCAACCTCGGCCAATGGCCTTTCCCGAGCCTAAGGTGAACATTAAGACCGTTGGGATCCTGCTTTACGACAATTATGCCATTTTGGATGCAATGGGACCTTATCATTTGTTCAGCGAGCTCATGGGGATAAAGGTCTTTTTTGTGGGACGGCATAAGGGGCTGATTACTACGGGAAATGGAATGAAGGTACAGTGTGATTCATCGATTGCCGATGTGAAGCAATTGGATATTCTAGTTATCCCTGGGGGATTGAATGAAACCTTCACGGCAACAAAAGATACCACGCTGCTCAACTGGATCAGAGTAATCGACAAGCAGTCCAAGTACACTACAAGTGTGTGCACAGGTGCCTGGATACTAGCTGCGACAGGTCTATTGAAAGACCAAAAGGCCACTACCCATTGGTTCGCAAAGCAGCTACTGAAGGATCGGTTTGGGGTATCTTCGGAGAATAGGCGTTATGTGAAAAGCGGTAAATACTGGACAAGTGCGGGAGTTTCAGCCGGGATTGACATGAGCCTGGCTGTGATCAATGATATCATGGGCGAAAAGTATACACAGATGGTGATGCTGGATCTGGAGTATGATCCTAGGCCACCCGTTAAAGGTGGCAGTGAAAAGAACACAGATAAAAATATCGTAGAGGAAATGCGTTCGATGTATAATGGTGCCATTGCACCGCTAATAGGTGTTCAAAGTGCGGCAGCCAAAATAAAGATCGATAACGGTAGGGATCCGGTTTGTGGCATGTCCCTATCGGCAGGCTATGCGGACACAACTGCCTACAAGGGAAAGGTATTCGGTTTTTGTTCGGCGATGTGCAAGACAGGTTTCAAAAAAAATCCAGCTTCCTATGCGCAAACGGTTCAGGATCATCCGGCCAAATAGCAAAGGATCAAATTCCCATAACAATCTTCTGTCGAATGAAATCTACTCCCTAAGCTAAAAAAAATCAGAGTTATTTTTTTGGTATTATGGTGTGTATCCTGAAGGTAGGGTACGCACCATTTTAACAAATCTCACCTAATCCTGAAGGGTCAACAAGCCAAGACACTGTTGGTTGGCGCAGGCTTTATGTCAAACCCGAGAACCGCCGTCATCCCTTTGCGATAAATGCCGGGGCTAAAAAATGAGGTTTTCCAGTTGAATGGGCCTAGTAGATTATTATTGTTTTTATGTCAAGCAGCTACCTAAATGCATCATAATGCATATTCTTGGTATTTCTTTAGTGCAGTGATATTTATGGATATGTCGATACGTGCCATATTCAGTCAGACAGGATCGGTAAGGGATTAGGCTATCCAGGAAATTGTCGGGCAGGACAATTTAAAGCGATGCCGAAAAACCCATGTAGCGGAATATTCTGCGTGCTAATGCTAGTGTAAGGATAATAGTCGCCAAATCGACTGCAATGCAGGAAAGCTCTGGGTAGGTACTTTTTAATGATAAAAGAAGTTCGCTAAGGAAAAATGACATGCTAAGTTTGCTTTTTCCAAATCTATGAAAATACAGAAAAAGATAAAACTTCTTTTGCTGTATGCAGTATCGCTCAGCTTTTTTTCTTACGAGTTACCTTACGGATAGTGTGCAAAGTACTATATCCGAAGCAATTTCTGCATGTTTTCAAAAAATTATTAGCTTTAAAAAAAATAGCCTATGTTGACCAACAAAAAGATTTCGGTACTTTATTTTATCCGCCTGATCAAATGGGATATCTTCTTTATTGCCATTTATGCCATCCTTGCCGGTACGTTCGACCATTATGGGTTTATGGAGCAGATCGATATTCCACTGGCACTTTCTGCATTTGTTGGCACCACACTTTCACTGCTATTGACATTCAGGACCTCCCAGTCCTACGAGAGGTGGTGGGAGGCAAGGGTGGTATGGGGAGGTATCGTCAACGATAGCCGTACGCTTGTCCGTCAGCTGGGGCAGTTTATGCCTAAAAGCCCCGAGGGTAGGAAAGTCGTGGAGGCTTTTGCATATAGGCAGGCGATCTGGTGCTTTGCACTTTCGCAGGGCCTGAGAAAGGTGCCCTTTTCCAAGAAAGTAGAAGACTATTTCCAGGTGCATGGGCTAAAGAGCGATAACCGTGCCAACCTGCTGCTGAACATCCACGCCGTGGAACTCGCGGTGGCAAGTGAACAATTTTCCCTTGATGCCAATAAACAGGTACAGATCGATGCGACCATTGGCAGGCTCTGTGATTCGATGGGAAGATGCGAGCGAATCAAGAATACGGTATTTCCCAGGTCTTATAGCGTGCTGATCCATTTTCTGATCTATGTGCTGATGACCATCATGCCCTTTGGGCTGGAAGACGAGACTAAGGCAGTTGAAATCCTGCTGACCTTTCTGGTGCCCGTACTTTTTATTGCCATCGAACGCACGGCGATCATCATGCAGGATCCCTTTGAGAATGCACCAACTGATACCCCAATGACCGCTTTATCGGTAACGATAGAGAAAAACCTGATGGAAATGATTGGAAGGGAGGTTGAGCTAGGGGAGAACAGCCAGGATTCCTACTATATAATGTAGGGGCGCACCCAAATTTTTTTTCCGATTTTTGGGCATTTAAGCGGTTATTCGGATTATGATTTGACCCAGAAATACCTAGATATTCGCAATGGGTAATCACCCGTAAAAGTAATTTTTGAATAATAACTTAAAATAATAATTGGATTATCAAAATAGTTTGCTTTATATTTACAAAAAATTATAGGACGTGAAGTTTCTGACCTGGTTTGTTTCGGTATTGATAGTAGTGGTGATGTGTGCTCCGTGCATGGATTCTGCTGCTGCCGTTCCCATGCAGTCTGCCAGCTTTCAAACTTCTTCCCCAACCCAGGACCACACCGCCGTTAAGGATGGCTGTTCTCCATTCTGTACCTGCGCCTGTTGCAGTGTCCCTACCTTTGTTCAGGATACATCCATATCGGTTGAAGTTCCACAACAGACATTGGCAGAATATACCCAGAAAGCTTTTGGAATAGCTATAGGTGCCGAAATCTCTGTTTGGCAGCCGCCCAAATTAGGTTAGTTAAATCATTATGTTTTTGCCTGGGGATCATTTCTTTTGAAATGTATCCTGCCTATGCATTAATCAGTTTTTTATCTAACGTAATTTTAATTCAATGCTGAAAAAGATCATTCAGTTTTCTATACACAATAAGCTTGTTATAGGATTATTTACCCTTGCTTTGATAGCATGGGGTGTCTATTCCCTAAAACAACTTCCTATAGATGCCGTGCCTGATATTACAAATAATCAGGTACAAGTTATTACCCTCAGTCCTTCCCTTGCCAGTCAGGAAGTAGAACGTTTAATTTCCTATCCGGTGGAACAGACCATGGCCACCATCCCTGAAATAGAGCAAGTTCGCTCCATATCAAGGTTCGGTTTATCGGTGGTAACCATAGTTTTTCACGATGATGTGGATATTTATTGGGCCCGTCAGCAGGTCAACGAGAAGTTGGCAGAAGCAAAAAACAATATTCCGGACGGTTTAGGCAACCCGGAGATATCACCTATTTCTACCGGATTAGGTGAGATTTACCAGTATGTGGTTCACGCCAAGCCCGGATTTGAAAAAAAATACACTGCCCGTGAACTGCGAAGCATACAGGATTGGGTTGTCCGCAGGCAACTGCTGGGTACACCCGGAATTGCCGAGGTAAATAGTTTCGGAGGCTTGTTAAAACAGTATGAAATCGCTCTGGACCCCGATAAATTAAGAAGCTTTAATTTAAGTATCAACGATGTCTTTAATTCATTAGAGCAAAATAACCAAAATACCGGTGGCGCTTATATCGACAAAAAACCAACAGCCTATTTTATCAGAAGTGAAGGGTTTGTTGGAAATATAGACGATATCCGGAAAATTGTTGTCAAAAATAACGAAAGTGGTATACCAGTACTCATCAGGGATATCGCCAATGTACAGATTGGCAGCTCTATCCGGTATGGTGCATTGACCCGCGCCACCCCTGAAGCCCAGGGTGAGGCTGTTGGAGGCATTGTTATGATGCTGAAAGGGGCCAATGCAAATAATGTAGTAAAACAGGTAAAAATAAAGATTGACAGGATCAGTAAAACTTTGCCGGAAGGCGTTGTGATAGAACCATTCCTTGACCGAAGTGCCTTAGTAGACAGGGCAATTGGCACAGTAGCCAAAAACCTGATTGAGGGAGCATTGATTGTTATTTTTGTATTGGTGCTATTCCTCGGAAACTTCCGTGCTGGACTGGTTGTCGCTTCGGTGATTCCACTGGCGATGTTGTTTGCTATAGCAATGATGAACCTTTTTGGGGTATCAGGAAACCTGATGAGCCTTGGCGCGATAGATTTCGGACTGATTGTGGATGGCGCTGTAATTATAGTGGAAGCCACCATGCACCATCTGGGAATGCGTAAAGGTGGAAGGATGACCCAGGAAGAAATGGACGCGGAGGTATTTGAGTCTGCTGTGAAAATCAGGTCTGCCGCCGCATTCGGAGAGATCATTATCTTGATCGTTTACTTACCAATACTTGCCCTAGTAGGTATCGAAGGTAAAATGTTTGGCCCGATGGCACAGACCGTTTCCTTTGCCATCCTGGGTGCATTTTTACTTTCTATGACTTATGTGCCAATGGTGTCTGCTTTGTTTTTGAGCAAAAACCCAACACATAAGCGTAATTTCTCTGATCGTATGATGGACTTCTTTCATAAGTACTACTATCCGATGATCAAAGGAGCCCTGAATTGGAGGAAAGCCGTAACCTTTACCTCTGTCGCTTTATTAGCAGTTAGCTTGTTTGTCTTCAGCCGCATGGGTGGAGAGTTCATTCCCAACCTTGAAGAAGGAGATTTTGCGGTGGAGACCAGGTTGTTGACCGGAAGTTCGCTTTCGCAGACAATTGACAAGGTAAATCAGGCGTCGGCTATTCTGGTCAAGAAATTCCCAGAGGTGAAAGAAGTGGTCGGTAAAATTGGTGCCGCGGAGATTCCAACCGATCCGATGCCCATGGAAGCCTGTGATTTGACCATCATCTTAAAGGACAAAAAAGATTGGACAAGTGCAAAGACCCGTGAAGAGCTTACCGAAATGATGAGTGATGCACTGAAAGAAGTCCCAGGCGTAAGTTTTGGCTTTTCCCAGCCCATTCAACTACGTTCCAATGAGCTGATATCGGGCGTTAGACAGGATATCGGTATTAAAATATTCGGGGACGACCTCACCACCCTGACTGACTTTTCTAAGAAGATAGGTGGCATTGTTTCCTCAGTTGAAGGGGCCAAGGATGTCTATCTGGAACAGGCTGAAGGTTTGCCTCAGATAGTGGTCAAGATTAACCGGGATCGTATTGCACAATATGGTCTGAGTATAGAAACGGTCAATCAGGCACTTAATGCTGCTTTTGCCGGACAGTCTGCCGGACTGGTATATGAAGGTGAACAGCGTTACGATATGGTTGTTCGTTTATCCCAGGAGAACCGCCAGGGAATAGATGATGTAAAAAATGTGTTTGTTAGTACGCCTAATGGAAACCAGGTTCCATTGGAACAGCTAGCCGATGTAGAATTCAAGATTGGGCCAAACCAGATCCAGCGTGAAGATACCAAGCGACGTATCATTGTAGGACTAAATGTTAGAGGAAGGGATATTGCCAGCGTGGTGGAGGAAATCCAAGGTAAAATAGAAAAGCAGATCAAGTTGCCGGCTGGTTACTACATTACCTATGGCGGTCAGTTCGAGAACTTAAGGGAAGCAACCAAAAGACTTTCTGTGGCAGTACCGGTAGCGCTACTATTGATCTTGTTGTTGTTATATTTCTCTTTTGGCTCGGTTAAACAATCGCTGCTGATTTTCTCTGCTATTCCAATGGCAGCAATCGGTGGTATTTTTGCCTTGCTGCTGCGTGGCATGCCCTTCAGTATTTCTGCAGGTGTAGGATTTATCGCACTTTTCGGCGTTGCTGTACTTAACGGGATTGTACTGATCACAGAGTTTAACAGGCTCAAGAAATTGGGTAGGTACACTTTGAACGAAATTGTATTGAAAGGAACTGAACTGAGGTTAAGGCCCGTTTTGATGACTGCTACAGTAGCATCTCTCGGGTTTTTACCTATGGCAATTTCTACGGCCGCAGGCGCAGAAGTTCAGAAGCCACTTGCAACCGTTGTCATCGGCGGTCTTCTTACCTCAACCATTTTAACCTTAATCGTACTACCCGTGCTCTATACTTATTTTGAAAAGTGGAAAGGCAAAACCAAGTCTGTTCCCGCCGTTGCTACTGCATTAATCATATCTGGTCTGTTGTTTTCCAGTCCTGCTGCTAGAGCGCAGACACCTGGGATTCCCATCACCATGGGCCAGGCGATCGAGACAGCAGTTAAGAACAACCAGGCGATAAGAACATCTGGTTTACAAATTGGCCAGCAACAAGCCTTAAGAGGGAGTTCAACGGATTTGGGTAAAACAAATATCGACGTCCAGTATGGCCAGTTCAATAGCATCAGGAGAGACAATAATTTCAGTATTTCCCAGAGCATCCCCAACCCGGGATTGTTCAGAAACCAGCGGAGTCTTTATGATGCAAGGATTAAAAGTGCAGAGATCAATTTGTCTGTTACCCAAAAGGAACTGAGCTATCAGGTTAAAAGCACTTATACTCAGCTAGCTTATTACGTTGCGTTGCAAGAGCTCTATAAAAGCCAGGATTCGGTATACAGCAACTTTGTAAAAGCAGCCAGATTAAGATATCAGGCTGGTGAAACCAATCTATTGGAAAGCACGACAGCAGAAACCCAATACAATGAGGTTTTGAACCAGATGAGTAAGAACCGGTCTGATATTCTTGCTTACACAGCAGAATTACAACGATTGCTCAATACCCAGCAGGCGGTTGAAGTTACCATGGGTCAGTTTCGACAGGAGGAGTTTAACATGCCTGCCTTCGATGGTGCCGTATCCGCAAATCCGCTGCTTGCATTACAGCAGCAACAGGTTGTGATTGCAGACAAAGCGCTTAGTTTGGAAAAGGCGCGTTCAGGACCTGATTTTACAGTTGGTTACTTTAACCAGTCTATCATAGGGACACAAAATGTAAACGGCAGCGACCAGTTTTTTAGCGGAAGCAAGAGATTCCAGGGCGTACAGGCCGGCATTGCCCTTCCAATCTTCTTCAAGCCGTTTTCCTCACGGATAAAGGCGGCAAAGATAGAGAAGCAAGTTGCCGAAAGCCAATTTGGCTTATTCGAAACCAATCTTCAGGGTCAATATAAACAAGCGTATCAAGATCTTCAGAAAAATGCTAGAAGCATTGAATACTATAAAAAGAGTGCCCTTCCCAATGTAAACCTGATCCTAAAGCAATCGCAGATCGCATTTCAGAACGGAGAAATTGGTTATGTGGAATATCTGCAAGCTTTACGTACTTACTCGGAGATCCGCTTTAATTACCTTCAGGCCATCAATCAGTATAACCAATCAGTTTACACACTTCAATACCTTATGGGTTTATAATCAATACAGAAATGAGAAAGACAATTCAAAATATAGTTAAAACCACCTCAATAATGTTATTGGCCATTTTTATGACGGCCTGCGGTGGAGATAAGAAAGAAGCAGGAAAAGCAGAAGCTGCTCCAGCAGAAGAAGCCCATGAGGAAAGTGAAAATTCGGTAGAAATCACTGCTTCACAATATAAGGCGATTGGTGTTACTTTAGGCTCACCGGAAATGAAATCCTTGAGCGGCCTATTGAAAGTTAACGGCTTTATAGATGTTCCGCCCCAGAATTTAGTGAGTGTGACTACTCAAATGGGAGGAATTGTAAAATCTACCCCACTTTTACAAGGTAGCAACGTAAGCAAGGGACAAGTGATTGCCGTACTGCAAAATCAGGAATATGTACAACTTCAGCAAGATTACCTGGAAAGTAAAAGCCAGCTAGAACTTGCAGATTCAGAATACAAACGTCAGCAGACATTGGCCAGTCAGAATGTAAATTCACAAAAGACCCTGCAACAGTCAAAATCCCAGTATCAGATCATCCACGCGAAGGAAAACGCATTGAAACAGCGTTTGCGCCTGATCAATATCAGTGCAGCTAGCTTAACAGCTACAAACATCAGGAGCGAGATCAATATCTATGCGCCCATTAGTGGCTATGTGACCAAGGTGAATGTGAACAACGGCAAATTCGTTAATCCGAATGATATCATGTTTGAAATTGTTGACAATTCCAACCTGCACGTTGAGTTAAAGGTATTCGAAAAAGACGTGGATAAGGTAAAACCTGGTCAAGGGGTAAGATTTGTGCTTGCCAATGACCGCGACACAGTACAGCAGCGTGCAGTTGTTCAGTTGGTGGGTAAAGAGATTGCAGCAGACAAAACCATAACAGTACATGCAATCGCTAAAGGAAGCAAAGGCTTTATTCCGGGCACCTATCTCAAAGCATACATTGAAGCAGGCACTACCCAGGCAATGGCGTTGCCATTAGGCGCAGTGGTAGATTTTCAGAACAAGAAATACATATTTATCGCAAAGGCAGCCGGAAAAGAGAACGGACATAAAGACGGTGCAGCAGAAGAAGCCGGACATGCCCATGATGCAAAGGAATCAGAAAATGAAAAAGAAGCTGAAGGTGAGTCCTTTCATTTTGAGATCATGGAAGTAACTACCGGTACCAGTGACGGAGGGTATATCCAAGTAAAATTGCCGAAAGGAATGGAGCTGAAGGGAAAAGTGGTACTTACGGGAGCTTACGATTTGCTATCGAAACTAAAAAACAGTGAAGAGCATGAAGGCCATTAGACATACATGGCCGATTGTGAATGCATAGATTGAATGCTATGCCGGTATGCGCCCGGTTAGGGGTGCATGCCTCTTTTTTTATTGTTTAATTAAAAACCGGTTTATGGACATATTCCATTTAAGGGGCAGGTACGCCATGCTGCATGCCTTTGTGCTTTTTTTTCTGCTGGCATCCCTAGTCATGCGCCTGGTACTGTACCTTTCGGTCCATCAGGCTGACCTTTCACCTTTGGCGCTAGCGGGTATATTCGCCAAGGGCTTTGTGTATGATCTGGGGGTTGCGCTGTTCCTTGTGCTTTTTTACTCTGCCTATCTGCTGGTATTGCCACAGCGGGCCGTGAAGACCTATTTCAACTATGCCAGTAGCTACTTCATCGTTTCGGTGATGGTCATGGTATCGATATTCTCCTTTTTTGCGGAATTTACCTTCTGGCAGGAATTCCAGAGCAGGTTCAATTTCATTGCCGTAGACTACCTGGTCTATACTTTTGAGGTGGTCAACAATATCAACCAGTCCTATCCCTTGCCCTATCTGATCTCGGGGGTACTGCTCATCACGATCTCGACCATCTATGTATTTAAGCGAAGGGGATATTTTCACGAGAGCTTCGTTTCCAGGACCCGGTTCAAGGAACGCCTGTTGCATTTTGCACCTCTGGTGCTGCTCATCTTCGTCTATAGCTTTGCCATAGACAATTCCTGGGCGGAAAAAACTGCAAACAGGTACCAGGGCGAACTTTCAAAGGCAGGTATCTATTCCTTTTTCTCCGCCTTCAGGAACAACGAGCTTGCCTATGACCAGTTTTATCCGATGGTCGATGTCCAGCAGGCCTTCTCGCTCATCAGGAATGAACTTGGTGGGGGAGGGACCGAGTTTACGCAAAGTGGTACTTCGATCAGAAGAAAGATCGCCCATTCAGGAACCCCGCAGCGGCCCAATGTGGTCATGGTCGTGGTGGAAAGCCTTAGCGCGGATTTCATGGCACGGTTCGGAAGCAAACAGGGGATTACGCCGGTGCTGGACTCCCTGGCCGGAAATGGTATCGTGTTCTCGCGTATGTACGCTACCGGAACCCGCACGGTCCGCGGGATGGAGGCGCTTAGCCTGGCCGTTCCACCGACACCTGGCAACAGTATCGTTAGGAGGAAGAACAACGATGGGCTGAGTACCATTGGTAGCATATTTCGCCAACAGGGCTATCAAACTTCCTTTTTCTATGGTGGGGACGGTTATTTTGACAACATGAACCAGTATTTCGGCAGCAATGGATTTGACATTGTCGATCGTGGCGGAAGGATTACGGCTGGTGACAGCTATAACACCAACAGGACCGTGCTCAAGGACAGCGAGGTCAGCTTTGAGAATGCCTGGGGGGTGAGCGATGGTGACCTTTTTTCCAGCGTGATCAGGGATGCCGATAGCAGGGCCCTCAGGGGGGAACGCTTCTACGACTTTGTGATGACCACTTCCAACCATCGGCCTTTTACCTATCCAGCTGGTAAGATCGATATCCCCTCGGGCAGTGGACGCGAGGGAGCGGTGAAATATTCTGATCATGCCATCGGCGAATTTTTGGCCAGTGCGGCCAAGAGGCCATGGTTCAAAAATACGGTCTTTATATTTGTTGGAGACCATTGCGCCAGCAGTGCGGGCAAAAATGAGATTGATATTGCCAAGTACCATGTTCCGGCGATCATCTATAATCTGCAGGGCAATCCCGCAATGAAGTTGGACCAGATGTGCTCACAGATCGACCTATACCCCACATTGTTCGGGCTTTTGGGGTGGAGCTACGAAAGCAACAACTACGGCCAGGATATCATGGACAAGGGCTATGTTCCAAGGGCGCTGCTGGCAACCTATCAAAAACTGGGCTTTCTGAAAAACGACAGCCTGGTAATACTTAGCCCGAAAAAAACGACCGAAACCTTTGTCTATGACCAGGCTACCAACAGTCAGCGGACCGCAAAGCTCTCCGCCGCACTGTCCGATGAGGCGATTGCCAACTACCAGACAGCGTATTATCTTTTCAAAAATGGAGGTCTGAAATATAGGCCCCAGAAACCAAAGCCAAAAGAGGGCAGATCAACCAGAGCAAATCCTAACCCATAATATATCAGCTATGAAAAAAGACGAAGAAAAACAACCAGTGAAAAAAGCCACCGATAAACAGTCGGATGCCAAAAAAGAGCGGGTGGGCGAAAAACCTACCGTTAAAAATACAGATGAAAAGGAATTGGAGGCTGGTAAGAAATCTAGGCCCGAGGCGCATTCGAAAGGTGATGGACATAAACATAATGACCCAAAGGTTGAGGCACATTCCGAAGGCGATGGGCACGAACATGCGCATGGCGGGATCTTCGGTGCCAATACAGAACTGATCTTTTCGCTGATCTGCGGGGCGCTCCTGGGCACGGGCTTCGGACTTTCCTATCTAGAGGGCATTCCTTCGTGGGTGGGCATTGCGATCTATGTTGCAGGCTATTTCTTTGGCGGGTTCTATACCGCAAAGGAAGCTGTACAGACCATTGCAAAGGGCGGTTTTGAGATCGATTTCCTAATGCTGGTGGCCGCTATCGGCGCAGCTGTCCTTGGCTCGTGGATGGAAGGTACGCTGTTGTTGTTCCTTTTCAGCCTGGGCCATGCACTTGAACATTATGCGATGGGCAAGGCCAGGAAATCAATTGCCGCCCTGACCACCCTTGCACCACCTACTGCACTGGTGGTAAGGGAAGGAAAGCAATCGGAGATCGGTATTGCAGAACTCGTTCTGGGAGATGTCATCGTTATCAAACCAAACAGCAAGATCCCTGCCGATGGGGTCGTGGTAAAAGGCGAGGGCAGCGTGAACCAGGCACCAATCACCGGGGAAAGTGTTCCGGTGGACAAGTCGCCGGTACCCGATGCCTCAAGGGACTATGCTGCCGAAAAGACGATCAAGCCACAGCACCGTGTATTTGCCGGAACGATCAACGGCGCCTCTGCCCTAGAGGTCAAGGTGATCAGGGAGGCGAAGGATTCGACCATCTCAAGGCTGATCAAAATGGTGAACGAGGCAGAAAAGCAGAAATCCCCGACACAGCTTTTTACCGACAGGTTCGAGAAATACTTTGTTCCTTCCGTACTGGTGCTGGTGACACTGCTCTGCTTTGCATTTCTGGTGATCGATGAACCGTTTGCAAAGAGCTTCTATCGTGCAATGTCGGTGCTTGTCGCCGCAAGCCCGTGTGCACTGGCGATCTCTACGCCAAGTGCGGTGCTCAGCGGAGTGGCACGTGCTGCACGTGCTGGCGTACTGATCAAGGGCGGAAGGCCACTGGAAGATCTCGGTTCGCTCAATGCCATCGCATTTGATAAGACAGGTACCTTGACCGAGGGAAGGCCGGAACTTACCAATGTTGTGCCCCTGGGCGATACAACCGAAGAAGATCTTTTGAATACAGCTGTTGCGGTCGAGCAGCTAAGCGATCACCCGCTGGCCGAGGCAATCGTAAACGGTGCCAGGGAACGTATGAAAAAACAGAACATTCCCGACGCCAAAAACGTGAAGGGGATCACCGGACGTGGCGTGCAGGCGGAAGTTGGCGGCAAGAAGGTGCTGATCGGCAACAAGGCACTATTTGAAAAGGACAAAGTGCCGGCAGAAATTATCTCCCAGGTCGAGGAATTCGAGAAGGGCGGGCATACCTCCATGCTGGTCAAACGCGATGGGGAGTTCATCGGGATATTGACCCTGATGGACGTGCCAAGGAAGGAAGCAAAAAACGTACTGAAGGAACTTGCTGCGCTTGGCATCAAAAAGATGATCATGCTCACCGGGGATAACCAGAAGGTTGCCGATGCGGTGGCGAAACAGATCGGGATCACCGAGGCATGGGGCGACCTGATGCCAGAGGACAAGGTGAAGGCGGTGCAGAAACTTGATAAGTCGGAAAAGATGGTGGCGATGGTCGGAGACGGGGTGAACGATGCACCGGCAATGGCCAAGAGTACCGTCGGGATTGCCATGGGCGCTGCTGGAAGTGATGTTGCGCTGGAAACAGCGGACATTGCACTGATGGGCGATAAACTGGAAAGCCTGCCCTTTGCGATCGGCCTTAGCCGTAAGGCAAGGGGTATCATCAAACAAAACCTTTGGATCAGTCTTGGCGTAGTCGCGGCCCTCATCCCGTTGACCGTACTTGGCATAGCAACCATCGGTCCCGCGGTTATCGCACACGAAGGCTCGACGCTGATCGTGGTGTTCAATGCGCTGCGCCTCTTGGCCTATGATGGTGGACTTAAAAAAACTTCGGTAAAAACAAAAAGGAAAAGCAATGCTTAAAAGGCTCAAAAAAATATTTTCTGCCCTAGGTCCCGGAATTGTAACCGGGGCCAGTGATGATGATCCCTCTGGAATAGCGACCTATTCCCAGGCGGGTGCAAAATATGGACTTGCCACACTCTGGACGGTGCTGATCACGTTCCCTTTAATGGCTGCGATCCAGGAGATCTGTGCAAGGATCGGCCTTGTCACCTCGGTGGGGCTCACCACCACGCTCAGGCAGCACTACTCAAAACCTGTGCTCTACCTGATGATCCTGTTCAGTGTTCCTGCAATAACCCTTAATATTGGGGCGGACATCGCGGGCATGGGTGCAGTGGCACACCTGAT
The DNA here is from genome assembly GCF_059424425.1 of Pedobacter sp. GW456-11-11-14-TSB4. Classification (NCBI taxonomy): domain Bacteria; kingdom Pseudomonadati; phylum Bacteroidota; class Sphingobacteriia; order Sphingobacteriales; family Sphingobacteriaceae; genus Pedobacter; species Pedobacter sp. GW456-11-11-14-TSB4. The sequence continues at coordinate 900,310 of NZ_JBWKZK010000002.1, forward strand.
ATTCCCCGGGATACACGCCATGGTCTTTAGCATCATATTTACGGTGATATTGCTGTTTTTCATCATCTATCTGCCCTATTCAAAGTTCGTGTCGGTCCTCAAGTACCTCTGCCTTACCCTGCTGTTATATATTATCGTGCCCTTTTTTACCAAGCCGGACTGGGGTGAGGTGATGAAGGCGACCTTCATCCCAACCATAAAATGGGACAAGGACTTTATTGGTATGCTGGTCGCCATCCTTGGCACCACAATATCCCCGTACCTTTTCTTTTGGCAGACGGCCATGGAGGCTGAAGACGTCAAGGACGTAAAGCGGCAGATCATGGTCAACAAGCGTTTAGTTACCCTTAACGGTGAAAAAAAGAGCAGCGAGGAAAAGAAGAAGCGGGAAAACAGGATGATGGGCCTATTGATCAAAAAGATGGGACTGGACGTGAACCTTGGTATGCTGCTTTCCAACCTGATCATGTTCTTTACCATCCTTGCAACCGGTACTGCACTCTACAGTCAGGGCATCAGGCAGATCGATACTGTCGAACAGGCTGCCAAGGCGCTGGAACCTGTCGCGGGAAAAGCATCCTACCTGCTGTTTGCCCTTGGAGTGATCGGTACGGGCTTTTTGGCGATCCCGGTGCTGAGCGGCAGCCTGTCCTATATCATATCGGAAACATTTGGCTGGAAGGGAAGCCTGGACAAAAAATTCAATCAGGCAAAACCCTTTTATGGAGTGATCATCGTTTCGGTGACCATCGGGCTATTGATGAACTATATTGGCATCAGTCCCGTGGATGCCCTACTGTATACCGCAATCCTCTATGGGCTGACCTCCCCTGTGATCATTGCAATATTGCTGCACATTGCCAATAACAAAAAGATAATGGGCGATTATACTAATGGCCGCTGGTCCAATATCCTTGGCGTGGCTGCTTTTTTATTGATGGCGGTATCAGCAGTTTTTCTGATCTATCTCCAGTTCACCAGTTGATCTCAAAAGGGCATGAATAAGCGGGAAATATCCACAAAAAAAAGTGACAGGGCAATGTTGAAGGTGCCTCTTCCGGTAACAGTAATGCTGGTGGTGTTCTGCGGGATTGCTGTCCTGTATCTTTCTTCTTTTTATAAATGGGAAGACGCCCTTGAATTGGCTGACAGGCAGCTACTTATAATGGCAAATACCCATCGCAGCGCCTGGCTGGATGGGCTGATGGCAAAGGTGGGAAGCCTTTATTTCTGGATACCGTTCTACTGTGCGATGGTTCTGTTTGTCCTTGCCAGTGACAGGGTAAGGTTTGCCCGTGCAGGAATATTCCTGATATTACTGCTGGTGATGCAACTGGTATTGATCACTGCACTAAACAGCCAGTTGGAGCACCTTCGCCCTCTTTATCAGCGTCCACTTGCTTTGTTGCTTAAGGTAGGGAGTGGTGGTAGGGGAAGTGCCTATGGCTGTCTTCCAATGCCTTGCATTGCTGTGGGTGTTTGGGCCTTTCTATTGATGTACCTGCGAAGAAGCTATTGGCCCATGAAGGTTGCGCTTGCGCTGTGGGCCGCACTGCTTTTATACAATCGTATCTATAACGGTTGGAACTATCCGCAAGAGGTACTTTCGGGCGCAGCAATTGCACTGGGAACTGCCTACCTTTTTTTTAGGCTATACAGATATCAGCTAATGAGGCATTATGCGGGTTAGTTGGTGCCGATACGCTACCACGGTATTCGAAGGACTGCCGGTGGAACCGCCCCTGAAAGGAAACAGCGTTAACCATGCCTTTTTTACTGGCTTTTTGCTTTTTTGTTAAACGGCATGCTTATTTAAAATTTAAAAAATGAAAGTAAAAAATTATACGTTAATCGCCAAGATCAATCGGATGGATGCCCACCACAAGCTCTATATCTCTTTGGGCATCGCAATATTGGCATTCATTATATCAAACTTTATATCAAATGGAGGGATGGAACTGGAGTTGCGCCTGATGGCAACCTGGCTGTCGTACCTCTTTTCGAGCTTGGCCCTTGGATGGATCACTATACTCAGTTCACATCCATCAGAGGTTAAGCATGAGGCCCATGCCCAGGATTCCAGCCGTTCGCTAGTGTTCCTTTTTGTGGTGGTGGCCGCTTTTGCCAGTCTTTTTGCCATTCTGCTGCTGCTACGGGGATTTGCTGGTGATAATGGCCCTTCGGCGCTGGTATTGGTGCCCTTGACGGCAGTTGTTGGTTCCTGGTGGCTGGTGCATACCGTTTTTACGTTGCGATATGCGCATTTCTATTATTGCGACATCGACAACGATGTCAAGGGTGGAAGCCAAAAACCTGGTGGGCTTGAATTTCCTGCGGAAAAGCAGCCGGACTATCTTGATTTCGCCTATTTCGCTTTTGTAGTGGGTACGACTTTCCAGGTTTCCGATGTACAGATCACCTCCAGGAGAATTAGGCGCCTGGTCTGGATGCATGGACTGCTTTCCTTTGCATTCAACACTTTTATCGTGGCCTTTGCAATCAACGTTGTCTCTGGGCTGATTTCAAAATAGAACTTCTGAAAGATGAAAAATAAAATACCTGTCAAACGCAACAAAAAATATATCAAAAAGGAACCTTTGGTTCCACGGGAGAAGGTAAGTCCGCCACGTTCAATGGGGAAGAAAATTTTACGGATTGTTTTCTTTGTGGTAGTAGCAGCCCTGCTGTTGCTGACCATTGCATTTAAGCTTCGCCACTATTTAGTAAAACACTGGTAGCTATAAACATTATGAAGGTAAATATTCCTCTGTTGTACAAAGAGATCCCAAAATACGTTACGCTGCTTTTCCAGCATAACGGTAACCCTGCATTGATGTACCACAACCTTGAACATACAAAAAGCGTTGTCTCAAGGGCGATGGAGATCGGAGGCCACTATGGCCTTGACCAGAAGGAAATCTTTGTTCTTTTTTCTTCCGCTTGGTTCCATGATACCGGCCAGCTGTTTACCGTACCCGAAGAGCATGAACAAAAGAGCATTGCGATCATGGAGGAATTTATGTACGGACATGGTTCAGCGATGGAAATTGTGGGTCTGATTGAGGGCTGTATACTGGCCACCAAAATTCCGCACAGGCCTGAGACTTTCCTACAGGAAATCCTCTGTGACGCAGATACCTACAATCTGGGCACCGAGGAATTCCTTAGGACCGATGACCAGCTTAGGGAGGAGCTCTCCCTTCGTGGTGTTGCAACAAGGGAAGGTTGGGACGAGAGTACGCTTCTATTTCTAAGCTGCCACCGGTTTTTTACGTCCTACTGTAAGCAGCGCCTTCAGGCCGGAAAACAAAGGAACATCGATATCATCACTGGACGCATCAACAATAGTTTGCACCAATAATTTAATTAATTAAAATAGTTATTATGAAATGGACATCAAAGAATTTTCCCCTTGAAATGGAGGGGCTTGAACCAAAGGTGAGGGAAAAGGCGATCGAGATTGCCAACCAGCTGAAACAGGAGGGCAGGGTCAAGGAGCTTTCCATCGTGGATGAAGCTATAAAACAGGCAATAGAATGGTTCCAGGAAATGGAGGGCTAGGAATGGAACTGATCAATTCAATGGACCTTGACAGTGAACTGAGTGTTGTGCTGAGATTAATCATCGCTTTTGCCCTGGGCGCATGGATTGGTTTTGACCGCGAGAAACATGGCAGCAGTGCGGGCATCAGGACCTATGCCGCGGTATGCCTTGGGGCAACGCTCTACACGGCGATCGGTGAGCATATGGGCGATACGGCCGCTGCATCAAGGATAATTGCCAATATCCTTGTGGGAATAGGTTTCCTTGGCGCAGGGATCATATACAAAAACGACAAGACTGGCAATTCGCAGGGACTGACCACGGCGGCAACGGTATGGTGCACGGCAGGGATCGGTGTGGCAGTTGGGCTGAAAATGCTGATCATTGCCGTAGTTGCGGCGGCGGCTGTCTATTTTCTGTTAAGTCTCCATCACCACAAATGGTATTTAAGGTGGAAAACCAAAATGCAGAAAGAGCATAAAATTGAAAACCCAGATGATTGACCACATAAATGACGCTTTAGAACTACAGAAATGAAAAACTGCCTCCGGTGTTTTATGTATATATTACAAATATTATTTACGGTTAGCACTTTTGCCCAGCAGGCCGTTGATACTATAAAGGTACAGTCCGATACGCCGGGAATGAAATCTAAAATCTCAAAGCACAAATTCCAGAAGGCTTACTCGGGATCGGCGTTCATCATCCCAGGGGCAGCTATTGCCTATGGCTTTATAAAATTGGACAACAACGCCCTCACAAGGCTTGACCAGGAAGCTAAACATGAATTTTACAGCGGACACCCCCATCGGCAATTCATAGTAGACGATTACCTGCAATTTGCCCCCGGGGCAGCAGTATTCGTCCTAAATGGCCTGGCTGTCAAGGGGAAAAACAACGTTTCCGATCAGAGCGGCATTTATTTGCTTTCTAACATCATCTTAAATGGTACCACCCAAAGCCTTAAGCGGATCACGGCCGTGACCAGACCTGACGGCACCCCAAATGCATTTCCTTCCGGCCACGCTGCCGAAGGGTTTGCATCGGCAGAGTTCCTTCGCAGGGAATACGGTGAACAGTCGTTATGGTATACGATATCCGGCTATACCGCCGCGGTTTCGGTGGGGGTGTTAAGGATGTATAACAACCGGCACTGGCTCAGTGATGTCATAGCTGGCGCTGGTGTTGGCGTTCTGTCAACCAAGGCTTCATATTGGCTATATCCGAAAATCAAAAAAATATTTCAAGGTAAATCCAAAAATACTGTGTTGATATCGCCAACCTACAACAAAGGTGCGACCGGTTTCTGGATGGTTAAAACATTTTAATATAGGGCATAGACAAAAAACTAATATAACTCTGCCCAATAAATAATAATTTGGTTATCCAATAGCCCAAGCATTCTCTTGTTAAGACTACAGATATGAAACAAGTGCAAACTGATCATAAAGTTGCCCCCGATCGGCAATCCAAAGACCGGAAAATGACCACTGTCCAATGTCCTGACCGGCATGAACCAGAAGTGTGCAATTTTAGGGGGAAGGTCAAATCTATGGACCCGGACAACGTTAAATAATAAATACCTGGACAACTTATCAAACGAACAACCGCCTGTGGTAAACCTAATGAAAATAGCTGAAGGCTCTTTAGAATTTGAAGCTTTGTCTCTATTTTACAAACATAACGATCAATCTTGTTTCGCAAAACTCATTGTTGCTAATGAGTTAAAATGGATTGGACTCGACCCTAAGCCTAGTCCAATCCAGATATACATATCAACTTTTCTTTGGATCGTGATGTTCGTCCTCATCATGATGTTCCGCCTCTGAATGGTGTTCTTTTTCTTTGTGATGCTCCATTTCATCTGCATGTTCTGGTCCTTCATGATGCTCTTTGTGAGGATGGTGTTCCTCGTGCTCATGGTGTTCTGGATGTTTGTGCGTCTCTTTTTTCGAATTTTCAGTGTTCATAACTTCAGAATTTAGTGGTTAAAAATTAATTTGATTGTGTCCGCGAAGTTTTCGCAGTATTTTTAGGCAATAAAAGGCTTTAAACGATCACTGTTATATGGGATTAGCCTAAGGAGAAAATGTAGTAAACTCAACTCTGCGACCCTTAATGCTCGCGGGCGGCTACTATCTATGCTGTCGAATCCACCCATAACAAAAAGAGAAAGCGTAGCAAAAAAAGCAGCTGTTAAATTTTTCATACCCAAACTGATCATTAGTCTTTTAAAGACAACTACAAAACTAATTTGTTTGAGAAAATGCAAAATACACCCTGCTAGATATTTTCTGTTTCACGGATTTAAATTAATTATACAAATAGAGTATAAGGCGCTTCTGCTCTGAACACGCAAAAAACGTCTGTCATTAACCAATCTGCGCCATAGCTTGTACTTCCCGAATACTTATACGTTCCATCCGATGCCTGAGATGATAAAAGAATACCCACGGAGGATATCCTACATAAGGAGCTTGTTATTCTTCCACCAGATGAACTGAAGATCAACAATGAAACGATAGCGACAGTTTCGGTTACTACGGAAACTAAGCGCTTGATTCAACAAAAATGTAATCTATCAAGCTAATTCTTGACAAGACCTTTCTTGCTATTGCCCTGGTTTTTTCTGTATGGAAAATTGAACTTATTTCTTGCGGGAAGGACTTTTTCCCACAGCCTTGCATTGCTAATATGTCTATAATTACATGTATGATAGGATTTTATTAGTTAGATTACATTTCAGCGGCATCAAAATTAACTGGCACACCCTTTGAATATCTGCAGCTATCGTCCCGGTTATCAAGTTGATTTTTAACTGTGTGCTTTCTTTTTTATTTATTAATTGGTAGTTTTATGGGGGCATTTAAACCATAGCGTACTAGGTATCGTTATAGATGAAATGACAGAAGGAGATATTGGCTTAATTAATCAAAAATAAAACCTGCTGTCGGTAAAGCTATGCTCTTGTCAGATAGGAACGATGAAGATCTTTTACGAAACGGTAGCGCACCTGGATGTAGCGAATTCCGTAGCTTAGATGTTGGACACCAGTAAGTTAATCGGGAGCTAAATATGGAGGATAAAATCGGAATTGGAGCTGCCCACTAGCACTTCCGCCGGAAAAGGTAGTATTTGATGACCCGAAAAGCACCAAAAAATGAATAACATAGGAAAACTAGTATCACTTGATAATCTACAGTTATTATGAACAACAAAGAAAAAGGCATGCCCTTCGAACAGAAAGATGCCGAGATTGAAACCACACATGATAAAGTGGGCATATACCAGAAATCTAGCGGGCATGAGGGCCATAATCACAATGACCACGGTGATGAACATGGTGTTGATGGTCGCAATCAAGGTTCTGAGGACGCATCAGATAAGCCATGGTGGATTGAGCACTGGGATTTACTAGCGTCTCTATTAATCCTTGCGGCTCTTTTAGTGCTGGAATATGCCTTTGACTATAAACTTCCTGACCCTTACGCTTTAATAGTAAATGCCATAGCTTACCTGCTGGCTGGCTGGGGGGTTTTGGCAATGGGGTTCCGTAAAGCGAAACGCGGAGACGTTTTTAATGAGTTTGTATTGATGAGTGTGGCAACATTGGGCGCATTTTATATTGGTGAGTACACCGAAGGCGTTGCCGTAATGGTGTTTTATTCAATTGGAGAATGGTTCCAGGATTCCGCTGTGCGAAGAGCAAAAGCAAGTATCAAGGCATTGCTTGATATCAGACCGGATGAAGTAACGGTTATCCGGGATGGAAAAACATCAGTGATTAGTCCTTCCGAAATTGAGTTAGGAGAAACCATACAGATAAAGTCAGGCGAAAAAGTAGCTTTGGATGGCGAACTGATTTCGGAAACTGCTTCTTTTAACACCGCTGCCCTCACGGGCGAGAGCAAGCCGGATACAAAATATAAAGGCGAACCTATCTTTGCCGGAATGATTAATCTTAATACCGTGTCCGAAGTTAAAGTTACGGCACTGTTTAAAGATAGCAAGCTGAGTAAGATTTTGGAAATGGTGCAGGACGCTACCGCCAGAAAATCTCAAACACAATTATTTATTTCCAGGTTTGCAAAGGTTTACACGCCGATAGTATTTTTCCTTGCATTAGCGTTAGTGGTTGTCCCTTACTTTGTGGTCGATAGCTATGTGTTCAACGACTGGTTATATCGAGGCTTAGTATTCCTGGTTATCAGCTGTCCCTGCGCACTTGTGGTATCAATCCCTCTAGGTTATTTCGGGGGCATCGGTCTGGCATCCAAAAATGGCATCTTGTTTAAAGGAGGAAACTTCCTGGATGTAATGACTAAGATTAACGCCGTTATCATGGATAAAACCGGTACATTAACCAAAGGCGTTTTTAAAGTCCAAAAGGTTATTGTCCAGGATATTGATGAAAAAGAATTGGTTCGTCTTACAGCAGTACTTGAAAAAAGTTCTACCCATCCGGTAGGGAAAGCAGTGGTCGAACATGCTGGAAATTCGGTAGGCACAATGGCAGCCACAAATGTAGAGGAAATTTCGGGCCATGGCCTCAAAGGAACTGTTGACGGAAAAGAAGTTCTTGCAGGAAATGTGAAGCTGATGACGAAGTTTAACATAGCCTTTCCTCCCGAAGTGGAAAAGGTAGTTGATACCATTGTGGTTGTTGCGGTGAACAATAAATATGCCGGGTATATTACTATTGCTGACGAAATAAAGGAGGACGCAGCAGAAACAATCAAACAAATGCATGCACTAAACCTCAAAACAGTAATGCTCTCCGGCGATAAGCAGTCGGTGGTAGATAATGTTGCCAAACAGATCGGGATAGATGATGCTTTCGGCGATTTATTGCCAGAAGGGAAAGTTGAGAAAGTACAGGTTTATAAAGATCAGGGATTCCGCATAGCCTTCATAGGTGATGGAGTAAATGATGCTCCCGTGGTAGCCCTGGCAGATGCTGGTATTGCGATGGGAGGTCTAGGAAGCGACGCAACAATAGAAACAGCAGATATAGTAATTCAGAACGACCAACCCTCTAAAATTGTATCTGCCATTAAAATCGGAAAGATTACCAGGAATATAGTATGGCAGAATATTATTCTGGCCATGGTGGTCAAAGCCATAGTACTTGCGTTAGGCGCCGGAGGTATTGCGAGCCTTTGGGAAGCCGTTATTGCAGACGTGGGAGTGGCATTATTAGCTATTGTAAACGCGGTCAGGATTCAGAAGATGAGAGTATGATTTGCTGACAAGCCAGCGAGACGCTCTGTTTGTTATCATTGTTGTCTGCCCCGCCGAATGGCGGATCAATTTTTTTTAATTTTAACTTAAAACCATAATTTATGAATTGTCCATCCTGTAACGAAACATTATTGATGACCGAAAGGCAGACAATAGAAATTGATTACTGCCCTAAATGCCGCGGCGTATGGCTCGACAAAGGCGAGCTTGATAAGATAATCGAAAAATCACTTGAGCAGGAAGCACCGGCCCAAAATCCACAAAACCAAAACCAAAACCAACAAAACCAAAACTATAACGACCCTTACAATCAGCGCGGCCATCATGGAGATGGCGGACATCACGGCGGTTACAGCAAGCATGGCAAAAGAGGTTTCTTGGGAAATTTGTTCGATTTTTAAGTTGCACACTATAGCGAATTTTAGGTTATCCATTTGCAACAGCTATTAATGAATCTAGATAAATCATTTAATCATGTCAGAAAATTATGCCTCAGCAGGCTATCAAAACAAGAAACAGTTAAAAATAGTTTTATTATTGACAGGCTCTTACCTAGTTGCAGAAGTAATAGGAGGCGTTCTAACTGGAAGCCTAGCGCTGCTGGCTGATGCAGCACACATGCTTACTGATGTTGGCGGACTAGCCCTAGCATTGTTTGCCATACATATGACCCAGCGTGCCGCTACGAACAAACGTACCTATGGATATTACCGTGCTGAAATTCTGGCAGCACTTGCCAATGCTGTTGTTCTCATAGGGATATCGATATATATTTTATATGAAGCGTACGGAAGATTTAAAAATCCTCCTGAGGTATCCAGTAAAACGATGCTTATAGTTGCAGGCATTGGACTGGTTATAAATATCATCGGGATGCTCATCTTGCGCAAAGGCTCTAACGAAAGCCTCAATATGAAAGGGGCATATTTCGAAGTGCTTTCCGATATGCTTACATCGGTGGGAGTAATTATAGCTGCTATCATTATGCTAACTACCGGTTGGTGGTATGCCGATCCATTAATTTCTGCGGGCATCGGGCTATTTATACTACCGCGTACATGGATATTATTGAAAGATGCGATAGGGGTGTTGCTGGAAGGAACACCTTCTGATGTAAACGTGGAAGAGTTGCGAGCCGGTATTACTGAAATTCCGGGCGTAAAAGCAGTGCACGACCTCCATGTTTGGGTACTTACATCAGGCTTTAACGCCATGAGTGCACACATCGTAATAAATGAAGGGTTATCTTATCACAGCACCCTGCAATTAATTAATGACACAATAACCGCCAATTATAAAATAAGGCATACCACTATACAATTGGAGATGGGCAAATATGAAGAACAGGAAACTCATCTTTAACGCTATGTGGTAATTGCATAATGCACCAAAAGTGATGCAGACCAGGACTCCTCCAGTTCATTTTGGTGGAACATGTAGACTGGTCTATTTTGAAGGTTCCTTCAGAGTATTAACTGCCCGGACAACGGAGGCACAAAAATCCATCAGGCTGATGGTCACTTGCGATCCCTGGAAAATATCCATACGGTTCATTTGTTAGGAAGAAGGGAGAAATGAGCAAGCTCATTTACGCCATTGAGACAGATAGTATCCAGGTTCTTGTCCTGGTTTAACAGAAAAGGTATTATAAGCCCAACGCCTATTGGCAATACTAATAGTCCAATAACAAGTTCAACGTTAAATTCTGGAACTGTACCCTGTGATTTTTTCAGAGACTACTTCAAAAAACTTAGTCTGGTTCTCTTGCCAGCTTATTATTAAAGACAAATTCACCATTATAACATTTCGACCGTATGCTGTTAATAGGATTTATTAAAACAAATGAACCAAAGGCGCTTATCAACCCTGTAATGTGCAGGAATGAAACCGAGGTCTACAATTGGTTAGCAAGTTTCTTCAATGATGAAAACTTTAGCCTGGATAAGCCAATTACACAAGAAATTGTAAACGAATTGCTTTTAGGTGGTGCCCCTGTATTGGTTCCTATAAATGGATATAATGTTGCTATTATGTTTGGTGATGACGGAGTTATCCAAGACAATACCGAGAGATTTGTACATACTGATCTTTTCAAGTATTCAGATTATATGGCAAATTAGCGGGTCAGTTGTTAAATACAAGATAAAAATGGAAAACGAAGAAGATTTTTTGATGGAAAAAGCTGATGCTGAATGGCAAAAGCAGGAAGAACAAGAAAAGCGCTATGATGAACACGAAAAATATTTAGAAAGTCTATCAGAAGATGACGTTGATGATTTGTTAGCGGAGGATGCCGAAAGGAAAAAGCAAAACCGTCTGAAATGGGATGCTTCTAAAAACAAAAGTCAAAGCTACGATCCGTATAAGGCTTATAAATTTAACAATGATTAAACTTAAAAATATAGATGGCAATAACCTATTATAGTATTTCGACCGCTAAACAATCATCACATGCATACAGAAAAAATATTTGACGAAAATGGACAGGGCTTTACTCGAGTTTTTTCAACTGATAAAGTAGAGAAAGTAAATCCAATTGAATTTTATAAATCCGCTGAACTCGAAAAAAGAGCTATTGTTTTGCATGACTTATTAAGTGCTAAAGACCCATTTTTAGCGTCAATGGTGAGCAAAGATTTTTATATAAAGAATGCTAAAGTTGGTTTGGAAGAGTTTTTTGAAGCATTTGAAAAGACAGAGGTGGATGGTAGTTTATTAGAGCTACTAAAGACAAGTCGCAAAAAGGACCAAATAAGCTTATTAAAAGGTATCAAATTTAATCCAGACGAACTCATGTCGCTCATTTTTAAATCGTATTCTGATTTCGGATTACTATACAGTAAGTATTTATTTGAAAATTTACCTGCAGGATTGGAAGGGAAGAAACTGCCAAAAATGTTTCGGATGAAAGAAGACGGTTCTATTGATAAGGTAGGAGAAACAGATCTTAGTGATGGCGAACTAAAAAATGTTATTGAGCATCGAAAGGTTATCGTTTCCCATTTCTTTGAAAATGATGATCTATGGCACTGCTTTTTTATAACATATAATAGTATTAGCGGAAAAGAAAATTGGAAGGATGGCCAAGCGCATTTTCATTATATATCCAGTGCGTTCGGCATATCTAAAGAAGAATTTATAGATAGCATGAAATCAGGAAAATATAAATCAACGCCAGTTCACATTGATTTATTAGATTATGGGAAACAAACGTCTTAATTAATCCCGTAATATCTGTTACAATAAAACGAAGGTATTGGTGTAAGCCATTATCATTATTCCACCGTTAATGGATATCCTTACACAAGGATATTACACCTATAAGAGCAGATTTATCTTAAGTCCATGAAGTATTTTACACACCCACAAGGAATATTTGAGATTAAAATTCCATTAAACTGGCATTACAAAAATGAAGTCGCAGGCTATGAAAACAAATCTCCGTTCAGCTTTGAGTTATTTCAAAATACCCAAGGATGTTTTCAAATAAGCTGTTACCATAAAAGTGAGCAAATAATAAATCCTCACCTACCCAAAGGATGTTTTAACGATGATAAATTAGAGTTCATTAAAACTGAACTTCCTGACGATGAATTTAAAATTTTGCTTTGGGCAACAGTAGTTGAAGATTATTTTTTTATGGCAAAATTTGTTTGTCAACCAACGAAGCAAAATTTGAATATTGTTAAAAAACAAATTGCAAAAGTAGAAGATAGTCTTTCAACATTAATGTGTTTAAGTTTGGACCGCAGAGAATTTGCTGTTAATTATGATAGGTTTGACAAATTCAATGCTTCTTTAGCTGCCTCATTTGATTTGAAAAATAAAGCAATAAAAAATCGTTCTTTCATAGAGCTAATAATCATTGTCGCAAATCAAATCGATGCATACTTGCGTCTGTGTATTGTTCATAAATATCAAATCATAGAAAATACTTTTTTGTTTAAACTTGAATACTTGTATCAAGCGGAAATAGATAAGCCTATTATGGAAAAGAAGATTTACCAAAAAGCCAGAGAAATGGAAATCTTATCTGAAGTACAATACAACCAACTTTATAAACTTTATGATTTGAGGAACAAAGTCGTTCATAGATATATAATTACAGATATTAAAACTATGGAACTTAAAAATATATGTTATGACTATGAGTTAGTTTGTGAAGAGATACGGTTAATCTTAGCTAAGATCGAAACAGAACAATTTGAGAAAAATGTTGGTTATCATGGGACAAAAGATCCGCATAGAAGAAAAGAACAAAGTCATGTTAATGAGCTTTTCTCGATGGTAAATGACAAGCATTTCTCTAAAGAATTTTACAGAAAGATATAATAAACTATATATAACACTAGATACGTGAAACGATGGTGAATATTCCATTATTCCACCGTTTTTTGATAGAAATTGAGATGAGTATTTGATAAACAGTTATAGAACTATTGTGTCTTTTCTAGCAGGCCAGCGATGAAGTAAAGTCTACAGTTGTTTCCTTTCAACCATCAAGAAAAAGGAAGAATACAAGTTATCCTATGAGAGATTTTTGGCTATATTGTAATCACCTACATTTATTGAAATGAAAAACGACAAAACATCACAAAACTACACGTTAAACAGACGTAATTTTGTTACTGGAATTATCCCGGTGATAGCTGGCGCAACAATACCATCCTGGGCTTCGGCGAAGGAGATTCAACAAACCAGAGAAGACAATGACTTTCCAGGACTTATTACGCTAGAGAAAAAGCCATTAAATATGGAGTTTCCATTTCCTACGTTAAAAAACAGGATTACTCCAAATAACCAGTTCTTCATCAGGAGTCATTTTAATATTCCCAATATTGATGCTACAAATTGGGAATTAGAGATTGGCGGCAACACCAATCATGTCATAAAGATCAATCTGAGCGAACTTAAAAAGCTTCCTGCAAAAAAGGTAATGGCTACTATAGAATGTGCCGGAAACGGACGTGCTAACCTCGCCCCAAAAGTGAAGGGTTTAGGATGGGAACAAGGTGGGATCAGCAATGCTGAATGGACAGGAGTACCTTTATCCGTATTGTTAAAGAAGGCTGGCATAAAGGTGGGTACGGTAGACATTATTTTGGAAGGGAATGATGAGGGGATGATTACAGAAGAGCCGAAATCACCAGGAAAAATCAAATTCGCCCGAAGCATTCCGTTAAATATAGCAATGCAGGATCACATCATCATCGCCTATGAAATGAATGGAAAACCATTGAGTGCTGAACATGGTTTCCCGGCAAGGGCAATTATTCCAGGATGGTATGGTATGGCATCTGTGAAATGGCTGATGAAAATTACTGCATCTGAAAAGCCGTTTGATGGCTATTGGCAGACGATTGAATATGCTTACTGGAAGCGTGTTGAAGGACTACCTACCTTGACGCCCGTAACCACTACATTGGTTAAGTCTGAAATATCAAGGCCGGTATTGTTTGAAGCGGTGCCGGCTGGAAAACCTTATCAAGTAAGGGGTGCAGGATGGTCAGGTGATAGTAACCTATCGAAAGTAGAAATAAGCACGGATAAAGGAAATTCATGGCAACCAGCAAAATTAATTGGTCCTGCTATCCCTTTCGCCTGGCAGCTATTTGAATTTGAATGGGTGGTTCCTGCTAAGACTGGAAGATATAGTTTAATGGCTAGAGCGACAGATCAAAATGGCAAAACGCAACCCATGGAGCATGATTTAGACAGAAGAACTTACATGGTTAATTTTATCTCGCCAATTGATGTAGATGTAATATAGCTCAATAAGAACAAATTTCAGGATCTTGCGGTTATCGCATAAGGCTTGTTTGGCATAAACAGTTTATCACAATTAATATTCTACATCAAACCATGATCAGATTCACGTCTATACTTCTACTATTTGCTAGTTTCTCTGCACGAGCACAACATGAACACATGCAAATGGCAACTAAAAAAAATGTCTTCCTTGGGCAAATGGCTCATATGATGATGAAGATGGATGAAATATCAGCTACCACATCTGCAGACAGAGATTTCATACAAATGATGATCCCACATCACCAGGGTGCTATTGATATGGCAGAAGAAGAGATTAAGACCGGAAAAAATAAAGAAATGATTCAGCTAGCTAAAAGTATCAAAGCTGAGCAACAAACCCAGATTCAGCAAATGCGACTCCTGCTCAGCCATCCTGAAGGATTTATCGCTACAGGCAACCAACATCAAAACGCCAACCAGAAGATGATGAAAGTGATGATGGAACAAATGCCTGAAGAAAAACAATTGTCTGATACTGATCTGTCCTTTGCAAGGATAATGCTTCCTCACCATCAGGCTGCCATCGACATGGCTAAAGTTGAGTTGCGGTATGGAAAAAATAAAAATGTAAAAAGACTGGCCGAGAATATTATCTCAGATGAACAGATAGAAATCCAACAAATGAAGACATTTACAAACTCCCATTAACATATGAAAAAGATATCCTTGTTTACGCTATTAATATTCAGTTTTGCCCTACAATCAAAAGCACAATCAATCTATGCCCAAGACAGGGTTTATACAGGCAATCAGATATCTAATACGGTTTCTGTCTTAGATCCCTCAACACAAACGCTATTAGGAAATATTGTTCTTGGTAAACCCCAACCTGATATCTTAAGTCCTCTATATAAGGGACAGGCCCTGGTTCATGGCCTGGGTTATTCCCCTAAAAGGCAATTACTAGCAGCGGTTTCCATTGGATCAAATTCAGTAACCTTTATTTCAACAGCAAAAAATAAAGTTTTAAAAACTGTTTATATCGGACGTTCACCGCATGAGGCAACCTTTAACCCTTCAGGATCACAGGCATGGATATCGGTAAGAGGAGAATCGTATATCAGCGTAATTGATGCAAATAAACTGATTGAAATCAAGCAAATTCCAGTAGCCGACGGCCCGGGAATGGTTGCTTTTACTCCAGATGGAAAATGGGCTTATATTTGTTCCAGCTTTACTGCAGAAGTGGATGTAGTGAATGCAACTTCTTATGCTATTGTAAAGCGTATTCCAGTAGTTAGTCCATTTTCTCCAAATATATTCTGTAGTCCTGATGGGAAATGGATTGCATTGACACATAAGGATGTAGGGAAGATCACTGTCATCAGCACGGAGACAAATACGATACATACAGTACTAAATACAGGTCCAATTACCAACCATGTCACTTTTACTTTAGTTAATGATTCACCTGTGATGCTGGCAACCATTGGCGGAGAAAACAGCTTAAAAGTATTTAGTGTTTCACAAGATTTCAAGCTTACTGATAGCGTTGCGACAGGATCATTGCCACATGGCGTCTGGACTTCGGCAGATGGTAAATTTGCATATGTCGGATTAGAAAATGATGACCAGGTACAAGTGGTTGATCTGGTAAAAATGGCCGTTGTAAAAACCATTGCTATTGGACAATGTCCGCAAGCATTGTTGTACGCCGCTAATGCCAGCCCTGCAAATGCCTCAAAAGAAAATTTAACCCCGCTTAATCTTGCAGACAAAAGTCAGGTGATTAAATTGATGAATAAGGATAATTCAATGTCATCAGGCATGCTAAACGTAAGAAGCGTAGGCTTGACTGATCTTGTCCAACAGGACTTTAAAAAACTCGAGCCAAATACTTCGTATACTTTAGCGTTAACCAACTCCTCAAATGATACGTTTAACGCAGATTATGTCATCAATTCTTTTAAGACCGATGAAAAAGGAGCTTTTAGCGGTCAATCCTCGGGGATAATTAAGAGTGTAGGAACAGGTGGCGCCGATTATAAACATGTGGTTCTTATTGATGATCTTTCAAAAAAGCTGGTGATGATCAGTAACTAATGTATTTTAAACCAAAGATATAACTGCCCATAATGCAGCACTTGAAATTACTATCCATAAAATTACGCCTTGTAACAGTGGCATTATCCCCACTGCTTTCAAGATAGTAAATGAGAGTCCGCTTCCTATCAGGAACAAGGTTAAAGTTAAGCCTGCTTTTGCTAATGCTACAAAGTAGGGCGCAAAAGGCTTAATAAAAGGTAAGTAGGTGTTGGCGATCATTGCCAGGATAAATAGCCCTATAAAATAGGGTATACTAACTTTGCTATTGTTGCTTTTGAACAGGAAAGATGTACCAAACGCTACGGGAACAATCCATAGTGCTCTGGCTAACTTAACAGTTGTGGCTATCTGTAGTGCTTGTTCACCATATTTACTGGCTGCCCCAACAACAGAACTGGTATCGTGAATAGCAATGGCACACCACATACCAAATTGTGACTGTGACAAGTTAAGCGCATGTCCGATAGCGGGGAAAAGAAATAAGGCCACCGAGTTGAGTATAAAAACAGTACCCATTGCAACGGAGATCTGTTTTTCTTCTGCGTTCATTACAGGCGACAATGCAGCAATAGCACTTCCACCACAGATCGCCGTTCCAGCTGATATCAAAAAAGATGTTTTACGTTCTATTTTAAATACTTTTCCCAGGATAAAACCAATGATAAGCACTCCGAAAATAGAAACTACGGTAAACAGTACGCCTTCTTTTCCTGCTTTCATTGCACTGAATACATTCATTCCAAATCCTAGCCCGACAACAGAAATTTTTAGCAGCAGGTTTGTGGCCTTGTGATTTAAATGCAGATAGGGATGTTCCATTAGTTGCGCCAATACTAATCCTAGCAATAAGGCTAAAGGAGGCGACATAAATGGAAAGAGGCACAGCAAAACTGCCAGGATGAAGATAATTTTACGGGTGTTTAAATTTAAGTTTAGCAGGTTACCCGCCTTTATTTTAGAAGAATTTGAATTGTCTTTGATTTGTGTCATAATTTTGATTGTCTTTATTTTCTAATTCAAAGATCCATAACTAATAAACCCCGATCAAATCATTAAAACTTATCTTCCATAACTTCATGTTATAGAAGATAAGTTTTTAGACATTATTTATTCCCAACCCCATTTTTTGAAAATGAGATGTCCTTTATCGGATTGCATAAACTTGATAAAATCCTCAGTTTCCGACTTATGCGTACCAGTGCTACCCCTCACTACAGGTGTACCTCTATAGACTGTTTGTGTAACAGGAATCCTAACCATTGAGGTGAGGTCTGGTAAACGGTTATGCCAGGAGCCAAATGTTATCCAGGCATCATATTGAGGATCATTTTTCCATGCAGCAATACCCAATGCCGAATTTGCAAATGTACCTGCTATACGCTGCTGTATGTTTGCAATCAGATCTTGTCGACCTGCCAAATCTTCCCAAAGCCCCATTTGCCCAGCCCCATTCACATCAAGAATTTTCACACCTGGTTTACAGAGATCGCCCAGATTTTTGATGTTTTTAGGATTGCCGGGCCGTACCAGGATCGCTGCCGCACGTTTATATAACTCTGTCCGAGAGTTCGCCACTATCATGTTTGGGTGGTCAGACATGAATTTTGAAAGCATGTATTCTGCTCCTCCAAAGAACAGATCTGCATGTTTCATTGCATCCGGCATCCATTCATTATCTGGCCCGGCAGTGACTTTAATTACGATATCATGCTGCTTTCCAAAAACCTTCGCACATTCATTGATCGGTCCGAGCGGCCCACCGGGACCATAGACATATAAAGTATCGTTTGGGATTTGTGCATTCCCAATGGTCACTACAGCAACGACTGACAATATGGTTAAAAATATATTTTTCATTGTGTTTATGTTTAAGGTAAATCAAAACCAAACTTTTTGTAGATGGCAGCAGCCTGCGGACTGATCAAAAAATCCATAAAATCTTTTGCAGCGGCCGGATGTGGCGCATCTTTTAACTGTCCCGCTATATATTGCGCATGGATATTCTCTTTTTCAGGAATTTCAATGAGCTCAACAGGATGGCCAATCATTTTCTGATAGTAGGCCTCAGTATACCATACTGGAGCGGCGTCACTTTCGTTGTATAGGATCCTCATTGGTGATTGGCGATGATGGATTATGGTAAGATAAGTAGTCTTATCTTTAACTTTATCTTCCATGATGGTAGATTTTAATGTTTCCCCTCCAGCTTTCACATAGGCTTCTTCAATACGTTTACCGATCCCTTCATTCTCTGGATTGGGCATACTGATCCTCAGCTCTTTATTTGCTAAATCTTTGAGTGACTTCAATGCCTTCGGATTTCCCTTTTGGACCATGATTGCCAACCTGTTTCTAGCATATAAAGTCGTTTTGCTAAACCATTCAGGGGTCATGTCTATCCGGTTCTTACCAGCTGTATAAACATCCGGCTTTAAGGTAATTCTCATGTTGCCCACCACAATGCTACCGGTTTTTATTTGTTGGGCTAAAATGCCTGGGGGAAGCGTTTCGGCAAATACCCGCTGATAATGTGGATATGACTTTTTAAAGGTTGCAATTAATTCGTCAATGCACATAAACTGGTTACCGGCAAAGAAAACCACCAGTTGGGGATCATTAATGTCTCCAAAAAGATCAGGCACATTGTCTACTCCAGGTACTGTGAACTGAACTTTACTTTCAGGTGGAGTATTCCAGGGCGGATCAAAGCGATGATCCTGGGCCTTAACATTTCCACAAAGCAATAAAAATGCAACTGTGGCTAAAAAGGTGTGATTTATATATTTCATGATTTTCTAATTATTTGGTTTAAGGATGTACAACTGCCCATCCCTGATATTGACGGATGATGATTTCACCATTGCCGCTGGGTACATAACTGATAAAATCAAATAAGGTATTTTTTTCGATTTTCCTTTCTCTGACGGTATTTTCACATTGTGCAAGAATTACTCCTCTGGATTGCAGTTCTAACAATGTTTTTTCAAAAGATCCGTTCTTCTGGTAAACAGCTACGCCATCTCCAAAGGCAATAAGTTCTGCATTGATTTTCCCTTTTAACCTGGGATCGTCGAGTGCATTTTTTAGGTTTCGAAGTGTTCCTGCAATCTTTTTCTCATCACCGTTATTGATTACATACAGTGCCTTATAATTTTTCAGGGTGGCTTTTGCCCCTGTAAAATTAGCAGGTGTAGCTTGGGCAAAAGTGGCCGAGGTTGCTGCGATCAGCAAAAATAATGTACAGATTAAGGTTATTTTTTTCATGATTTTAGATTTTGATGATTTATTTAGTTGTTAGTTTTACTTGTTTTTCGGAGGTTACAATTGGTGCAAATGGACCATACTTATGTTGATTTTCAGAAAATTTGTCGGCATATGGTCCGTATGGCGCATCAAAAGGTTTTTTTAACAAATCAGGGTAATCTTTTCCCTGATCTTTATGTGGTCTTGGCTGTGAGTTCACAAAAGCAGCGAGATCCCAGGCCTCCTCATCACTTAACTGCGCATCTCCATATCTGGCACCATATGGCATATTGTTCTTTACGAACCCCGCAAAGTTACTGAGTCTATACATCCCTGCGCCATCATTGTAGCTGTGTTTGCCCCATAATGGCGGATAAACATAAGTTAGTTTGTCTTCATCGAGTATTCCCTCACCATTTGCACCATGACAACTTTGACATTTACTGGTATATAAAATCGCTCCATGTTTGACATTCGCTGCCCTATCCAGGAATTTTAATTTTTCGGTTCCCGTTCCAAACACTTTCTCCCCTTTTTTTACACCTGTTCCAAGCCATTTCATATAAGCCAGCATTGCCTGTATCTCTTTACTAGATTCGTCTGGTACTTTGCCTGCAAGACTTCGATTGAAGCACTCTGCAATACGTGCCGATGCAGGTTCAACCTTTCCTGATCTGCCACTCATTTTAGGAAAACTGGAAATAAAACCAGCATAATTATTTCCGAACAGTTTGGTTCCACCCTCGAGGTGACAATTCTGACAATTCATACCATTTGTAATACGGGCTATGGATCCATTTGGCCCAAAATATTTGCTCGTATGTGCTATTAATTCTTTGCCATACCTGATCATCTGGCCGTACTTGGTGTCCGCCGGAATCGTATTTTCATCAGGCGCTTTCCAGGCATCAGCAGGTACAACCTGGCTTTTGACGTTAACAGCAGCTATACCGGTTTCCACATCCTGTTTGGTTTTTGCTGTCACTACATCTGGCTGCCCATTAAAAAATAAAGTGCAGATGAAAATGGTTCCACAAGCAACAAATAGAAACGCAATGATAGCCGTTGTCCTGGCTGTATATATAAGTGCTTGTCTGATTTCTTTTTCTGTTGATTCCTTATTCATAACCAATATTTTTCTGTTACAAATGTGCATTTATTCTACTCATCAGAAAAAGCATAAAAAGTTATTGATGATAACGTAAGGTTATGATGTCAGTACCCGTTGAAACAAATTGTTTGTATCTTAGGTTATCTACTAAAACCGTGTATGATAGATTTCCGTTTGCAAGTATTTTATGCTGTCGCTAAAAGGCTGAATTTTACAAAGGCCTCGGCAGAGTTATTTATCAGTCAGCCTGCTGTAACCAAACACATTAAAGAATTAGAGCAGGAGTTCAAAATGTCATTATTTGAACGCAGTGGAAACAAAAAAATCAGCCTCACCCCAGCCGGCGAATTATTGTTGCATTACGCAGAACAGATTTTTGGAACTTACCGGGAACTGGAATATGATATGAATCTACTTACTAAACAGCATAAAGGAATATTGAGGATTGGTGCCAGCAGTACTGTGGCACAATATATCATTCCACCTGTATTGGCACAGTTTCACAATAAGTTTAAGGATATACAAATTCAACTGGTTACCGGAAACACAGAAGATGTAGAGCAGCGTTTGATTGCTAAGGAAATAGATTTTGGAATCATTGAAGGCATCTCCCGGAACCCACAGATTAAATACGAACAATATCTAAAAGACGAGCTGGTGCTGGTGTGTTCTGGTCACAATTATGCCATGAAAAAGGAAATGATCAAACCGAATGAGTTGAAGGATTATGATTTATTACTTCGTGAACCTGGTTCTGGTACACTAGATGTTATTGCATATGCTTTAAAAGCACACCAGATAAAGGTGGGGGACTTAAATATAGAAATGCAGTTAGGTAGTACCGAAAGCATTAAATCCTATTTGATTCACAGCAAATGCCTGGCTTTTTTATCTATCCACTCCATATTGAAAGAGCTCAAGAATAATGAATGCCGCATCATAGATATCAAGGATATGGTTATCGAAAGGCCGTTTCATTTCATTCAGCTTCATGGTCAGCAGGACGCTCTGGCGGAACTATTTATGCGCTTCGCTAAAAGCTACAACTATAATGTATAGTGTTACCGAAATTTCGAGGCAATATCAGCCAGCTAAAGTGCTGCTGCTCTTTGTTTCTGAAGCTCCTGGAGGTGACGATAAACATTTTTACCTGGGAAATACTAATCTGTTTCGAACAATTTATCTTGCATTTAGTGAGGTATTTGGCGATTTTAAATCTGTAGAAGATTTTTTGCAGTTCTTTAAAGGCACGGGATGCTTTTTGGAACATCTAACTTGTACACCTATTGATAAATCGTCAGTTAAAATCAGAAAAAACCAGAGGCAGGGGGGAATAGAGCAATTAGCTCATAAAATCAGAACATATCAACCCCGATTAATCATGATCCTAATGAAAAGCATTGAACAAGAGGTTAAAGAATCTATTGACCTATCAGGCTTATCGTTTATCGAAGAAATTGCAGTTACCTGCTATCCTGCCGGCACTGAATCAAACAGGCTTACTTGCATCCGGGATACCAGGGTTATCATCTCCAAACTGGCATCGATATTGACATAACATGCAAATATATTGCTGTAATATACCGATACAGAACAAGATGAAAATTCAAGATCAGGAAAACACCAAACAGCATGCAGGAGACCATTTGGCTAATGAAAGAACATTTTTGGCCTGGATCAGAACCAGTATTGGTATCATGGGATTTGGCTTCGTGGTGATGAAATTCTCGCTATTTATCAAGCAGATCAGTGCCGCACTGGGGAGTAAAGTGCCCCTGCACCAAACCGGAGATTCCCGCATTATCGGGATTTTTCTAGTTGCCCTGGGAGCAATTACTATCATTTGTTCTTACTTAAGATATAATTCAACGAAAGAACAATTGAATCAGGGGGTGTATTACCATTCAACACTTTTTGTTAAAGTTTTAACCGCTTTAGTTTTCATAGCTAGTATACTTTTACTGCTCTACCTTATTAAAACAACATAGGCAGTTAAATCATCTGTACTTGATGCTTTAGAAAAGAGAGGAAGGAAAGCGGTCGATATAGCGTTGTTTTTTGATATAAATTGCTGATTGCATTGGTCAAGGATCTTATAAAAATTTCACCTCTTTATGATAATCCACAGGAACAGGATAAGTCAATATTTTATGTTCCCGTAAATATTTTGGGTACCGCAATACGCTGTGAAGAATATATACCTGAATGGCCACTGAAAAAATAGGCTGTAAAACAGGCTACCGCAAAAAACATGGTGTATTCACTACCAAAAAGTTCTATACCCATAATCGTACAGGCAAGGGGTGTATTCGTTGCACCAGCAAAAACAGCAATAAATCCAAGGGCAGCAAACAAACTAACTGGAGCATTTAATAAGGTCGAAAGTGCATTGCCTAATGTTGCGCCAATATAAAACAAAGGCGTTACCTCACCACCTTTAAATCCAGTTCCTAATGTTAAAGTTGTGTAAATGGTCTTCCATAACCAGCTCCAAGTATCTGCTCCACCAGGCTGAAAAGCAGAGGGAATTGTAACGGCTCCTTGGTATTCGCTATCCACGCCCAAACTTAAGTAATCCGGTTTCCCGATGGCGTAAGTCAAGCCTATAATAATCAGACCACCGATAACAGGAATAAGCCACTGGATCTTACATACTTTAGAAAAAAAGGCCTTGATCTCATGCACCATTACAGCAAACAGGTAGCTGGCCAGACCAAACAATGTGGATGCTAGAATAACCTTACTAAGCAGGAGTAGGTTTACCGGCAGGTATTCAGATAGAAAGTAGGCACTTTTCTCTATGAGATCGATGTGATAAGCGGTATGATGGATGCCCCAGGCAGAGACAGTAAGATCACCAAGCACGCTGGCAATTAATGCGGGAAGTAAAGCCTTGTACTCTATTCTTCCAATGGCCAGAACTTCCATTGCAAATATGGCACCGGTGAGCGGTGTTCCGAACACCGCCCCAAACCCGGCTGCAATTCCCGCGGTAAGGAGCATCTTGGTGTCTACCTCATTTAGCTTAAACCAGCGGCTAAACATTCCTGCGATGCTTCCTCCGATTTGTACCGCGGTTCCCTCTCTTCCAGCCGATCCGCCAAACAAATGGGTAATCACTGTAGTTATTAAGATTACTGGCGCCATCTGCCTGGGCACTCCACCACCCGGCCTATGGATTTCATCCATGATCAGGTTATTTCCTTTTTCTGAGGACCTACCAACTGACTGATAAATCAGGTGGATCACAATACCTGCTAAAGGTAGCAGAAAAATGAGACAGGTATGCTGAAAGCGAAAGTGAATGGCCCAGCCTAGCAGCCAAAGGAACAAGGCAACCATACTTCCTATTGCAATGGCAACAGGAAGTATAAGCAGCGTCCATCGAACCGCATATTTAAAAACCGAAAGGTGTTCAAATAAAAATTTATTATGTTTCATTGTAGGTTAGCGGCTGATTTATAATTTTTTATAAAAAGTATTGATTCCTGCAAATGATGCCCTATCACCAAGTTCTTCTTCTATCCGAAGCAACTGGTTAAATTTAGATACCCTTTCAGAGCGGCAGCCACTTCCTGTTTTGATGTGCCCCGCACCGGTAGCGACAACCAGATCCGCAATTGTCGTGTCTTCAGTTTCACCACTGCGGTGAGAAATAAAGCAATTGTAACCGTTTTTTTGGGCTAGTTCTACGGCCTTTAGCGTTTCGGAAACTGTACCGATCTGGTTCAATTTAATCAGTACGCTGTTTGCAATGCCCTGGTCGATTCCCTGCTGGATAATACTCGGGTTGGTGCAGAATATATCATCTCCAACCAATTCCACTTTGTCTCCCAAAAGGCTGGTCAGCTTTTTCCATCCCTCCCAATCGTTTTCGCCCAACCCGTCTTCCAACAGGATAATTGGGTACTCTTTTAACCATCCTTCCCAAAAGCCAATCATTTCATCTGTTGTGATCCGTTCTTTAGAACTTTTATAAAATTCATATTTTCCATTATTCCACATTTCGCTGGTCGCTGGGTCAAGACAAAGGGAAATATCCTTGCCTGGAGCAAAACCGGCAATATGTATCGCTTCCATGATGATTTGGACGGCTTCCTCATTAGAACTCAGATTTGGCGCAAACCCACCTTCGTCACCAACTCCGGTATAATAGCCTTTCGCTTTTAGCAGACTTCTCAGGGAATGAAAAACAGCTTCGCCCATACGGATACTTTCCTTAAACGAGGGGGCGTTATGAGGGGCAATCATAAATTCCTGAAAATCGATGTTGTTATCAGAATGCCTTCCCCCATTAATGACATTCATGCACGGTACGGGCATTACGTAACCTTCCCTTTCCACTAGCTGCCTATACAAGGGAATCCCTTTTGCAACGGCCGAAGCCCGGGCGAAGGCGATTGAGGCCGCAAGCATCGCATTTGCGCCGAGCCTTGATTTATTCTCGGTTCCATCCAGACCAATTATATGATCATCGAAGGCCTGCTGACCCTCAAAGGATAAGCCGGTGACTGATTTGCCGACTTCGACGTTAATCCCTTTTACTGCTTTTTCCACGCCTTTACCATTATAGCGCTCTGGATCACCATCTCTAAGCTCTACGGCTTCTTTTTCACCCGTACTTGCCCCGGATGGAGAAATACCCCTTGCTGTTGTTCCGTTAAGAGTGACTTCTACTTCTACTGTCGGATTGCCCCTGGAATCCAAAATTTCACGGGCATGAATTTTAGTTAATTTCATAGTTTTTTGTTTTATATTGATTTTTAGTATTTCGGTTGCTTACAAATAATTGAGTTTCTCAAAAGATCAAAACCAGTGTTCCCCCAATGATCAGCAGGGCACCAAAGAATACTTTCAGGGTAAGAGCTTCTTTCAGGAACACCATTGCAAGTATAATAGTTAGGGCAACACTCAACTTATCAACAGGGGCGACCTGGGACACTTTCCCGATCTGCAAAGCCTTGTAGTAGAATATCCAGGACAAGCCGGTGGCAAGGCCAGATAAAAAAAGAAATAGCAGGTTATGCTTTGACAGTTCCGTAATTCCTTTAAGTTCGCCTCTGGCCATTACGATCCCCCAGGCTACAATCAGTATTACCACCGTTCGTATGGCAGTAGCCAAATCAGAATTGACATTGGTTACGCCGACTTTTGCAAAGATGGCCGTAAGGGAAGCAAAGAAAGCTGATAATAGCGCGTAGATCCACCACATAGTTTTATGTTAATTTTCCGTTATTGAATAATTCCAAAGTAAATGAGTACAAGAACCGTTGCTCCGGCAATGATCCGGTAAATGCCGAACCAGCGGAAAGAATGCTTTTGAAGATAGGTGATGAAAGAGCGGATGGCCATCCATACATCCCACCCGCACCTGCTTTACTTAAATGAATGATCGTAGTTAGATTCGGTTCATGGGAAGGGCGTAGACGCTTAACGGTGTTTTTAATCAGTCCTGAAGCAATCTGATCTGCACTAGCAACTAGTAGCGCAATGGTAATAAGAACCTGCCAAATTTTTTTGCAGAAATTCTGGAAGAGGCAATAAATAATGAAGGCATAAAAAGGAAGCCAAAAACGCTTATCACTGGCCCAGTACATAATCGTATCCCAGAATGCATTATGGTGCTGATTTATCCACAAGAACCATTCAGTTTCAACCGGCAGGACCATTGCTAACACTGATCTCACTTTGGCAGACAGACAAAGTAAGACAAGCGCAATTAAGATAGCTGCCAGCAATAAGAGTTGAGAATTTATTTTTAATTTTTTCACCTACAATACTTTGACCGGCAGATTTTATTACCTGCTGGAATTTCTATTGTAGGCGCCATCAGCTTTTGAAAAAAGCGGTTGAATCGGAAGGACACCATTTCCGTATTGCAAATATAATACTAATAAAATGATGTGCAAAATCTTAAAGTAGGTGTTGAGAATTTAATTTATCACTATTCCTCCTTATTTGAATACGAGAACCAGTTTCTTATTCTTCTACCGTTTAAACAAGCATCATATCACGGGATTAAAGCTTTTCTTAAACAAAATGAAACCGCCTGGAAATAACCATGTTATCTATATAGGAATTTTTTTTATAACCCTAAAAAATTAAAGTTATGGGATACCATGAATGGAAAAACTGTATTGATGCATGCTTAAAGTGTGCTTCAATTTGCAATCATTGTGCAAGTTCATGCACTCAGGAAGAAGACGTGAAAATGATGGCGCGGTGTATTGAGCTTGATATGCAATGTGCAGCCATCTGCTACTCTGCCGCTCAATTGATGAGTATGGGTAGCTCTTTTGCTCAAGACATTTGCCGTATTTGCGCAGATATTTGCCAGCAATGCGGAGATGAGTGTAGTAATCATCATACCCAGCATTGTCAGGAATGTGCAGATGCTTGTAAGGCTTGTGCGGAAGAATGCAGAAGAATGACAGGAGTAGCTGCTTAAGATGCCAATCACCGTGAGCATTAATTGATTAAGGGCAGCATTCTAGTTGCCCTTTCATTTTTATAAATAGGCAAATTTATTCCATTCATTTTATTTTCATTATTCCCTCATTTTTTCATAATCGATTGTGAGCAAATGCCGATGCCTTTAAGCAAAGTAAACCGTTCCAGATAAGCATTAAATATCTCTTTTTCTTTTTGCTGATTATCATAAACCCATTCCATTATTCAAATCATAATTTTAGTTTTTGATGATGAGTTTTTGATAATTTGGATTACAAAAAAACGAACGTTTAATTGTAATCTGCCGCAACCGATCAACAGTCGGTTTTTTTTGGCCTTTTGATATTACAAAAAACTATTACACAAAATGATTACACGTAACAAAATTATTGATACCTTTAAATGTAAAGATTATGAATACCAAAAATGACTACGCAGCTTTAACCGCAGAAGCTGCAAGGATTAAATCTGAAATTTCCTTACTTGACTACTTTTTTAAACTGGAAAGTATCGGGGCACTTCGGTATGATGGAAAAAAAGGTAAGGAGTACTTTTTCGGGTTCGACCATCAAAAGACAGGTTCTATAAGTATTAAAGATCAGGCCAACGTATGGTATGACCATGCCCTGGGCGAAGGTGGCGACATAATTAAAGCCGTACAGAAATTTGAGAATAAAACTTTTGTAGAGGCCATACAGCGCCTGTCTAACAATATTGATATTGTTGCAGACGGTTACCATGCATTTTTTAAAAAGAATGGTGAAACAGAATATAACATTGAAATAAAAAAAGTACTGGATAAGGTTCAGCATCCGGCTTTGTTAAGCTACTTACAAAAGAGGGGCTTAGAAATTAAAGATATTGCAGGAGTAGCAAAGGAAGTACACTGGTCAAATGGAGGCAGTAATTTCTTTGCTATTGGTTTTCCAAATGCAAGTAATGGCTATGCCGTTCGATCAACAGCATATAAAGGTAACTTGAATGGTGGAGGTATATCTACTTTTACTATCGGCAATAATCCGCAGAGCATAAAATTATTTGAAGGCTCGATGGATTTTGCCAGTTACAGACATTTGTTTCCTGATGAAATCTATAATGTAATACTGCTCAATGGCACTGGAAATCTTACTAAGGTGCTTTGCGAAAAGATAAATACAAAGTCAATAGAAAAGGGCATCCCAGTACATTTATATTTTGACAATGGCCGTGATGGAGTGGGCGGGAAGCATGCCACAAAAAAGGCAATCGAACTCATAAAATCTGCCATTGACAAGAGCGCATTTTATGCAGAAAAAGGACTGAATGATATAAATGATTATTTAGTTAGTCAGCAGACCGCAGAGCATAAAATCAAAAGATGATGGAAATGGACGTTTATTTAGCCTTATATGGCTAGGGCAATAATACCCAGTCCATGAGCCAACTATACTGATATGGTTTTATTAATGATTATTGGTGTTGCACTCAATACGATTTTGGCGGTAGTGTTACAAAATTGGCTGGACGATGATAGGGAAAAAATCAGCGAAACAGTAAAATAGTTTAATACGATAATATGGTTTTTGGATATAAACGGGTTTCTAAGAAAGACCAAAACTTGCACCTTCAAGATGACGCACTGAATAACTTTAAGTGCGATAAGGTTTATTTTGAGAAAGAGAGCGGAGTTAAATTCAGGAAGGAATGGGATACTTTGTATTCACAATTAAGGAGCGGTGACACTGTAGTGGTTTGGAAAATTGATAGATTAGGCCGAACAGCATGGGAACTAATTAAGCTTATGACCGATTTTAAGGATAAGGATATACGCTTCATATCAATTAGTGAGGGTATTGATACTGATACGCCAATGGGCAAAATTTGGTTTAGCCTAAATGCCATCCTTGCAGAAAATGAAAGAAGTGTTCAAATCGAAAGGACTGTAGCAGGATTAAAAGCAGCTAAAGACCGGGGCAGGGTAGGCGGAAGGCCAAAAGGCTTAACACCTGATGCCGAGTTAAAAATGAAAGCAGTTAAAAATCTGTATGCTTCCAATGTGAGTATAGCGCAGATCAGGAAAACCCTTAACATTAAAAGTAACAGCACTATTTACAAATACATTAATTACTAAAGGCTATCATACCAAGGTCGGAGCATCCGCAGATCAGGACAGCGCGCCCAGTTAAATGATAGCAAAATTGATGCTTTTAGTTTGAAGTTAACAACAAATTCATCATAGTTGTACTATTTATCATAATAAAAGCCGGGTTTTATCCCGGCTTTATTATTATTTACAGGTCTTAGTACACTCTCCTGATGCTTTACAAGATTTACTGCAGGTGTCCATGCAATTCGGCTTACCGCAGGTCTTTGAACATTTTGTGCAGTTGTTCATCTTGCTGTTACAGCAAGGGGTATTGGCATAAGAAATAGAGAATATAGAGAATAGCATCACCGTTGTGATGAAAAGAAACTTTTTCATGATTTTTAATTTTAATTGTTTAATAATAATTAAGGTACATGGATGATGTACAGTAGACAATTTTATTAAACTTTCGGAGGATGCCAGCCGGTTTCGGGATAGTCAGAAGTCATACCAATAGTGGTCTGAAAAGTCTTCCTTTTTGCAGTCAATGCAAACTGCTTTGAAAGTGATAACTGGCTGACTGTAAAAAATCCGCAACGGCTACAGGTAAGCATTCGGTTACAAAGGCCATTATCGCAGTTTTTTTTCTGCTTTTGATTTTGCCCATGCTTACAGGTGGGTTTTTCACAGCAACTTTCTTTTTTTGAAGCGTGGATACGGGACGCCATTCCTGAAAAAGAAAGGAACATTAAACAAGCCACGAGAAGAAAGGCCATTAACTTCATAACACAAATAACGTAATTTTTATCTATAAGTGTATAAATGCAGCCGTTTGTGCGGAATATTACAACTTTTTCACAAAAAACTGTAAAAATCCCGGATTAGTGCAAGCCTATCTTTGTATGATAAATAAAGAAAATGAATACGTCAGAAAATATAGAAACTCTTTCCCTGCCAGTTCTTGGTATGACCTGCGCTGCCTGTGCAGTCAGCATAGAAAGTATGATCGGCTCACAGCTTGGGGTAGATAAAGCCGAGGTGAACTACGCCACCCAGTCAGTTAAGGTTCTGTATCATCCTAATCAGATCCAGCCCACTTCTTTTCAGAAGGCAGTTCAGTCAATTGGTTATGACCTGATACTGGATACTGAAAGTGGCAAAGAAAAACAAGAAGAAGTCCAGCGAGGTAATTATAAGGCATTAAAAAAACGCATGATCGCGGCGGCGATTTTAACACTGCCTGTAGTCGTCATAGGTATGTTCTTTATGAATATATCTTACGCTAATTATTACATGCTGGCTTTAACTACTCCCGTATTGTTCGTGTTCGGAAAAAATTTTTTCATCAACGCTTTTAAGCAAGCTCGTCATGGCCGGGCCAACATGGACACTTTGGTTGCCCTAAGTACAGGAATTGCATATCTTTTTAGTGTATTCAACACTTTTTACCCGGAGTTCTGGCATAGCCGGGGATTGCATCCGCATGTTTATTTTGAAGCGGCAGCTGTAGTGATCGTTTTCATCATGCTCGGAAAATTGCTGGAAGAAAGGGCCAAATCCAATACTTCTTCTGCTATTAAAAAACTTATAGGCTTACAACCTAAAACAGTGCTGGTTGTTACCGAAAATGGAGAAAAGGAAATCCCGCTTTCAGAAGTTCATATTGGTGATCAGATATTGGTGCGTTCCGGTGAAAAGATCCCGGTTGACGGGGAAGTTTACCAGGGAAATTCTTATGTGGATGAAAGTATGATCTCCGGCGAGCCGGTCGCAGTAGCGAAAAACAATGGCGATAAAGTTTTCGCAGGAACGATCAATCAAAAAGGCAGCTTTCGCTTTGTAGCTGAAAAAGTGGGTGGCGAAACTATGCTTGCACAGATCATTAAAATGGTTCAGGATGCACAGGGATCTAAAGCCCCCGTACAGAAATTAGTAGATAAAATAGCCGGAATATTTATACCTGTAGTAATAGGTATTGCCTTAGTTACTTTGCTGATATGGGTAATGGCTGGCGGGCAGAATGCTTTCACCCAGGGTATGCTTGCAATGGTAACCGTGCTTGTGATCGCCTGCCCATGTGCGTTGGGACTGGCAACACCTACCGCCATTATGGTAGGCATCGGGAAAGGTGCAGAAAGCGGCATCCTGATTAAAGATGCAGAAGCACTGGAATTGGGTCATAAGGTGACCGTTGTTGTTTTGGACAAAACCGGTACACTTACCAAAGGTAAACCAGAAGTAACAGAATTAGTCTGGCAGAATGGGTTAGTACAAGATAAGAAAGCCCTTACAAAGATACTCCTTGCTTTGGAACAGCAATCAGAGCATCCGCTTGCGGATGCCATCGTTCGCCATTTAAAACACGAAAACGTTGGTGCGGTACAGGTAAACAAGTTTGAGAGCCTGACTGGAAAAGGTGTACAGGCAGAATTTGAAGGACAAATCTATTGGGCGGGAAGTCATAAGCTATTGAAAGATCAGCAGATCCAAATAAATGAAATCTTACAGCGTGAAGTTGATGCCTTGCAGCAACAAGCTAAAACGGTTATTTATTTCGCAGACAAAAACCAGGTACTGGCTATTGTTGCGATTGCTGATCAGATTAAAGAAGGATCTGCAAAAGCTGTAACTGAATTGATTAATCAGGGGATAGCTGTGTATATGCTTACCGGTGATAATCAGCAAACGGCTGCCGCCGTTGCCTTACAGGCCGGAATAACTGATTTTAAAGCCGAAGTATTGCCTTCGGATAAGGCCGAGTTTGTTAAACAACTACAGTCGCAGGGCAGAGTAGTCGCTATGATCGGGGATGGTATCAATGATAGCCAGGCGCTGGCACAGGCAGATGTATCTATTGCAATGGGTAAAGGTTCTGATATTGCCATTGATGTGGCTAAAATCACTTTGGTGTCTTCCGACCTGATGCAGGTACCGAAAGCCTTGCGTTTATCCAAACTAACAGTTCGTACCATACGGCAAAACCTGTTTTGGGCATTTATTTATAACCTGATAGGTATCCCTATTGCTGCTGGTATTTTATACCCGGTAAACGGCTTTTTGTTAAACCCGATGATTGCCGGTGCAGCAATGGCACTAAGCTCGGTATCGGTAGTAAGTAATAGCCTTCGTCTTAAATTTTCTCAACTAATATTAAAATAACAATCATGGAAACATTAAAATTTAAAACCAATATCAAATGTGGCGGATGTATAGCTGCCGTAACCCCTCATTTAAACAAACTTTCGGATATCGAAAGGTGGGACGTGGACACCCAAAGCCCTGATAAAATATTAACCATTGATGGTAAGCCGGGAATAGATGACCAGGAAGTGATCGATACCCTTGAAAATGCAGGTTATAAAGCAGAAAAGCTTTAGTCATTAAGCCCATTATGTTTTATCAACATCAAGCAAACTGGTCGGCTTGATGTTGTTGCATTTAAAAATAAAAATTTAGAACAAAACATATAAATTAGTTGTTCTTAAGGTATTTACCTGCTAATGAGGAAAACCTGTGCCATAAGTTTTGCAGCATTCTACCTGTTATTAACAACAGGGATGTTTGTCTGTATTGTTCATTGTGCAGGCGAATATTTGCTTAAACCGCAGGTAAACAATAGTCATCCCAGCGAAGAAGCCAAATCCCACAATGAGGCCAAGCCACATTCCCATCAAAAGGAACCGTGTTCCAAAGACAAGGATTGCAAATGCTGTGACCAGCATGGCCAGTATGCCATCAGTGAAAATATTCAGACTGCGGGCAGCCCTTTTTTCTCTGCCCTTTCCATTTTAACTTTCCCAACGAATTTTAATGAACTTTTTATTTCCCAAAAAGAGGTAAAACCGATGGATTGGCCAAAGGGCAATGCACCGCCTGTCGTCTTAACGGAAGGGCTGACCATGACTTTGCGATCCTGATGACCGTGCACCATCAAAGTGCGATTGAAATGGCTAAAATGGAACTGGATTACGGAACCCATGCGGAGATGAAAACAATGGCTTCCAAGATCATTGAAGACCAGGAAAAAGAGATCAAGGAATTACAGGAGTGGTTATTAGCAAATAACAATAAATAAATAGTTCACCTTTTAAAACAGTAAAATTATGTCACATGAAAAATTTCAGGACTGTATCCAGGCTTGTGTAGCCTGCGCAGTAGCGTGTAGCCATTGCGCTACCGAATGCTTAAAAGAAGAAGATCTAAAAATGCTTTCCCGCTGTATCCAGTTAGATATAGAGTGCGCGGCAATCTGCCGTTCTGCGGCAGAGGTGATGAGCCTGGGCAGCGGGTACAGCGAAGAGCTTTGCCGCATTTGCGCTGACATTTGTAGTGCCTGCGCTGAAGAATGTGAAAAACATGCCGAAATGGGCATGGATCACTGTAAAGAATGTGCTGAAGCTTGCCGCAGATGCGCAGAAGCTTGCAGGAAAATGGCAACAGCTGCTTAGTTTACCTTTGATAATCTGCCCAGAAAGGGCAGATTATTAATTATATTGGAATCATGAAAGCATTGAAAAAGGCATGTATCTGGCTGTTTAAGGTTTTATTTGTCAAGAAATGTTGCAGGTAATTTCCTAAAACACACTCACACACATATATTCGTTGTTAAATCAATAAAATGAGCAGCGATTTAACTAACATCATCCATCAATATAAAGCCGACAGTGAATCAGTTTATAACACCTGGTTTATCAACAATGAAGAACGCCTAAAAGCTTTCAGGTCAATACGGCGTGGCGTAATCCAAGTGGTTGATGATATTCGCCACAAAAGATTTGGAAATGATTTCAAGGGAAGTTCCCTTGAGTTTGTCTTATCCTGTATCAGTGAGCAAAAGCAGGTTTTTGAAGGGGCGTCTCATCCTTTCTACTGGAAACCCAAATTAAGAATACCTGATATTTATGAAAATGAAGGCAATAAAGTCCTCTTTGGGCAGTTTTTGGAAAATTGTTTAAACGCTAAGAACGAAGAACAGCTGATCGGAGAGATTATAAAGCTGGATAGGGCTAAGATTAAAGGTTTGGGTCCGGCGGTAGCGAGCATCATTTACTTCCTCCACCCAACTCTTATGCCGCCATCCAACACCGCTATTGTAAATGGCTTTAACACATTGTTCAAGGATAAAAAAAAACTGGGCAGCTGGACAGAATACCTGAAGATAAGGGAAGTGCTTATCGATATTAATAAAAAGTACTGCCGGGAGCTTTCACTAGATCTAGGAGCTATCTCCGGTCTGCTCTTCGAGGTTGGTACACAAAAGTTAATACTTGGTTCAGACGATTATCTCTCTGAGCAAGACCGCAATAAGTTGGAAAAGCTTATTGAAAAGCGTCATACTGAAGCTCGCAAGGAAAAAGAAGATGAGCACTTACATTCTGAAATGCAGTACCATTTACTGCGTATCGGTGCTTCATTAGGCTATGATGTTATTCCAGCTTCAAATGACAGGTCAAGATCTTGGAACAATAATAGCTTTTCGTTCATCTCTTTAAAGAAGTTTCCTGAATTTCCGGGTGAAGAAGAAGCCCTAAATTCTGTTAAATTGATTGATGTGCTATGGTTTGAAAAAGGCACTAGTAAGGTCGTTGCTGCTTTTGAGGTCGAAAAAAGCACTAGCATTTATTCCGGAATTTTGCGCTTGAGTGATTTAAGTTATACCATCGGAAAAGGAAATGAGACTCTTTATTTAATTATACCAGATAAACGGGTTAAAGATGTCATTGTTCAGTTGGTTAGGCCAGCAATTAAAAAATCAAATGTTCCCATTAAATATATTTGCTTTTCAGAACTACGTGAGCATTGCGATGCGTTGTGTAAGTTTGGTGACAGTCATTTAATTATGGAAAAGATTTCCCGGGTTGCAGGATAAAGCAAAAGGTGTAAACTGGCCGTGCAATTGATTGTGTTTCTTATATATTGTTATTCAAAGGCTCAAAAAGTTAAAATTTGTTAAATATTTTTGGTATCTATAATTATATATTTGATGTCATCACTGTTAAAAAGTGATGCGTATCACTTTTTAACATGTTGGAAATCAATATTTCTTGATTTTTAAAAGCATACATTTGGTAAAACAAAGTTATAGAAATCATGGAAAAAAAACATCTTTTATTTATGTTAATGTTGGCGGTGCTCTCAGTGTTTGCCGTTCACGTGTCTGGTCAGACCAAAACAGACACCGCTAATTCTGAAAAAATATTCATCAACAAAAAGGGCGAAATCCATGACCACGGCTGGAACAAACTGGGTTTTATCACCAAGGATAATATCATAAAGAATAACCAGGGAAAGACCATCTATTTCATTGACAGGAACGGAAACGTAATTGATGCAAAGGGGAAAAACCTGGGGAAGGCGCAAAAGAACGGTAACTATTACAACGCCAACGGAGAGAATATAATTACCGTGCGGGATATTGATGCCCAAAAATGTGAAATACTGGATCCAAAGGGTCATTCCCTAGGCACGACCCATAAGAACTATAAGCTTCATGCCTGTGCCGCCCACTGCTATTTCTTGGCGCAGAAGAAAGTGAAATAGTGATACAATTAATTAAAATTTAAATGAAGAGCTATGATGTACAATGGTTATGATTTCTGGGGAATGCACCTTATCTGGTGGTTCATTTGGTTTGTTTTTATAATTTGGATTTTCGCCACACCTTATGACATCCCCGGACAAAAATCAAAAAAAGACTCCCCGTTAGATATTCTCAAAAAGCGTTACGCTGCCGGTACAATTGATACCGAAGAATACAATGAGCGGAAAAAGCACATACAAAACGATTAGTAGAATAATCGTCTCAATTATCACTATAAATTAACAGTAACCAATCAGTAAAGCTGCTTGAGCCAAAACATTTACAATATGAAAAAATTAATGATTTTAATTGCTGCCTGTGCTTTAAGTTCAGGCGCATTTGCCCAAGACCACGATATGGGAAAGATGGGCAACCAGGACAACAAGGAACAAAAAATTGACATGAAAAAGGATCATGTAATGATGAAGGACGGGAAGATGCACATAATGAAGGACGGGAAGACAACCCACATGGATAAAGAAATGACCAT
This sequence comes from Pedobacter sp. GW456-11-11-14-TSB4, assembly GCF_059424425.1. Taxonomy (NCBI): domain Bacteria; kingdom Pseudomonadati; phylum Bacteroidota; class Sphingobacteriia; order Sphingobacteriales; family Sphingobacteriaceae; genus Pedobacter; species Pedobacter sp. GW456-11-11-14-TSB4. The sequence continues at coordinate 936,890 of NZ_JBWKZK010000002.1, forward strand.
GGGCAATGGCACCACTGTCATGGCCGACGGAATGTGCAAAATGAAGGGCGGTAAAACAATGAAGATGAAAGAAGGGGATATGATGGACATGGACGGTAAAATGGGAAAAATGCCTATAAAGAAAAAAACAGGCAGCAAAAGTAAAATGGGCAAGATGCCAATGTAGTATGTTGCCAATCAGCGTCTTGATTTACGGGCTGTCCGCAAGAAAAAGGCCACATCAAATTTTCAAGGATCACTATTTAAAACAAGCAAAATGAGCATAATAGCAACCCCGTCCAAAAGCCAAAAGTCAAATGGCTTTTCTGCCGACAGAAAAAAAGACCAAACCATGAAAGCCCTGGTATATGGCGGCCCTGGTAAAATCGAATGGAAAGACGTGCCCATGCCTGTTATTGAAAAGACTACAGATGCATTGGTAAAGATTTTGAATACCACCATATGTGGAACTGATCTCGGTATTTTAAAAGGTAAAGTTCCTTCTGTTAAGCCCGGAACCACCCTTGGCCATGAAGGTGTTGGTATTGTTGAAGAAGTTGGTTTGGCGGTTAAAAATTTCAAAAAAGGTGATCTTGTAATTATCTCCTGCATTACCGCTGATGGCACCTGCGAGTATTGTAAGAAACAGATGTATTCTCACTGCAAAGACGGTGGCTGGATTTTGGGCAACCTGATTAATGGAACGCAGGCAGAATATGTACGTATCCCCCATGCGGCCAACAGTCTGCATGCCATCCCGGAAAATTCGGATGTGGAAGCCATGGTAATGTTAAGTGATATATTGCCAACCGGTCATGAAATAGGCGTAATTAGCGGTTGTGTGAAACCCGGTGATACCATCGCAATTGTGGGTGCCGGCCCAATAGGTATCGCGGCTTTGCTAACCGCACAATTTTATTCCCCTGCCAAAATTTATGTGATTGATGTAGATGAAAACCGTTTGGCATTGGCTAAAAAATTCGGAGCAACAGATACCATTAATTCATCATCAGAAGATGCGGTAAAAAGGATAATGGCCGAAACACAAGATGGCGTGGATGTATCCATCGAAGCTGTTGGTCTTCCTGACACGTTCGATATTTGCCAAAATATTGTTCGTCCAGGTGGTCACCTGGCTAATATAGGTGTTCATGGTCATCCTGTAGATCTGCAAATTCAAACGCTCTGGATTCAAAACATCACCATCACCATGGGATTGGTAAACACGAATACAACGCCCATGCTTTTAAAAACAGTATCGTCTGGCAAAATAGACCCCAATAAACTAATCACACACCATTTTAAATTAAATGACATAATAAAGGCTTACCAGGTTTTTGGGAATGCCCAAAAAGAGAAGGCCTTGAAGGTTATTTTAGCTAATGGATAGAGGTCATACTGGTAAATAAATCATTACATAAATAAAATCATCACCATGAAAACAACAACTTCAAACCTGAAAGCCTCCATGCCCTTTGAAACAGGTATTAAAATGATAAAAAAGAATAGAGGTTCTGCCAGACCAATAATAATGGGCTTCGCCCTTATTTTATTTACATCTTTTTCCATTATTGGCTGCACGGGGAACAACAAAAGCACTGTTAAAACCGACACTACGGCACAATCCAACGCGCAACGGGATGATGACGGCTCTGCCGAGGTCTATCGGGGCATGGAAATGATAAAAGCCGGCAATGATATGGTGAATAAAGGAGAAAAAGCCAACGACAGGACAATGATAGATAATGGGGTTGCTGAAATGGAGAAAGGGATGGACATGATAAGATCCGGACGAGGCGGCGTGAAGGGTTCACAACCTGGACATAAAGGAATGGATGATAAAATGGCTATGGGCGACAGTGCAGCAAAGTCTGGTGTGAAAGATATGGATATGGGCGATAACGGAATGGCTATGATTCATCAGGGACTGGATGTTGCGAAATCTGGCAAAATGGTTACCATGCATGCCCAAAAAAACAAAGATAGGCCGATGATGCAAACCGGTATGGATATGATGGACAAGGGTATGGCGATGATAACCATGGGTAAAGAGATGATGGGCAAAGACGGTCCCGCCATGTCCGACAAACCGATGGCCGATGATATGGATATGATGGATAAAGGAATGGATATGATGGATAAGGGCAAAGGTATGGCCGCTAAAGCGATGGGTCCTCCGGACAAGCCCATGATGGATGATGATATGATGGATAAAGGTATGGACATGATGGACAAGGGGATGGGCATGATGGGTATGGGCGCAGATAAAATGAAAAAAGATAAAAAACCTATGCCAAAAAAAGATGCCCCCATGACTGACATGTAATTCTTTTTTAAGTAAAAAAATCCACAATGAAATGGTTTCGCACTATAGTTTCTGTTAATTTTTTAACAGCCTTATTGATTATTGCAGCTTCTTCGGCTATAGCGCAGACCCCGGATGAGCATGCCAGCCATCACCCAGGAAGTGCACCAGCGGATAAGGGCGCTGCCATGAAGGACACCACTGCCGGTAACAAGGCTGGTGGCATGGGGGCAGGTATGGGCGATATGATGAAGGATATGGGAAAGCCCACCTATAAAGAAATGTACCCTACATTAATGCAGGCCAATGATCTCACACCTGAAAAACGTATCGAAATAAACCAGTTGGCAAACAAACAGATCACTGAAGGCAATGCGATTCTGGACATTGGTTTAAAGGAGCTTTCCGGTGCCACAAGGATGCAGGATATGGAGGCTATGAAAGCCGCGAACCAACGGATACGTCAGGGCCAGATGATGTTGGAAAGCGGCCTGGAAGGGCAACGGGCACTGGCAGAAAATAAAGACCCGAGGCTTACCGCTTTAAAATGGTTCAACCGGGAAATGAACCTTGCCGCTGTTGAAAATGCAGATAAGCATAGTTTTATGGGGCTTTCCTGGTTCCATTACATTACCATGTTTTTACTCACTGCATTTGCGGTAATCATGGTCTGGATGTACTTCCATAAGATGAAACGTGCCAATGCCCTTATCGATCAGTTAACCGGTAATTCATCCGCAAATGTCCCACCTCCTGGTACCAATAAGCCAGGTGCACCGCCTGCGGAAAACCCAGGCACTAAACCGGCTGCTCCTGCTGCTGAAAAAGCCGGATCGCCGCCCATCGTAAACCCGGAGGCCGCGCCCTCAAAACCAAATTCATGGACGGGTACTTTACTCGTTGCAGAAATTTTCGTAGAAACTCCAAGCGTAAAAACCTTTCGGCTTACAGAACCGGAGGGCAAAAAGATCCCGTTCAATTTTTTGCCCGGCCAGTTCATTACGGTAACCATTAACCCTGCGGGTGTTCCTGTAAAACGGTCATATACTATCGCTTCATCGCCTACGCATACAGAATACTGTGAAATAACGGTCAAACACGAAGAAAAAGGTACCGTTTCACATTACATGCATACCGCAGTGCATATCGGCGAACTGATGCAGTTCACCGCACCCTCCGGTAAATTCACCTTTACGGAAACACATGCTAAAAGCGCTGTATTTATTGGCGGTGGCGTAGGTTTAACGCCCATGATGAGCGCCGTTCGCTATTTGACCGACCGCTCCTGGAAGGGAGAAATCTATTTTTTCTTTACCTGTAAAGATGAAAGCAGTATCATTTTCCGGGAAGAGATCCTATACCTGCAAAAAAGATACGCGAACCTGCACGTCTTTTTTGTGCTTAGCCAGCAGCAAGGCGAGGCCAGCGTCGACTTTGTCTCCGGTCACATTACAAAAGAAATAATAGCAGAACGGGTGCCTGACCTTATATCCCGGATGATCCACATTTGCGGACCAAAGCCTATGATGGATGCGGTAAAGGTGATGCTGGAAGAGCTAAAAGTACCTGAAGAAAATGTAATGGTGGAGATTTTCGCCGGCCCGTCACCTGCTGCAAAACCACCGTCAACAGAACCTGTAAAACCAGCGGAGGGTAATGAACCAGGACAACAACCCGTTAAACCGGAAGGAGAACAAGCTGCCGTGCCGGAAAACGGGAAGTCTGCAGGCGCCCAAGAGGACAAAGGCGGGGTAGTCACGTTTGCCAAATCAAATAAAACAGCGGTGCTTACAGCTAACAAATCGATACTCGAAGCGTCCGAGGAGGTTGGCGTTAACATTGATTATTCCTGCCGTGTTGGTACCTGCGGAATATGTAAAATAAAATTGATCTCAGGCAACATAACCATGGCCGTAGAGGATGCATTGACCGAAGATGATAGGGCACAAAATATAATTCTGGCTTGCCAGGCAAAAGCAACCGAAGCAGTTTCAGTTGATGCTTAACATTTGTATAAAAAATAAAATAAATGAAACAGGAACGAACCATTATTGGCTCCATGCTTATACTACAGCTTGTTTTGTGGTTAGGCTTTTTGGTGCATCGTTCCCCACGGTTTCCGGGCAGCCTGACCGGTACGTTACTGGCAGTTACTGCCGCATTCCTATTGATCGTGCCGCCGCTTTTGTACTCTGCCACTAAACGAATAGCATTTTTTAAAGAAAAGATTTCCAGGCGCATTTCTATCGGCACCTTACTCAACTGGCACGTTTATACCAGTATTGTCGGTGCAATACTCGCGATATTGCACACAGGCCACCGCTTTGAAAGCAATCTGGGTATAGCACTCACGGCTACGCTGATGCTCACGGTATTAAGCGGTTTCATAGGCCGGTACTTTCTTAGCTATTCATCAAAAGAGATCTCCGAAAAACAGACCGAACTAAACCTGCTGGCGACACAATACAACCAATTGATCGATCAGATAGGCAAGCAACCAAAATCCGAACCTACTTTTGTTGTTTCCAATAATAGTATAAGCCGCGCCTTCAACAGTTTTGTCGGTATCCGGCAGGCTGCAACAGACGCTAAATCGCTGCTATCGCAACGGGCTATGCGTTTGGCTGAATCAATCGCCGACCTTGAATATGCCATAAAGACACACGAACTATTAAAGCGAAGAACGGCCGGCTGGCTGAAGATACATATCATAACATCCTCTGCATTTTATATCCTACTTCTACTGCACATTTGGTCTGCCGTTTATTTTGCGTTAAGGTTCCTTAAATGAAAAAACTACTTGTCATTCTGGTCATTTTATCTTTTGCAGTTGGGTTAGCCTACTATGGCAATATAGATTTCGCACAAAAGAATACCTGGCAAACGCAAGCAAGTCCGGGCAAGCTGACTGCGGCCCATGCCATGCTTGCCGCTAATTGCGCATCCTGCCATACCGCCGGAAAGGTAATAGATAATAACAAGTGTATTAGTTGCCATGGCGATAACAAACTTTTGCTCGAGCGGCAGCCTACCGCCTTTCACGGCATGATCGGTAACTGTTCTTCCTGCCATATCGAACACCGGGGCGCAGATGCGAATTTGCGGGTCATGGATCATGAGGCATTGGCAAGTATTGGGGAAAAGATAATAGGGGATGGAAAAAAATCATTCAGTTTGGATAAATCTTTGATGCCGGCTGATCACCCGCTCGTATCGGGCTTGGTAGCCAAACTTGATTGTGCCAGTTGCCATAGCACAAAAGACAAGCACGTTGGTATGATGGGAACCAATTGCGCATCCTGCCATGCAGCTACACAATGGACGATCCCAAAATTCCAGCATCCGGGGGTACTTTCCACCAACTGCTCATCCTGTCACCAGGCACCACCCAGCCATTTTATGATGCACTTTGAAATGGTTTCTAAAAAAATAGCAAGACAGGAAGGTAAAAATGTAAGCGTCCGTCAATGCTACTCCTGCCACAAAACCACCGTATGGAACGATATTCAGGGAGCAGGTTATTATAAACATCACTAATTAACTCATCACTTACTACAAGAGATATAATCAATAAAAACTTAAACCAATACATCATGTCGATACAAACAATTAATCCGGCCACCAATGTGGCCATCAAATCTTTTGAAGAAATGAGCGACGAGGCAGTGGATACTGCCGTGATCCAAGCCGAAAATGCTTATAAGGATTGGAGGAAAACAAGCTACGAAGAAAGAGCGCTCCTGCTGCACAAAGTCGCAGGTTTGATGAGGGATAAAAAAGAGCTGTTATCGAAAATAATAACTTCGGAAATGGGCAAACTCATTGCCCAGGCAGAAGGCGAAATCTTGTTAAGTGCCGATATTTTCGATTATTATGCCGACCATGCTGAGAAATTCCTTGCTGATAAAATACTTGGGCCAACACATGGTTCAGCGTTAATCCGTCATAGCCCTATCGGCGTACTGTTCGGTGTCGAACCGTGGAATTTCCCATTTTACCAGGTCGCGCGTTTTGCGGCTCCTAACTTGATGATCGGCAATACCATTTTAGTCAAACATGCCTCTATTGTGGCCCAATGCGGTATTGCCATAGAAGATCTGTTTAAAGAAGCAGGTGCCCCCGCCGGAATATATACTAACCTTCTAATATCGGGAAACAGGGCATCCGCATTGGTGAGCGATAAAAGGATAAAAGGCGTTTCACTGACAGGTAGTGAGGCCGCCGGATCAAGCATAGCTTCGCAAGCCGGAAAATATTTAAAAAAATCTGTTCTTGAATTAGGGGGTAGTGATGCCTTTATCATATTGGAAGATGCCGATATAGATAAAACCGTGGAATGGGCAGTAGTTGGGCGAATGAACAATAACGGGCAATGTTGCGTGGCATCAAAACGGTTTATTGCTGTGGAATCGATTGCTGACGAATTTTTAGAAAAATTCAAAAATCGGTTGTCCAACATTATCGTCGGCGACCCAATGGACAAAGCCACCGAATTAGGCCCCCTTAGCAGTGAAGCGGCAGCAGTGGGGCTGGCCGACCAGGTAAAGCGGGCTGTGGATGCCGGGGCTAAAGTATTATTGGGTGGCAAACGATCAGATCGCGCGGGCGCTTTTATGCAGCCAACCATTATTACCGATATAAGTTCGGATAATCCAGCATACCACGAAGAACTATTTGGCCCGGTCGCTTCATTTTATAAAGTGAAAGATGAACAGGCTGCCATCGACCTCGCCAATGATTCGCCTTTCGGTCTGGGCGGTTCGGTGTTTACAAAGGACATCGAACGGGGTAAAAGGGTCGCCGATCAAATTGATACCGGTATGGTATTCATCAACCATCCTACATGGACACAAGCGGATCTGCCATTTGGAGGAACCAAAGGTTCCGGCTACGGAAGAGAATTATCAGCATTGGGCATAGATGAGTTTGTAAATAAAAAACTCATTCGTGTTAGCGAACTCACAGACCCATTTTAATTCGTTATACCGGGTGATTTTATCTACCGTGCGATGAGTAATTGACTTTAATTCTTCAACAAATGAAATTTAAAATGCAAATGGAAAATACTAAAACAACACTCATTTCCCTCGGGTACAATCAGCGTTTTATAAACAAGTTATCAGGATTAATAAAATTTTGTAAGCCTTGGAAATTGTTACTTTTTATTGGAATAGTAAATGGTCAGGTATTGAATGCACAATCTCCAAAGGAAACGATGCCTTCGATGTCATTTCTTAATGCAGGAGTATTTTTTTCCCCTTCCATGGAAGATTCTTATTTCACCCCGGCCTTGGATGTGGAAGCCGGATTTTGGAGAACAAATAAGAAGAATTTTTTTAGCTGGGGTGCTTCTGCTGAAGCCTGGTACTTTACCAGTATAAAAACAGATCTGAACAAGACTTCCTTCAGCGATAATACTGATGGTTTTATTAATTTTAATGGTATGTTTTTTTACGATAATAAAATTATCACACCTTATTTGGCGCCAACCTTTTCTATTGTTTCAGATTTTAAGAATGTTGGGGTTGCCGGAGGAACTGCGCTGGGGCTAAGTCACAAAACAGGGGAAAGGTTACAAACATTTATACAAACTAAATATATCAGATTTTCGAATAAGCTTGATTATTTGGACATGCGCTTTTTCATGGTTGGACTTTCATTGAAATTGTCTAAATGACGCTGAAAAAACATCATACAAAATGAAAAAAATATTAGTAATAATCGCAGCAATGACAATGTATTCTTTTGCATCTGCCCAGGAAATGAAGGGTATGGAGATGCCCAAAAAAGAAAAAGCAAAATCGCCTGTGGCAAAGAAAAAAACTGCACCCGCTACAGTCCCAACCACTAAGAAAAAGGCGGTAATGCAAATGCCCAGCGATACATCCATGAACAAAAAAATGGATGGTATGGACATGCCGAAAGCCAAAGAAAAATCAAGTGATGGCATGGACGGTTTGAACATGCCAAAAACCACAATAACAACATCAAAAGTTCTTGGTAAGGTTGTAGCCTATTATCTGGATGTAACCGATACACTTGTCACTTTCGCAAAAGGAAAATTAAAGCCTGCTATTGCCATCAACGGCACTATACCAGCTCCCACACTTTATTTTACTGAAGGGGATACGGCTACCATCTATGTTCGCAACCTTATGAAAGTAGAAACTTCCATTCACTGGCATGGCTTATTGTTGCCTAACGTTGCCGATGGTGTTCCGTACCTGACCACACCACCGATAAAGCCAGGCACTACCTATACCTTTAGCTTCCCCATCATCCAAAATGGCACGTATTGGTATCATTCACATTCGGGATTACAGGAGCAGGTAGGTCTATATGGCGCGATTGTCATTTATCCAAAAAACAAAATCATGCAAAAAGAAAAGGTGATTTTATTTTCTGATTGGACCAATGAAAAGATGGCAACTGTTGTGCGTTCGCTAAAAGCGAATTACGAATGGTATGGCATAAAAAGGAAATCTGTGCAAAGCTGGGGAGAGGCGTTAGTAAAAGGCTATTTAAGTGATAAGGCAAAACAGGAATGGAGCCGTATGCCGCCAATGGATGTATCTGATGTTTATTATAATGCCTTCCTTGCCAACGGGATGCAAACATCGGCCTATCCTGAATTTAAACCGGGTGAAACGGTAAGGGTAAGACTGATCAATGGCGGTGCCGGTTCCTACTTCTGGGTACAATTCGCCGGAGGGCCAATGACGGTAATCGCTGCCGATGGCAAAGATGTACAGCCGGTTAAAGTAGATAAAATTGATTTCCCCATAGCCGAAACATACGACGTGCTGATCACGATCCCTGCTGAAGGGGCTTATGAGTTAAGGGCTACATCTGCGGATATTTCAGGCTATAGTTCAGTTTATTTTGGCAGCGGTAAAAAAGTGAACGCCCCGGATATACCTAAGCTGGATTATTTTGCCATGCTTCGGGAAAGAAATAAAATGGGCATGGGTGGTACAGGTACAAAAGGGACAATGCCCGGCATGGCTATGCCGGGTGGAAAAGAAAGTCCTGAAAAACCTGAAGGTATGGGCATGGATGCAACCAATAAGGAAAGTACCCCCATGGCTGGCATGGATATGCAAAAGAAAACCGCCCCTGCACAGAAAATGGAAAGTATGAACATGGGTGCAAAGAAGAAAGTCATTGACACTACTAAAAAATCAGGCATGGAAGGCATGAAAATGAATGACCGAAAAACCGTTAGCACACTGAGCTATGATATGCTGCAATCTATTGAGCCTACCGCTTTTGATAAGAACATACTGGTTCGGACTGTTTCCTTAAGCCTCACAGGAAACATGATTCGATATATCTGGTCTTTCGATGATAAACCGCTCTCGAGAGCCGATAAAATAATGATCAAAAAAGGCGAAGTAGTCCGGTTCAAGATGTTCAATAATACGATGATGCGGCACCCGATGCACCTGCACGGTCATTTCTTCCGATTGGTTAATGCACAAGGAGATTATTCACCACTTAAGCACACTTTCGACATTCAACCGATGGAAACCGTTACCATCGAGTTTTTAGCGAATGAAGAAAAAGATTGGTTCTTTCATTGCCATATTTTATATCACATGGCTACAGGAATGGCCCGGATTGTAAGCTATGAAGGCTCAGAGCAAAATGAATTCGCAAAAACCGGTTATAAAGAATTGAAGAAAGAAGATAATGCCCTATATAAATGGGCTGATTTAAATGTCCTATCCAATGGTGCCTGGTTTGAAGGCTTTTTATCAAACAATAAAAACCAGCTACGCTTTAATGGCCGTGTAAATTGGAAAGGGAATTATGAAACAGAAACTCACCTGCTTCGCTTTATTGACAAACAGGATTATCTCGCCGCTTTCATTGGGTATGACTATCGTTTAAATAAAAATGGTAATACAGCAGACCAATCAAACACAAAAGATAACCGCAGGCAATTTGAAGTAGGTTTACTGTATTTACTTCCTTTCTTTCTGGAAGCTGAAGTACGGTTAGATCCGAAAGGAAAACTTAGGGCACAACTGGCAAGAAGGGATATGCCTATAACAACAAGATTGTTTTTTGATGGAAGCGTAAACACGGATAAAGAATATACAGTGGGTCTACGCTATTTTCTTACCCGGACGTTTTCGATCAGCACCCTCTACGACAGCGACTATGGTGCAGGCGCAGGAATTAGTCTTCGCTATTAAATTGAATAGGAAGAAGGCATTAGCAATATATTCATGACAAATCAATAAAACTAAAAGATGAAAAAGGAGGAAGAATCAAAATTTAAACGCAGGAAGTTTCTTCACTATGGCGTGCTGGGTGCGGCAACTGTAATGGCATGGCCATTCATTTCAGCATGTAACAGTAATTCCAGAGATCAGGCAGTCCCATCTTTTGAACCAGATCTCGAATTTGAGCTTACCGCAGTTGAAAAGACTATATCGATCTTTCCCGGCACTTCGACAAGCGTAATGGTCTTTGAAAGTAAATTAATAAAAGGTGATTCCGGCTCATTGACTCAAATTGATGAAAGTTATTTAGGCCCAACGATCCATGTTAGCAGAGGTCAAAAAGTACGTATTCATTTTATAAACAGGTTAAGCGAAGAAAGTATTATTCATTGGCATGGTATGCATGTACCTGAACAATATGACGGACATCCTAAAAACGTAATCACTTCAGGTGAAACTTATATCTATGAGTATGAAATAATGAACAAGGCTGGCACTTACTGGTACCATCCCCATCCCCATAAGCGCACAGGTCACCAGGTTTACAATGGATTGGCAGGAATGCTTATTGTTACCGATGAAGCTGAACAGGCACTTGATCTCCCCGCTGGAAAATTCGATTTTCCAATAGTTATCCAGGACAAAAGTTTTGATGATGACAACCAGTTGGTCTATCTGAAAAATGGCCACATGCGAAACAGTAACGGATTTCTGGGTGACCAGATTTTTATCAATGGTAACCCTGCTCAAAATATATCTGTACAACAGGGGGTTTACCGTCTGCGCTTGTTAAATGGTTCTAACTCCCGTTATTATAAATTGGGCTGGGAAGACGGCACCCCTGTAACCGTTATTGGTACAGATGGAAGTTTACTCGAAAAACCGAGAGATGTACCTTACATAATGATGGGTTCGGGGGAAAGGCTCGATCTGTGGTTAGACCTGAGTGCTCATGCGGTTGGTACCGAAATGACTTTAAACAGCCTTTCTTTTTTAAATGGAGCAGATGGTGAAATGGGCGGCGGAATGATGGGCGGTAGCCAAAAGGAAATTCCATTGGGCAGTGAATATTTAATCGTAAAACTTAAAATAGATAAACCGGACGGGAATAAATATACGCTTCCTGAAAGGTTAATCAATTTAAACAAGCTGGATGCTAAGGATGCTTTAAATACAGATGAACCAAGGAGTTTTAAATTCTCCGGGAGTATGAGAAGGTGGACAATCAATGGAAGGACTTTTAAAACAGAAGAAGTAACAGATTATGAAACGGTCAAGCTGAACACGACAGAAATATGGGAATTTGTTCATGGTGGCCATGGGATGATGGGAAAAAATAATGTCGCGCATCCAATCCATATTCATCAAGTACAATTTAATATAATTGAGCGGAATATCGAAGATATGGATGCCGATTTATGGGAAAACATTAAAGATGGGTTTATTGATGAGGGATGGAAAGATACTTTTTTGCTGATGCCAGGCATGACCGTGAAAGTACTTCTAGCTTTTAAAACCTTTAAAGGGATTTTCTTATACCATTGCCATAATCTTGAACATGAAGATATGGGTATGATGCGGAACTTCGCGATTACTTAACTTACCTTCCCTGATTGAGCAATCAACGGTTTTAAAAAAGCTACAATCTTGAAATGATTACCGTTGGATAGTATAAGTTTTAAGAACGACAACGGTTACATTCACTAAGGGTTTAGAATAATAAAAATCAAAATGGGTATTTTCAACTTGCAACGGCTGGGTACAATAATGGAACCTGAACCAGGTAATGAAATGGAAGCAGAGGGTGTGTTAAACCCGGCAGTAGCGCGCGGGCACGATGGCGAACTTTATCTATTTCCCAGAATAGTAGCTAAAGGCAATTATTCGCGTATCGGTATAGCGAGGGTTGTCTTTAATTCAAAAGGAGATCCTGTTCGCGTTAAACGGCTGGGCATTGCGCTTGAACCCACTGAAGATTATGAAAAACGTCCCGATAACCTTCGCCAAACTGTTTAATGGTGTAATTGCCATATTTGTCCTTTGCCTGATCGAATTGGTAAACACTCCATGCCTTGTACTGTACACCTGCACGACTGACCATATCATCTCGGTAAGCTGAACGTCCCTGTAGCATATTGGCAACTTGTTCTACGGTATAACCTTTTCCACGGTCGATGTAATGGGAGTTTTTCAGCACAGGGCTATAAAAAGTTTGTTGAAACTCTTTTTTAACAAAATCTACCTTTCCATCTTTCATGGTGGCAAGGGTATCCCTGTATTGCAAGTCTTTATCGGTTACCTTGCCAGTTGCAAGTTCTGATGATTTGGGCTGTTCTCTGAAAAAGTCCATTGCCTGTGCAGCACTATCAAACTTTCGGATCAGGTTTTTACCTTTATCATCAGGTGTTATGACTATGTACTGGTGTTCCTTTTCCAATGGTTTAGCCTTGCTATGTGCGATATCAAATTTGTTAAAGTAGTAATAATCCGATTGTCCAGACTTTTTCAAGTGTATGGTCAAATCCATCATTCCCTTATCTGCGGGAATCTGTCCACGAATGGCAAATTTTTCTATGCCCTGTTCCATCATGGATTCTGCGGCTGTAATCATTTTTTCAGGGACTTTTAGTGTCGCTGCTTCTGTTCTAAAATTTTCTAATGAATTTCTGTTCATGTTTTTCTGATTATGTAAATAATAATAGTGTCCAGTTTCTACAATCTCCGGCAATTGCTCCGCTTTGGTCACTTCCATCATACTTTTTAGTAGTGGTTGCAATAGTTCTACGCACCAGTCACCATTGAGTTGAGCATGTTTTTCTGCATCTTTATGATATATAAAACAGTAGATATCACTACTCTTATAGATTTTCCTATCCCTTGGATAGCTGACAAATTCAAATCCATCTATAAATAGTTCCGACAAGAAATCTCTAGTGGAAACCAGATTGGATAAACCAGAGTAGATTGACCCCGTCTCACCGGAAATAAATTTGCTGTAAATTGTTGCTTGGCAGAATATTAGCAAATTGGCGAGAAGGGGTCAAATGTATTGGTTTGTCCACTTATCAATCCTAACGCCATCCATATCCACAATCTCGAACCTATATTCTTCATATAAAACAATATCGCCTGCATGTGGCATCGCTCTTAATCGCTCTATCATAAAGCCAGAAACTGTTGAATAGCTACTGATATTGTCCTCGATTACTTCTTTTGAGAAATACTGGTTGAGTTCGAAGATCAACGTTCGACCATTGAGAAGATAACTTCCGTCCTCACGGGGTATAATATGCTTTTCATCGGTTTCGTCCTCATCTGGCAGGTCGCCAACAATGGCTTCAATCAGATCGTGAAGTGTAATGATCCCCAGCACACTACCAAATTCATCAACCACCACACCTAAATATTGTTTCCTATCCTTAAATAGTGCCAATATTTTAAAAGCTGGTGTATTCTGTATCACATAAATAGGCCTTGTCAGGATCTGGTCTATGCTAAAGTCCTCGTTACTATAATTTTCCAGCACATCCTTGATGTTGATCATCCCTTTTGGTACATCTAGCGTCCCATCTGCTACGATGAAACGTGAATGCGCACTTTCCTTTATCTTGTTGAAGATAGTTTGCTTGTCCCAATTATAGTTGATCCATTCTACCTCCGAGCTATGGGTCATCAGTGATTTGGCCGTCTGGTCTGTAAAAGAAAAGAGGTTCTGCATCGCCTGGCTTTCTTCACTCTCCGGCACTCCCTGTTTGCCCGCTGTTTTGAGCATAAAACGAAGCTCTTCTTCGTTTACCCTTTCCGAATCATTCTCTTTAACACCAAATAGTTTAAGGATCAGGTTGGTAGAAAACGAAAGAAGTTTTACAAATGGGAAGGTTATCATTGTAAATACCCTTATAATTGGCACACAAAATAGCGCAATACTTTCTGAGTTGTTCATGGCGATTGTTTTTGGCACAAGTTCTCCAACTACGATCGTAAAATAGGTGATGCCACCGATGACGATAAACAATGAAACAAGGTGTACATAACTTCCCAAGAACGTGAACTGGGAAAGAATGCCTTCCATATCATCGGTAAGCGTTGCCCCACCGTATGCGCCCGAAATAATACCGATCAGGGTAATTCCGACCTGTACCGATGAGAGAAAATTTTCTGGATTTTCCAACAACTTGAGTACCATTTTGGCTTTGGAACTTCCCTGGGCAGCGAGGTGTTCAATCCTACTTTTTTTTACAGAAACAAGTGCAATCTCCGATAGGGCAAAAAACCCGTTGAGAAGGGTAAGGATAAAAATGATCAGAATTTCCAAATTTTTGGGTATTAAGGTGATGGCAAATATAACATAAACCAACAGGAGCTTGCCTTATTCTGTTTAATAATTTGTAATATTGCATGATGTTTGGTAAGAAACAATTTCTGCTGGTATTACTGTTTGGCGCATTTTCATTGCACCTTGCCCATCAGCTGTTTCCGCACCACCACCATCAACCAGTTATTGCCAAAGCCCATTCTCATGGAGAAGGTAGCGACCATCATCACCACCATAAGGCTGAAACAAATAGCAAACCACAACAGGACAAAAATATATTAGATGAACTGCTTTCGCTGATCAACCATGGTAAGGCAGACAGCCCTGTCCAATCAGGTAGCCAGATCAAAGTTGATTACTGTAAGGTCATCTCTATTCTACCTGTTGCCGCTACAGCAATGGTTGAGTTAGCTATCGACGATTACCAGCTAACTTCACTTGGCTATACTCCACCAGAGCACAAGCCCCAACAACACGTCATTCTTTTCAAAAGCAGGCGAGGCCCGCCTGCAATGGCCTAATTATATCCATTTTTTTTTAAACCCAAATTTCAAGAACATGAAAAAGACTATGCTTTCATTGGCTATTGCCATTGGACTTTTTGCTGCATCGTGCAGTAACGAAAAAAAAGAAGAAGGTGCCCATCAGCATGAAGATGGCTCAACACATGCCGACCATGATGAAACCCCTGTTGATACTACAAAACAGGAAGAATTTAAAGTTGACTCGGTAGCGGCAGATACTGCTGCACATTCACATGATGATGGAAAGTCGCACACGCACTAGCCATCCAACCAGTTATGGCATTAAGCCATAACTGGTAAAATATTAAAAGACCATGAAAAGAATATATTTAATAATGATAGCTGCAGTGCTTTTTAGTTCCTGCCAGCAGAGATCCCAGTCGGAAGCTGCCGCTGGAGAAAAGGTTAAACTCTCGCTAACTGACCTGGATCAACAGGTCGAAATATTTGCAGAATACGATCCTTTCGTTAAGGACTCTATTTCCAAGTTTGCCATCCATTTAACTACACTTGCCGATTACAAACCAGTGAAGACTGCCAAGGTTAGCACTAGCCTCGTGGTTGGAGATAAGGGTGTGAGAAAAGTTTTGGATTCTTCGACCGTACCCGGTATCTACAAGATTTCACTTACGCCAAAGTCTATAGGGAGTGGTACGCTCAGCTTTGATATCGTACTGAACGGGATTTCGCACAGGTTCAAAATTCCTGCAAAAGTGTTCAGTAGTTATGAAGAATTTGCGGCGCAGCATAAGCCGGCATCAAGCTCTGCCAGTGAGATTACGTTTTTAAAGGAGCAGAGCTGGAAGCTTGATTTTGGTGTTGCTAGGATTGGAAAAGATAATTTTTCGGGAGTGATCAAGGCTCCAGGCACAATCATCCCTGCAACCGGCGACCAACAGAGCGTAGTCGCTACGGCCGCTGGAGTGATCAAGTTCCAACGTCCGCTCACTTCCGGTATTGCTGTGGACAAGGGTCAATCGCTGTTTTCGATTTCGGGAACCAGCATTACAGGCGATAACCTCAATACCGCCATACAGGAGGCCAAACTTGCCTTGGCAAAAGCAAAGTCGGAGTATGAAAGGGCAAAGGCCCTACGTCCAGATCAGATCATCTCCGAAAGGGATTATCAGGCGGCGTTGAACAGTTACCAGCAGCAGCAGCTGAACTATAGCAAACTTACACGTAATTTCTCTGGCAACGGCGTGGCTATAAGATCCACTGGAACTGGCTATCTGACCGATTTATTGGTAAAAGAAGGTGATTATGTACAGGCTGGACAGCAATTGGCAATCGTAGCGGCAAGTAAAAACGTACAGCTTTCTGTTGATGTGCCCGCCAGTTATGCCGGGCAGCTGGGCAATGTGCAAACGGCCAATTTTAAGATAGGCGAAAAGGTTTATGAACTTTCATCACTTGGAGGAAAACTGGTTTCTTATGGTCGTTCGATTTCCCCATCAGGACTGCTGCCAGTTATCTTTTCGTTGCAAAACCGTTCGGAATTTGTACCAGGTGTAGCCGTGGAAGCCTTTCTTTTGACCTCTTCCAAAACTTCGGCCCTTCAGGTGCCAGAAACTGCAATTATGGAAGATCAGGGAAACTATTTTGTTTACGTACATAACGATGGAGAACATTTCGAAAGGCGTGATCTGAAAATCGGTAAATCTAGCGGAAAGATGGTTGAAGTGATTTCAGGAGTGAAGGAAGGAGATATTCTGGTAACCAAGGGTGCTTATTATCTCAAACTTGCAGCCGCACAGGGATCAGCACCAGCACATGGACATGAACATTAATCGCCTGCTATGTTAAATCAGATTATAAAATTTGCCCTGGGGAACCGATTAATGGTTCTTCTGGCATCGATGCTACTGCTCATAGGAGGCAGTTACGTCGCAGTGAAAATGGAAGTTGATGTTTTTCCAGACTTAACAGCTCCCACGGTAGCCATTATTACCGAGGCACATGGGCTTGCACCAGAGGAAGTCGAGCAGCTTGTCAGCTTTCCGATTGAGTCTACTGTAAATGGCTCAACAGATGTGAGGCGTGTCCGTTCTTCGGCCTCTGCCGGTATTTCTATCGTTTGGGTAGAGTTCGATTGGGGAACAGACATCTACAAGGCACGCCAGATCGTTGCCGAAAAATTAGCTACCCTATCTGGAAAATTCCCGCAGGGCGTTAGCCAGCCCGTTCTTGCTCCCAATACCTCGATCATGGGCGAGATCATGCTCATTAGCATTACCGCAAAACAGACCAGTTTGATGGAATTAAGGAGCATTGCCGATTGGAATATACGACCGGTACTACTCGCCACTGGAGGTGTTTCGCAGGTGGTGGTTATAGGTGGCGACTTTAAGCAGTACCAGATCTTGGCAAAGCCTGCAATGCTCAAGGCTTATGGTGTTTCGATGAATGAACTCTTTGAAGCGACCAACCTTATCGGACAGAATGTTTCTGGCGGACTGATCAACCAGTACGGTAATGAATACCTGATCAAAGGGATTTTGCGCAGCAATAAGCCTGAAGATATCGGAAATTCGTTGATCAGGACTAGCAGCGGCAAAACGGTAAAACTTTCCGATGTGGCCACCGTGCAGATTGGCGCAGCGGTAAAGCTTGGCGATGGCTCGCTGAATGCACAGCCTGCGGTGATCATGACGGTGATGAAACAGCCCAATACCAATACGCTGGAACTGACAGAAAAGATCGACCAGACGATCGCTTCACTACAGACAAGCCTGCCAAAAGATGTCACGGTAAATACCAGGATTTTCCGTCAGGCCAGTTTCATTGAGGCCTCAATCGGAAACATCGAAAAAACGTTGATAGAAGGCTCTATTTTCGTTGTGATCATTCTTTCTATTTTCCTTTTAAACTGGAGAGCAACGGCTATCTCCCTCATTGCTATACCGATCTCTTTGCTTGTTGCCATCGTAACCTTGAAATGGATGGGTTTTACCATCAATACCATGAGCCTTGGAGGCATGGCCATCGCTATTGGAGATTTGGTGGACGATGCCATCATAGATGTAGAAAATGTACTCAAAAGGTTAAAAGAGAACGCAATGCTGCCAAAGGCAGAGCAGCAAAACAAGCTAACTGTTATCTATAATGCCTCTACAGAGATACGTTCGTCGATCATCCATGCGACATTTATCATCATCATTGCCTTTACGCCATTGTTCTTTTTAACAGGCATGGAGGGAAGACTTTTAGTACCGCTTGGGGTAGCATTTGTTGTTGCTCTTTTTGCCTCACTCATTGTTGCCATTACCCTTACTCCCGTACTTTGCAGCTATCTTTTAACATCTGATAAAACGCTAAATGGAAAAGAAAGGGAAAGCTGGCTGGTTAGACATCTGAACAGTGGCTACCATAACATGTTGAAAAAAGCGATTACTTACAGAAAACTGCTGGTTGGCTTGGTGGTCGCACTTTTTGTAGGAGCAATCTTTTTGTTATCCAGCTTTGGGAGGAGTTTTTTGCCAGAGTTTAATGAAGGTTCGCTGGTAATCAGTGCAGTAACGATGCCAGGCATTTCACTGGATGAAAGTAACCGCATCGGACAACAGGTAGAAAAGGCAATGCTTAGTCTGCCTGAGGTAAAAACCACCACTCGCAGAACCGGCAGGGCCGAACTTGATGAACATGCACAGGGCGTAAATGCTTCTGAAATTGATGTGCCGTTCTATCTTGATGAGCGCTCAAGGGCGGAGTTTATGACAGATGTGAGGGAAAAAATGGCAGGCATTACCGGAGCCAATATTACCATTGGCCAACCAATCGGCCACCGTATAGATCACATGCTCTCGGGCACAAGGGCAAATATTGCCATTAAGATATTTGGCGAAGACCTTGCCCAGCTATACCGTTTGGGCAATGAGACCAAAAGTGCAATTGAAGGTATTGAGGGTTTGGTTGATATTTCCGTTGAACAGCAGATTCAAATCCCACAGATACAGATCAGGCCAAAAAGAGACCTGCTTGCTGCCAAGGGAATTAGCCTAGAAGATTTCGGCAGATTTGTTGAAGTTTCCATTGGTGGCGAAAAAGTGGGTGATATTTATGAAACTGGAAAACGATTTGATCTGGTGCTTCGCTATGAAGAATCTGCAAGGAGCAGGATAGAAGACCTTAAAGATCTGCTGATAGATGCCGGAGATGGCTCAAAGGTATCGTTGGGCACCGTGGCTGAAATTGTTTCTACCAAAGGTCCTAACACGATCAATCGTGAAAATGCCCAACGTAAACTGGTCGTTTCGGCGAATGTTGCCGGTAGAGACCAGTTATCTGCCGTTGAGGAGATCAAGGCTAAAATGACAGCAATAAAGTTGCCACAGAACTACCGGATTGAGTACGGTGGGCAGTTTGAGGCAGAGGCAGAAGCTTCTCGAACCTTGGTATTGACGTCTATTTTTGCATTGCTTGCCATATTCCTGGTACTCTATCATGAATTCAAGGATTCTGCCTTGTCATTGATCATCCTGATTAATCTTCCCTTGGCACTTATTGGGGGAATAGTAAGTGTTTGGCTGACGGGAAGCATCATCAGTATTCCGGTCATCATTGGCTTTATTACCCTGTTTGGGATTGCCACAAGGAACGGTATCTTGCTGGTTTCACACTACAGGCACTTAGAGCAGGAAAAAGGTGGGTACAATCTGGATATCGTAATCAAAGGGTCAATTGACCGTTTGAGCCCAATCCTAATGACTGCCCTAACAGCGGGACTTGCCTTAATTCCACTAGCGATGGCCAGTGACCAGCCCGGGAATGAGATCCAAAGTCCGATGGCGAACGTGATTTTGGGCGGACTATTGAGTTCAACGCTGTTGAACCTCTTCATTGTACCCATTGTATACAATAGCCTGATGAAAAAGAGAAACAGTCATCAGCAAACTAATCCAGCATAAGATGAAACAGATAACAATAACATTGCTTTTGGTGCTGGGATTAAGCTTCGCAAAAGCACAGACACTAGATTCCATATTAAACCTTGTACGCAGCAAAAATAAAACATTGAAAGTTTATCAATCCGAAAGGGAAGCAAATTCTATGGCCTTCCGCACGGGGCTGAATCCAGAAAATCCAACTGCAGAATATGAAATGCTTTTTGGGACGCCCAGAGATGCAGGTAATCAGCAGGATTTTGCACTGACCCAACGCTTTGATTTTCCGACCAGTTATGGTTACCGTAAACAGGCCGCAAATGAAAAAATCAGGCAGACAAGCTATATTGCCCGTTCAAAAAGCCAACAATTACTGCTTGAGGTAAAGCTCGATTGGCTAAAATGGATCTATCTTAACAAAATGACGGTACGGTATAACGAGCGGTTAACTACTGTTACCAAACTGGTTTCTGCCTATCAAAAGAAAATGGAGGTAGGAGATGGAAATATGCTTGACCTCAACAAACTTAAAATCCTGCTTCTGGAAACAAAAACGCAACTAAAGCGAAATATCGAACAAACCGTTCAATTGAAGCAGAAGTTCGTGAACTACAGTGGTGGCAGTTTGGTTGAGGTTAATACAGTTGATTACCCAAAAGGCGAAACCATACCTTCCTTCAAAGTATTGGACAGCCTTATCGAGGCAGGTGATCCGCTCCTAAAAATCTATGAAGTTCAGCAGTCTATCGCCGCTAGGGAGACATCACTGAGTAAATCCCTTACCTTACCTGGTCTACAGGCTGGCTACCATAGCCAGTCAATCCTAGGGCAGAACTACAGGGGAATCCATTTTGGAATAAGTATTCCCCTCTGGGAGAAAAAGAATACGGTACAGCAAAAAAAACTGGAGGAGCTTGTCGCCAACGATCGTATGGAGGATCACAGATTGGAACACCGGCAGGAGAACCAGATCTATTATCAACAATATGAAGAGGCTAGTTACCTAGTTGGAGAATACAAATCGCTGCTGGATCAGCTTAAATCTGAAAGTTTGCTGGCCAAAGCCCTTCAATATGGAGAAATATCGGTGATACAGTATTACAATGAGATCATCTCGCTTTACAAGACCCAGGATACCTATCTTGAATATGAACTTCAACAGCAGCAGGCAATAGCAAAACTGTATAAATTTATGCTTTGAGGTATTGGATTTTCAAATGCACCTGATTATATTTGCTATCGAGAGCGTTAATTAAAAATGGGGGATGGTCGGTCAGATCGTTCCCCGTTTTCTTTATTGAAGGGATCGGTCTTATCTGAAACAATATTTACATTAAAGTCTTCCACTATGAAATGGATTACCCGTGAACGACCAAAGATAGATCGCATCGCATGCCCATGGCTGATCAAACGTTTTATTGATACCGATGCTGAAATTATCTATGTGCCTTTTGAACAGGTTTTGCTAAAAGCAAAGGAACTTGATGCGATACCTTTTGATCTACCGGGAGTGGAGTACAGCCATTACGATGACCAGTGTACCTTTGACTATTTTCTGAAAAAACACAAGCTGAAGGATGAGGGATTAGATCGTATCGCAGCCATTATACGTGGTGCTGATACCGATCGGTTGGAATTTGCGCCACAAGCTGCTGGACTTTCGGCCATATTCCTGGGGCTTTCCCATAATATACACAATGACCATGAACTTTTGGAAGTAGGGATGAAGATCTATGACGGCCTATATACCTGGGCAAAGCATTTGTTCAATCAAAAACATACCCAGGCCCCTGTCGAAAAGTTGCTACTTGATGTTTACCATAAATACCTTAAAGAGGGAAAAAAGAAAGCACCAGCTTGGACCAGGGAACTTCGGGAAATGATACAGGACCAGATGGATACCAATATGTCCATCAGTTTGAGGCAGGCATCAGATGAACTGGAAATCAATCCTGCCTATCTTTCAAGAGAGTTTTCCAAGTATTTTGATAACCTGTCTTTCGGTGATTACATCCGTAAGATGCGGATCGACAAGGCCATTTCATTTTTAGAGACTACAAGCTATCCATTGACCGAGATTGCCTACCTCACAGGATTTTCAGACCAGAGCCATTTTACCAGGATCTTTAAAAAACAGACTGGAGAAAACCCTTCGGCCTATAGGAAAATTTCTAGGAAAGGTAAAAAGGATACCAAATAGTTAATTCAGTTCTATTTTGCCGCATTTCTCTCAGGTAATTTTATGCCATGAAGAAATACATCGTTTTCATTGCCATTTTTATCACCAGCTTTTCACTTTCCGCTCAGGAAAACTATCCAAAGGTCGCAGGTTATGTAGGTATTGTACACCCCATCGCAACTTTCAGCTCGGCTGGTACAGACTTCAACTTCGATGACCATTACGTAGTTGGTATGCCCATCGGCATCAACCTATGGAAGAGCAAAAAAGTAGGATTTTCTTTTGAGGTAGTTCCCTATGTAAGGGCAGAAGATGGTTCGAGCAAAATGTCGAACCTGCTCATTCACCCGGGAGTGCTGGTGTCACTCGGCAATGGATTTACTTTTGCCGGCCGAGCCGCATTTGAAACTTCAGGCAGATATGGATTTACGCCGGTGTTGAATAAGGTAATCATAAAGAACAAGCATAGTAGTTTCTTTGCCGCTGTACCAGTACCTTTCAGGTTTGGAAACGATAGGCCGTTTTCCACTACAGTTGCATTTCAATTTGGTATAGCTTTTTAAGTGATGGAAAAAGAAAAATTGGCATATAAACTTAGTGACCTGGTCATCTATTTCCTGAAGCTTGGGACTTGGGGATTTGGTGGACCTGTTGCCTTGGTCGGATACATGAACACCGATTTGGTAGAGAACAAAAAGTGGATTACCGATGAAGAGTACAAGGAAGGTTTGGCACTTGCCCAACTAGCTCCAGGCCCGTTGGCTGCACAGCTTGGGATTTATTTCGGTTTTGTACATTACAGATTTTTAGGGGCAACGCTCGTCGGGCTTGCTTTCGTGCTACCGTCCTTTATTATGGTGGTTCTATTGGGAATGGCCTATAAAGTTTATAGTGGATTGCCATGGATGCTGGCAGTTTTTTATGGCGTGAGTGCAGCGGTAATTGGTATAATTGCTATCAGCGCCTATCGGTTGACGATCAAGTCTGTTGGCAAACTTACCATCGAAGAGTTAAAAGGCAAATGGCTACTGTGGTTTTTTTATACAATCGGAGTTGTGGTAACGGTTATCACAAAAAAGGAAGATGTATTGCTTTTTGCCGCCTGTGGAATTGTATATATGTTGGTAAAAGCTCCACCGAAATGGTTGAAAAAACCCAGTGCGCTTCCATCATTACTTATTGTCGGAACTGGGTTTTGGGAATATGAGGGAAAGACACTTAACGATATAGGATGGTTTTTTTTGAAGGCTGGGGCACTGGTATTTGGTAGCGGCCTGGCTATAGTTCCATTTTTGCATGGGGGTGTTGTAGAACAGTTTGGCTGGCTGACAGAACAGGAATTTGTGGATTCGGTTGCCGTAGCGATGATTACCCCAGGGCCTGTGGTAATCACTGTTGCATTTATAGGATATCTTGTGGCAGGTTTTCCTGGAGCCTGTATTGCCGCCTTTGCTACCTTTTTGCCATGCTATCTTTTTACAGTGGCATTGGCACCTTCATTTAAGAAAATTGCCAAGAATGCCAGTATCAAGGCATTTGTGGATGGCATTACCGCAGTTGTGGTGGGAGCTCTTGTTGGTGCGGTAGTAATCATAGCCACAAGAAGTATCACTGATATCCCGACAGCATTAATTGCTGTTGCCAGTATATTTTCGTTAATTTATATCAAGAAATTAAAGGAACCGTACATTATCGCAATTGCTGCCTTATTGGGCATCATCATCAAATTATTTATATGAACAGATCAGATTTTTTAAGAACAGGGGCATTGGCCGGTGCTGGATTGGTGCTCCCAAACTCAGATGCATTTTCTAACAATATAGTTAGCAACGATATTGATAAACTTGTAGATGTTAATGGCAACTATTTTCATCAGCCTTTGCCATATAGTGAAGGTTTTTTGGAACCTTATATGGATTCGGAAACATTGCACCTTCATTATACCTTTCACCATGGAGGTGCAGTAAAGGCGGCAAACAAGGACTTGCAGATGATCAAAAAAGCATTGGACGATAATAATTTGGAAACGGTAGATTTTTGGACTAAAAAATTGTCCTATCACTTTTCTTCCCATGTGCTGCATTCAATCTTTTGGACAAATCTTACCAATAAAAAAAGTGAGCCCAAGGGTGAACTGCTCAAAAGGATTGAAAAGAACTTTGGAGGTTTTGAGAGGTTGAAGTCTTTGATAGCTGAAACTTCAAAAAATGTAGATGGTAATGGCTGGGGGATTGTAGCTTATCAGCCTTACAGCGACAGTTTAACCGTTCTTCAATGTGAGAACCACGAGAAACTTACCCAATGGGGAGCGATCCCTATCCTTGTAATAGATGTATGGGAACATGCTTACTATCTCAAGTACAAAAATAAACGTCCAGATTTTGTAGATGCTCTGTTTAATATCATCAATTGGGATAATGTGGCTATGCGTTTGGATTCCGCTTTGAGACTGGTCAAGTAGCTATTAGCTTTTTTAAAAAGCTAATTTCGATTTCCTACTTTTGCGAATGACCTCTTCCTGTACATCGATTCTGGTTGAATAGTAAACTCCTAATTGGAAATCCAGTTTAATTAATAAGTATGATTATGTTGTTAATAAGCTAGGACAGTATCGATGATAGAGAAGGTTGATAGTTTGTGAAAACCATCGGTTGTATTCGATTGAAAGACAAATATTCATCTAAACTAAAGAGAATTAAATCGATTCTCTTTAGCTCTTACCGAGGTTAAAGCTTCATTTTTAAGTGTATCTGATTTATTGCAGCTGATCCCATTGTTAGTGTGGCAATGTCTAAATTTAAAGAGCTGATGAATGATGTTGTGGTGGTTTGGATATGCTTTGCTCGGAAATTAATCAGCTTAAAAGCAAATAAAATAAGATTTCCGCGGATAGCTTTAACATCACTCCGTTCAAAATCACTTTCATTAGATATTTAATTCTATCTAATTGAGGTTGACTAATTAATCACTCCCCAAAATTAAGCTTTCTGGCCCAACACGCCTAAAGGAACTACGGCATAAACGCTCAAGTGGCCTTTGCGCTCAACCCATTTATTCCGTTCCTCCTTTGCTTAGTTGGCCAGAAAACTTGTAGGGTTCCATTCATTAATTTAAATCAATTACGATGGAACAGAAAGAAATCTACAAGGTTGCCGAGGTGCAGCTGAGTTATAGGCCACATTTTAGGGCACAGGAACGTCCACAGATCAACAGTTCAGAAATGGCATTTAAGGTCTTATTGGATAATTGGGAATTGGACCTTATCAATTATATAGAACAGGCCAAGCTTGTATTGTTAAACAGAAATAATAGGGTATTGGGCATCGTTAACCTATCCACGGGAGGAGGATGTTCAACAGTAATGGACTGTAAGGTAGTATTTGCCATTGCTCTGAAGGCGACAGCCAGCAGCATAATATTGGCACATAACCATCCCAGTGGAAACTTGAGGCCATCAAGTGAAGA
The DNA here is from genome assembly GCF_059424425.1 of Pedobacter sp. GW456-11-11-14-TSB4. Taxonomy (NCBI): domain Bacteria; kingdom Pseudomonadati; phylum Bacteroidota; class Sphingobacteriia; order Sphingobacteriales; family Sphingobacteriaceae; genus Pedobacter; species Pedobacter sp. GW456-11-11-14-TSB4. The sequence continues at coordinate 962,771 of NZ_JBWKZK010000002.1, forward strand.
TATTAAAATGACAGAAAAGATGGTACAGGCTGGTAAGATTTTGGGAATTGATGTCCACGATCACCTAATTATAAGTGAAAGTGGGTATTTCAGTATGGCGGAAGAGGGGGGTATGTGAGTATAGCCTTAAATAAACATGATGGATTTTAAAATAGGAGGCATGTAATAAAAGAACTCTGCTCGTTAGCTTAAGTGCTTAGCATATTGGAATTATACCCGAATTAATGTGGTTTTAGGTGGTATTTAGTGACGAAAAGTAGATATTCGGATTTTACCCTTATCATCCGATGCCCTTTTTATATAACCATGTGTAACGAGTTTTTCAGCCAACTGCCAATTAAGCTGATTACCATCAAGAGTTGGTCGTTTGCCTAATATTGTTATTTCAGAATAGGGTTCTGGTAAAGCACCCAGAACACTGTAAGTTTCTTCCTTTGTTAACAGATCAAATTTCTTGATTAGCAATTGTATTCTATGCCCAATATCTAATCTGTTCAATAGTATATGCAAGATGATATTCTTTGAAACAACTATCTGATCAAAGTTAATAGTAAGCATTCCTATTAAACCTCCAATTCTGACGCTGTTGGTAATAATTGTTTCATCGACAAAAGCGATTAAAGTATTTTTTTCTTGAATAGTCAATTTTGATGAAGATAATAATCCAAATAACTCAGGTTCTTCGACAACATATTCCGCAAGACCTTCAATAAAAGAAGTATGTTTTTGTTCCGCGAGCATAATATGAAGACCACTGAATTCGGACCTCAAATGGTCATAATTAGCCACGTTAAGGGTAAGTTTAAAGTTTTCTATAAGCATTTGAACTTTTTCTCTTGAAATATCAATGAGGGGTAATGTTCCATAGTTGTACGGAACAGACTTCAGAATAAGACCATATGAAATATTAGAAATATCTTCTTCCAGTATCATAGCCCTTAAAAATTTCTTTACAGTTTCGAGATCAGGTTTGGGATTCTCAATATCAACTTTAACTTTAGAAAACTCTTTAGCATTATCCTCAACATTGAGAAAATCAATAATGCACTGTTCAATCGAATCTTCAGCCCAATGATAGTAGTAAATAACGTTATTCCATATAGCAGCAACTTTGGAGGTTTGAAGTAAGTATTCTGCTATTTCACTATCCTCAATATTTTCTAATTCCTTTATTTTAGTATTTACTTTATCTATTAACTTAAACTTAGTGTCTAAGGAAAGATTATTGTGGTTCAAAAGCTCAATAAATTTTCCTTCTTGTTCTTCTGTGTTGTTTGCTAGATTGAGATAAAGACTCGCCATGTAAGATTCGATTTCTATTTCAACATATGAAATAAGTTCATGACAGCCAGATTCTGAAATAGAATAATAGTTCTTTGTATTGAAGTTGTTTTCCTCAAAATGTCCATATTTGTTTATCACGGTTCTAACCATTAAGTCATTTAGAACATAATGGTTATTCTTATAAACATAAAGTGCAACGTCTTCATTACCATCTGAAAAATCAAGCTGATTAAATTTGATCTCTAAGGTTTTAATAATATCCTTAAGTTTTTCCTTATCTACATCAATGGTTAAAAAATCTTCAATATCTGAAATCTCTTCTGCCAATTTTGATTTTCCAGCTATGGCCTTGATATCAGCTATATCTGCATGTTTCAAAATCAATTTAAAATATGTTTGAAGCTTTTCTTTTGGCATGGTTGACTGCTTAATAAAATGCCACATATTCGGCCATACTTTAGCAATCTCCTTTATAAAGGAACCGCAGTTTTTACTATTGTCAATAAATCCATTTATAAAATCTATTGAAACCTTCGACTCGTTCTTTAGAATACCAAGAACCTCGTTTTTTCTATTTTTCAGTGTTGGTCTTGCTATCAAATGATCTACTAAATTGTAGTTCAATATATATTCTTGGGCAAAATCAACAGGATCAATCTTTGGAATTAATTTTTCAATTTTATTAAGCTTGTAATCATAATTGCTAGCTATCTGTGCTTTTACATTAAGTAAAAATTCACGGTCTTCCTTAGTTATACTACCTTCATAAAAAATTGAGATATAATCTAAATAATCTTCACCTATATAAGAGTTTCGAATTAAAATATTTACCAGCTGCAATTGTTTTTTGTTTTCAAGCTCCAGCTGGCACCCACCCATTGCAACTATATCGCGAATTTTAAATTGTCTGATTTTATTCTTCTCTTTCTCTAGTTCGGCAATCTTATTTTTCAGATCTTCTTTTTTATCATTGTTCCAATCTTGAACCATTTCTAAACGCTGCTGATAAGTTTTTTCATTATCAACCTCATTTTCTATATCGGCAAATTTTATTGATACGCTTCCATTTGTTGGGATATGGTAATTACTTGTATAGTGACTATAAAAGTTATAACTTACATTATCGTTAGTAAAATACTTGAAGATATCATTGGTAATTACTTCAGAGAACTGATAATTATTTCCATTTATAAGAAAACTATAAATCCCCTGTAGTTTCTCGATGTACTTATAAACATAAATTCTCCTCAGCTCCTGTATGTCAATGATCAACATAGCATCAAGTTGCTTTATCTCTTCTTGGGCTTCTAAAATTTGATCATCTACTGCTATCTGCTTCTCCTTTAGAAAGATATCTTTTTTATTAAATACATCGTAGAGTTTGCCCTCGCCATTACTAAGATCTACAAAGTCATTAGGGTAAATATTCTTATATACAATCATGGACATAAGCTTGTCCTGATTCAGTTTGCCAAGTTTCTTATGATAGATATAATATTCATTTGTGATATTATATAGAAGCCGCATATCATCTATAAAGAATGAAATATTTTCAATCAATTGAGGCTTGACATCATACTTGTTTTTATTTACAATCTCCATTAACTTCTCATTCGAGTTAGAGGAATTGATTACAGGAATAACCGGAATAATAAAGTCAAAGAATTTTGTACGATCTTTGTCCTTGAACATATCGTCACGTACAGCATAAATAAAGGCAATATCTCTTTTAATCTTATTCGAATAGTTAATTAAAAGATTGAGCTCTCTTAATTTGGTAAAAATTTCCGTCTGCTCAAAACGGTCAAGATCTTCGATAATAACCACAGTATAGTCCGTTACCTCAAAGAAATAAAGTATCTCATCAATATGATTGTTAAGAATCGATTTGCTAATACTATCACTGATAGTAATCTCAGCATCCTTAATATTTAGTTTATTGATTGTAATACTGCTAATTGTACGTATAGATTTGAAAATAATGAAGAAGTATCCTAAAACAACGGTTATTATGCTTAACATATTAACTGTAATGTTGAACCACGGATTGGCATTAAATCCTGTCAATCCTTCAAAGAACGTCTTATCAGAAAGATGAATGGTTGCAGCAGCAAGGAAAAATACTCCAAGTGACAAAGACCATAAATGTCCTTTTTTGAAACTTTTAATTTTTTTGAAGCGGGAATCAGGTATTTTATGATCTTCTTCATGGTAGAACATCTGTTGAAGTATACTCAATTCTATCAATCTGAGCAAATCAGCACCTTTTGGCGAGTTCTCATTCTCGATTTCCTCTTTAAAGGTAGCTAATGAGATATTAAGAAAGGACAAATCAGGATCCGAATTCTGGTTTTGGAATGTTTTCAGAATGCTACTTTTTCCAGAACCATAGGGCCCAGTTAAAGCAACGTTTTTAATATCGGCAGTTTTTCTGTTCTTTAGCGCCCAATTTAATGCATTTACGTATTCTCCCTCTGGATCAGCATTATCTACAGGGGAAAGAGAGTTGAAAGAATGTTTTGATGGAGAAGCTGAATTTTGATCAGAAACATTTTCCATTTTTTTAATGAAGGCCTTAAGTTTTTCAGTAGTATACTTGAGAAGTGTTAATAAAGTTTGCTTCATATTTTAATAATCCGTTTATAACAAATATAAGTAAATAGACCACCTTAGAATAAATAAGTTTCTCACAGATTACTTAATGACAAGAAATAAAGATTAGAGACTTTTGTATTTTCAAATCTTAAATATTTGTAGGTACTACCCATAAAATACCCAATGCTTATTCTATATCCTGCCCAATTTTGCCACATCATTTAACATTCAAATTATGGCAACAATTGAATTTATAACCAAAGAGGATCTTGAACAGTTTAAGCAGGAACTCTTTTCTGAACTAAGGCGACCCGGGCAAAGACTACATAAAATCAGCGAACAGAAAGAATGGCTGAAAAGCTACGAAGTTCGTAAGTTATTGAGTATATCGCCTGGAACTTTGCAGGGCCTAAGAGATACTGGCAAACTCAAGTTTAACAAGGTTGGTGGGTTGATGTTCTACAAGTACGACGATGTGATTGCACTCGTGGAGGGAAAGAAAACAATTTCGAAACCCTGAATCTAGAACTAATTAATTTCCCAAAAGTAAGAGCATTATTCCACGGAAATTAACAGAGAAACAAACCATTAAATTTTACAGTTTTAAGTTCCAAAACCAATGTTCTGTCGGTTACGTGTAAACACCCCTGTGTTTGGCAAGATGTATTTTCGCATGCGCGAAAAAATCTTGCCGCCCTTGAGGTCGGGGATTTGCTCGGAACTCGCAAATCTTGGAACTTTCTTAAAGTGATAGGTATGCCAAGGAAAAAGCTTAAAAATGAAGCCGAAATACTCAGCCATAATTTGATAGTTAGGGTGGATGCAGCCCAGTTTAATAAGCTTGAAAAACTTAGGATAGAAAGCAATTGCCAAACGGTCGCTGAAATTGTACGCAGGATACTTTCTGGCAAGAAGATCAATTGCTTCTATACAGATGTAAGTATGAATGCGCCCATGGAAGAACTGGTCAGTATCAGAAAAGAACTGAAAGCAATTGGTATCAACATCAACCAGATTACCAGGACATTCAATCAGGAGAAGGCCTCTGAAAACAACAGAAATTATTATGTACTGAAGGTGGCAGATTTGTATAAAAAGGTCGATCAAAAGGTGGATAGACTTCTGTTGCTCATTACAAAACTTACCGAAAAATGGTTGCAAGGATAATCAGTGGCAAAAGCATAAGGGGATTGCTTAATTATAATGAAGGCAAGGTCAATAACAATGAAGCAACTTTAATCTTGGCTAGCCGTTTCGGAACTGATATTGAAAGGCTGGACTTCAATAATAAACTCAACCGCTTTGAGCACCTGACCAATCGAAATATTAAAGTTAAAACAAATGCCCTGCATATTATGCTAAATTTTGATAGGAGCGACAAGGTTAACACTGGATTGTTTCAGCAGATTGCTTCTTCCTATATGGATCGTATCGGTTTGGGCGAACAACCATTTTTGGTTTATCAGCACAAGGATGTCAGTCATCCCCATATCCACATCGTGACGACCAATATACAATTTGATGGCAAACGTATAGATATTCATGGTCTTGGCAGAACTTTATCTGAAACTGCAAGAAAGGACCTGGAGATTGAGTATGGTCTTATAAAAGCTGAAGGCAGGAATAGGAGCGAGGCAATTTCAATCGCACCAATTTTGGTAGAAACAGCAAATTATGGAAAGGTACCAACTAAAAAGGCAATCTATAGTGTTGTAGCTGAAGTGATGCGAAGTTACAAGTTTACCTCTTTTGCCGAATACAATGCTGTTTTGAAACAGTTTAATGTTGTTGCCGACCGTGGAAAAGAGGATACGGTTATGTTCGAAAAGCGGGGACTTGTTTATTCCATCATTGATAAAAATGGTTACAGGGTCGGTATTCCCTTTAAGGCAAGCGAATTGGCAACCAGGCCCACGCTAGATACTGTAGAAAAAAAGTTCCAGCGAAATGCCGAGAAACGAATACCCTATAAAGAAGGGCTTAAAAAACGTATCGAAAAAGTATTTTCAAAATATGAGGCCATAACAAAGACGACTTTGGTAGCGGAGCTTAAAAATCAAGGAATAGCGTTAATATTCAGACAGAACGATCAGGGGCTTGTTTATGGCGCAACTTTTATAGACCATAATAGTAAATCAGTTTTTAAAGGTAGTGGTTTGGGTAGGGAATATGGTGCAAAGGCATTGCTGGATCGCTTGGGTAACACTAACAGACCTAAAATTTACCTTAAAACCAGCGAACAAACCAAATCTTATTTGGAACCTATTGCACCAACCAATTATTTAAAAGACTTGACGGAAAGTAATAATACTGACCAAGTACCAACTATTGGACAAAAAAAGAAGAAGCGAAAAAAACACAAAAGTTTTGCTCGTTAGGGAAATACTTATTTAATATAATTTAAATAAACAACCATGAATACAGGAGAGGATGCACAAGGGCTCAGAAAGATCGTAGATTTTACCCGCTTCATTAGCGTTGTAATTTTGGGCATTCATTTTTACATTTTTTGTTATGAGGTTTTTAACGAATGGAGCTTGACAGCGGAGATCATCGACAGGATAATCTTGAATATCTCAAAGACAGCAGTTTTTAATCATACCACGAATGCAAAATTGGCCTCATTGCTCTTTTTAGGAATATCCCTAATTGGTTTAAAAGGCAAGAAGGATGAAAACATACAACTTAAATTAATCATTAAATATTTGTTTTCGGGATTGGTATTATATTTTACCAGTGGGCTTTTCTACTATTTACATCTGGCTCAAGATACAACTGCAATCCTGTACATAACAGTAACCGTAATTGGCTTCCTGCTCATCTTATCTGGCGGAGCTATGCTGTCGAGGTTGATAAAGGAAAAACTCGATAAGGATATTTTTAATGATGAAAATGAAACCTTTCCGCAAGAGGAAAGACTGCTCGAAAATGAGTATTCCATTAATCTTCCGGCCAAATACAGATTGAAGAACAAGACTAGGGACAGCTGGATCAATTTTATCAATCCATTTCGGGGGATGTTGGTTGCAGGAACGCCAGGTGCTGGAAAATCATATTTTGTAATCAGGCACATCATAGACCAGCATCTTAGAAAGGGATTTTCTATGTTCATTTATGATTTCAAGTACGACGATTTAACCAAAATAGCCTATAACAAGTTATTAAAATATCGTAAGAACTTTAAGGTACAGCCCGCATTTTATATCATTAATTTTGATGACCTGAATCGAACGCATCGATGTAATCCGCTTGATCCCGATGGCATGGAGGATATTACCGATGCTACAGAAGCAAGCCGAACCATCATGTTGGGACTTAACAGGGACTGGATAAAGAAGCAGGGAGACTTTTTCGTAGAAAGTCCAATCAACTTTTTAACTGGTATCATCTGGTACCTGCGTAAATATGAAAATGGGAAATACTGTACTTTGCCACATGTAATTGAGCTGATGCAGGCAGATTATGATCCATTGTTTGCTATATTGAAAGAGGAAGAAGAGATTAAAGTACTAATAAATCCATTCGTTTCTGCATTTCAGAATAAGGCAAGGGAGCAGCTGGAAGGACAAATTGCCAGTGCGAAGATTGGGCTTGCGAGATTGTCATCACCACAATTATACTATGTGCTTAGCGGTAATGATTTTACACTTGATGTAAATAATCCATTGGAGCCTAAAGTGATCTGCGTGGGTAATAATCCACAGAAGATACAAACTTATGGAGCTGTGTTGTCGCTCTACATTTCCAGAATGATTAAACTTGTTAACCGAAAGGGACAACTCAAGAGCAGTTTGGTATTCGATGAGTTCCCAACGATTTACTTCAATAATATGGATAGCTTGATTGCTACCGCCAGAAGTAATAAAGTTTCAACTACGCTGGCCGTACAGGATTTTAGCCAGCTTAAAAAGGATTATGGTGCAGAACAGGCCGATGTAATCAGCGGCATTGTTGGTAATATCATCAGCGGCCAAGTAACAGGAAGTACGGCTAAAAAGCTATCGGAAACTTTCGGTAAAATTATGCAGGATAGAACAAGTCTCAGCATCAATAGTTCAGATACATCCGTTTCCAAATCTACACAACTGGATTATGCAATACCAGCTTCGAAGATCTCATCCTTATCTTCGGGTGAGTTTGTGGGCATTGTTGCCGATAACCCCGACCAGAAAATAAAGCTGAAGATTTTTCATAGTGAAATCCAAAATGACCATAAAGCAATTACTGTAGAAGAGGAAGCTTACCAAGCTATCCCAGTAATTAAGAAAGTAAGTGATACGGATATCCAAGAGAATTATCTAAAAATCAAGGCTGATATTGAGTTGATATTTGAGGTTGAGCTTAAAAAGATTGATGATAGGAAACCAAAGGTTGAAAATGGTGAGGATCAAAAAGCAGTAAATAAGGATGAGGCAGAAAACGAACAATCTGGAAATGGGCGATCTGTCTCTATGTAATTATTAATGATGTCTCAGGTGATATTTTTTCAGAATTGCGGTTTAAAATATCTTTTAAACAGAAAAGGCGCAATCTCTTGCGCCTTTCGTGACCCCTATGGTACAAATGTCGAACCTTTATTGAAGATTGTAAGAAAATAATAGCTTTAAAGCTAAACGAATAACTATACATATTGCATATTCTTAAATTTAGAAACTCAAGCGAAATTTATTACTTTTAGGTAATATTAAAATATATGAGCTTAACGCACTTTAATTCTAAATTCAAATCGCATTTAGAATTATTTAACACCAGTCCCTATTTGTTTATTGGCTCTGGATTATCACGACGATATTTACAACTACCAACTTGGTATGATCTGCTGGAGGAGTTTTCTAAGAAATTAGAACTACCTTATGAATTTGGCTATTATGCTTCTCAAATTGAGGGTGATCTACCAAAATTAGCTTCAGTTCTTGCTGACGAATTTCATAAGATTTGGTGGACTTCGGAAACTTTTACAGAAAATCGAAAAAAATATAATAAGGAAGCACAGCTTAATACACAACAACCATTCAAAATTGAATTAGCGCTTTTCGTTTCTGGACGAGGTATCTTGGATGTGCAATACAATGATGAAATAGAATTACTTAAATCATCTATAATTGACGGAATAATCACCACCAATTGGGATGATTTTACAAACAATTTGCTTGATGGTTTTGAGATTTTCGTTGGACAGTACCAACTGTTATTTTCTGACAATACTGCCATTGGAGAAATTTATAAAATTCATGGCTCCATAACTCAACCAGATAGCATTATAGTTACAAAAGAGGACTATATTTCGTTTCATAAAAAAAATCAATTTTTAGCGGCAAAGCTATTTACAATTTTCGCTGAACATCCTATTATCTTTTTGGGATATTCCTTATCTGACTCAAACATTATAGATATTTTAAATTCTATAGTTGAGTGTGTTGATAATCAAAATATAGAAAAATTGAGAGATAGGTTGATATTTGTAGAATGGAATGCAGAATATGGTGATCCTCAGATACTTGATGGTAATATTGTTATTGACAAGCTTCCATTGCCAATTAAACACATAAAACTCAATAGCTTCGTTCCTCTATTTAAGATACTAGCGACTTTAAAACAAAGGTTGCCTGTAAAAGTACTTCGAAAATGCAGGACTGCGGTATACGACCTTGTGAAGACTAGCAATCCAGTAAAAACAATGCTCATTGGTGACTTAGAAAATATTAATGATGATGACGATATACAATTTGTAATCGGAGTTGGTGTGGCAAGCCAGTATTCTGAACATGGCTATCTCGGCATATCAAATGATGATATCTTCGAGGATATAATTTACGACAATAAAGGGTGGGATTTTGAAATCGTTATCAAAGATGTTATACCGAAATTATTGAAGGGAAATACATATTTACCTCTGTACAAATATCTTCGTCAATCTGGAGAATTAGATGATAATGGACAATTGTTTGAATCTGAAAGATTTGAGGCCAAAGTAATTAAAGCAGTTAGAGATAACAATGTTAAAGTTTATTATCCAAAAGGTATTAGTTATTTAAGACGACATGCAGAAGTTAGAGATGCCTGTACGGGGGTAAACCATGTGATTGAAACTTATGGTAATAAACACGCATTCTATTATATTCCATTTTTAAAAAGAGAAAATATTGATTTAGACGAGTTGTTGGAATTTTTAAAAGAAAATTATAGTAATGACACCAAAAAACTAACTGATTTAAAAAAAATTATATGTTTTTATGATTATCTCAAATATGGATTGCAGCTAGATACTAAGTCCTCTATTGCAATGCTGGATATTGCCGCAGTTGCACAAACTCAACAATAATTTTTGTAAATGAAATTAATTAACAACCAAGAAACATTACTTCTCGAAGAAATAAAGGCTGTAATACATCCAGAATCTGAAATATTTATTTGCAATTCTTACAATTCAATAAATGCACTTTTCGCATTAATTAATCAATTTCAGTCAGTAAAAAGGGTATCTGTTCTATTAGATACTGATATTGAAAAAGACCAAAGATTTTCCTATGATAATCTTGAATGGGCAGAATACCTAAATTTAACTGGCAGATATAATGCGGAACTTGTATATAATCTGGTAAATGAAAAATTTGAAGTCCGCCATGGAAAGGCTGGTGGACAAAAGTTTATTCTTGTTAAAAATGGAGAGAAAATCTATTGTTTCTCAATCGTTCCTCAAGACTTAAATCTACAAACTCTTGGGTTAGTTAAATCTGATTTTCCTATCGTAACTAGCTTTTTTGAAGATGTGGGCAATCAATTTTATACCTTATTTGATCAGGCTTGGAAAAGTAGCGATAAAGATTTAAAAGCTCAATTACTTATTCAAATCAAAAAAGCAGGACAATTTTATTCACCAGATGAGCTTTATAAGTTTAGTTTGTTTAACATATTTCAGAACAAGACTATTGATGAGATATCTGAACAAAGAATTAATAAAATTGGATTTAAGCACACCCTTATCTGGAGTATGCTTTACAATTTTCAACAAGATGCTGTTTTAGGCGCTATTGACAAGATAGAAACTTTTGGTGGGTGCATTATTGCTGATAGCGTTGGTTTAGGCAAAACATTCGAGGCTTTGGCAATTATGAAATATTACCAAATGCGTAACGATCGTATTTTGTTATTATGCCCAAAAAAACTGCGTGATAACTGGATGGTTTATAGTCAGAATGATATTCGTAACATACTCGCAAAAGATAGATTCAATTTTGATGTATTAAATCACACAGACCTTTCAAGAGAAAATGGGTTTTCTGGTGATATTAATTTAGGTACTGTAAACTGGGGCAATTATGATTTAATTGTAATTGATGAATCACACAATTTTAGAAACAACCCTCCCCGTAGGGAAAGCATTACACGCTACCAAAGATTAATGGACGATGTGATTAAAGCTGGTGTTAAAACAAAAGTTTTGATGCTTTCTGCTACGCCTGTAAATACCAGAATGAATGATATTAAAAATCAAATTTCATTCATTACCGAACAGAATGATAATGCTTTTGAGGAATATGGAATTAAGAGCATCGACCAAACTTTAAGGCAAGCACAACAACGGTTTAACGGCTGGCTAAAAAACCGAAAAAATGAAGATTACCAGAGAGATTCCCTTATAGATAGTTTGGACGGCTCATACTTTAAAATTTTAGATTTACTAACTATTGCTAGGTCTAGAAAGCATATCCAAAAATATTACGACACAAAAGATATTGGACAGTTTCCAGAAAGACTTAAACCGATAACAAAATATACCGACTTCGATACACAGGGTACTTTTCCAACTATCGATATTGTAAACAACGAGTTAAATGCGCTAAACCTAAACTTTTATTCTCCCCTTTCATATGTTCGAGCAGATAAGAAACAACGTTACGAAGATAAGTATGATATAACTACCGCTAACGGTAGTGTTTTTAAACAGGTTGAACGTGAGAGTAGTTTAATACACTTAATGCGGGTTAACTTGTTAAAGCGCTTGGAAAGTTCTGTTCATTCGTTCCACTTAACTTTAGAATCTCTTCTGCGACAAATTCAATCACTGTTATCAAAAATTGAACATGCAAATAGCAATGCATTTTTTGAGGAAGATTTAGATATTAACGATATTGATTTTGATGATGAGTTATTAGAAGATTTAGTAGTAGGTGGAAAAATCAAAGTTTTACTTCAAGATATCGATTTGATACGATGCAAGGAGGATTTAATTGATGACGAAAAAAGAATTCTCAATCTACTAGCCTTAACTAAAGTAATAGATGCCGACCGAGATGCTAAGTTAGGTGAACTAAAACAACTCATCGTTGATAAAATTAACAACCCCCTAAATCCAAACAATAAAAAAGTAATTATTTTTTCAGCCTTTGCCGATACAGTTAAGTACTTGTACGACCAACTTTTTATCTGGTTATATAAAGATTTAGGGTTGTTTAGTGCACAAGTTACAGGTGGAGATTACAACAAAACGAATCTTCCAGATTGTAGACCAGACCTCATATCGATTTTAACTAATTTCTCTCCCATATCAAAGCAAAAATCTAGTTCAACTTTAATTAGTGTAGGTGAAATTGATGTCCTTTTTTGTACAGATTGTATCTCGGAAGGGCAAAATTTACAAGATTGCGATTATCTAGTTAATTATGATATACATTGGAATCCTGTAAGGATTATTCAGAGGTTCGGTAGAATAGACCGAATTGGTTCCAAAAACAACCAAATACAATTGGTTAACTTTTTTCCAAATGTAGATTTAGATAACTACATTGATTTAATTGGCAGAGTTAAGGGTAGGATGCAGATGCTTGATGTATCTGCGACCGGAGACGATAATATCATAGATGAAACCGCAGGTCAGAATCAAGATTTAGAGTATAGGAAAAGGCAGTTGAATCAGCTGAAAGACCAAGTTTTGGATTTAGAAGATATTGAGGGGGGTATTAGTATAACCGACCTTACTTTTAATGATTTTAAAATAGATGCTGATAGATTTACCTCTCACGAAAAGGAATATTACGCAACACTTCCTAAAGCCATTTGCTCTATCACAGACGCCAATATTGAGGATGCACCCAGTGGTGTAATCTTTTGTTTACGAGAGGTGAATGCGAACGTTGAGAATGCGTATGCAAATAATGCGATATATCCTTTCAGCTTATGTTACATTAATTTAGAAGGAGAAATTTTTATTCCAGCAAATCATCCTAAAAGATGCTTGGATTATTTTAAGAAGCTTTGTTTAGGGAAAGCAGAGCTGTTGCCAGAATTGATTAACAGTTTTCAAAAAGAAACTAATAAAGGCAAAAACATGGAAGTTTATACCGCATTGCTTAAAATTGCGATGACCCATTTGAATGGTGTAGATGATGAAGTTGGTTTAGATAGCTTGGCAATGCCAGGAGGATTAAAATTAACCAATCGTATTATTGCCAATCGTTACGAATTAATATCGTTTTTAATTATAAAATAAATGGATTTATGGAATAGTATATTGCAATTACCAAGTCGTTGTTTGTTAAATAAAAAAATAACAAAGGCGTTTTTCAAACGTAATTTTGATTTAACAGTTGCTGAAAAAACGCTATTGGATAAGCAAATTGTAACTACAGAGTTGTTCGGTTCCCTAAATCCTGAAAATACAAATATCAATTTATATTCAGCAGACGACATTAGTTATAATGAAATTGTAATTGTTATTGCAAATATTGCTAATGGTAATTTCGAAACTGACCACATAAGAGTTGCAGAATTAATACATAAACATATTCCTTATGCAATTTTACTTTGTGTTTTTAATGATGAGCAGATGGTTTGGAGCACTTTTGAGAAACGAATAAATCAAAAAGATATCAACAAAAGAATTATAGCCCAACGACATTTTACAGCAATAATTCCTATACACGATAGAACAGCATTACAGCAAGATTTTTTAAATAGCCTAGCATTTAGTGGTTTAAGAAAATCAAATCTATATGAACTTTATAACAGTTATACAGAGCGTATTTTTGCGTTGCAAGCCAGTTACCTAAACAGTACATTTACAGTTCGAACAAAAAGTAGAACTCAGCATGATATGCTTTTGTTAGATAAAATTGCCAAACTACAACAAGAGATTGAAAACTTGACTAATACGGCAAAAAAAGAAAAACAATTAAATAAGCAGGTTAATTTAAATCTGCAAATACAGAATAAGCGTTCAGAAATGGCGCAATTGGAATTACAAATCGTAGCCGAATAATGATGGAGAAAATTACCGCCCAACATCCCGATAGCCAAAGTTTAAATGTGGTTAACGAAAATATTGAAAAGCTGAAAGCACTGTTTCCAACTATTGTAAAAGAGGGAAAACTGGATGTAGAAGAGTTGAAAGCATTATTGGGCGATTATGTGGAAACCAATGAGGAATATTATCGCTTTACTTGGGCAGGTAAAGCAATGGCAAGGCAAGAAGCCAATAAACCAAGCACAGCCACCTTGCGACCAAACAAAGCCGAAAGCAAGGATTGGGATACCACAGAAAACATTTTTATTGAGGGCGATAATTTGGAGGTTTTAAAACTTTTGCAAAAAAGCTATGCCAACCAAATTAAAATGATTTACATAGACCCACCGTATAACACAGGTAAAGACTTTGTTTACAAGGATAATTATGCAGATAACTTAGGTAATTATTTGGCTTTAACAGGGCAAACGGATGAAGAGGGAAAAAAGTTAAGTACCAATAGTGAGACCGATGGGCGCTATCATAGTAATTGGTTAAATATGATTTATCCGAGGTTAAAGTTGGCTCGAAATCTGTTAAAAGAAGATGGGGTTATCTTTATCAGTATAGATGATAATGAAATTCAAAATTTACGTAAAGTTTGCGATGAAGTTTTTGGAGAAGAAAATTTTATTGAGTGCATAACGTGGAATAAAAGAATTCCAAAAAATGATAAGGGCATTGGTAATATTCATGAATACATTTTAATGTACGTTAAAGATTCCAAGGTGCCACATGAATTCTTGATGAAAAAAGATGGGTTAGTAGAGATTGATGAATTACTTCAAAAATTAAAAAGTGATGGAATTCCATTGCAAGAGGCTGAAAAAGAAATAAAAAAATTATATAAAAGAAAAGGTTACGACCGTGGCATAACACTATATAATTCATTAAGCGATGATTATAGATTATGGGGTAAAATTAATATGAGTTGGCCAAATTCTGATACTTATGGGCCAAGATATGATATAATTCATCCTGCCACTAAAAAAGCAGTAAAGGTGCCCGATAGAGGCTGGAGATGGAAAGAGGAAACTTTTGACCTCGCAAGCAAAAGGATAAATGGAGAATATTCCGACATCAAAATGTTACCAGATGGAAGTTATGTTTGTGGACGAATTTGGTTTGCTAAAGATGAAAAAACACAAACAAGTTCTATTAATTTTTTAGATGAGGCGGATAGGTTTTTACTACGTTCAATACTTTCAACTAAAAGTAATGGTGGCATAGAAGTAGAGAAAATATTCGATGGTAAAAGTTACTTTTCATATCCAAAACCATTAGACTTATTGGATACCTTAATTGACTCTGTACAATTTAAAAGCAAAGAAATAGTCTTAGATTTTTTCGCTGGTTCTGGTACTACTTCACACGCTGTGATGAGACTGAATTCGGAAGATAAGATTGATAGAAAATGGATTTCTGTTCAACTTGATGAGCCGACAAGGCATAAAAACGACAAAGGAATTTGGAAAGAATCAGAAGCGTTTAAAGGAGGGTACAAAACGATTTCAGATGTTACAAAAGAACGTATCAGACGAAGTGGCGAATTAATTAAACAAACCAAAAAAGAAGATTTATTTGCTACAAATGATTATGTACTTGATATTGGTTTTAAAGCTTTTAAACTAGATAGTAGCAATATAAATGCTTGGGATGGAAGTGTAGAAAACTTTGAGCAGAACTTATTTAACTCAGCAGATAATATTAAAGCAGAGCGTACAGAAGATGATGTTTTGTACGAAATTCTGTTGAAAAATGGATTAAACTTAACCTTGCCAATTGCCACCAAAATTATTGCAGATAAAACGGTGTATAGTGTTGGTGCAGGTGCATTATTTATTTGCTTGGCAGATGGTACAACCACAAACGTTGCAGAGGGCATTGGTAAATGGAAAGAAGAGCTAGCACCAGTAACCTGCAAAGTAATATTTAAAGATAACGGCTTTAGTGATGTAGATAAAACAAACTCCATCCAAATTTTAAAACGCTACGGCATAACCGAAGTAAATAGCATATAAAATGAAGATAAAATTTGAAGGAGAATTAGATTATCAGCAAGATGCTATTAATGCTATAGTTGATATATTTAAGGGACAGGAAATCTGCAATTCTAATTTTACGGTTTATTCTCCAGCCTTTCTGGCGCAACAGAAAAACTTAGAATTCAATCAAATTGGTTACGCCAATAAGTTAGCTTTAACGGAGGGGCAAATAGTAGAGAATGTACAAAATATTCAGTTACGTAATGGCTTAAAACCATCATTAGCAAATGAAATTGATAGAAGTCATTTAGATTTTTCTATTGAAATGGAAACTGGCACTGGTAAAACTTATGTGTACTTACGTACTATGATGGAAATGAACCGCAAATATGGTTTTACCAAATTCATTATTGTTGTACCATCAATTCCTATTAAAGAGGGTGTATTTAAGAGTTTACAGATTACAGCATCGCACTTTGCAGAGCACTATAACAATATACCGTATAAATATTTTATATATGATAGTTCGAGATTAAATGACATTAGAGATTTTGCTACAAACGACCAGTTGCAAATTATGGTTATCAATATTGATGCTTTTAGTAAGAGTTTCGAAAATGAAAGTGATGCAAGCAAAACAGTAAATATCATTCATCGCTACAATGATAAATTGGGCTATAAACCATTACAATTAATTCAAGATGCGAAACCAGTAGTAATTATTGATGAGCCACAAACCACATTAAGCACACCTATCAGAAAAAAAGCGGTTAAAAACTTAAAGCCGTTGGCCATTTTAAGGTATTCCGCAACGCATAAAACAGATGATAAACCAAACCAAATGTATAAGCTGGATGCTATAGATGCTTACAATAAGCAATTGGTTAAGCAAATAGAAGTAGCATCGGTAAAAGTAGATGGAGGAGCGAGTAGTGGGGCTTATATTAAGTTGTTATCTGTTCAAAATAAAAAAGGTATCTCAGCCAAGATGGAGGTTAATGTTCTCATAAATGGAGATATCAAACCAAAAACCGTTGAACTGAAAAAGAATGATGATTTACTGCAAACCACTAAAATACAAGATTACGAGGGCTATTTTGTAAATGACATTTACACACAGGCTGGAAATGAATATGTGGAGTTCCTTAACGGAACAATCCTCAAATTAGGAGAAATTATTGGCTCTGTGGATGATGGTTTAATAAAGCGAATGATGATACGCAAAACCATTGAGGAGCATTTAGATAAAGAACTTGTACTTAATCCTAAAGGCATTAAAGTTTTAAGCCTGTTTTTTATCGATGCCGTAAAACATTACCGTCAATATGATGAAGATGGAAATAAAAAGAATGGCGACTATGCAGTAATGTTCGAAGAAGAGTATGTGAAAACCATAAAAAAACCGAAATACCACTCACTTTTCAATGAGTTAAAAGATGCTCAGAATGAGGTTAACGACATTCATGATGGTTATTTCTCTATTGATAAAAAAGCAAAAGCTAGTAACAAGAAAGAGAAATTCGAATACTTCAAAGATACAAGTGGCACCGTTTCGGCAGATGAAAGCACTTATAATTTGATTATGCGGGATAAGGAAAAGTTGTTGAGTTTCGATTCCAAACTTCGATTTATTTTTTCTCACTCTGCCTTAAAAGAGGGCTGGGATAATCCAAATGTATTTCAAATTTGTACATTAAAGGAGGCTGGAAGTTCAGAAATTCGAAGAAGACAGGAAATTGGAAGAGGATTACGTCTAGCTGTAAATCAAGATGGTGATAGAGTTAAAGGTTTCGATGTGAATACACTTACAGTAATGGCGAGCGAGAGTTATGAAGAGTTTGTAGATAACCTACAAAAGGAAATGGAGAAAGAAACAGGTATTGTTTTCGGCTTACTTCAACCTCATAGCTTTAACAATATAACGGTCGCAATGGAGGGTTCAGAGCCCGTGTTTTTTGGCCAACAAGCATCAGAAAAATTGTTTGATTTCTTAATGCTAAAAGGCTATGTAAATCCAAAAGGTAAAGTTCAAGATTTATTAAAAGCAGATTTAATTTCAAACAATGTTGATTTGCCAGAAGATCTAGCAGAGCATGTAAAAGCTCAAATCATCTCGACACTAAAACAAACTGCTGGCAAATTAGAAATTAAGCGAAACGATGAAAAACAAACTATTAGAGTAAATAAGCAGGTTTTATTAAGTCCCGAGTTCAAAGAACTATGGGATAAAATTAAATATAAAACCACTTATGCTGTAGAATTTGATTCTGAAAGCTTAATTAAAGCTTGTCAAAAACAAATTAATGAAATAACAGTTAACCGAGGCAAGCTCACTTACGAAAAAGCACTTGTTAAGATTGACCATGGAGGTTTATTGGCAGAAGAGCCCAAAACAGATTATGGCATAATTAATCAGGATGTTTCTACACTACCCGATATTGTAAGTTATCTGCAAAATGAAACCCAGCTAACAAGAAAATCAATAGTAGAAATTTTAAAAGGTTGCTTAAGTCTAAAGTATTTCAAGGTAAATCCACAGAAGTTTATTGAGGGTTGCATAGATATCATTAATGCTCAAATGCGCTTACACATTGTTGATGGTATTGTGTACTCAAAAATCGGAGAAAATGAAGTTTATAGTCAAGAACTATTTGAAAACGAACAGTTAACTGGCTATTTAAAATCAAATATGCGCTCCAGTAGCAAATCCCCTTATGAATATGTGGTATATGATAGTGGTGTAGAATCAGAGTTAACATCGGAATTTGAAAGGAATACCAATATTAAGGTTTATGCTAAATTACCATCATGGTTTAAGATAGATACACCTTTAGGTATGTATAACCCTGACTGGGCTGTTTTAATTGATGTAGATGGTAAAGAAAGGTTATACTTTATACTGGAAAGTAAAGGGGCTATGGGATATGAGTTTTTAAGACCAACTGAGCAAGGGAAAATTGAATGCGGTAAAGCGCATTTTAGGGAGCTAGCTAGTGATGGTTCAAATATTAAAATGGAACATGTGTCTACTATGGAAGATTTTATAAATAAGGCTTTGGTTTAAAATGATTCAATAACATTATAAAACAAATAATTGCTGTTGGAAACTACTGTTATACTTGCTTGAATGTTTAATTCTAAATTCATAATAAGTTGTACATTCCCGCATTAGTACAATGGCGTCATAAATATATTGTTCAAGCAATAATATACCATCATCTCCTAAAAATCTATAATTCTTATGTTCTCTAACACAATATTTGATATACGGATTCTTTGCATGAATGTATTCTCTTACATCTTTTGGGAAACGGTCATAGATTAATTCATTTATGGTATCTGGTGCTATCTGTGGTTTTCTATATGCCTTTTGCTGTTCTTCGGTCCAACTTAACAATCTCCCTAGTGCAGGGAAGAATTCAGCGAATTTAGGTTCATGATCCTGAGGGTATTCAGCAAGCATCCGTTTTTGAGCTAGTTTCTCCTCATAAATAGAGGTTATCCTACCATTAATCAACTGAAACTCTATTTTTTCTCTGACAAGTTTTGCATCATAATCAACTTTAGCTTTTTCATCTGCTTGTTTGGTTACAAAATTTAAAATAGCTTGCCTGTTAGCAATCTCTTGTTCCTTAATTAAAAGATTGATTTCTTTTTTCTGATCTTTCTCCTCTTTTGATTTCATATAATTAGCTATAAATACTGCTTTCTTTTAAAAACTTAACATGTTCCGCAATTGGCTTTGAACTTAACCATGGATTTTCAATTTTCTCTAAAAACTCTTTAAATTCCGGATTTTTCTTTTTTGCTTTAATCCAAGCTTTTTCATCGTCTTTTCCACTATCAAAGGCATAATAGGTGTATATAAAACTTGGATGTACATTATTCTCTAGGGCATACTTTTCAATAAACTTAGAATTCGAAATGTGTGGCCTTACTGCTTGCGACTTCTCTGTAGCGAAGAGAAATTCTCGTGCAAAATGATCAGCTTCTTTTTCCTTTTCAGATACTGCTAAATCTTGAAGTTCTTCATTTGATATGTGGTATCCATTCTGTTTAATCTGCCCAAAGTCAAATAAAACATGTGATATTTCATGGCAGAGTGTATGCCATAGGGTAGTATAAAAACCCCTGTAATCAGTAAGTACAATACATGGTTTTTCGCTAATCGAAAGCGTAGCGCCCCTTAAATGTAGTGCAGGTAATGAAGATTGATAAAATACTGTCAAGCCTAATCTATATAGGTTGCTAATTACGTTAATTAAACCCTTTTCAATATTGACTGACTGCCATCTAATTTCTGGAATATATTTGATTAAGGCATCCTGATTATAGGGATATGGATTATTTATTTCGTTAAATGCTTCAATAGCCGAATTGATCCAGAAACCTCGACTATAAATATTCTTAGGCTGAATTACTCCAGCACTAAAAGCTACATCTCTTGAAGGTAGTTTATATTCGAAAATCGACTTGAATCCGAAATGTGTATTAATTTTTTCTTCAATTTGTCTGTAATCAGTTATATCATTGATAAAGCCCGCCCGCTTCAATGTTGCCAAATCAAAATTTTCGTTTATAAAATCGATTTTGTCTTTTGGATAGTTTTTATCAAGTGAATTGAAGTATAAGCTGATCACTCTATCTTTTGGCAATTTCAGGAAATTCGCAATTTTGATAAAGTTTACAACATCAACAAGCTTACTTGTGCCATACAGAATTCCATTCAATGCTCGATATTCCATATCCAACACCTCTAATGCTTTAGTCGGAGGTATGTCCAATTCCTTAAGTCTTTTACTGAAGAGGTCTGCTAAATTCTCTGTTGGAAATAGCGTATTCAAGAGATCGTCAACGTTAAAACTGTTATTATTTCTTGGCATGAAAAATTTAATTGTAGAATTACAATTGTAAAGTTAAGCTATGTCTAGGTTCAAAACAAGTTTTATTGAAAAATAAATTGTAATTCTACAATCTATTTTTCAATTAGATTCGTTCTGCCTTAAAAATCACTTATTCAGCACTTAGAGGCGGCCAAAAACGCCCCTGTCTATCCATTTAAAAGATAAACAGGGGGGTGTTAGAGAATGGTTTGTAGTACCTTTGCTAATAATTGATGAAGCTATAAATCTTTTAATAATGGGAACACTAGTGAATTACAGATTTGACAGTGTTACTCGAAAGATAATATTAAAATAGTATTGGTGGATTGACTTAGTACACTTCTTTAACTATTTTCAAAGCTGCTTTATATGCGGCTTCATTATTTTTAAAAGTCCTGTTATAAAAGTAAAATACGGCAATACTATATTTGGCTAGTTCGAGGAAGATAAAATCGTTTAAGGTATGAAAAAAGTAATCTGATTTATTGCTCGTCTTAAATATCACTAGAGAATTCAGAGATCCCAACTTGTCTTTAACGCTTAAACGATACAGTGTTTTTCTAATTTCTGTTAACACTTTACTTGGTGAATAATCTTTATTTGGGAGTGGCATATAAATAGGGAAATCTTTTAAATACGGAATGTGAACTGCATTTTTTGGGCTCAAAAAGCGCTTGTTAATATTCATTATGTGAAATTTATAGTCGATGATCTCCAGCCAAAGGATTATATTTTGCAATTCTTGATTATTAAATGAAATGTTCTCTGGGTCGAAGGCGCCAAATAAGGTTTGTATTTTTCGCTCTAAATAATTTAGCAAAACGGAATTGCATCTTTGGCAGGCTGGAATTGTTGACTTATTATAAGTTTGGCTCTGACCGTTTAGGGTAATATTAAAAAAACGTTCTGTATCATTCTGAAAAGTCCATCGCGGTAATATATGTTCTTTTGTGATGGGCTCAATGGAACCGCAAAACATACAAATAGGACTTTCTGGTTTTACTGCCTTGTCACTTTCTCGCCTAATGTAATTATGATCAATAAAATCCATCACGGTCTTAATATTCTGTCTAATTGACTTTCGGAGTATTATGAGTGGTTCATCAGACATATTAGGTATTGAGAGGTTTAATTTTTAACTCCACGAATTGCTTTTTCGCAATATACTTCAAGTTAGAAGTACCTTTTTCCAACTCAAAGCAAGCCTGGTTAAAACCATTTAGAAGAAAAACTCTGTCAAAGTCACTATTTACTGGCGAGGTAAGCGAATGCTCATTAACTTTAAAGCCAGAAGACAAATTTGCATCGCCAAATACCAATAACAACCAACACTCATTAATATTAGCATTTGCTTTATATGCTGGTAACCTCTTTTTCTTTTTTTCAATCCCAGCAAGAACCATCTTTGTAAAATCATTTCTAACAAAGTAATCTTGGTTGTATTTTATTGATAGTGGTTCATTGGAAGGCTGATAGCTAAATGCCTTGACATGTTTAGGGGTAACTAAAGCCTTGCCTTCGATTGCAGAAGCCATAAAATCCGCTAATTCGGTAACTATTTTTGCTGTGTTGGCTTTAATAGATTTATCATTGAAATCCCTGAGAGATTTACCATCATATAACTTGTAATCTGTATCCAAGGTTAGATTGATGACACCATTCAGCTTAGGTGAGCTAGTTAAGAGGATTGATAGGGTACTATTTAGATATTTCTTCCAGATCTCAGCAATGTATGCTTTATCCTTGCCAACTTCCAGTCTTGTGTGTTCTAATCCTATAATAACTTCAGTAGATTTTAGGATAAAGTCTGGAATTTCTGTTGGTGTGATATCAAATTTCAGTTGCGTGGTGTACAAGAATTTTCCTAAACTTATCAGTTCATCGTCTTTACTTTTTTGGCCAGTGCTGTTTTCCTTACCGAAATAGTCCTTAATAATTTCTTTTACCTGAATTTTGGATTCTGCAATTTGTTGCTCACCTAAAAGAAATTCTTCTCTGTCAATTCTCAGCGGATCAATCCCATAAATTTCTGCTGTCAGTCTTATTCTTTCGTCTAGGCTGGCATCGTTAGAAATGGTTTTACTGGTTATTTGGATAAGCGGAGATGTAGGTTTCCCTAGCATAGTTTGTACAAAGTGGTCAATAAATGGTTGCTTTTGTTCCGCTGGAAGGTCGTCAAGCACTTCTATAAAATTCTTAGCCATAATGAAAATTCAATTGAATATAGGAAAAAAGCCTGAATTCTCTTTTTGTGAAATTGCTAAATCTATTAAAATATAAGCTGTAATTTTATTTCTTAGGCACCAAATTATAATATTGCCACATTCTTTTTTCCATTATTTCAATTTCCTTTAAAAGCTCATTTACTTTCGCGCGTCTAACATATATATAATCTCTTGGATCAAGTATTTCCCAATTAGAATAATTCGGCTTGTATTTGTGAATTGGAACAAACACCGTTGTATCTTTTATAAATTCATTGGGGCTATACCAGTATTTAGTCGTCCTATCAAAAACCCATTTACGTTGATCCTTTGCATCCTTATTAAACAATCAGCGTACAAAAATATTGCCAATGATCGAATTCCAAAATTAACTGCATTTACATTACTCAATAAGTATTAAGAAAATGCAATAACCACATTTTAGTTCAATAGTGAAGATATTTTATAGAGTTTTAGCTAATTACAATAGTTTTTTATTTCTTTATTACTAATATTGTTAGTAATTATTCTTGTTTTACCAAAATCCTTCGCTAGCTTTGTTGTTCATTCTAATTTATGAATACTTCAAAGCACATCATCCACATGGATCAAGATGCTTTTTTCGTGTCCGTGGAGGTCAGGAAAGATCCATCTCTGATTGGTAAGCCCGTTATTATTGGCGGTACTGCAGACCGTGGGGTGGTTGCTTCATGCAGTTATGAGGCTCGTAAATATGGGGTACATTCTGCAATGCCATCCCGAATGGCAAAACTTTTATGTCCACAAGCTATTTTTGTTCGCGGGAATATGGATGAATATTCAAAAGCTTCACTCGAAATTACAGACATTCTTCGTGAACGAGTGCCGCTGATTGAAAAAGCGAGTATAGACGAACACTATATTGATATGACGGGCATGGACCGTTTTCATGGTGTAATGAAATATGCACATGAATTAAGGTCGTTAGTTATAAAGGAAACTGGCCTACCAATTTCTTTTGGATTATCTGTTAATAAAACGGTTTCTAAAATGGCGACCAATGAGTGCAAGCCAAATGGGGAATTGAATATAGAGCAGACTAACGTACTCCCGTTTTTAAATCCATTATCAATAAAAAAAATACCGGGCTTGGGCGAAAAGACCTTTGTAAAATTATCAGATATGGGTATCAAGAAGATTATCAATCTTTCGCAAGTTCATCCTGATATGATGGTTTCTGTATTAGGTAAAAACGGATTGGTACTTTTAAACAAAGCAAAGGGAATAGATAATTCACCTGTTATCCCTTACACCGAACAAAAAAGCATCGGTACGCAAAGTACATTTAAAGCAGATACGATTGATGTGGAAGCCATCAATCAATTATTCGCTGCAATGGTTATGGACTTAGGTTTTGAACTGCGTGAGAAACAGAAATTAACTGCCTGCGTAACCGTGACCATACGCTATTCCAATTTTGAAACGGTAACAAAACAAGCCATGATTCCTTACACGTCCTTAGATCAGGTTTTACTAACCAAAACTAAGGAACTCTTCAAATCCCTTTATTCAAAGAGAATGCTTTTACGATTGGTAGGGGTTCGTTTTTCACACCTTGTTTCTGGTTTTGAGCAAATGGATATGTATTCCTCTTCTAAGGAAGCCTATTCGCTTTGCCAAGCAATGGACAAGATTAGAAAGCGGTTTGGAGTTGGTTCCATTTCTTTAGCTTCTACATTAAACCTCGATATCTAATACCATGTACATCAATGTCCACTCACAATATAGTTTGCGGTATGGCACTATGTCAATCGAAAAGATTGTTTCGGAGGCTATTGGATATGGTATTACACAGTTGGTGCTTACAGATATTAACAATTCAACTGGCGTAATGGAGTTTTTTCGTGAATGCAGTGCCAAAAATATAAAGCCCATTGCTGGTATAGAGTTCCGAAGAAATAAGCAATTGTTATTTATAGGGATAGCCCGAAACAAAGAGGGCATGAAAGAACTTAATGATTTTCTAACCTACCATAATTTGGAGCAATTAGATTTACCAGATGTTGCTCCAGCCTTTCTAAACGCAAATGTCGTTTATCCGTTTGGTTACGAAAGTAAGCTTCGTTCCAATGAGTATCTGGGCATCCATTTTTCGCAGTTACACGAATTATTCAATGTAGATATCTCGTTAATACGAACTAAGTTGGTGGCTTTGCAACCCGTTTTTGTTGCTGATAAAATCGAATACAGACTGCACGAATATTTGCGGGGAATTGATATGAATACCTTACTCACGATGGTAGAGCCGATGGACAAATGCCGGTCAACCGATATGTTTCTTAAGGCTGGCGATATGGAGTCTAAGTTTAGCAAGCACAGTTTTATCTTGGATAATACCCGCTCCATGATGAATGATTGCGTAATGGATTATCCTTTAGGAAGGATTAATCTAAACCGCAAAACATTTACCGGTTCAAAGAAAGATGATAAGGCATTACTAGAGAAACTTGCGTCGAAAGGTACAATTTATCGCTATGGCAGCAAAAATGCTGAAGCCTTAAAAAAGGTTAAAATTGAACTCAAGGTAATTGTCGATCTTGACTTCTGTGCGTACTTTCTAATTACTTGGGATATCATCAGGTATGCAAAAGATCAGGGCTATTACCACGTGGGTAGGGGCTCTGGTGCAAATTCTACAGTAGCCTATTGTTTGGGCATAACAGATGTTGACCCGATTGAATTGGACCTTTACTTTGAACGATTTTTAAATGCAGAGCGAACTTCTCCGCCAGATTTTGACCTTGACTTTTCTTGGGATGAGCGAGAAGATGTACAGGATTATATATTTAAGAGGTACGGACGAGAGCATACCGCGTTGTTGGGAACCATGTCAACATTTAAAGATCGTTCTGTAATTCGCGAAATTAGTAAAGTAATGGGGTTACCCAAATCCGAGATTGACGGTTTTACCGACCCGTCACGAGCATCTATCAATCGTGATAATGCAACTTTTAAAAAAATCACTGCCATTTATAACCTGATGCAGAATATGCCAAACCAGCGAAGTATTCATGCAGGCGGGGTATTGATCTCGGAAGAACCGATTACTTATTACACTGCATTGGATTTACCACCAAAAGGAATGCCGACGGTACAATGGGATATGTACGAAGCAGAGAAGATTGGTTTTGATAAATATGATATTCTTTCACAACGAGGTATTGGTCACATTAAAGAGGCCGTTCGGCTGATTGAGATTAATCAGCAGCGCAAGGTAGATGTTCATAAGGTAAAAGAGCTGATTAAAGATGAGAACTTAAATGACAGGCTGAAAACAGGGAACACCATTGGCTGTTTTTACATTGAATCTCCGGCAATGCGACAATTGCTGACTAAACTTACCTGCGACAATTATTTAACATTGGTTGCGGCAAGTTCCATCATCAGACCAGGGGTAGCTAGTTCTGGAATGATGAAAACCTATATCCAAAATGCGCATCATCCTAGCGGTGTAAATTATCTGCATCCAATAATGGAAGAGAAGTTGAGCGAAACCTATGGCGTGATGGTTTACCAAGAAGATGTAATCAAAATCTGCATACATTATGCTGGGATGGACGGAACAGATGCCGACATCCTTCGAAGAGGGATGAGTGGAAAGTATCGTTCGAGTGCTGAATTCGATAGGCTGGTTATTAAATTTCATGAAGGAGCAGCATTGCTTGGCCGACCAGAAGAAACCACTAAGGAAGTTTGGCGTCAAGTATCGTCTTTTGCTGGTTATAGTTTTTCAAAGGCACATTCCGCAAGTTTCGCTGTTGAGAGTTATCAGAGCCTATTTTTAAAAACCTACTATCCGAAAGAGTTTATGGTAGCTGTGCTTAATAATTATGGCGGTTTCTATTCAAGATCGTTATATGTGCATGAACTTCAACAAGCTGGTGCTAACGTTTATTTACCATGTGTAAATAATAGTTTTGGTGTAGTAGCAATCTATGGTGATGACTGTTATTTAGGGTTTATAGGTATTCAGGGTTTCGAGGGAAAGTATATAGAGGTCATCACTGAGGAACGGAAGCTAAATGGCGTTTTTGTTTCTTTGGAAGATTTTGTGAAACGTAGCGAAATTTCATTGGAGCAATGCATTATCCTAATCAGAGTAGGAGCATTACGTTTTACTAAAAAAAGCAAAAAGGAAATGCTTTGGGAAGTACATTTACTTTTTGGTTCAAAGGTACGGCCAAATAAACACGCTGAACTTTTTGCCATAGAGCATAAGGATTATTCCATGCCAGAACTAGTTAATACCACCTTAGAAAACGCTTACCATGAACTGGAATTATTAGGATTTCCATTGTCTTTATCTATGTTCGATTTATTGAAAACAGATTACCGCGGCGATTTTACGGCAAGCCAATTAATGAGTTCGGTAGGGAAGACCATCAGGATTGTAGGCCTATATGTTACCGAAAAAACCGTAATTACCAAGAATAAGAAAAAAATGTGGTTCGGGACATTTTTAGATCCTCAAGGAAACTTTTTTGATACCACTCATTTCCCAAATTCTACACCTACATACCCTTTCAGAGGAGCAGGTTGTTACCTTATAGAAGGCAAAGTTGTGTTAGATTTCGATTTCCCTTCAATTGAAATTATACGTTTTGCCAAGCTGCCAATTAAACAAAATCCTATTTTGGATTAGTTATGTACATGTAGGAAAGGATCTATTTACAAGAAATTAATATAATGAGGCCATACTCCAATTGTAAGCTCCCCTGTTTTTCAGACCATTCAAAAGTATAATTTTGTCCTCAAATTTCCTGCAATAAATCTACAGGAGATTTGAAGTTCAATGCCTGGTGTGGTCGATGGTAATTGTAATCCACCATCCATTCCTCCACTTTCTCCCTTACATCATCCAGGGAGTGAAATATGTAGGCATTTAACAATTCTCTTCTGATGCTTCCATTCAATCTTTCAATATATGCGTTCTGTGTTGGCTCTCCTGGCTGGATAAAAACTAGTTCAACCTTGTTTTCCTTTGCCCATTCATCCAACTTATGCGAGATAAACTCCGGCCCATTATCCATTCTTATTTTTTTTGGAAGCTCCCTATATTGTTTTAGCTCATCCAAGGCTCTTATAACTCGCAATGCTGGAAGTGAATAATCTATCTCCATAATAAGCATCTCTCTGTTATAATCATCAGCGATGTTCAACAACCTAAATTTCCTTCCATTCCAAAGCGCATCACTCATAAAATCCATGGACCATACCTCATTTACCGTTTCTGGCACGAATAAGGGTTTTTTGACTCTTTCTGGCAGCCTCTTCTTTGCCCTGCGGCGGATATTAAGCCTCATTGAGGTATAAATCCTATAAATCTTTTTATGGTTCCATTTAAGCCCTTTTCGACGCAATCGGTAGTAACACTGCCAGAAGCCTATGGAGACGTGCTTTTCAACAAGAAGTGAAAGTGCATCAACTACTTCACTATCATCCCGTCGTTTATGTTGATAATAATGTTTGCTTCGGTTCAATCCAACGCATTTACAGGCCTGACGATGGCTTATCCTTTTTACCATTTCATCAACTAAATCCCTTTTCTCGTCAGGCGTTAAAGCTTTTTTTCTACAGCCTCCTTGAAAACTTCATGCACGAGGCTAAGATTCGCATACATTTTCTTTAAACGTGCATTTTCTTCTTCCAGCGCCTTTAATTTCGATAGTTCTTTGACTTCCATTCCGCCATACCTTTGGCGCCATTTGTAAAAGGCTGCAGTGCTAATTCCTAACTCTCTGCAGAGATCATGCACGTTTTTGCCGCTCTCATGTTCCTTGATTGCTTTTACAATCTGGGATTCCGTAAACTTGATTCTTTTCATATTACCAATTAAAATTAATAGTTTTTCTAATAGCCTCGCTGCGCTCGGTCTAGAATTCTACTTTTAACTGGTCTGGATTTTGGGAAGTGCACACAATTCAAGATAGCCTCATTATTTCATTACGTCCCATTACGACAATATGCTACCAAAGTTTAACCAATTTTTCAATTAAAGAGATGTCAGTTGCATCTACTGATAGTTTTACGCCAGAGGGATATTCTAGCGTTATCTCTCTTTTTGCGAAATCATCATTATTGTTTGATGTATAATTGTCCAATCTTGGTTCTTCAGTCTCTACCCAAAAATCTTGTTTGGCGTTTCCAGAATTAATTTTGGCATTTTTTGCAATTAATGCATTTTTTCGATGGTGAAAATCTTCTTCTAAACTCTCCTCAACAACGCCCTTGGTTGTGATTGATAATTCTGAAAGTAAATCTGGTTTGCCGTTTGTGATGCGCCAGTATTTTGAATATGGACGTTTTGGGAAATTGACAAGCCATGCAAGAAGCTCAAAGTTTCTTTCATGAGTTTTGAGGTTCCTGTTTATGAAGTTGCAAAGCGGCTTAAATTTATCGACGTCACATTTCTTAACTGCTAAATCTGTAAGTTCTTTATCAAAAGGTAATTGAAGAAATTCTCTTATTACCCGCTTATCTCCATTGTCGCATCCGGCATTGTACAGTAATCGAAACTCGTTGCGGAGGTTGGCACAGGTAGGTATCATTAGGTTAGTTGAGAGCTTACCTAATGCTTTTTTTTTTCGTAGAAGTTCAACACTTCTGATCTGTATATTTCTATCATAGTTAAAACATTAGATATTAAATCTACAGGAAATTCCTAAATCAAAGGCTTATTGATTTTAAATTTATGAAGATTACGGGAAACCGTAAATTTGAATTTATCATCCTTTATACCTTTATCAATATTTAATCATCCTGATAAATATTTCAATTTACTAAACTCATTATATTGAATATTATTCAATATTTTTACAATATTATATAAATTATGGAAGCTCCAAATAAAAGACTAGAAGATAAAGTGATTGAATTTGCAACTCAGTATGCAGATACAACTTATGTCGAAAATAATGAACGTAAAATTGCCGCTAAGGGATATGTGGTGGGATATCAGCAAGCATTATCAGATAAGAACGTCGAAATAAAGGAGTTGGCTAGTATAGTTAAAATGCTGTTGCCTGGTATTGGTTCTGTATCTCCAGAAAACCTTAAAGTGCTTGAAGATTATGTCGAGAAATTTAAAGACAAATAGAATTGCAGTAATTTGGGTAATTTAAATTCTATTGCTAATTCAACATCTCCTTTGGCAATTCAATTAAAATACGTCCCTGCTTAGCCAATTTTTTGATCCGCTTTTCTTCTCGATAATGGAGTATACTTAATCTGAACACAATCATTGCTATCAGGTATGTCATTGCAATAAATGACGTTCCAAATATTAAATTTCTATAAAAGAAATCTCCAAGGTTATCAGAAAGGTCTGACTTTATCCAGTTAATCTCTGGTTGATACGGAAGATAGGATATTTTAGCAATCACGGGGTAAGTTGGTTTCTTCCAATCTTTTTTATCTAGCGTAAAAGTATGCGAACTTGACTTGATTATTTTGCCATTTGGTAGCGCAAAGGTATAGTCAAAGTTCCGCATTCTTGGGTGGTCTGAATACTCGTAAAGACCAGACTCCCCAGAAATTTTTCCAAGTGCAACTTCCCCATGCTTTATTAATTGATAATGTCTGTACGGATTAATGTGCTCTCCCCATAAAAAGAAATAGATAAACGCCAGTATGACGATGTCGAGCCATGGAAACCAAACGCTATAAATTTCCTTGAGGAAGGAGAGGATTTGAGCTTTAATTTTTTTCATTTTCTAAACAGTTTTTATTTCTCCCTAGATAAATTCTATTCTAATTTAAAGAAAATATCGTTCACCAGTTATTAATGACTAAAAACAGTCCAACCAAAATAAACGCATAAGCAAGCAGTTTACAAAGTCCCTCAACAGATCGGGTAGCGACTAATTTTTCATAACTAGAAAAACGCTCTAGTCCATTTAAGCTTCTTCTATTAAATCTTCTTCGATTAATCCAGTAGTGCAAGTATATTCCAAAGAGCACTATTAAAATTCCGATTATAAAATATGTATTCATAGCATCTTCATTTGATTGCCTCACTTAAAAATACACTTATAAAATATTAAAAGTGGTAACATGGTTAGTTGTTATGAACAATGCGTTTAGCGGATGTTTAGATGATAGCCAAATTAATGCGATTTCATTTTATTCCTACAATCAATATGCTTAATCCTACTAATTAATCACAAATATATTAATGTGCTGTTAAGCGATTATTTTGAACTTACACATTCTTTTTGCAGATTGCTGATGAAACTTTTTTAACTAAAACTCTCATGCAAGACACTTACTGGTTTCCTGAATTAACCAAAAAACGTAGAGCAATATATGCAGCTCTTAAAGAAACAGAACTAATTGAATTTATAATTAGTCATATCGTTGATACCTATCGGGAATCTGCTCACTTTTTATTTGAACTACTACAAAATGCTGATGATGTATTAGCTACAAAGGCCCGTTTGGAACTTACACCTGAAGGTATATGGTTCGGACATAATGGAACAATACCATTCTCATTGAGTGACCCGAACGTCGAACGTCAAACTGGGGTTATTGCCGGGCATATTAATGCAATAACAACTTTTTCGCTTTCAAGTAAGCGAGAGGATATCGAAAACAAGATTGGTAAATTTGGTATTGGTTTTAAATCTGTATTCCAGTATACCAACGCCCCACATATTTATAATCCTCCATTTAATTTTAAAATCGTTGATTACATGGTTCCCGAGGAAATTGTTGCAAATCCTTCAGCATTTAGGGCTGGAGAAACAACTTTGACTTGGTTGCCATTTGATAAGATTGAACAAAAAAAAGAAGAAGTTTATTTTGAGATTTCTGAGAAACTTTCAAAAATGGATAATCCTCTTTTATTTCTAAGGACGTTGGAAAATGTTGCTATAATCAATAATGGACAAACAAGAGAATTTACAAGAAAAAAAGACAAGATAAAAAATTCAGTTGTGTCAGATGTTGAGGTTTTTAAAATAAGATTAAACCAAGATGTACTTCTAAGCTTGGACAGAAAAGTTCCTATAGTAGATCAAAAGGGTATTAGTCATACACTGCCAATAAATCTAGCATTTGTCATCGGAAAGAATGATAAAGTTACAGCAACTAACGATTTTGAGCATTTCTTTAAATATGCGTGGTGTTATTTTCCTACTAGGCAGAATACGGGCTTGAGTTATATCATCAATGCACCTTTTATCCTCACACCAAATAGAGAGGCATTACGTGAAAAGCGCACAGAAAACAATCAGATAGTTAACGAACTTGCGAGGCTCATGGAAAGTTCTGTAGAAATACTCAAATCACTTGGTTATTTGACAGAAGAATTCTTAGCAACAATTCCAGTAGAAAATGTTGTCTCGCCAGAATTTCTGCCAATCCATAATAAGCTTATTACAAAAATAAAAAATGGTGAATACTTACCTACAAAAGATGGTTTTATAACTGCCGCCAATGCATATGTATGTTTGGATAAATCTTTAGCATCTCTATTAGAATATGACAATAATTACATGCTTAAGAAAGTAACTTCTAAACCTACCGCTAAAATATTTATGAATGAAAGAGGTGCCGTCTGGTCAAACTCTAATCAGTATAATTATTTTATATCCACCTTTATTCAGGAAAAAAGCGAGTTAAATCCATTATGGTTTGGCTCTAAATTTAGTACATCAATGTTGAATGACAGTTCTCCAGCATTGAACCTTTTATTTTTTAAATTACTTTCTGATAGGGCAAGTTCTATTCTAATGAAGAATCAACCCTTATGGAATAAAGCATTTATTCCAATAATAAATCATGTGGGAATTACAGAGTATGTAAAACCCAATAATTTAAAAGGTGAACCTCAAGTTAAAATGGGTGGACCTCGAATCAAAGGAAGGTTGGTAGCTGCAGATTATCTATTGGCAGACAGCGAAGTAAATACATTTATGAGAAATGTACTTAATTTTCAATTTCCAGATGAATTCGACGATTTTATCTTAGAATTGAGTATTTACGATGAAGAAGACCATGGATTGACTATAGAAAAGGTTTCTAGCCACCTTTCAACCATTCGAACAATGCTTTCCGAACTTTCGATAACTAAGAAAACGATTTTAGTTGAGAAACTAAAGAATATTGCATTTGTACCAGTAGAAAACAGTGAAGAGCTTGAGTTAGCAAATCCTTTCAAGAATTATGTTTGGTTTCCCAAGGAAGAACTTTTCCAATATTTTGGTGAACATGCCGAAGATTATAATTGGCTTAGATTAGATGGATTGGAACTAGGTATAAATGATGAAATACAAATAGAATCATTTCTTAAAGAAATTGGTGTCGAATTCGAATTAAATGTAAATGGGAATTCTACCATAGTAGGGGTTGACAGTTTCTTAGAAAATGTCACATTAAAGAGTTCCGTGTTCCTTTCCAAGATTGTGGTTAGAATGTTAGATGTTGACTGGAGCATAAAGGTGCCACTATTGAGGGAGACTAAGTGGTTATTCGATTATGATGGCGTTAAAAAGTTAGCAAATGAAATAAAAGTTGGAGCCCTGCATGAAGATTATCCAGAAAATTTTAAAATTATCCACTTAGCACTTGGCGGCATCGTTGAACAAGAAAAGGATCGGTTTGCCGAACTTTTTGAGGAAGAGCGTAAACTTCTTAAAGTTTTAATTCCAATACTTGGAGAACTTTCGCCAGAAGAAATTAAGGATGCATTGGCTGAATTGTTAAATCAAAAAAGGAAATCCAAGCAGGCTAGTCAGAATTCAAGTCAGCAAAATAGTGATGAAGAAGATGAAGACACTACATCTCCTCAAGGCTTATTAAATAGTTGGACAAATCAACCGCTACAAAATACATCAAAGACGTTCAATAATAATACACTATCTTCTGGAGTAATTCCTTCCGCACCAACTTCAAAAGATTTTTGGAATAATGAAAATAATGGAGGCTACACTGAAAATCCTGGAGGTTTTGTAGGGCAGGCAGTAATTGGAATGCAATATCAAAAAGATCAAGGGGAGAGAATTAAAAAGCAGTTTGAAAGAGAGCTTGAAGTCGATCTTCGCAGAAACCAATTAATTGAGCTAGCTGGAAGCTTCGAGCCATATTCTTTCGGATGGTTTAAAACACTTTTAGAATTGGAAGACAGCTTTACAGCAGAAGACCGTGTAAAAAAAAATCCTTTAAAGATTTTATTTAATAAAGCTGAACTCGGTGATGATGGAATTATGGTGTTGTCTGAAACTTCTTTAATACCATCCAATATCGAAGAGATTGGTGATCTATCTATACAGGTTTTCCAATCGGATGATAAAATAACTGTTGAAGGAGAACTCATTGGTATTCGAAAGAAGTCACTCCAAATTAGATTGAAAAATGATAATCAATTTAAAGCGTTAAAAATGAGTGAAATAAACAGAGCTATTGTCGAAGCTTCTTCTCCTGATTTTATTTTGGAGAGATTAAAAAATGGTTTTAGTAGATTGAACTTTGATAATGCAGATAATCTGAAATCGAAACATCATTTACCAGAAAATCTAAATTTTATCTTTGGTCCTCCAGGAACTGGAAAAACAACATACATCTCTTGGCTTATAGGTGGTAAAAATCCTCAAACCCTAGATTTTTGTGAAGAAGAGATAAAACCATTTATGGATAGCGAAAATTGTCGTGTATTAGTGCTAACTCCCACTAACAAGGCTGCTGATGTGGTTGCTGAAAGGATAATAAATAATTACGAGCAGGAAAACGATTACCCTTCATGGTTAGTAAGGTTTGGTCAAACTCAAAGTCTCGAAAAAAGTACAAGTTTTATTGGAGATAGGAAACTGAATATTTCTCTAGAACAAAAACTTACGTTAGTTACTACTATAGCCCGTTTTCCTTATGATTCGTTCAATTTTTTAGATGGCGATAAGATTATTTCGAAAACTGCACTCAAAGATTTCAATTGGGATGTAATCATTTTTGATGAAGCTTCTATGATTGGGCAGGCTTCGCTTTTATACGTTATATTTTATGCGAAACAAATCAACCCAAAAGTGAAATTTTTTATAGGAGGAGACCCATTTCAAATTCCGCCAATAATTCAATTTGAATATCCTTTTTGGAGCTATATACCTGACCCTGCTTTTGACGATAATAAACAGCCAATTTTGGATGAAAATGGGAATCAAATGGCTTGGAAGCAAGACGGAGGAAATATTTACTCCTTTACTGAACTTATGGCTGATGATAGCTTTATTAATCCAAGAACTAGTCCACATCCTTTCAAAGTTCACAACCTAAATAAGCAGTATAGGAGTATTGAGGCAATTGGTAAATTATTTAGTAAGTATAGATATTCAGATGCACTCAGCCATAACAGAACAGAGGATGAAATAAAGCTGGACCCTAAAATAGCTCCTTTACAAATAGAGATAGAAAATCTGCCATTAAAAGCTTTGAACATAATAAGGTTTCCTGTAAATAAATATGGTGGAGTTTATCGTTCACGTAGCGTAAAGGGAAGCCCCTATCATATATATTCAGCGATTTTTACTGTTGAACTCATCAAATATATTCAGGCTAATGCACAACTTAGCGCAGAAAAATATAAAATTGGTATAATTAGTCCGTATGCAATTCAGAGCGGTTTAATCTCAAAACTGATTGAATCTGTTGGTGAAGGAAAGATAGAAATTGTAGTTGGAACTGTGCATGGTTTTCAGGGAGATGAATGCAACCTTATGATAGTTGTACTCAACCCTCCTCGTAAAATCAGTAGAAGTGTAAGGAGTTTTATAAATAAGAAAAATATATTAAATGTTGCCATAAGCCGGGCAAGGGATAAGATGATTATACTCAGTCCTTACGATCCTGATAATGAACTTAATTTAGACGACCTACACCAGATTAGATACATCGAACGGTTATGTGGAAAGCTAGATCCATTAAAGAAGGAGCTTTTAGGATATGAGGCGTCGGAAATCGAAGAAAAATTGTGGGGAAATGCACACTATATAGAAGAGGTAACTCTAGCGGCACCACATCAAAATGTAAATATTTATGCTCAAGCAATTAAGCATTATGAAATAAGGCATGATGAAAACGCTGTAGATGTACTTATTAAAAGATAGCTTTTAATAACTTATCTTCCAACGTCAATTTTTGATATTGGAAGATAGGTTTGAAAATTATATTAAATACTAGAAATATCTCATATATCTCTCGAATTCTATATCTAACTTACTCCCTCTTTATAATTTCAATTTAAGGTATTCAAATGGTTTAATCAATTACCAATTGGTAATTTTTGGAATTTAAAATGATTGTAAATCTTAAAATAGGTGGCAATTTATTAATTTTTGAAGTTTGAAAATCCGATGTATATTTGAAATTTAACACCAGAATTATATGGCATTACAATTAATACATGAAAATGAATTCGACGCATTAAATTTAGAAACGTTAATCTTTTTACATTTAACTGCTGGTAATGCACGTGCTACGAAGGACTACAATGTGTTATCAACTCTAGCGGTAACCGAACGTGAGGTTCGCAGTGCAATTTCCTTTGATAATTCAAAGAATATTTTACCTATTATGGGTATGGTTGCAATAATCGAACAACTTGGAACAGCATATAAACGGACTGACATCGGTGAGTATCCAAATTCAGATCAAAGTCCCTTAAAAAAGGCATTGTACTATTTTTATGATCAAAATCCAGACAGTGAACTTGCAAAGACGCTATATGGGCTAAGGAATGGGATAGTTCATAATGCCAGTTTTTTTTCCAAAGGATTAAAGCCTACCCATCCAAATTACATTTTTACATATTCCTTTACCAATGCTGATGTTATTAAACCTGCCACTGTAGCATGGGACGGCAATTTTGACAATATAAGTGAGGATTATTTTACTGAGATTAATCCAGAAAAATTATTAGAGTTAACCACTAATTGTATACAAGAAACTAATCGATTGAATAGAGAAGGATGCATAGAAATTATTCTTCCTGGAGGTAAAAATGAGCTTATTTTCAGGTATTTTAAATGGTTGCCAATCTAACTTAACTCATCTTTTCTTTATGTATACAGATGATACCATATTAACCAAGGGTAAGTATAAATTTACAGCTCTTTGTAGGGTTCCGCCAGAATACCTACTCAACTTACATGCAAAAAAGAACAAAGCTTACCCTGAACTTTACGAGTATATTGAAAAAAATCTGTCACGGATTAAAGCAAGGGCGATTGGAACGTTAGAAATACCAGAACTGCACATCGTATGCAAGAAAATAGTGTATTCCACTGAGAATGCTGCCAAAGCTGAGCTAAAGAGAATAGGTGATATGAAAAATGACCATAAAATCCCGATCCGCTCATACTTCTGTGAAGTTTGTGGAGGTTTTCATTTAACCTCTAAACCACTACCTTAAAAGAATATTTTCGTGATGAAAAAAACTAATGACCTAAATTATCATTTCCGCAAAGAGATAGATAAGGTAAGCATCTTATTTTTTTTAAAATTAAATTAAGATCAAGCTTTAGGTAATGATTTTCTAAACATAACCAGTTTTTCGTACAATTCTGATAGTGTGCTAAATTGTTCATCATCTCTAAATTGGTATATTCTTCTCCTAAGATTAATTAGTTCTTTTCTAACTTCTGATTCTTCAATTTGCTCTTTGTCAATTAAAATTTTTAATCTAGCGTAAGCATCTGATGCTATTAAAACATCATTATCAATTTCGATTACCTTTTTTAAGTATTGGTGAATTATATGATTGTCACCAAGTTCTATCAATGCAATTTCACTGTTTAAATAAATTTCTTTTAAAAGATTTCCGAAATTTTTTCTACGTGATTCAATGATTAAAACTTCACTAGGGACGTTTTTGTCTTTATAAAGTTCAATTACTTTTTCATCTAACTCGCCCTCCATTTGTGCAGGACTACGTAATGCTTCTATGTAATTTTTCGCTCTGGTTGATATAGAAAGCGCATTCACTATTATGTTATGCCTTTTTTCATTTCGCCAAGTATTTAAAGCCCTGTAACCAACAAAAAGCGTTACCATACTTACACAAAAAGTTAAAAAAGATGCGATAAAGGTTAGCCAGTCGGATAGGTTAGGAGCTTCAAAATATAGATGTATCATAATCAATGCAGAACTATTTTTAAATAGATTTGAAAGGCAAAGTGTTGTTTGGGGTAAATTTAATGCTATCTGTAGTTATTTCAACGTTTATGAAAATTAATTGGGGAATAGGCGGTATCGAAATTTTAAACTCATTTTTTTTAACACGTTCTCTTAACTCCATCAATAATCTTCCTAGTGCATTTGTTCCAGAATAATAATCTCCTTCATCTGTCGCCCCCCAGACTTTATCTTCACTTGTAAACTCTACTATTGGCAAATCAAACGTAGATAATAGTGCCTGACTAAATAATTCTTTATTCTGATGCAATTTCAACTCAATGCAGAACTTCATTATTTTAAATCTTTGAGTATTCCAGTCACTTCTCGTTTTTTCAATATGAGTTCTTGCGTATTGCTTAGCAGATATTGGGCTGGAATAACCAATTATTCTTTTTTGTATTTCAGGATAATCGGGATATCTTAAGGCTTGGTAGAGCAACTCAACATTTCTTATTATCACCTTATTTATGGTTACTGGATAACCAGGAGACATATTGGACAAAGCACCGTATTTACCACTAGTGCTTTTAAAGGTAATGCATTCTTTTTTATTATATTTCCTAGTGCTTAATCCCATATATCCCAATTAGCTCCTCTTTTAGCTGGAAATAGTGGATACCAGTCATTTGAACCCCACCAAAATACTAAAGGGCAAGTGTTTGAAATATTCCGCCAGGTAAAAAAATGAGTTCCAGTTCCAAGAGTTTTATAAGATGGAGGGGTCATACCTAATGGTCTTAAACTGTGAGCATTGGGTTTTTCAATTCTCTTCATTATCTCATAGCCTTTTTCACACAAAATCTTCTCATATCTTTTTCTAATTTCAGGATTTGTAAAAAAAAACTTCTTTTTTAGGGTAGTCGGTGTTTCTAAATGCAAATTCCATTTTAATCATTTTGTATTCTCGTTCGAATAAACTTTCTATATATTCTAACATTTCATCTCCCAAATCGGAATGTTCTGGGAATATGTGATTTAGTTCTGGATTTGAATTGAAGTAGTTGATGCGAGGATTATTTTCTATTTCTGCAACTCTGTAAAATTTCAGTCTATTGCCTAGGTTAATATCTAGTTTTGTATCAATAGAAAATCTAACATTAGCTGTTCCCCAAGTGTGTAGAATTACGAAGGATGCTATAATCCTAATGTCAGATTTCTTAAAATCTTCTTCGCCATAATTCGTAATTTCTAGTAAAATATCTTTTTTAAAATTACCAGCCGACGCTAAAACATCATCAAAATAAATCCAGTTTTTAATTTCTTTTTTTCCACAATCGGCTAATGAATAACCAAATTTCTCCTTTAACTCTTCTTCAATAAATCCCAACAAGATTTTTTGGCTCTTTCCTGGTTGTTGACAATCTAAGAACTTTGTTTCGTTCAAAAAATCCTGCACGTTATCGTAACCAAAATCTTTCCTTAAAACTTCAAATTCTGAACTAATGATTGCAAGCGTGCGCTCTTTCGTCAAATAACTCATAGGCAAAAGATGAAGAAATTCAGTCAAAATGAATTCTCTATCTCCTTCATCAAATTGGTTTATCCATTTGTTAACATGCTCTTCGTTAATTTCTGTCTTATATATCCAGCTAATATCTTCTCTTCGATAATCCTTAAGGATCTCGACAATTTGCTTAATTAATTCTTCCATAATCGATTTATGGGTCAAATCGCTTGTGAGAGCATCAATATATTAAGAATGGGAATATTGAAAGCTGAGAGCAAAATTTAACCTATTCAATAATAACAAAATAAATGGTATTTTTTGCAATAGTAATGATGAAAAATTAATATCTCTAGTAGAGTTTAAATGTTTTTTTCTTTCTCTTCCAAATAAATTAGATACGGTGCTTTACCTTGCTCTTTGTCCCAGGATGTTGGCTCAAATAATCTCCTATTATCAATTCTGAAGAACTTCGCAATTTCATATATCTTTTCCAAATCAGGTTGATTGATATTTCTACACCATCTGGAAACCGTATTAGTACTTACTTTAAGATATATTGACAAATCCTTTTGAGAAAAATTAAACTCGTCAAGTATAATACTGATTCTATTTAAGCGAGGCTTTAGCATATATAAATGTTTTAAAACAAATATATATAATTTCAAATTGTTGATTTTCAGCGCTTTATAATCATTTAATGGTTATTTATGTATTTTTAATGATTATAATTACACATTTAATGGTTATTTTTTTTATATTTGAAATAAATACATTTAATGTTTACTAATCATCTTTAACTGTAGATTAATAAATAACGAGTGTATATTTGTTAAATTGGTAAAACGAGCCTCGTAGTCGAAAACTGGTAATTCTCGTACGATGGTAAGTATTACGCTAAAGATTTTATCTTTGCAGTCCCTACTTAAAATAGGTGGGGGCTGGCGTTTGCTTATTTTTGTACGATAGTCTCTCTGAAAAGAGATGATGAAGCTAAATCTTCAATTTATTGGAGACGAGGCGGGTCCTACCAGTACCTCGACTGCAATAAGATGCATTTGTCCAGCCCCCTTCTATAGGGTTGGGTATTTATGTCAAGCAATAGGCTCATTGTTTCCTAAATGATGAGCAATGAAAAAACAACCAAAAACACTAATCAAAATTACCTTAGTTTTTACAAAAGAGGCAGGGGAGGGTTATGTTGTTTTTAGTTTGCCAAAACCGGTTAAATCTACAAAACAGCTGTTCCAGCTAATCATAAAAAGTCCTGTTTGAGTATTAGACCCTGCTTCCTTTATCTAACATAATTTTAGGTGATAATAGTTAATGAGCATTTTAAAGGAGCAGGGTTCTTTCTTCCTGTCTTGGTTTTTAACCAAAACCATTTGGGCAACATTTTTTAATCAACAACTAATTTAAACATGAAAAAAACAACGATATACATCGTATTGGCTTTGCTATGCCTAAATTTTTGGGTAAGGGCACAAGACAATAAAGCGGTAGACGTAACATTAAAAGGTATTCAGATAGGGCAGGTGGTGCCAGATATTACCATTACTGGTTTGCACAATTATAAGGACACTAATGGCAAACTAGCCACAACAGCTAAACTTTCAGATTTTAAAGGCAAACTATTGATACTGGACTTTTGGGCAATTTGGTGTTCGCCCTGCGTAGCCATGATACCGAAGATGGATAGTTTACAAAAGTCTTTCGGAGATAAAATACAGTTCCTTTCGGTGACTTATCAAACGGAGAAAGAGGTATTGCCTTTTTTAGAGAAATTTGAAGCCCAAAAAAAGAAACATTACAATTTGCCCCTAGTAACATCCGATAAGGAATTGCATAGTCTATTTCCGCATGTTTATTTGCCACATTATGTTTGGGTTGACGGACAGGGGATTGTAAAGGCTATTACAGAGAGTTATTATGTGAATAGTGAATATATCAAAAAGATGCTAACAAATGGAAATATAACAGCAAAAGCAAAAGTTGATATTCCGATTGTATACGACAAAGCTAAACCGCTATTCTTTGCAGATTATTTGGATAAAACCACAGTTTTAAAACAATCAACATTTTCAGGTTATATAGATGGAGTTGGCTTAGGATATTCAAAAAACAATTTTCAATTGGGAAATAATCGTTTCGAACGTATCCTAGCAAGAAACAGCACAATTAGAGAATTGTACCATTATGCATATCAAAAGGATTTTAAACAAATGTTATTTGAAGTAGAAGATACTACACGCATAGTTTTTAAATCCAATCTATCCGCAGACTATATAGAATGGCGCCGAAATGGAAATAGTTATTGCTACGAGTTGATTAATGGAAATTATCTGACCATGAATAGTAATCAAATTATGCAGAAAGATTTGGATGCTTTTTTCACCGAATATAAAGCAAGTATAGAAAAAAGAAAAGTCAAGTGTCTTGCGCTAATAAGAACATCAAATACTTCTGAAATTCCAAATTCAAAAGGGGAATCCACCGCCCTATTTACCGGTTTTGGTGGAGAAATGACCAATTGCCCATTATCAGTTTTTATAGCACGCATGCGTTTTTTTTTACAAAGCCATCCATTGCCATTGTTTGACGACACCAATTATAAACAATGGGCAGATATTTCTATAAAAGCCAACTTAAGCAACGTGATAGAGTTAAATCAAGCACTTGAAAAATACAGTTTGAAATTTGTTGAGAAAGAGGCGTACATCGATATGCTCATCATTAGAGATAAAAAGCAAGTATTACCTTTAAAATAATCGATATGAGAACTCTTTTATTTAGTATCGCATTACTGTATTGTCATTTTATAGGCTTTGCGCAACAGCAAGTAACTGGAACGGTGGTTTCTGCAATAGATAGTAAACCCTTGCCATCGGTTTCAATTAAAATACAAGGAACAAAAACAAACATTAATACTGCAACAGATCAAAATGGGCAATTTGTTGTCCATTTAAAAGAAAATAAAGTAGTACTCAGCTTTTCATCAATAGGTTATGTTACGCAGCAATATAACCTTACTTTACCAATTGCTACAGCTTTAGAGATAGTTTTAGTTGAAGCAATTGACGAATTAGCCGAAGTAAACATTGTAAGTACCGGCTACCAAAGTTTACCTAAGGAAAGAGCAACTGGCTCTTTTGTACAATTAAACAATGCATTGCTCAATCGCAGAATAAGTACAAATATCATCGATAGGTTAGAGGATATTACGCCAGGTATGGTATTTAACAAAGGAAAAGCAGGCAGTTCCATTAGCATTAGAGGGCAAAATACAATTTACGGCAATTCAAGCCCCTTAATCGTGATCGATAATTTTCCTTATGAGGGAGAGCTAAGCAACATCAATCCAAACGATGTTGAAAGTATTACTGTACTTAAAGATGCTTCTGCAGCAAGTATTTGGGGCTCAAAGGCAGGTAATGGTGTAATTGTAATTACTACAAAAAAAGGCAAATATGATCAAGCCCCAAAAATATCCTTTAATAGTAACCTCACCATAGGTGCAAAGCCCAATTTATTTTATCAGGCTCGTATGTCTACAGACGATTTTATTGAAATCGAAAAAAAGCTATTTGAACAGAGTTACTACAAACAGTTTGAAACCGCTGCCAACAACCCAGCACTAACGCCTGTAGTAGAGCTGCTCATTAAAAAAAGAGACAATCCTTTGCTAGCAAACCAGATTGATGAAGAAATTGAAATGTTAAAAAATAACGATGTGAGGAACGATTTCGAAAAATACTTTTATCAAAACAGTATTAAACAACAGTATAATTTGAATATAAATGGTGGAGGAAAGCAATATCGCTATTATGTATCTACAGGTTACGACCACAATACTGACAATCTGATAAACAATGGATATAACCGAGTAACATTAAACTTCGGTAACAATTTTTCTTTACTTAATGACCATTTAGAAGCATCTGCCAATATTTATTATACACAAGGGAATGCAATTAGCAATAACTCAGGCACAAGAGCCATTGGTATGAATACAGGTTCAGCTACCTCGCTGTATCCATATGCAAAGCTTGCTGATGACGAAGGAAATGCTCTGGCAATGACACAGGATTATAGAGTTAAATTTATTCGTGATGCACAAAATGCAGGTTTGATCGATTGGACTTACAAACCCTTAGATGAAATCTATTTGGGTAATAACACAAAAAATTCAAAAGACTACCGCATAAATACATCTTTAAGATATAAAATATTCCCCATTTTAAATGCAGAAGCTTTATATCAGTATGGCAGTACCAACATACTTAACCGAAACTTGCGTAGCGAACAGAGCTATTATACCAGAAACCTTATCAATAGGTATACACAAGAAAGCTCTACAGGTGTGTTAAGCTATCCAATACCAAAAGGGGGGATAAATGATTTAAGCAATAGCAATATTGAGAACCAAAATATTAGGCTTCAGTTAAACTTTTCTAAATATTGGAATAATAGGCATGAGGTTAATGGTATAGCAGGTTATGAACTTAGAGAATACCATACAATAGGTACAAGTAATAGAATGTACGGCTTTGACGAAGAACACGCCACTCTGTCGAAAGTTGATTATTTAAGTACATATCGTCAATATTTTAACTCTGGAAGTTCAATTACAATTCCATTTAGTGATTCCTCAACTGAACTTACAGACCGTTATCTATCCTATTATGCGAATGCATCTTACGCTTATTTAAGCCGATACATGATATCTATTAGCGGACGACTTGATAGAAGTAACTTGTTTGGGGTAAATGCCAACCAACAAGGCGTCCCTCTTTATTCTATAGGATTTGCATGG
This sequence comes from Pedobacter sp. GW456-11-11-14-TSB4, assembly GCF_059424425.1. Taxonomy (NCBI): domain Bacteria; kingdom Pseudomonadati; phylum Bacteroidota; class Sphingobacteriia; order Sphingobacteriales; family Sphingobacteriaceae; genus Pedobacter; species Pedobacter sp. GW456-11-11-14-TSB4. The sequence goes on from NZ_JBWKZK010000002.1 coordinate 1,007,465, forward strand.
AATGTTAATAAAGAAAAATTTTATAAGATAGATTGGCTGCCTAATCTAAAAATTCGGACGACTTATGGTTATAATGGCAATATAAACAAAACACTATCCGCATACACCACAGCAAGATATTCTTCTGGCAATGCCATAAATCAGATCTATGCTACGATTATTAACCCTCCCAATCCCGAGTTGCGTTGGGAAAGAGTAAGAATGATTAATTTCGGTGTAGATTTTAACACCAAAGGCGATAGGCTAAGTGGAAGTATTGAACCTTATTATAAAAAAGGTGTAGACCTTATAGGAGATATAGCCTATGCACCATCAACAGGTATTAATACTTTTAGGGGCAACACAGCAAATACAAAAGGTCATGGGGTAGATATCACACTTAATAGTAAAAACGTGAGTGGAGTATTTAAATGGGAAACCAATGTTCTTTATAGTTACGTAACGGATAAGGTAGTCGATTATAAATTAAAGCAATCGGCGGTTTTTTATACCCAATTTGGAGAAACCAATGTTTATCCGTTGGAAGGTAAACCATTTTATGCGTTGTACAGTTATCAATGGGCTGGACTAGACCCAAAAACTGGAGATCCTCAGGGTTACCTAAATGGACAGGTAAGTAAGGATTATACAAACATTTTGAATGCAGCTACGCCAGATAATCTAATTTATCATGGGTCTGCACGCCCAACAATATTTGGGTCATTGCGAAATACCTTTAGCTATAAGCAGATTTCCATTTCAGCTAACATTACATACAGATTCAATTATTTTTTCAGAACACCTTTAATCTCTTATAATGATATTTTGACTGGACAAGGTTTTGCTTATGGAAGATACACTACACGCTGGCAAAAAGAGGGTGATGAACTATTTACAAACGTTCCATCCATGCCGTTATCTTTAAACGGCAATAGAGATATCTTATATAATTATTCAGAAGCTACTGTAGAAAAAGGGAATAACATCCGTTTGCAGGATATTAATTTGACTTATATAATTAATAATAAGAGACATATATCCTCGTTTAAACGAACCCAAATTTATTGCTACGCTAATAACATCGGGATTATATGGAAGGCTACCAAAACAGATTTTGACCCAGATTTCTCTAATGCAGATTTTACACCAGTCAGGACTTTTGGTATCGGACTAAAAATTGATTTTTAACATTCTAATTAAAGAAAAAATGAAAAAGAATATTTATATACTCATTATATTAACCTCCGCTTTTCTATCTTGTCAAAAAGAGTTTTTAAAAGATAAAACGGATAAGGCATTATTAGTACCTAAGACTCTAACAGATTTTGAAAATCTGTTAGATAATTTAAATGTTTTTAATATCACTCCATCATTGCCTGTTATCGCTTCTGATGACTATTATACTACTAGTGCTAAAGTTAACACTTACATTGGGGCATACCAGAAAAACAGTTATATATGGGCAGAAGACATTGATGAAGGATTATCAATTTTGGACTGGAATACACCTTATCAACAGATATTTTATGCCAATATTGTTTTGGATGGGCTATTGGACATTGAACCAATTTCCAGTCAACAACAAGAGTGGAATAGAATAAAAGGAAGTGCACTTTTTCATAGGGCATTTGCTTTTTATAATATTGCTCAGATGTACGCTAAGCCATATAATAAAAGTACTGCAAGGTCTGACTTAGGTATTCCCATTCGGTTAGAAGGTGATGTAAATATAAAATCAAGTAGAGGAACTTTACAACAAACCTATGACCAGGTAATTAAAGATTTAAAAGAAGCTGAAATCTTGTTGCCAAATAATTCAAACTTTCAAACTAGACCTAATAAGATAGCTACGCAAGCCCTTTTGGCTAGGGTTTATCTCAATATGGAAGATTATGATAATGCTTTATTGTACGCAACAGCGGTTTTAAAATTTAATAGTTCACTTATCGATTACAATACATTGAGCAAAACAGCCATTACTCCATTTCCGGTAGCTCCTAATAATGTGAATATTGAAACCATATTCTATTCTCGAATGACTACATACACTTTTGGGGGCGCCACAAATGCAACTGTGGACAATTCGCTTTATGGGTCTTATTCAGGAGATGATTTAAGAAAAATCATATTTTTTACTGGAAGCAACCCTTCATGGTTTAAGGGAAGGTATACAGGAAGCATTGGAACACTATTTAGTGGTTTGGCAAGGGATGAGATTTATTTGATTAAAGCAGAATGTGAAGCACGTGCAGGCAAATTAGAAAATGCTATGGACAATTTAAATATCCTACTAAAAAATAGATACACTAATACAGTTAACTATAAAACATTAACGGCCGTAGACCCTACAGATGCTTTAAATCAAATACTAGAAGAACGAAGGAAAGAATTAGTTTTTAGGGGATTAAGATGGGGTGATTTACGGCGTTTAAATAAAGATAATCGTTATCAAATTTCCATTTCCCATACTTTAGAAGGCCAAACATATACTTTACTTCCAAATAGTAACAGATATACATTTCCAATTCCAAAATTAGAAACTCTTTTAAGTGGTTTAGAACAAAATCTCCGTTAAACAACGCATCCAGTAAGATGAAATCATTTTACTGGATGTGTTGTTAGTTAAACTAAACTTGATGACCTAAAATGGAGTATATACACCCGGCGTTTCTTCAATATAATCATCTGGATTGTCAGTCGGGTTTTTGCCAGCTGGATACAATTGTGTACAGATATTTAAATCCCCATCACAGTAGTAATTACTAGTAGTAACTGGAGACCACACCCCACTAATATTATCTCTTTTGTATAATACATCTGTATCTTTAGTAGGAGCTTTGAAAGCCAATGTTGCAAAGGCAACAAACACCAATGCTAATAAACCGAATTTGTTAACGCTTTTAAGCGCATTTTTAAATTTTTCCATGATTGTAAGTATTGTAATCGTACCCTTCTTTTTTATGAGTACAACAGTTTTTGTCTTTCAGATCACTTGAGCTTAGATCTTCTGGACCTTTGATTTCATTTGTTTTGTTGCAAGTTAAGCTCGTTCCCTGCCAAATTAATTTAGCCACTGTTTTGTAGTTGATCCTTTCTTTTTTTAAGGTTAAAAAATCTGTTATATAATATCCAGCCATTCTCAATGGCAAGACCCAATAAGGCAAGTGAAACAAAAAAGAGATTAAATATCAAGTGTGTTCCGTAGCTCATGTTTTTCAAAATACCTCCACAACTACATGGTATTCTTCCAAATATTCTGGTCATTACAACACCTATGTATAAAGTAAAAGCACTTAATAAGAACAAAGAAGCCCAAAGTGCTATTTTCCTAGTATTTGGAAATAAAAGGAGGAACGTTAGAATAACTTCAATGGTAGGGATTAGCCATGCTAATATGTTTGCAATTGCTGCCGAAAATATCTGATTGCGCATTTCTCCAACAGATTTATCATAGTCTATTAGTTTGCTAAAAGCCGCATAGAAAAATAATGCAGCAATAAGACCGCAGATAAATTTTAATATGGTTTCCTTTTTCATGATTGCTAGTTCCTTTATTTCAGTTGTTTATCTTAAACCAAAATTAAGTTGTTTACAATACAATGAACCGGACGGATGTCGCTAAATAAATGGCAATATGTCAGAAAATAACTGGACGTATGTCCATATAATCCGAGTAATTATCTACCGTGAGCTAGTTCTACAAGTAACCGACTCAGTTGCTTTTCACTGATCCGTAGATAGGATGAAAGGACGCGTTTGGGAAGATCATGAATAAACTTTCCCAATAAAGCTGAGGCAAATCTGTACCTTTCTATAGCAGGCTCTAGACGCATCATTTCTGCATTTTCAATTTCCTTTAATTTTTGCTCTTCCAAAATGCACAACAAAAGTTTTATCGCTTCTGGCTGTTGCCTAAAAAAGCGTTCAAGCTGTTTATGGTTAATGGTAAGTAGTTCAACTTGGCTTAAACATTCAATATATTCAAGACTTGGTCTTTTAAGATATAGGCCATTTTGAGTAATGAAATCTCCTATAATAAATAGTTGGCTTGTTCCCGCCAATCCTAATTTTAAAGGATAGCGTCTTAACAGACCATTATTTACAAAGTATAATGAATTGTTAAAGAGGTTAGGACCAATAATAGTCTGGCCTTTTAAATAATCAACAGAAAGAAACTGTTCTGAGAAAAGAAATTTCATCTCCTTTTTGCAATGTGGCATTTCATGAAGTTTATCGATGAGCTTTTGGTTTTTCATGTTTTTGATGGCAAAAGAAGAGTGTTTTTATATCGCAGTCAAGTGTAATGCCTAGTTGCTGTTTTTCCACCCGTAAGGGTTTTACCTATGATGCTTGTCTTGACAGCGACTTTTCTGGGTGGATTTCTTTGTCCTATTATTTTTAAGGGTTTGTTTTTAGCTTATTAATAGTTAGACTAATCTTAAACAAAAAATCACCATGTTACCACTTTTAATGTAAATAGGTGCTAAATTGAGTTTTAACCCCTATTGTTTATGAAAAATATTGACTTTGCTAATGCGAGTTTCAGGGATTTTGAGAATATTCCTGGAATTGATGTAATGGAAAGGGCTGGAGAGTTCCAGTTGTTTCTAGATTATCTAAGTGCGAACGGGCACTTGAACTACAGAATAGAATCCCTATCAGGATGTGCTCCAGAGATGGATCTGCTTTTGCCAGGAAAAAGTAAAGCACAGAGATGTGCCTGTTTTGTATCCAATGACTATCTTGGATTTACACAACATCCTGCAATTAAAGTGGCATTACAAGAGGCAATTGAACAATTTGGCAGCGGTGCAGGTGCATCTCCCGCTATCGGTGGTCATTTTGTTTACCATCGGCAATTGGAAGATAGGATTGCCAAATTTTTCAAGAAAAAAAGTGCCATACTTTACACTACAGGTTATACTGCAAATAGCGCAACATTGCAATGTCTTTTGCAAAAGGAGGATATTGCAATTATTGATATGGCTGTACACGCAAGTGTATATGAAGGTTGCCAGCTTACAAATGTTAAAACATTTTTACACAACAATATGGAGGGGTTAGAGCTCGCACTGAAGCATGCACAACATACCTTTCGCACCAAAATGGTAATCATTGATGGTGTATATTCTCAAGATGGAGACTTGGCTACGATGGATCGGATTGTTGACCTTAGTCATCACTATGGAGCTTATTTGGTAGTTGATGATGCCCATGGAACTGGAGTTGTTGGAAAGACGGGCAGAGGTGCAATTGAAGAATATGACCTATTTGATAAGGTTGATATTATAACGGGGACTTTTAGCAAAGCATTTGCTCACATAGGTGGGTATGTAGTGGCAGATACCGAACTGATCAACTTCCTAAAATATCAATCAAAACAGCATCTTTTCTCTACTACAGCCACGCCAACTACTTTGGGTATACTTAAAGCAATGGATTTATTGGATGAAGAGCCATTTTGGAAGGATAGGCTCTGGGAAAATGTAAATTACCTTAAAGAAGGATTGTTAGGTATGGGGCTCGATATTGGTACAACAGCATCAGCGATTATACCTGTTAAGATTGGCGATATAGGAAAAACCTTGGAAGCTGGAAAGCTATTGCTTGATGCAGGGGTATATGCAAATCCAATAATGTATCCAGCAGTATCAAAAAAGAATGCCAGGGTAAGGCTAAATATTATGGCTACCCATACCAAGGAACATTTGGACAAGGTGCTGAATGCCTTTACTCATGTGGATCGTAAACTATCTATTTCAAAACCCTAAATTAACAGCCTATGCCTCTCAGATATATAAACATTTCTGGTCATGTAAAAAATAAGGAACAGACCATGCAACGGCTCATAGATGCCGTTGGCACTATCATCAAGCACAAAGGTTATAAAGGACTAGGGCTGAATACCATTGCCAAAGAAGCGGATGTTAGTAAAATTTTAATTCATAGGTATTTTGGAGGAGTTGATCAATTAGTTGAAGCTTATGTCCTTAAGAATGACTATTGGATAGCTAAAGCTAAAGACGTAAATAGAGAAGCTAGTGGCAATACAGATCGGGAAACTTTAAAAAACCTGGTATCGGATCTGTTAAAAGGGCATTTTGAATATTTCAATACGCATGAAGAAATGCGCTCGATTATCTTATGGGAAATTACCGAAAAGACTGACCTACTCAATAGCATCTCACATGTTCGAGAAGAGGTAGGGAAGCTATTGCTTGAAAAGTCAGCGCCTTTATTTAAAAATAGCAAAAAGAGCCTTAAAGGTATTACTGCACTGATGGTGAGTGCAATCTACTATATGATACTTCATGCCAAAAAGAATGAATCAACGATCTGCGGAATAGACATCAATTCCCAGGAGGGCCAAATAGAAATATTAAAGACTATAGAACAGATTGTTGATTGGGCATTTGATAAAAAATGAGGATATGGAATTAGTTGTGTCGGATTATGGAAAATGAGAACCCAAAATTTTATATTAAAGCACTTGATGAACTACGAAGAATTGCGCATGATCTAATGCAATCTAGTCATGAATCTTTCCCAGATAGTAAGGAACAATTTATTCTTGAAATCAATAGTGTTATTGCAGGCACACACATAGATTTGTTATTTATGCAATTGCATTTGGATGAGAATGCAGTTGTTTTTATGGATCATCTACAATCAGAATTGGTACAGTTGTCAGAAGAATGCAATACATTTATTTTGCCTGATAAAAAAGCACAAATTGAAACATATGTCAAAGAATATCTATTAATTATGCTGGATGCAATTAATAATCTCTTTGACCATTTAAAAGACCATTACAACTACTGCTTTAACTTTAAAATGGTGGTACCTGTTCGTTATAAACAAAAAACAGATTTAACATTAACCAAAATTTCTGATAAGCTTATCCAATCATTTAAATCAGCTGGGATAGATGAAGGACTAAATGAAATACTTAAGGGATATTTCCTGGAAATGAAAAATACTAAAAAAACCAGTTTCCATTTGCTGGATTTTCGTCAAGGGCTTACACATGACCTTATTAAAATTAGTTCAGCAAGTATGGATGAGAATGAACTGGATCTGCGAAGGATTTTTTGCTACCATAATTTCAATTATGCACCTCTTATTCAATACTACATATCAAGATTGCAACTTGATTATAATGCCGTTGATAATTATAGGGAGGAATATATCAAGATTACCGTCGAGATAAGAAAGTTGAGGCAATTGATTATTAGACGGGGATATAGCTATGATGCCGATGCTGTTGAATTAAGGGAAGTACTCTGCCATACATTGGAAAATGAACTTGTTTGTATCAAGAAGTTGATCAATATGAATAAAAAAATCTTTGAGGGAAGTGGAACAAAATATTTTCTACAACAGTTCTACTTTAAAATCTCTATATCTATGGAGCAGTTTTTGTTCATTTTTCGGCTCTTAATCGATAAAGGCATTGTATTAGTCAAGCGCAAGGCTGATCTCTATGAATTTATCCACGCTCATGTTGGCACTGCCAAAAAAAATAACCTTTCCATTGGAAATATGCAGAACACCTATGCCGAGAATAATAGAGTTACCGCAATAAAAGTTAAAGCGTTATTACAATCGTTAATTAAGCAAATAGATGAGAAGTATCTTTCTTTATGCTGCATCCTGATAGCCTTTTAATTTCTCTTAATCATACTACTAATATTTAGAGAATACATACGCTTACGTTATTTTCTCTTTACTATTTGATGGTACTATTCTTTCCAATCGGAACATTTGTCGCTGATGCGTTCTGCATCAGCATTCAAATTAATTAACTCCAGATTTTATTAGAATTATTGGACATTCCAATCCATCTGCAAGTTTCTAAATATGCTGCTTCAAGTGAATTTTATGTACTTGAGGTGGAATAATTAGTAAGGTCTTTCCACCTAAAAAACAATGTTCATTTTCAAACTTTTGTAAAAGATACACCAAGCGATACTTAAAGCAAGATCATACATGTTATGACCAAATTTCGCTCAAAGTTTAATCTTTACTCAACGGCTATAAGCTGTATAATTTTCTTGAATATGATTTTAACAGCAGCAACAACACTTTTTGAAGAGCTCTTAGAAACTATAGAGCAATTGGAACAGGATAACAGGGAGGTTCTAATCGATCCTGCACCTTACCTTAAAACTGCAAACCATTTTATGAATGCCCTGCAATCACTGGTGCTCACAGGAAGTTTTGTTGATCAGCAGGAAGAAATTCTGTTTTTTAAGACGGTGAAGCCCAAGTTCAGGTCTTTGCAGATTTATTATTTGACATTGCAAGATATCACTTTTAAAAAACCGAAGGGCTGCAAGAAGATATTGAAGAAATTCTATACCGATGAAATTCAGAAGATTTGCTCTTTTCATTGTTACAACCAAAATCTCCTCAATTATTACTATTCGGGAGCAACTGAGATGGATGAACAACTCTTCTTAAGAAAAGTTGAGGAACATCCGCATTGGTTACTCAAGCCTAAGCTTGAACGTGATGAAAGATTTTCAACACCAGCAGATTATTTGGTGGCAAAGATCTTAGCAATGGAAAAAATCAGGCTTTATTTGGCCGAAGAAATAGTAAAACTGCAGGATGGTAATGTTACTGGAAATGGTTCTGCAGACAAAAAGGAATACCGATGGACAGGTGAGGCAATTAATCTAGTGGAACTTGCCTATGGCTTGTATTACACTGGTGAAATCAATAATGGTCATGCTGGAATAGCTGAGATAGTAAGACTATTTGAAACGACATTCAATATTGCGATAGGTAAACCTTCAAGGAGATTTGCTGAAATCAAGCAGCGCAAAAGGCTAAGCAAGACCAAATATCTCGATCAAATGAAAACCGCTATTGATAAAAGAATAGATGAAGACGATGAGTTTGTTCCAAAGCCTAATTTTAGGTAATTATTAATCGCCTGTTTATTAGGTTATTATGTTTTTATTTTTGGGTAGTACCCAACTGGTTGCCAAACAAAAAATCGAAAGCTTAGAAACTTTGCTTCATCAAATCCCAATGCAATGGTGCTTGGGAGAAAAGCAAAGAATTTATGTTGGCACAATTTACATGGCAGGAGTTTTGGCTTGCAATGCTCCTGCTCACCTTACTCTGGTATTCGGGCATCATCCTGCTGTATTACCGCAAAGAACTTAATTCATTTTTTAGCAAAGGTTCAAATCCCAAAGAACCGCTTCCGCACCGCTGGTCAGATCGGGTAGAAGAACCCAATCAGAAACCTGAAGAACACGATGGACTACTGGGCGCTTCTAAACCTGCTGTGGGAACCAGTACGGTCAGTATGGGGCAAATCAGTTTTGGACAGGATGAAAATGCTAAATCTGAACAGCTTGGATTGATACCCGATGTACTTCAGGAGCTGAAAGAAATTTTTTCCATTCTGGAAAAAGAGGACGGTAACAAACAGGACTTTTTCAATATGATGGAAATGGTCAGGGCAAAATATGGACAGATTGGTTCCAACCCACGCATAGTTCAGATTAACCAGTTTATTGCTGAACATGCCCCATTCCACCTCTCGAAAGAAGAATTGGAAAATCTCTGGGATTAACATCTACCAATTAGCATCAAAATTTATTCTCAAGCTGTAAAATCAAAAACATTATGAAACGTCAATCCAATAATAACGTCAACCAAAATTTAGGCAAGTCTCTATTGCTATTATTTACCCTTTGTATCTACAATTTGTTGACCAGTCTGTCTCTTTTCGCCCAGGATGGAAATGCAGGGATACAGGAAGCAACCAACAAGGTAAAAGGCTATTTCGACACGGGAACCGACCTGATGTATGCCATCGGTGCAGTTGTTGGCATCATAGGGGCAATTAAAGTTTTCAATAAGTGGAATGCCGGAGAGCCTGATACCAACAAGGTAGCTGCAGCCTGGTTCGGTAGCTGTATCTTTTTGGTGGTAGTGGCAACTGTTCTTCAATCATTTTTCGGGATATAGCCATGGCCAGCGTTTATAAAATCAACAAAGGTGTAACCAGACCTATAGAATTTAGAGGCTTAAAGGCACAGTACATTGCCTATCTAGCTGTAGGACTGGTTCTATTACTCATCAGCTTTGCCATTCTCTACATTTCTGGACTGAGCCTTTTGGTGCTATTACCATTGATCATCACCCTTGGAACAACACTTTTTTTCGGTGTATTCCGCTTAAGCCACCGTTTTGGTGAGCATGGCTTGATGAAATTTTGGGCAAAACGTAGCCTTCCAAATTACTTGAAATTCCGTTCCAGACGATTGTTTACCTCGCTCAAAAGCAAATCGAATATTCCAACAACATCATTTAAAAACTAATCCAATGGTAGAAGCAAAAGACATATTGCCCATTTACAAGGTGGAGAACAACGCCATTATTTCGATGCATGGCGATGTAACCATTGGCTATAGAGTGGAGCTTCCAGAAATCTTTACCTTATCAGAAAGAGATTACGAGGCGTATCACCAGACTTGGGTAAAGGCAATTAAATTGTTACCACAGCACAGCATTTTCCTAAAGCAGGACTGGTTTACCGAAACCAAATACAAAGCTGATTATACTATTGATCGCAGTTTCCTATCCCGTAGCAGTGAGGTATTCTTCAACGAAAGACCATTTTTGGATCATGAGTGCTATATTTTCCTAACCCAGAAACCAAAAGAAAGAAAGCTTTCCAGTTCGGTATACAGTAATATTTTGCGAAAGTCCATTGTACCCAGCCAAACCATTTCTCCTATACTTTTTAAGGATTTTCTGGACAGTGCGGGGCAGTTTGAGCGCATACTGACTGATAGTGGATTTGTTGGACTAAAAAGTTTGAACGATGATGAGTTGGCTGGAACTGCAAACAAAGCTGGCATTATAGAAAGATATTGCTTTTTATTGAACAAGAATAACCAACCAATGATCCGTGATATCCACGTGAAAGATGAGATCGTAGTTGGCGATAAAAAAGTTGAACTCTACACTTTATGTGATACGGAAAATATGCCTGCACTTTGCGGAAGCCGTATCAATTATGATAAGTACAGTACGGACAGGAGCAAGTTTTCCGTTGGTTTTGCAAGTCCATTAGGTTCACTCTTAAATTGCAACCATATCTTGAGCCAATATGTTTTTGTATCAGATGTGCAGAAAACCATCAAAAGATTGGAAGCCAAAAAGCTCCGTCTACAATCCTTATCTGCCTATTCGAGAGAAAATTCAATTTCAGGAGATGCCACAAACGACTTTCTGAACGAGGCAATTGCCCTGCAACGATTACCTATCAAGGCACATTTCAATGTATTGGTATGGTCGGAAGACCAAGAAAAAAGCAGAGACCTTAAAAATCTCGTATCGTCGGCAATGGCACAGTTGGATGCAGTTGCCAAACAGGAAACCGATGGTCAAGCTCAAATCTGGTGGGCTGGACTTCCCGGAAATGCTGCCGATTTTCCTATGAACGATACCTTCGACACTTTTATAGAACAGGCAACCTGCTTTTTCAATCTGGAAACGGGCTACCGTTCTTCTCTCAGTCCATTTGGATTACGTTTAGGTGATCGCCTTTATGGTAGGCCCGTACATGTCGATATTTCTGACGAACCTATGAGGATGGGTTTTACTACCAACCGGAACAAGTTTGTTTTGGGGCCAAGTGGTAGCGGAAAATCATTTTTCACCAACCACATGGTTCGTTCCTACTATGAGCAAGGGGCTCATGTGGTATTGGTGGATGTGGGACATAGCTACAAAGGTTTGTGTGATCTGGTAGGAGGCTATTATTTTACCTACAGCGAGAGCGACCCCATTAAATTCAATCCATTTTACCTTTCTGAAGGTGATGTTTTGGACACGGAGAAAAAGGAAAGCATTAAAACGTTATTACTTGCCTTATGGAAAAAAGACGATGAAAATTTCAGGCGTTCGGAATATGTAGCCTTATCAAATGCATTGACGCTTTACTTTGCCCAACTGGCAAACAGACCTGATATTTTCCCTTGTTTCAATACATTTTATGAGTTTCTGAGCAATGAATATGTACAGGTGTTGGAAACCAGTAAGGTAAAAGATAGGGATTTTGATATCAATAATTTTCTGTATGTCCTTAATCCATACTACCGTGGAGGCGAGTTTGATTACCTGTTGAACGCATCTGAAAATCTGGAATTATTGCATCAGCCATTTATTGTAATAGAGTTGGACAATATCAAAGACCATCCGATATTATTTCCCGTGGTTACACTGATCCTGATGGAGATGTTCATTTCCAAAATGAGAAAGTTGAAGGGGATACGTAAGGTTTTGCTAATTGAGGAATGCTGGAAAGCCATTGCAAAAGAGGGTATGGCAGAATACATCAAATACCTCTTCAAAACGGTAAGAAAGTATTTTGGAGAAGCCATTGTGGTAACCCAAGAGGTAGAGGATATCATCAGTTCGCCGATTGTAAAACAGGCCATCATCAATAATTCAGACTGTAAGATTTTATTAGACCAATCCAAATACCAGAACAAGTTTGACGCCATACAGGAACTTTTGGGGCTTACAGAAAAGGAAAAGTCGCAGATACTTTCGATGAACAAAGCCAATGATCCCAAGCTTAAATACAAGGAAGTCTTTATTTCTCTCGGTGGCCAGTACAGCAAGGTTTACCGAACAGAAGTATCAACAAGCGAGTATCTCGCCTACACCACTGAGGAAAGCGAAAAGCTACAGGTTCAAAAGTATGCGCAGCAATATGGAAGCATCCAAAAGGGTATAGCGGTACTAGCAAATGAATTAAAAAATAAACAATAATCAGTTATGATAACCATTCACAAAACTGGTGCGTTTGCCTGCATCAGTGCAATCAAAAAAGTTATGAAAAAATACATGGTCATCCTTCCGGTGAGTGCCATGACGCTATTTGTATCGATACCCACAGGGGCAAATGCACAGATAGCCGTTTTGGAAGTCATCAAGGCAGGAGTAAAAAAAGTAATCAAAGCTGTAGACCTTAAGGTTCAGCGCCTACAGAACGAAACCATCTGGCTACAAAATGCGCAAAAAGTATTGGAAAACCAGCTTTCAAAATTAAAGCTGACTGAAATAGCCGATTGGACAGAAAAGCAGAAAGAACTCTACAAAAATTATTACGAAGAGCTATGGAAAGTTAAATCGGCCATTGCCTATTACAAGCGAATTAAAGACCTGACCGAAAAACAGATTGCCATTGTAGATGAGTACAAATGGGCTTGGGGCTTGTTCCAGAAAGATAAACATTTCACCGCTGATGAGCTGGAACACATGCAGAAAGTCTATTCGGGCATACTGGATGAAAGTATCAAAAATTTAGACCAGATCCTGCTCGTGGTTAATTCATTTAAAACGCAGATGAGCGATGCCAAAAGACTGGAAATCATCAGTGCTGCCGCCGCTCAGATGAATACCAACTTTAGCGACCTAAAATCTTTCAATACCCAAAATAGCCTGTTGAGCATTCAAAGGGCAAAATCGTTGGATGAGGTAACCATTTTAAAAGAATTGTATGGAATTCAATAGACAACAACAAAGTAGTTATAGCCATAAAGGTATGTCTGTATCGAAACCAATCAGCCTTTTAGGGCTTGTATTTCTATTACTTTTTGTAGGTACAAACGCTTTTGGTCAAACCTGGGGCGAATTCTTTAGCCAAAAAAAAACGCAGAAAAAATACCTGCTCGAACAACTTGTTGCTTTGAAGATGTATGCAAGCTACCTCAAGAAAGGCTATGATATTGTCGGCAGTGGAATAGGTACTGTTAGGGATATAAAGAATGGCGAGTTCAGTTTGCACAGCACCTTTTTTTCCTCGCTCAAAAGCGTTAACCCTGCCATCAGAAAAAATGCAAAAGTTTCCAGTATTATTTCTCTGCAAATATCCATCGTAAAGGCTTTTAAAAGTATTGGCGATAATGATGGACTGAAACTTTCTGACAACCAGTACATATTAGATGTAAAGGATAGGGTAACCGATGAATGCCTTGGTGACATGGAGGAACTACTGCTGGTTATTACTTCTGGAAGGCTGGAAATGAGTGACGATGAACGGATAGAAAGATTGGATAGTATTTATGAAAGGATGCGGGATAAAGCTGTATTTGTGCAAAGTTTTACAGGCGAAGTAAACCTGCTCATCCATCAAAGAAAGAACGAACAAAAATCCATTAACCATTTAAGAGAAATTTATGGAAACAATTAGAATAATTAGAGTAAAGAGTGTAAAAAGCACTCTTTATTTAATGCTGACTTTATTTGTCATTTGCCTTTCATCTACGTTTTTTAAGCTAAAGGCACAGTCTACAGAAGTGCAGCAGCTCCTGCTAAATGTAGAGAAGCTCAGCCAATTAAAAAATATCCTTTCAGATATGAAGCGTGGATATACCATTGTCGCCAATGGATATAATGCGGTGAAAAATATTTCACAGGGCAATTTCTCCATACATGAGATATTCCTTGACGGTCTGATGCTGGTCAATCCCGAAATCAGGAAATATGAAAGGGTTGCGGACATCATCACCTATCAGCAGCATTTGATTTCAGAATACAAATCTGCCTACAACCGTTTCAGAAATGACGACACTTTTAGTCCTGAAGAACTAAGTTACCTATCCGGTATTTATGGGCGGCTTTTCGATCAGAGCATTGATAACCTGGATGAACTTTTAACGGTGATTACCTCATCGAAATTACGAATGAGCGATGATGAACGCTTGCGGGCAATTGACCGAATTTTTCTGGATATGCAGGATAAGCTCATCTTTTTAAGAAGTTTCAACAAAGAGGCGAGCATACTGAACCTACAAAGGCAAAAAGAAAAATTGGATATCAATGCCACCAGAAGATATTATAACCAAAATTGAGCTGTGATGAAAAAAATAATTATGTTATGCATCGGGATATTTGCCTTGCTCTCGCCATTGGGCTCATATGCACAGGGCATATCGGAAACACTGGGTGGAATGCAACCCGTTCTTGACAGGGTGTACAGCGAGATGTTGCCATTATGCAGTCGGCTTATCGATGTGGGCAGGGGGATAGCTGGATTTGGTGCGCTATGGTATATCGCCAGTCGCGTATGGCGCCAGATTGCCAGTGCCGAACCCATAGATTTTTACCCATTGCTCAGACCTTTTGCATTGGGAATGGCTATCATGATATTTCCGCTGGTTATTTCAATGATGAACGGAGTGTTACAACCAACGGTTTCGGCAACGGGAAAAATGGTAAGTGATAGCAACAAAACAATAGAACGCTTGCTTAAAGCCAAGGAAGCGGCCATTAAAAAAAGCAAGCATTGGCAAATGTACGTTGGAGAAAATGGGAGTGGAGACCGTGAAAAATGGTTGAAGTATACTTTTCCGGAACAAGGTAGTGAAGGTATATTAGATGGTTTAGGGCATGATATCCAGTTTTTTATGGAGAAGCAGTCCTATAACTTCCGCAATTCCATCAAGCAATGGATGAAAGAAGTTTTTGAGGTGCTTTATGCGGCCGCTTCACTGTGCATCAATACCGTAAGAACGTTTTTTCTGATCGTTCTGGCCATTTTGGGACCTCTGGTATTTGGTTTTGCGGTATTCGATGGTTTTCAGAATACCTTAACGGTTTGGCTGGCAAGATATGTGAACATATTCTTGTGGCTTCCCATAGCTAATATCTTCGGAAGCATCTTGGGAAAGATACAGGAGAATATGTTAAAACTCGAGTGTGCCCTGAACTAATTACTGGCTGAATACAGTGATTAGATGCTTTGTGAATGATGAGGGTGGGCCCCTCGAAA
>NZ_JBWKZK010000003.1:0-495549 GCF_059424425.1 Pedobacter sp. GW456-11-11-14-TSB4
AACATAACACTTGATCCTGCAACAGGAAAGGTGAACGTTGCGCCAAACACTCCGGCAGGAAGTTATACTTTGGTTTACCAGATCGAGGACAAACTTAATCCTGGTCAGACCAAACAGGCAACAGTAACTATCACAGTTGATGCACCAGCGATGTTGGCAGCAAATGATACGGGTTCTGCAAACGGCTTGATTGGTGGCACTGCTGTTGCAAATGTATTGGCTAACGATACCTACAACGGAAATCCAGCTTCGCTGAATGACGTAACATTGAGCCAGGTTTCTACGAGTAACCCGAACGTAACATTAGATCCTGCGACGGGCAAGGTGAACGTTGCGCCAAACACTCCGGCAGGAAGTTATACTTTGGTTTACCAGATTGAGGATAAATTAAATCCTGGTCAGACCAAACAGGCAACAATTACGGTTACAGTTGATGCACCTGCGATGTTGGCAGCAAACGATACGGGTTCTGCGAACGGACTTACAGGCGGCACCGCTGTTACAAATGTATTGGCTAACGATACCTACAACGGAAATCCAGCTACGCTGAATGATGTAACATTGAGCCAGATTTCTACGAGTAACCCGAATATAAAACTTGATCCTGCAACAGGAAAGGTGAACGTTGCGCCAAACACTCCGGCAGGAAGTTATACTTTGGTTTGTCAAATTGAAGATAAATTAAATCCTGGTCAGACCAAGCAGGCAACAATTACGGTTACCGTTGATGCACCTGTGATGTTGGCAGCAAACGATACTGGTTCTGCAAACGGCTTGATTGGTGGCACAGCTGTTGCAAATGTATTGGCTAACGATACCTACAACGGAAATCCAGCTACGCTGAATGATGTAACATTGAGCCAGGTTTCTACGAGCAACCCGAATATAACACTTGATCCTGCAACAGGAAAGGTGAACGTTGCGCCAAACACTCCGGCAGGAAGTTATACTTTGGTTTATCAAATTGAAGACAAACTAAATCCTGGTCAGACCAAGCAGGCAACAATTACGGTTACCGTAGCTACAGGAACAATTGCAGCTTTACCAGATACAGGAACAATTTTAGGTTTCTTCGGTGGTACAATTGATATGAATATTTTGGCAAATGATCTTTACAATTCAAGTAATCAAGCTACAGTTAATAACGTAACGATTACACAATTATCAACAGAAAATCCAAAAATAAACATCGACCCAACGAACGGAAAAGTGATTGTACAGCCACGTACTTTGCCAGGTGTTTACACTATAAATTATCAAATTACTGATAAATTAAACATAGATAACAAAGCAGTAACAACGGTTGTAATAACTATACCTAATTGGATAACAGATTTAACAGTTACTAAAACAGCCAATAAAACAGGTGTTGAAGTAGGAGAAAATATCAGTTATACGATTACTGTTAGAAATATTGGAACAGCTACAGTTTTAGCTGGCAGAGCAATTGTATTTAATGAAACATTACCTACGGGATTAGATAACGTGACTTATGTAGCAACTGGCGGTACTTACAGTGCAATTGCAAATACATTTACAGTTAATGCAGATGTAGATGCTGGTCAATCGGTAAGCTTAATAGTGAACGGAACTGTCAATGCAAATTACACTCAGAATGAAATTACCAATAGTGTAACAGTAGATGCAGCTCAATTGGCAAGAGATCCTAATCCGAATAACAATGCAGCATCAGTTACAACACCAATTTTAAAAGGTAAAATTGCTTTGGTTAAAACAGGTTTGATGAGTGCTGATGGAAATACGATTACCTATACTTTCACAGTTAAAAACACTGGAACTGTAGCGTTAAACAACATCAATTTAATAGACGCGAAAATCGGATTAAATATTGTTTTACCTGGTTCGTTAGCTGTAGGTGCTAGTACTGTTTATACAAAAAGCTATACCTTATCGCAAGCAGATAAAGATTTGGGTAGTGTTAGCAACACGGCGAGCATCAATGCTAAATCGCCAGCTGGCAATACCATTTCTGATATTTCTGGAACAGATGAAAATAATGATACTCCGACGATTGTAAATACCCCACAATCAAGTTTAATTAACTTTACTAAAGTGGTTACAGGAGCTATTCCAACAGTTGTTGGCGGAATGTTAAACTATACTTTAGAAGTTAAAAATACAGGCAATGTTACTTTAACAAACATTGTAGTTACAGATCCAAATGCAACTATAACAGGTTCTCCAATTACAAGCTTATTACCTGGTGCATCTACAACATTAACTGCTGTTCATATCTTAACTCAGGCAGATATAGACGCAGGTGTAGTAAGCAATCAAGCAAGTATTTCAGCAAAAGATCCTAAAGGGAATACTGTTACTAAAATATCTGATGATCCAAATACTACTGTTGCAAATGACGCTACGTTGGCAATCATTTCTGCTCGACCAGTATTCACTTTAACAAAAGTTGCCAACAATACAGGTGCAAAAACTGGAGATGTGATTACTTATACTATTTCGGTAAAAAATACAGGTAATGTAACGCTATCAAATATTGTAATAACTGATCCAAATGCTGTTATAAGCAACGGTACAATAGCTAGTTTAGCTCCGGGAGCAACAGTAAATGTTACGGCTACACACATATTAACTCAAGCTGATGTGAATTTGGGCACAGTTAGTAATCAAGCTAATGCATCTGCTCAAGATCCAAAAGGAAATGTTGTTACCAGGATTTCTGATGATCCAAGTACTCCGGCAATTAACGATGCAACAGTAATTACTATTGGATCGGCACCAGCTATGGTATTGACTAAAACTGCAAATAATACAGGTATCAAAGCAGGCGATGTGATTAACTATACGTTAATTGTTAAAAACACTGGTAATGTTACCATTAATAGTGTAAGCATTACAGATGCTGGCGCAGATGCAGGTAGCGTTTCGCCAACAAATGTTGCAAACATTTTACCAGGTGCCATTGCAATATTTACTGCAAAACACACCTTAACACAAGCAGAAATAAACAGTGGAAGCTATAGCAATCAGGCTAGCGCAAATGGAACAGATACTAAGAATAATCCTGTATCAGATCCATTGTCAGATGATCCTAATACATCAGAACCTGACGATGCTACAGTGACTATTTTAACACCAAGTGCAGATTTAGTAACGGTTAAAAGTCTAAAAAATGCTGCTCAGGTTAAATATGTACCTGGTGAAGATGTTGTTTATAATATCCACATTAAAAATAATGGACCAAGTGCAGCTAGCAATGTAAGAATTTCAGATTATGCACCATTAGGAACAACTATTAGCAAATGGACAGCGACTGCTATAGGTTTAACTTTACCTTATACATCAGGAACTGGAAACTTAGAACAAACAATTGCATTGTTTCCAGGTGAGGCTCAAGTAGTTTATGAAGTTACAGTTAAAACATCTAATGGTGCTACTAGATCTCCACAAGCTGGTCAGCCTTTGGTAAATACTGTAAGAGTAACAAGCAGCACGCCAGATTTGACAAGCAATGGCGATGTAAAAACAACACAACCATTACCTGCAGAAATTAGAAATGATTTAAGTATCGCTAAAACAAGCGATCATTTAACCCCAACCGGAGTTGATACACCATTTGATTATACCATTTTGGTTAAAAACAACGGCAATTTTATAGCTAACAATGTAACAGTAACTGATGCTTTACCAGCAGAATTAACCTATGTTTCACATGTTTCGGCTTCTGGTTCTGCAAATTATAGCAACAGTAATCAAACGCTAACTTGGACAGTGCCATCATTGCAGCCTGGTGCAGTTGCCATCTTAAACATTAAGGTAAAAGCAAACAAATCTGGTGTAATTTCTAATACTGCAACTGTTAAAGCAAACGAAAACGACCCGCAGTTAAGTGATAATTCAGCCACCGATTTAAAAGAGATTTTTGCTCTTGATGTTAAACCAAACGTAATTACACCAAATGGCGATGGTAAAAATGATACTTGGGTAATTGATGGGTTAGAGCTATATCCAGAAAACTTCTTAACCATTTTTAACCGTTGGGGAAATGAGGTTTACCATAGCAATGGCAGCTATAAAAACGATTGGGGTGGCAATGGTTTAAAAGAAGGTACTTATTACTACTTATTGAAAGTAAAAGATACCAAAGGTGTGTGGACAGTTACTAAGGGTTATATTACTTTATTGAGAAATAACTAATGATTAAAAGAGGATTTTTTATACTGATAATTTTGTGTACTTCGCTGGTTAGTTTTGCCCAGCAAGATGCTCAATACAGTCAATATATGTTTAATGGCATTTATATTAATCCAGCATATGCTGGATATAAAGAGCAATTGAATATACATAGCTTTTACCGTAACCAATGGACTGGCATAACCGGAGCTCCAAAAAGCATGTCGCTAGCGGTAGATGCAATTGCAAATGATGGCAATGTAGGTTTAGCTTTACAAGTAGCAGCAGATAAATTGGGTGCCGAAAGTACGGTTTCTGCCTATGGAAATTATGCTTACCGTTTAAGAGTTGGTAATTCAGAAAGTTCACGTTTAGCTTTTGGTGTAGGTTTAGGGGTTTTACAAAAAGGCCTAAATGCCGATCGTTTAAATGCAAGAGATGAAGGCGATAATTTATTGGCCATCGGTAACGAAACCGCTATCGTACCAGATGCAAGAGCTGGAGTTTTCTATTCTAACGATAGATTTTACTTAGGCTTTTCTGCCGATAATTTGATTGCCCAATATATCATCAATCAAAAGAATTTAAGCGTTTATTTCCAAACTCCAAAAACTCACTTTTATTTAACAGGAGGAGTTTTACTACCAATTAATGAAGATATTCAGGTTAAGCCATCATTTTTATTAAAAGATGATAGGGGTGGGCCAACAAGTTTAGATGTAAATGCATTTGTGTTATTTGGGGGCAGATTTTGGGTTGGTGCTAGTTATCGCACAGCGGTTAAGTTATATGATAAAAGCTATTTACAAACCGACCTTCAAAAAACCAACTCTGTGGTTGGAATGGTAGATTTTTTTGCCACAGAAAACATAAGAATTGGTTATGCATATGATCAAACATTAAGTCGTTTATCTGGCTACAGTGGTGGTACTCACGAAATTTCTGTGGGTGTAGTTATCAACCCAAAGCGAGTGCTAAAAATGTTAACACCAAGGTATTTTTAATTTAAAAAGGCAATATTAAAATGGGTTTAAACCTTAAAAAAATATTTTTATCAAGTACTTTAATTTTTGCATTAATGGTAAATTTTAAAGTGGCAAAAGCGCAATACATCCTTTTAGAAGCTGATAAAGAATTTAAACTGTTTAATTACAGCAATGCTATAAAGTTATATACAGAAGCCTATCAAAAAAAACCTACACTAATTGCAACAGAAAGATTGGCAACCTGTTATCGCTTAATTAAAGATTATCCACAAGCCGAAAGTTGGTACGCATTACTAACCAAAACTAAAGGAGCAGCACCAGATGCATTTTTGTACTACGGCGATGCGCTAAGAAATAACTCTAAATTTACCGAAGCAAAAATTCAATATGAAAAATACGCTGCTTTGAATAAATCGGTTAACGCTGGTCAAAAAAGTATGCTGGTATTATCTTGCGATTCGGCATTAAGCTGGATGAACAACCCAAAAGCAGTCGCCATTAAAAATGAAAATGTTTTTAATAGTGAGTTTGAAGATTGGGGAGCTGTTAACTACCAAAATGATGTTGTTTTTACTTCAGATAGAAAAAATGTTACCGTTAGCGATGAAGTAAAAAAAAGCAAACCATTTATCAAATTTGATGATCCGAACCAACTTCCTGATAAGGTAATTTATGGATGGACGGGCAATAATTATTTAAGATTGTACAAAAAATCAAAAACGGATACAGCCAAATTATTTCCATTTAATGCAGGGTCTGATTACCATGTTGGTGCTGCAACTTTTACCGAAGATGGAAATGAAATGTATTTTACGTTAACCAAAATCCCAGAATTAATTGAAAGAGAAAAAGGCATACCTAAAACAGTAAAAGTTGAAATTTTCTCAAGCAAAAAAGATAAGCAGGGCAATTGGGGTAAAGTTGAGCCATTTAAATATAACAACGTAAATGTTTATTCGGTTGGTGATCCATTTGTAAACAAAGATGGCAGTGCCTTATACTTTGTTTCAGATATGCCTGGCGGAAAAGGTAAGACAGATATTTATGTGTGTTTTAAAACAGATGCTGGCGTTTGGGGCAAAGCAATTAACCTCGAACAAATTAACACTGAAGGTGCAGAAAGAACTCCATTTTTTGATAAGGATAACAACTTTTATTTCTCTACTGATGGTAGAGTTGGGATGGGCGGATTAGATATTTTTAAAGCTTCTAAAAGAGGCGATGATCTATCTACACCTAAAAATATGGGTTACCCTTTAAATTCTCCTCAAGATGATTTTGCTTTTACCTTAAATACTAAAAAAGAGGGAATGTTCTCATCTGATAGACTTGGTGGTAAAGGTAGCGACGACATTTATAGCTTTATTTTAGACTATAACCTAACTTTTAGATTAGAAGGTATTGCCAAAGATAGGGTTACTGGAAAAGCATTACCAGGTACCATTGTGAGCTTAAGCAAAGCCGATGGTTCTATAATTAGTGTACAAACAGACAGTTTGGGTAAATACAAATTTGATTTAGATAGCGATGAAGAGTACTATGTTAAAGGTGTAAAAACTGATTTTAGAAATGCCGAAACCGAAGAGGTGAGCAGCGTAGGTTTAAATAAATCAACTGTGTTAAAAAAGGATCTTTTGTTGGATCCAATTGAACTATTTAAGGAAATTAAATTATCTAATATTTATTACGATTTAGACCGAAGCGAGATTAGAAATGATGCTGCTATTGAATTAGATAAACTCGTTAAAATCATGAAGGAAAACCCTTCAATTTGGATTGAGTTAGGTTCACATACAGATAGCAGAGCAAATGATAAATATAACCTTAAACTTTCTCAAGCGAGGGCAGATGCAGCGGTTAAGTACATCATTAACAAAGGAATTGATAGATATAGAATTTCGGCAAAGGGTTATGGCGAAACACGCCTGCTAAATAGTTGTACCAATGGTAAAAACTGCAGCGAAGAAGAACATCAACAAAACAGAAGAACAGAATTTAAAATCACTAAACAATAGATAATCAAGGTAATGATAATGCAAAATCAAATCTTAAGCTAATGGAGCAAAAGAAAAAAATAATGATCGTTGATGATAATCTGATCGATCAGATGATTACCGCACATGTTTTAAAAACTAATGTGGTAAATGGGGAAGTACTGGTAATGGAAAGTGCAGTTTTAGCATTAGATTATCTTCAAACCAACAAAAACAATCCAGAAGCTTTTCCTTCCATCATTTTTCTTGATTTAGATATGCCCGGAATGAACGGAATAGAGTTTATGCAGCATTTTAAAAGTTTAGGTTCTTCTTTAAAAGATGAATGTAGAATTATTGTACTAACCGGTTCTGATATACAGGCAGATATCGAACTTATTTCTGCAGAACCTGATGTAGTTAAGCTTTTAACAAAGCCTTTAAGAAAGCATGAAATAATTCCAATGATATAAATTGAACAACATAAAAGAAACGAAGCTCATACTTTGAGCTTTTTTTATGTTTAATTTTCTTATTGGTTAATTTATTATTTAAGTTGCATCTTTATATTTAAAGATACTTATAAATGAAAAAAATTATTTTATGCGCTTTCATCGCCTGTTGTATAATAGGTGTTAAAGCCCAAACCAAAGCTGAAAAAGAAGTGATTGAAGCTGTAGAAAATATGCGTTTGGCTTTAATTAGTGGAGAAAGATCAGCATTAGAAAACTTAGCAGCAACAGATTTAAGCTATGGTCACTCTGGTGGAAAAATACAAGATAAAACAGCTTTTGTTGAGGCATTTGTAAATGGTTCTTCTGATTTTGTATCTATCGAATATAAAAATCAAACCATTAAAGTAACTGATAAAACAGCTATTGTTAGGCATCAGTTACATGCAGTTACAAATGACAGTGGAAAACCTGGTGAAGCACACATTGGAGTAATGTTGGTATTTCAAAAACAAGGTAAAAGTTGGAAATTGCTAGGCAGACAAGCTTTTAAGTTACCCGTTTAAAGCTTTAAATATTAAATAATTGTTAAGGTAAATTGTTCTCAATTTTCGTTTTAAATCAATAAAACATCCATTCGTAGGTTTCAATGTTAACTTAATGTTAACAAAAAATAACATAAATTTCATGTTAGCTTAACATTGCGTTCATACTTTTAGGTATGAATTATCCAGTGTTTATTTTCCATGAATTAGTGCTTCGTTTTGCGGATATTAACCGTGGAATAGGTAAGTACATCTCAGCTACTATTGAAGGTGGTGAGTGTTTAATTAATACAACAACAGGTCATATTAAAGTGGCGCTTTCTATGCTAGAGAAGCAATACAACGACCCTAAGTTAATTTCTCAAGAAGAACTGCAGCAGTTAGCAACTGGTTTTGAAACCGAATAATAAGCCATTTTAAATGCCAATGTGCTACGTTCATGATTTTTAAAATTAATTTGTACGATTAGGTTGTAACTTGCTGCTTTTTTTAAAAAGAATAGCAGAGCAAACCAATGATGGTGAGTCGGATTTAGCCATATCCAAAGCCTTGTTTTACTGAATTGTTGGACATAGCTGTTCATGACATCTTCATCATTACCTAATTTGTTTAACAAACTTAGTTAGCAATTTTGAAGAGATTCTGTAGTTGAGATTTTATCCTAAGAAATGGAGTATTTTTCTTAAACCTAACGCACGCAAAGTTCAGTTTCTAGAATTTTCTTCTCAAATTCTTCTACTGGATATTTTGCCTCAATCAATTGTAAAAGCATTTGTGTGGCCAACTGGCCGATTTCAAATGCAGGTTGCCTAACTGAGGTTAACGATGGATTGAAAAGATCCAAGACATCAGAATTGCTAAAACCGGCCACCGGAATTGATACGTTTAAATTCTTTAAAACACTTAAGCAGCCTGTGCTCAATCTATCGCCGGCAACAAAAATAGCATCTGGTTTTTCTGGTAGCGCCATTAATTCTTTTATCGCGTTTTCAGTTTCTTCATATAACATTCCGCCGTGCAAACAATGTTTAATGTAATTTGGGTTTACGGTTAAACCATTTGCTTTTAATGCTGCTTCATAACCTGATAAACGCTCAATACTAATAGATAAATAGCTCGAACTTGTTAAGTGTGCAATTCGCTTGTAGCCAGATTTTATTAAATGATCTGTAGCATCAAAAGCGCCTTTTTCATTATTGGCGATAACTTTATGCGTATCAATTTCATCCGCTACGCGATCAAAAAAAACAATTGGTAGGCCTCTTTCGTGTAAGGTTGTTAAATGAGAGATATCTGTTGTTTGCGATGACAAAGAAACCAATAAACCATCTACAGATCTTGATGCCAAATGCTGAACATTGATTACTTCTCTATCGTAAGATTCATGTGTTTGAGAAATGATAACGTGATAGCCTCTATCATAAGCGATAGATTCGATGCCATTTATTGCCTGAGAGAAAAAACTATTGGCAACCTCACTTACCACTACGCCAATAGATTTACTTCTTCGTTCTTTTAAACTTAGTGCTATTGGATTAGGCTGATAGTTAATTTCTTTAGCATAAGCTAAAACAATTTTTTTGGTTGCTGCACTAATTTCATGCGTATCTCTTAATGCCCTCGAAACGGTAGAAGTAGATAAGCCTAAGGCTTTTGCAATATCTTTTATGGTTACAGGCTCAAACATAATTTAAGCAATATTTTGCTGTTAATTGAAGTGTTAAAATCAGTTTATAATGATACGATTTTTTTCTGAGGCTTGAACATAAAAATTCTGTGTCACTTTTGGCAACGTTGTCGGGAACGATTGCACAAATTTAGTGTCCTGTACTGTTATGCTTTATAAAAAAAACAATGTAGACTTGTTTAAATAGAAGTCTCTAAAAAGGCATTTCTAAACCAAATATTAAAATGTATGAAAAAAATTTTACTGCTCCTTTGTGTGCTTGCTATTGGTATAAATTTAGCAAACGCACAAACCAGACAAATAACTGGTAAGGTTACCGAAAAGGGTAACAACGCTCCACTGCCAGGTGTGGGTGTGCTGATAAAAGGAACCAAAATTGCCGTAAGTACCGATGATAAAGGTGCTTATAAAATCGGAATTCCATCATCCGGTTCAGTTATCTTAGTATTTAAATCAGTTGGTTTTAATGAATTAGAAGTTGAGGTTGGCACAAAAAATCAAGTTAATGCCGCTTTAGAAGAAAATTCTACTACTTTAAATGAAGTTAACATTGTTAACATCGGTTATGGTACCGTTCGTAAAGAGGCAGTTACTGGTTCTGTTTCGTCACTTGGTGCAAAAGATTTGGTAGATTTTCCGGTAGGAACAGTTGCTGAAGCTTTAGCTGGTAAATTAGCCGGGGTAACTGCAACAACAACCGAAGGTAGCCCAGGTGCCGAAATACAAATTAGAGTTAGGGGTGGAAGTTCATTAACTGGAGATAATTCTCCTTTGTATATTGTTGATGGTATTCAGGTAGAAAATGCATTATCTATTTTATCGCCAAACGAAATTCAAAGTATAGATGTGTTAAAAGATGTGGCCTCTACCTCTATTTATGGTAGTAGAGGTGCAAACGGTGTGGTAATTATCACTACTAAAAGTGGTAGAGACGGTAAAACAGTTGTTTCTTTTGATGCCTTTGCTGGTGTGAGACAAATTGTAAACAAATTGGATGTTATGAACCCATTCGAGTTTGTAACTTATCAATATGAGTTATACAACAACAACACAACACAAGAAGTTAAAGATGCTTTCACCAAAAAATATGGCACATTTGAGGATTTAGAGATTTATAAAAATATTCCAAACATCGATTGGCAAGATCGTGTTTTTGGTCGCCAAGCTTTTTCTAATACGCAGATTTTAAATTTGTCGGGTGGTACCAAAACTACCACTTATAATTTTACGGTCAACAATACAGATGAAGATGGGATTATGCTAGAGTCTGGTTATCGCCGAACTTTTGCTTCATTCCGTTTTGATCATAAAATTTCTGATAAGTTTAGAACAGGTATCAATGTGCGTTACAGTCGCCAAAGGGTAGAAGGTGTTGGTACAACAAGCACAGGCTCACAAGGTACTAACCGTTTAAGAAACTCGGTACGTTACCAACCTTACTCTGGTGGTGGCGATGCAGGAGATTTATTTGATGCAGACTTTTTAACTACACAACTTTCAAATCCGATATCTTTAGCGCAACAAGAGTTAAAATACGATTATAGAAATGATTTGATTAGCAGTGGCTATTTGAGTTATCAAATCCTTAAAAATTTAAGCATTAGATCTACATTAGGTTTAACCTTTGCGGATAGAAAAATTAATGGATTTAATGGTCCTTTAAGTGGTATTGCCAGAAACAGTGCTGGTTTACCAGTAGTTGTTTTAGATAATTCTAATGGTACAACATTAATTAATACCAACATTATCAATTACAAACCAAACTTAGGAAATAATCATAGCTTAGATTTATTAGCTGGGCAGGAGTTAAATAAAATTGATGCAAAATCTAACAGTAGTACCATCAGATGGTTTCCTATCAATATTACTGCCGATGAAGCTTTTGCTGGTATCCAAAAAGCAGAACCACCAACAGCAGGATCGGTTCAAGATAAACCAACATCTTTCCAATCTGGCTCACGTCAATTTTCGTTTTTTGCTAGAGCATCTTACAACTACAAAGGTAAATACTTAGCAACTTTGAATTACCGTAGAGATGGCTCTTCTTTCTTTGCAGAAGGAAACAGATGGGGAGATTTTCCATCGGCACAAATTGCTTGGAGATTATCTGAAGAAGATTTTTTTAAAAAAATGGATTTGAAATGGGTAGATCAATTTAAAATTAGAGCTAGTTATGGTTTAGCAGGTAATAACAGAATCGGACAAGATTTATTTAGAACATTGTTTTCTGCCAATTCTACACAAGGTGGATATGCTACCAATGATGGCTCTGTTACTACAGGCTTAATTGCAGGTAACGTATTGGCAAATAGCAACATCACTTGGGAGAAAAACATTTCTGCAAACATTGGTTTTGATATCGAATTGTTAAAAAATAGAGTTTCTATCGCTTTAGATTTATATGATAACAGAACCCGTGATTTGTTGTTAAATGCAAACATACCACCAATAAATGGTTACAACACACAGCAACAAAATGTGGGTAAAACGCAAAATAGAGGTATCGAATTGCAACTAAATGGTGTGGTTGTAAAATCTAAAGATTTCAGTTACAATGCTGGTTTTAATATATCATTCAACAAAAACAAAATTTTAGAATTGCAAAATGGCGTACAATCTTATGTTGTGCAATCTGGTTGGGTTAATAGTTTAGCCGATTTTAAAGTAGAAGTTGGTAAACCAGTTGGTCAGTTTTATGGCTTCGTTTCAGATGGTCGTTACAATTTAGATGATTTTAATGTAACGCAAAACACAACAACATTGGCGTATACCTACGTTTTAAAACCAGGTATTGCAAACAGTAGAGTGTTAATTGGAAATAGAGAGCCACAACCTGGAGATATGAAAGTTAAAAAGCTTTCTAACTCTACCAGTATGTTAATTGGCGATGACGATAAAACAGTTTTAGGAACATCTCAACCTAAATTTACTGGTGGTTTTACTAATCAGTTTGCTTACAAAAACTTCGATTTAAGTGTTTTTATGAACTTTACAGTTGGTAACGAAGTTTACAATGCCAATACCATCGAGTTTTCATCTCAATTTAATGTGAGAGACAATAACTTATTGGCAACCATGAACAACAGATGGAAAAATTTTGATGCCAATGGCGTTAGGGTTACTGATCCGGCAGTATTGGCTACATTAAACGCAAATACTACTTTATGGACACCATCTCCAGGTAACTATACTTTAACATCTTACGCAATTGAAGATGGATCGTTTTTACGTGTAAACAACATCACTTTAGGTTATACTTTACCAACGCAATTTGTTCAACGCAGTAAATTTATTTCTAGATTAAGAGTTTATGCAACGGTAAATAACTTACATAGTTTTACCAGTTACACAGGTTATGATCCTGAAGCAAATACACGCAGGTCAAATCCGTTAACACCAGGTATTGATTATGCTGCATATCCACGTAGCAGATATATTTTGGCAGGTTTAAACATGACATTTTAATCATTAATTGATATGAAAAATAGAATTATTAAATACGCAACCTTAGCTTTTGCTGTCGGAGCGATAATGATTACACCATCTTGTAAAAAGTTTTTAGATTTCGAATCGCCATCAACTTCATCAGAGGCAGTGGTTTTCGAATCAACAGCAACTACAAACACAGCGCTAGTTGGTGTATATAATAGATTAGTAGGCGATAACGGTTATGGTAGTCGTTTATCAACTTTGTTTGGCATTACAGCCGATGATTTTAAAACATCTGGTAGTTACAGCCCTTCTGATAGGAGAGGAATTAGCATGTATGGTGCAAGTTCTGATAATACAGACTTAATACAGCCATTTGCACAATTATACTCAGGTATTGAAAGGGCAAATTTATGCATTAAGTTCATTCCTCAATCTAAATTATATACCAGCGGTTCGCCAACTGAGCAAGCTTTAATGAAGCGCTACCATGGTGAAGCTTTAGCATTAAGAGCTCAATTTTATTATGAGTTAATTCGCAACTGGGGCGATGTACCGCAAAGATTTGTTCCGGCTGCCGATGCCGAAAATCTTTTTCCAGCAAATGCGGATAGAGATTTAACTTACGATCAAATTATTGCCGATTTGCAATTGGCATCAGAATTAGTTCCATGGAGATCAGAAATCCCAGATTATGGAAGCTTCCGTTTTACAAAAGGTGCAATTAAAGGTTTAAGAGCAAGAATTGCTTTGGCACGTGGTGGATATTCGTTAAGAACAAAAACGAATACAATGGAAAGAAGCGCTGATTACATAAAATATTATCAGATTGCTAAAGATGAATGTAAAGCAATTATGGATAATGGTTCACACAACTTAAATCCGGTTTACGAAAATATTTTTAAAAGCTTACACGGCACAAGAGCTGATAACGAAAACGAATTGATGTTTGAAGTTGCTGCTTTTGGTGCAAATGCAAATACCGATAGTAAATTAGGTTATTACAATGGTATCCGTTTTAATGCAGCCTCTACGTATGGTACTGGTGGTGGTGGTATGAATGCTATTGCCACCTATTTTTATGAATTTGACCCAAGTAAAGATTGTAGAAGAGATGTAACCTTAGGGATTTTTGAAATTACCGGCACGTCAAAAAAAATAATTAACACTTTAAATAATTTTACTGATGCAAAATTCCGTAAATCATGGACAAGTTTTGATGGAAGATCATCATCGCAACAATTTGCTGTTAATTGGCCAATTTTAAGATATGCAGATGTTTT
The DNA here is from genome assembly GCF_059424425.1 of Pedobacter sp. GW456-11-11-14-TSB4. NCBI lineage: Bacteria > Pseudomonadati > Bacteroidota > Sphingobacteriia > Sphingobacteriales > Sphingobacteriaceae > Pedobacter > Pedobacter sp. GW456-11-11-14-TSB4. The sequence continues at coordinate 14,508 of NZ_JBWKZK010000003.1, forward strand.
ACTAATGTATGCAGAAGCTGATAATGAAATAGGAAATGGTCCATCGGCAACAGCTGTGCAAGCTTTACAGTTGGTACAAAAACGTGCTTTTGCTGGTTTCGAAGCTAGTATTCCAGTTACGCCAACTAACAAATTAGATTTCTTTAATGCCATTGTTAAAGAAAGATTATTGGAGTTTGGCGGCGAAGCAATTAGAAAGTTCGATTTAATTCGCTGGAACTTAATTAACAGTAAGTTCATTGAAACTAGAGCTAAATTGCAGCAGTTAATAGATGGAACAGGTCCTTATGTAAATGTGCCCAACTATGTATACGCTAAAGAAGCTAACTACAATTTAACACCAAGCGTTACAGAGGTTGCAACTTTAGATCTTTTTGGTGGTGCTCCAAACAACGTTTTGTTTGCACCAGGTTTAAATTCTACCACTGCACCAACCGGATATACGGTTAAAAACTGGAGAAGAGCCTTAACAACAGATAATCAGATTACAAGTATTTCTACTGGATTTGCTTTCTATTTTGAGCCAAATAAAAAAGAACTGTTACCCTATCCAAAAACTGCCTTGAATGAAAATCCAAACATGGTGCAAAACTTTGGTTATTAAAAATTATCAGATATGAAATTGTTTATCAATACAGCTAGCAAATATTTATTGTTGTTATTTGCAGCAATAGTGCTCATCTCGTCTTGTAAAAAAGAAGAGGAAGAAAATTTAGATCCACCACGTTTGTTTAAGGCTAGTGACATTGCTATCACTGCTGGCCAAACATCTGCTACAATCAAATGGGCAATACCATTGTTTTCATCTGGCAAACCTTTAAAATACACAGTAGATTTTTCTACAACTGCAGATTTTGCAACCATTGCTTATACCAAAGTTGTAGATACCGCAGGTATTGTGGTTACTGAAGATAACATTGCCATTCGCACACCTTATTTTGCACGTATCAAAGCTAATGCTTATGAAAATCAGCCTGAATCAAAATATGTGGTTAGCTCTTCTTTTTCCTTAACAGGAATTCAATTATTTTTAGGAGTTAGAGAACCAGAAATTAGAGAAACTTCAGTTTCACTTCGTTTTAAAACCGAAACTGGCTTAAGCAGTATAAGATTAACCCCTGCAAACGGAGCTGCCATAAATGTTGCTTTAACAGCAGCAGATTTAACAGCTGGCGGTACAATCGGCGGTGTTTCTACTGGCATAAAAGCAATAACCGGTTTAGCAGGCGGAGTTAGCTATACGGCAGAGCTTTTTAATGGCACAAGAAGTAGAGGTATTTTAACTTTTGCAACTTTACCTGTTACGGTTTATACTCGCATCATCAATCCATCTGATGATTTAAATGCAGTTATAGCAGCAGCAGCAAATGGAGCAGTTATTGGTTTAAACCCAGGAACTTATGCAGCAACTGCAGTTAATACATTTATTACAGGTAAAACGATTACGCTAAAATCTACTTCGGGTACACCAACAGACACCAAAGTAAATTATAAAGAAATTGTGATCGAAGGTACTGGTGCTGGTGTTACACTATCGGGCATTGAGTTTGACGGAGCCGCTGCATCTGCACTTTATTTCTTAAATTTTATAGGCTCACAGGCAAGTAATGGTTCATCAGCAGTGTTTACCAATGTTGTGGTAGATAATTGTATCGTCCGTAATGCAGCTACTTCATTTTTAAGGGCAGATAGAGGTTCAAATGCTACCTCATTTAAAATTGGAAACATTACGGTAAACAATTCAATTCTTTATGATATGGGCTCTAATGGTTCGTCATCATACCATACCTTTCATCTAAATAAATTAGATTTTGCCAATCTCAACATTACAAAATCTACATTATACAACTCAGGACCAGGCTTAATTACGGCAAATGCAGTTGTAGCAGCTTCAGTTATTCCATCAATTACTATCAGTAATTGTACAATTAATGGTTTTGGAGGGAATGCTAGGTACTCAATTTTGGATGCAAATACCAATCCAGTGAGATTTAGTTTAATAAATAGTATTGTTGCAAACACGCCAAAATCGGGCACAGTTGTGGCAGCCGCTATTCGTTCAACAGGTACAGGTTCAACATCAAGTATATCTTATACCAATATGTTTAATTTGTTTAGCTCGGGTACAACTCCATTAACTTTTCCTACAACAGTTACGCAAACCGCTAATCAGAGTATCGATTTAGGGTGGACAGCCAATACAGTTGCTCCGGCTTTTCAATTACCAGATAATTCTCCTTTAAGAACGGCAAGTAATACGAGTTCTGCAATAGGAGATCCGCGTTGGACTTACTAATAAACCTTAATTAAAAAGACGAAGTATTTTTGCTTCGTCTTTTTAATGATAAATAATTATGAAAATTTACGGTTTCTATTCGCTTATTCTGATCTCGCTACTCGCTTTTCGCCCTGCGCAAAAAACAACAGCTATATTTTTAATTGGCGATTCTACAGTAGCAGACTATTCTTTAGAAAGCGATTACCAGAACAAAAGGTTTCCGATACATGGTTGGGGACAAGTGTTTAAAGCTTTTTTAAAAAAAGAAAGCTTAAAATCAATAAAAAATTTGATCAAGACTGATAGCGTTATAGTGATTGATAAAGCGAAGGGTGGAAGAAGCACAAGAACATTTTTTGAAGAAGGCAGATGGGCTGAAGTTTACAAAGCATTGAAAAAGAATGATATTGTAATGATGCAATTTGGCCATAACGATGCTGCGGTTGACAAGCCAGAACGCTATGTAAACCTAACGGGATATAAAGAATTTTTGAGATTATATGTTAATCAAACTAGAGAAAAAGGTGCAATACCAATCTTAATTACACCAGTAAATAGAAATTATCCTTGGAAAGATGGAAAACTAAGCAATGTTCATGGCGAATATCCAAACGCAGTTAAAGAAGTCGCTAAAGAATTAAATGTGAAATTGATTGATTTAACTCAACTTTCAATCGATAACTTTACGGCTAAAGGACAAGATTACGTAACCAAAAATTACTTTATGAATTTTGATAAAGGAGTTTACAAAGCTTATCCCGATGGACAAAAAGACAATACTCATTTTCAAAAAGAAGGTGCTTTAGCTGTGGCGCAATTGGTTTTTAACGCAATGAAAAATTTATAATATGAAGGTTTTTAGAGGATTGTTTTATGGTTTGATTGTTGTATTGTTGAATTGCTCATTTCTCTATGCAAACTATCTCAGATCTCACACCTCACATCTCAAATCTTCTTACGATTTCACAGTCGCAACAGATGGTTCGGGCAATTTTAAAACTGTACAAGAAGCCATTAATGCAGTGCCAGATTTTAGAAAAGTAACCACAACAATTTTTATAAGAAACGGAACATATAAAGAGAAAATAAATTTATCAGCCTCAAAAAAACTGGTAAAACTGATTGGCGAAAGCGTAGAAAAAACCATTTTAACATTTGATGATTGGGCTCAAAAGAAGAATACTTTTGGCGAAGAAAAAGGCACTTCAGGTTCTGCAAGTGTGTATATTTATGGTGATGGTTTTGTTGCCGAGAATATTACTTTTCAAAATTCTGCCGGACCCGTTGGACAAGCCGTTGCATTATTCGTTGCTGGCGATAAAGCTAAATTTACCAATTGCCGTATGTTAGGTTTTCAAGATACACTTTACACTTATGGCCATGGCAGTAGGCAATATTATTACAAATGCTACATTGAAGGTACGGTAGATTTTATTTTTGGTTCATCAACCGCTGTTTTCGAAGATTGTGAAATTTTTTGTAAAAAAGCTGGTTACATCACCGCTTCATCATCACCAGATACCTCGAAATATGGTTATGTTTTTATCAACAGCAAAATTACTGGCAATGCTCCTGAAAATTCATTTTATTTAGGCAGACCATGGCGACCGTATGCTAAATCTGTTTTTATCAATTGCGATTTAGGCAAAATGATTAAAGCAGAAGGATGGAACAATTGGGGTAAAGAAAGCAACGAAAAAACCGCTTTTTATGCAGAATACGATAGCAAAGGCGCTGGTTCAAATGCAAATGCTCGCGTAAGCTGGTCGCACCAATTAAATGAAACAAGCGTTAATGAATATACGTTAGACAAAATTTTTAAAGGCTGGAATCCTAAAGAGTGATTTTGAATTTTTCATGATGATTTTGTCATCCAGATCCGCCGTGGCGGAGAAGGATCCCTTAAAATGAGATTTAATAGCTACAATAACAATAATAATAACTATAATCATTAACCTAATAAACTCAAATAAGATAAATTTTTTAAAGTAATTGATGTTGAGATTCTTCCTTCGTCAGAATGACAAATAAGATATGAAAACCCTATTATCAAGCATCTTCCTCTTCGTCTCTTTATCCGCTTTTGCGCAAACCCAAACATTTCCTACATCTTTTACTGTAGCCAAAGATGGTAGCGGAGATTTTAAAACTATCCAAGAAGCAGTAATGGCAGTCCGCGATTGGTCTGAAGTTCAAGTTCCTATTTACATCAAAAAAGGCATTTATAAAGAAAAACTAGTTATTCCATCTCAAAAAACTAGAATTACTTTAGTCGGAGAAAACGCAGCCGAAACAATTATCACCTATGATGATTATTCAGGTAAAAACGGATTAACCACCTACACATCTTACACCGTTTTGGTAAAAGGTAATGAGTTTAAAGCTGAAAATTTAACTTTTGAGAATACAGCTGGCACAGTAGGTCAAGCGGTAGCTTTGCATGTAGAAGCAGACAAAGTGATCATCAAAAAATGTAGAATTTTAGGTAACCAAGATACTTTATTTCCGTCAACAGATACCAGTAGACAATATTATGCTGACTGTTACATTGAAGGTACAACTGATTTTATTTTTGGTGCGGCAACAGCAGTTTTCGAAAATTGTACCATCCACAGTAAAAAGAATTCGTATATCACAGCAGCTTCAACAGTAAAAGATATACCTTACGGATTTGTTTTTTTAAACTGCAAACTAACAGCCAACGAAAGTGCTCAAAAAGTTTACTTAGGTAGGCCATGGCGTGCAAATGCCAAAACTGTTTTTATCAATACAGAAATGGGTAAACATATTTTGCCAGAGGGATGGTCTGTTTGGAACAATTATGATAACCATAAAACTACTTTTTACGCAGAATACGGTTCTAAAGGACCAGGTTTTGTTAAAGAAAGTAGAGTAAGTTGGTCTAAGCAGTTAACCAAAAAAGAAGCTAAAAAATACAACTTAAAAAATATTTTTGCTGGCACATCAGCTTGGTTGCCAAGCAAATAGTTTGTCATCCAGAACGCAGTGAAGGATCTCACAATCTCAGATTCCTCGTTCCTCGGAATGACAAAGCCCGTTTTTGTGACTTATTTATTTGGAATTAACATACAGATAAAATGCATGATGGCGCATTTAAATCGCCCAAAAAATCAATAAAAAATGAAACTAAAAACCCTAACCTTCCTACTCTTATTTTCCACTACAACGTATGCACAGAAACAAGTTTCTAAAGTTTGGGTGGCCGATTTAGGTAATGGAACTTACAAAAACCCAGTATTGGATGCAGATTATTCTGATCCAGATGCTATCAGAGTTGGAGAAGATTTTTACATGGTTTCTTCAAGTTTTGATGCCGTGCCAGGCTTGCCAATTTTGCATTCTAAAGATTTAGTTAGCTGGACAATCATCGGCCATGCCTTAAAAAGACAACCACCTTTTGATCATTTTGCAAAAACACAACATGGCAATGGAGTTTGGGCACCCTCTATTCGTTTTCACAACGGCGAATTTTATATCTATTACCCAGATCCAGATTTTGGCATTTACTTAACCAAAGCTAAAAATGCTGCCGGACCATGGTCTGATCCTGTTTTGGTTGAAGCAGGCAAAGGATTAATAGATCCTTGTCCACTATGGGATGAAGACGGAAAAGTTTACCTCACACACGCTTACGCAGGCAGCAGAGCAGGTATAAAAAGCGTTATAGTGGTGAAACAAATGAATGCCAAAGGCGATAAAATAATTGATGAAGGTAAATTGGTTTACGATGGTCATGAGTTAGATCCAACTATTGAAGGTCCAAAATTTTATAAAAGAAATGGTTTCTATTATATTTTCGCACCAGGTGGGGGAGTGGCAACTGGCTGGCAAACAATTCTAAGATCAAAGAATGTTTACGGCCCATACGAGCGAGAAGTTGCTTTAGATCAGGGCACAACTACTGTTAATGGCCCACATCAAGGTGCTTGGGTTACTACGCAAACTGGCGAAGATTGGTTTTTGCACTTTCAAGATAAAGGAGCTTATGGTAGAGTGGTTCATTTACAACCAATGAAATGGATAAATAATTGGCCGGTAATTGGATTAGACAAAGATGGAGATGGAAAAGGTGAGCCGGTATCAATCTATAAAAAACCGAATGTCGCTAAAGCTACACCAATTGCAACGCCTGCAGAAAGTGATGAATTTAATGGAATAAACCTTGGTTTACAATGGCAATGGCAAGCAAATCCTCAAGCTACTTGGTCTTTTTTAAGCCCTACCAAGGGCCTGTTAAGACTGTATACTGTTAAAATGCCAGATAGTGCAAAGAATTTTTGGGAAGTGCCAAACTTGCTTTTACAGAAATTCCCAACTGAACGATTTACCGCAATTACTAAAGTTGCTTTTACACCAAATACCAAGTTAGAAAATGAAAAAGCTGGATTAATTATAGCAGGATTAAGCTATGCAAACTTGGCCGTTAAAAGTAAAAAGGATGGTAATTATTTAGTTTACACGGTTTGCAAAGCTGCAGATAAAGGCAAAGCCGAAAAAGAAGAAACGATAATTAAGCTCTCAACTAACACCATTTATTTAGCAGTTACCGTAAGTGAAGGCGCAAAATGTCAATTCGCTTATAGTTTAGATGGAGACAAATACACTAACATTAACACTGTTTTTGAAGCAGAACCTGGCAAATGGATAGGAGCCAAAGTTGGCTTATTCGCAGTTCGCGATCAGCAAACCAATGATGCAGGTTTTGCAGATTTTGATTTTTTTAGAATTGAGAAGTAATAGACGTTGTTTTATTCTGCATCCAAAACTGTAAACTCTCAACTTAAAACAGCAAACTGATAACGATTGCATAGTTATTTATGCCGTTTTTGTTTCATTAATGCATTAAACTGTGTAGACTTGTTATTATCAAAACCAATATAAATCGTATTCCGGATGAAAAAAATAGTCTCAACTATCTTTACATTAATTTTTATCGCCTCATTAAGTGTTTATGCTCAAAAAGCTAAACAGCAAGAATATTCATGGACCAATCTACCAGTAATTGCTAAAACTTCATTTAAAGCAGATACCATTAGCATTGTTAAATATGGCGCAAAAAACGATGGTTTTTCACTCAATACAAAAGCAATTAACGATGCCATTATTGCCTGCAATAAAAAAGGTGGTGGTGTTGTTTTAGTGCCAAAGGGAATGTGGATCACTGGTCCGATAGAGTTGAAAAGTAATGTGAATTTACATTTGCAAAAGAATGCGATTTTGCAGTTTACCAGAGATTTTAGCCAATATCCTTTAGTAGAAAGTAATTGGGAAGGTTTACCGCAGATGCGCAACCAATCGCCGTTATGGGCAACCAACCAAACCAATATTGCAGTAACAGGTTTTGGAATTATTGATGGTGCAGGTGATGCTTGGCGAATGGTTAAAAAAAGTAAGTTAAATGAAAGTCAGTGGGCTGCTTTGGTGGCAACAGGTGGTGTGTTAAGTGATGATAAAAAAACTTGGTATCCGTCACAACAATCATTAGATGCATCGAAATTGAAAAACCCAGGCGAAATTACGAAAGATAAAACTGCTGCTTTTTATGCCTCAATTAAAGATTTTTTAAGACCAAATTTATTGGTTTTTACCTCATGCAAAAAGATTTTATTAGAAGGAGTAACCTTTCAAAATTCACCGGCATGGAATATTCATCCACTGATGTGTGAAGATTTAACCGTTAGAAATGTTTATGCTAAAAACCCTTGGTACGCACAAAATGGCGATGGCATCGATTTAGAATCTTGTAAAAACGTTTTAATAGAAGGCAGTACTTTTGATGTTGGCGATGATGGAATCTGTATTAAATCTGGTAGAGATGCAGCAGGTAGAAAACGCGGCATGCCGACAGAAAATGTAATTATCCGCAATAGCACGGTTTATCATGCGCATGGTGGCTTCGTAATTGGCAGCGAAATGTCTGGTGGTGCTAAAAACATCTTCGTTTCAGATTGTTCTTTTATCGGTACAGATATCGGCCTACGTTTTAAAACAACCCGTGGAAGAGGTGGTGTTGTGGAGAAAATCTTCATCAAAAACATTAACATGACGGGTATTGTTGGCGAAGCAATTTTGTTTGATATGTATTATGCAGCTGTAGATCCAATACCTTTAAAAGGCGATAAAAGAGAAGCAATAAAAGTAGAGTTGTTGCCAATTACTGAAGAAACTCCAATTTTTAAAGATTTTAATATAGATAATGTGGTATGCGATGGTGCTGCTAAAGCATTATTTATTAGAGGTTTACCCGAGTTAAGTATTAGTAATATTGCTATCAATAATTTAAATATTAATTCTAAAGAAGGCATCGATATTCAAGAAGCAAAAAACATCAACTTAAGCAATATTAATATCAACTCATCAAATACAAATCCATTAATTAGCATCCAAAATGGAAATGTAATTAACTTTAAAAATATCAATTATAATGCTGCACAGTTGCTTTTCCGCATTAGCGGAGATAGAAATAGCGAAATAAAAACATCTGGTTTAGATGCTACAAAAGCAACAACTAAATCAGAATTTACCGCAGGTGCAACAGAAAAATCATTACAGATCAATAAATAACATGAAAAAATCGCTTAGATATTTAGCTTTAACAGCTTTAGCAAGTTTTACATTTCAGGTTAACGCTCAAGTAAAACCTTTATCTCAACAAATGTCAGATCAGGTTTTGGCCTTATCTAAAGACTCGGCAAATGCCACCACCAATAATTTCAGACCTGTAAAATGGTCTTATGATCAAGGGGTAATGTTAGAGGGAATTGATGGGGTTTGGAGAAATACTGCCGATCCAAAATATTTTGACTACATGCAAGCTTGCATGGACAATTATGTAACCAAAGAAGGTACAATAAATATGTACAAACAAGAGGATTACAATATTGATAACATTAAAAACGGTAGAACATTATTAACGCTTTACAAAGTAACCAACCAGCCAAAATATTTTAAAGCAGCTACTATTTTATGGGAGCAATTAAAAAAACATCCTCGTACCAAAGAAGGAGGATTTTGGCATAAGAAAATTTATCCAAACCAAATGTGGTTAGATGGTTTGTACATGGGACAACCATTTTATGCAGAATATGCAGTTTTTACTAATGATCAATCTGTATTTGATGATATAGCCAATCAGTTTATTTGGATGGAAAAAAATTCTCGTGATGCTAAAACTGGTTTGCTGTACCATGGTTGGGATGAATCCAAAACAGAACAATGGGCTGATAAAACTACGGGCAGATCGCCAAATTTTTGGGCTAGAGCAATGGGTTGGTATGGTATGGCTTTGGTCGATGTTTTAGATAATTTCCCAAAAAATCATCCGAAACGTAAAGAACTAATTGCTATTTTAAATCGCTTCGCGGCAGCTACACAAAAAGTACAAGATGCAAAAACAGGCTTGTGGTATGATATTTTAGACAAACCACAAGGTAAGGGTAATTATTTCGAATCATCTGCATCGAGCATGTTTGTTTATGCATTCGCAAAGGCAGTAAGAATGGGGTATTTGCCTAAATCTTATTTCGCAGTGGCGGATAAAGGCTATAATGGCATTAAATCTGAATTTGTAGAACAAGTAGCACCAGGTTTGGTAAACTTAAAAGGCACGGTTTCAGTTTCTGGTTTGGGTGGCAAACCTTACCGTGATGGTAGTTACGAATATTACATGAAAGAGAAAGTGATTACCAATGATGCAAAAGGCATCGGTGCTTTTATTTTGGCAGCTAACGAAATGGAATTGGCAGCATTGCCTAAACCAGCTTTGGGCAAAACATTAACACTTGATTCTTATTTTAACAACGAGGTTAAGAAAGACCAGAGTGGCAACGATTTATCATGGCATTATAAATTTGATGAAAGAGGAAATAACGGTTTTACTTTTTTAGGCGAAGCATTTGAACGCAAAGGCTTTACTACTAAAACCTTGTATCAAGCACCAACATCTGCAAATTTGAAAGGTACATCAGTTTATTTAATTGTAGATCCTGATAACGAGAAAGAAACACCTAAACCTAATTTAATACAAGAGAAAGACATTACCAACATTAGCAATTGGGTAAAAGCTGGCGGCATTTTAGTGCTTATGGGCAATGATGGGCCGAATGTAGAACTTGAGCACTTTAACAAATTAGCCAATAAATTTGGCGTTCATTTTAATGGCGATACCAAAGGTAAAGTTCCTGTTGCTGGTGTATTTGAAACCGCAAAAGTGGTGGTGCCAAATGGGAATGAAGTTTTAAAGACAGCTAAAAACCTTTTCATTAAAGAGTACAGTAGCTTAAAATTATCTGGCGATGCCAAATCAATTTTAAAAGATGCAGATGGAGCAGATGTTATAGCAGTTACCATATATGGGAAAGGAACTGTTTTTGTAATTGGCGATCCGTGGTTGTATAATGAGTATGTTGATGGAAGAAAATTACCAACATTGTATGATAATTATAAAGCCTTAAATGATTTGGTTAATTGGTTAAATGAAAAGGTGAAATAGTCGGGAAGTCGGAAAGTTGCTAAGCAAATGCAAAGCTTTTAAAAAATATAACCTTTGTGTATTAGTTTCTTTGCGGTTAAATAATTAAACATGAAAAACACAGTTAAATTTCTTTTTACCATAATCTATTTGAGTTTAACTTCTTGTGCAGTTGCTCAAAATGCCAATCAAACCAATGTTAAAATTGATGAAACTGCCGAAAAAATGCTGGTTTATCAACTATCAAACGGTGGTTGGCCAAAGCAATTGGTAGATAAAAGCGTGGTTTCTTATGAAAAGGCAATAGATGCTGATTTGATGAATAAAATTAAAGCAACACCAGCCAAACATGCTACAATAGACAATAAAGCAACAAGTAGAGAAATTACGGAGCTCGTTAAAGCATATAAAACCACATCAAATCCGGCTTATTTAAAAGCTGCCGAAAAAGGGATTGAATATTTATTAGAAGCGCAATATGCAAATGGCGGTTGGCCTCAATATTATCCAGATAACAGCAGTTATCGAGCAGAAATTACGTTTAACGATAATGCAATGATTAATGTGCTAAATATCATGTTAGATATTAGCACCAAAACAAACGATTTTGAGAATGTAAATGAGAGATTTGTTGCAAAAGCTACTGATGCTGTAAAAAGAGGAGTAGATTGTATCGTAAAATCTCAGGTCGTACAAAATGGCAAGCCAAGTATTTGGGCTGCTCAATATGATCAAAATACATTAAAGCCTGCAAAAGCAAGAGCTTTTGAACCAGCTTCGTTAAGCTCAGCCGAGTCTGTTGGGATTATAAAGTTTTTAATGAGGATAAAAAATCCTTCTGATGCAGTTAAATCTGCAATCAATAACGCCCTGACTTGGTTTGATCACTCAAAAATTGTGGGCTATAAATTCGAGCAATTTCCAGACGGAAAAGATAGAGGATTAATACAAGACCCCAACTCGATCATTTGGGCAAGGTTTTATGAATTCGAAACCAATAAACCAATTTTTGGCGATAGAGATAATTCTATTAAATACAACGTAGCAGATATCAGCTTCGAAAGAAGAAAAGGCTATGCTTGGTATGGTACATGGGCAAATAGCCTAATCCAAAAAGAATATCCAAAATGGCAAAAAGCCAACCAGTAATTAGTTAACGGTTTGCAGTTGACAGTTAGCAACCTATAAAGTGAAAACAGTAAACCGCCAATTGAAAGTTATTAATTGAAAACGTTAATTGACAACTGAAGATTGCCAACTGAAATCTCTGACTAAAAACTGTTAACTGAAAACTGTAAACTGGAAACCGAAATCGGGAACGATTGCGCAAATTTTTGCAGTCAAATCGCGTTTAAAGCCATCTAAATTAGGTATTATTGCTATAACCAAATGTTGCAAAGTATGCGCTGTATGCTTTACAACTATTATAAATTGTAACCTGTATTCATAAAAATGATCTTATCTCAAGCAAATCTAAACCTTATCAATAAGGCTGATGTGATTGTGCCACAACCAAATATTTTTGAATTTCCTGAAAAAGTATTGCAATTCGGAACTGGTGTTTTACTACGTGGTTTGCCAGATTATTTTATAGATAAAGCCAACAGACAAGGCGTTTTTAATGGCAGGGTTGCAGTAGTAAAATCTACCAGCGGACCAACCTCAGAATTTGATGCGCAAGATAATTTATACACACTTTGCATCAGAGGGATCTCTAATGGAGCGTTTGTATCAGAAAACATCATTTCATCAGCCATAAGTAGGGTAATTTCTGCTAACGAAAACTGGAACGCCATCCTTGAGATAGCTAAGTCTAAAGATTTAGAAATCATTGTTTCTAATACAACCGAAGTAGGTATTCAATTGGTTCTTGAAAGCATCAATCAAAATCCGCCGGTATCATTTCCTGCCAAGGTATTAGCCGTTTTGCATGAGCGTTACCAATCGCTAGGTTCAACAGCTGCTGGTTTAGTAATTATTGCAACAGAGTTGATACCAGAAAATGGTGCAAAATTAGGTTCAATAGTATTAGAACTGGCAAATTATAATAAGCTCTCGGCAGATTTTATAGCCTGGCTGCAAAGCGAAAATAGATTTTGTAACTCACTAGTAGATAGAATTGTTCCGGGTAAGCCCGATGCTGCAAATTTAGCCAAACTTCAAGAGGAACTTGGTTATGAAGATCAATTGCTATCCATGAGCGAGCCTTATAGTCTTTGGGCAATAGAAGGTGATGCCAAAGTTGCAGAGGTTTTAAGTTTCGCAAAAGTAGATGAAGGGGTAGTAATTGCCGAAGACATTGAAATTTACAGAGAATTAAAAGTTCGTTTGTTAAACGGAACACATACCTTAACATCTGGTATTGCTTATTTATCTGGCATTAGTTTGGTAAAAGATGCCATGCAAAATGAGGAGATTAAAGCATACATCGATAGCTTAATGGCTAATGAAATTGCTCCTGCTATTCCTTATCAAGTTACCGAAGACAAAACAACTAAATTTGCTAGCACTGTAAAAGATCGTTTTGCTAATCCTTCTATCGAGCATTTGTGGTTAAATATCACTTTTCAGTACAGTATGAAGATGAAAATCCGTATTTTACCATTGTTGCTTAATCACTATAAATTATTTAACAGCGTTCCAGAAAATATCGCTTTTGGTTTTGCAGCTTATTTAACTTTCATGGATGTGGCAAATGAAAAGGATGGTAAATTTTACGGATCTTATCAAGGCAACCCATATCTAATTACAGATGATAGTGCAAGCTATTTTAATGAAATTGCCAAAGAAAATTATCCATCAGCTGTGCTACAAGATGTTGATTTTTGGAAAGCAGATTTAACACTTTTGCCAGGTTTTACAGATGCGGTAATAGAAAAATATAATTTGATTGCTGAAAAAGGTATCGTTTCTGCTTTAGCAACTCAAAATTCTACTCAATTAATATAAAATATATAGATGAAACAACAAGTTTTAAAAGTTCATCCTCAAGATAATGTATTGGTCGCTTTAACAGATTTAAAAGCTGGTCAAACGGTAACTTATCAAGGTGCAGATTATGTTTTAGTTGATGATATTGATGCAAAGCATAAGTTTTACATTACTGATATGAACGCAGGCGATGAGGTAAGTATGTACGGAACCTTAGTTGGTAAAGTTCAGTTTACGGTTCGTGCTGGTTCGGTAATGAACACCGATAATTTGAAGCATGCTGCTGCGCCTTATGAATATCGTCCGTATCGTTACAGCTGGCAAGCACCAGATGTTTCTAAATTCGTAGGTAGAACATTTAATGGCTACCACCGTGCAGATGGCAAAGTTGGTACAGCAAATTATTGGTTGTTTATACCAACAGTGTTTTGCGAAAACCGCAATTTAGATGTAATTAGAGAAGCTTTACATAACGAATTGGGTTATGCAGTAACCGCAAAATATAAAAGTTATACCAAACATTTGGTTGAAGCTTATAAGCATGGTGTTGATATTTCATCTTTAGAAGCTCCACTTTCTTTTGAAGGAACTACAGCAGACCGCCCATTTAAAAATATTGATGGAATTAAATTTTTAAACCATCAAGGTGGATGCGGTGGAATTAGACAAGATGCGGCAATTTTAAGTAAATTATTGGCTGCTTATGCCGATCATCCAAACGTTGCTGGCGTAACAGTTTTAAGTTTAGGTTGCCAGAATTTACAGGTTCAAGATTTTACCAATGATTTAAAAGAACGTAACCCGAATTTTAATAAGCCAATGTTCATTTTTGAGCAGCAGCAATCGCAAAGCGAAGAAAATTTAATTGCATCAGCTATCAAAAAAACTTTTGAAGGTTTGGTAGAAGCCAATAAAATTGAACGCCAACCTGCACCTTTAAGCAAAATGAATGTAGGTGTAAAATGTGGTGGTAGCGATGGTTTTAGCGGCATTTCAGCAAATCCGGCAGTAGGTTATTGTTCAGATTTGTTAGTTGGTTTAGGAGCTACAGTTTTGTTGGCAGAGTTTCCAGAATTATGTGGAGCCGAGCAAGATTTAATTGACCGTACAAAAGACGAAACTGCTGCTAAAAAATTCATCAGTTTAATGGGTGCATACAGTCAGGCGGCAGAAAATGCAGGCTCAGGTTTTCACATGAACCCATCGCCAGGTAACATTAAAGATGGTTTAATTACCGATGCGATAAAAAGCAATGGTGCAGCCAAAAAAGGTGGTTCGTCTCCTGTTGAAGATGTTTTAGATTATACCGAACCAAGTACTAAACATGGTTTAAACTTAGTTTGTACGCCTGGTAACGATGTAGAAGCAACAACAGGTAAAGCTGCTAGTGGAGCAACACTAATTTTATTTACAACAGGTTTGGGTACGCCAACAGGTAATCCAGTTTGTCCCGTAATTAAAGTTTCTACCAACAATGCTTTAACCAAAAGAATGGGCGATATTATTGATATCAATACCGGGCCAGTAATTGAAGGCGAAAAAACCATTGAAGAAATGGGCGAAGATATTTTAGAATATTGCATTAAAGCTGCCAGTGGCGAAGTAATTCCTAAATCAGTTTTACTTAATCAAGATGATTTTATTCCTTGGAAAAGAGGAGTGTCATTATAAAACATAACCGTCGTATCGAACGCAGCGCAGAGGTATCTGTTTTGTAAATGCGCAGAACCAACAGATTTCTCCCGATGAATTATCGGTTCGCAATGACGAATAAAAAAATAAAAATGAAAATTATACAACACGTACATTCAGAAGATTTTAAAACTTACGGAACTGATAAAATCAGGGAACGTTTTTTATTAGATGATTTAAAGGAAAAAGACAAAGCAAACTTTGTTTATTCGCATTACGATAGAATGGTTACTGGTTTAATTACGCCAACAACCAAAGTTGTGCCTTTAGGTACTTATGATATTTTGCGTGCTGAGTTTTTCTTAGAACGAAGAGAGATGGGTGTAATCAACGTTGGTGGCGCAGGTACAATCATCGCCGACGGAACCACTTACAATTTAGCGAAGTTAGATTGTTTATATATGGGTAAAGGTGTAAAAGAAATTAGTTTCAGCAGTGCTGATGCTAATAATCCAGCTGTATTCTATATTTTATCAGCGCCTGCTCATGCAACTTATCCAACCACTTATTTGCAAAATGCCGATGCTTTTTCTGCTCGATTAGGAAGCGTAGAAACCGCTAATGAGCGTAAAATTATGCGTTATATCCATAAAGATGGGATCCAAAGTTGTCAATTGGTAATGGGTTTAACCATTCTTTCTACAGGTAGTGTTTGGAATACCATTCCGCCTCATACGCACGACCGCAGAATGGAAGTTTATTTCTATTTTGACGTTGATGAAGAGCATCGTGTGTTTCATTACATGGGCGAACCACAAGAAACGCGTCACATTATCGTAGCTAATCATGAGGCAGTTTTGTCTCCAACTTGGAGCATTCATGCAGGTAGCGGAACAAAAAATTACAGTTTCATTTGGGGTATGGCAGGCGAAAACCTCGACTATGCCGATATGGATACATTTGGAGTGAAAGAATTAAAATAGTTAAGTACGGTTCGTGTCTCAACGAAACGAAAGCTAGTAAATGGTTCGTGGAGACACGACCCAAGGCATAAAGTAGTTTCACCACAAAGACACAAACTACACCAAGAATTTAGCAACACAACTTTGTGATCTTAGTGTCTTGGTGGTTAAAAAGATAATCAAAATGGAACAATTTTCTTTAGAAGGTAAAGTAATCGTAGTAACTGGCGGAACAGGAATTTTAGGTAATTCATTTGTTAATGCCATAGTTGAGGCAGGTGGTGCAGTTGGTATTTTAGGCAGAAACGAAGCTATCGCAAATGAAAGAGCAGATGCTATCAATAAAAACGGTGGTAAAGCCATTGCGCTAATTGCCGATGCAATGGACGAAGCACAATTGATTGCTGCCAGAGAAAAAATCATTGCTGCTTTTGGTAAAATTGATGGTTTGGTAAATGCGGCTGGTGGCAACATGCCAGATGGTGTTTTACAACCAGAAGAAAGTGTATTTGCCATGAAAATGGATGGAATGAAAAAAGTGTTAGACCTAAATTTATGGGGAACACTAATTCCAACTCAAATTTTTGGAGAAGCTATTGCGCAAACAGGTAGAGGAAGTATCGTTAATATTTCATCTATGAATTCTAAAAAGGCAGTAACCAAAGTGTTGGGTTATAACATGGGTAAGGCTGCGGTAGATTGTTATACGCAATGGTTCGCAGTGGAATTGGCCAACCGCTATGGCGATAAAATTAGAATGAATGCTTTAGCACCAGGTTTTTTCCTTACCGAGCAAAACAGAAACTTATTAACTACACCAGATGGTGGTTTTACACCTCGAGGTCAGTCGGTAATTAAACAAACTCCATTTAAACGTTTTGGTGATCCAGATGAATTAAAAGGCGCTTTAGTTTGGTTATTAAGTGATGCATCGCAATTTGTAACAGGCGCAATGATTTGTGTAGATGGTGGTTTCTCTATCTTTAGCGGGGTATAGTGAGTGGCGTCATCCTGAATTTATTTCAGGATCTGTTAAATAATATATTATTAAAAAATACATCACATAGTGAAAAACTTTTTAGACGAAAATTTTTTATTGCAAACCGAAACAGCACAAACGTTGTATCATGAGTTTGCTAAGGATATGCCGATAATTGATTACCATAATCACTTATTGCCAGACCAAATTGCGCAAGACAAAAACTTCGATAATATTACTCAAGTTTGGCTCTATGGTGATCATTACAAATGGAGGGCAATGAGGGCAAACGGTGTTGATGAATATTACATCACTGGAGCTGCTTCTGATTGGGAGAAATTTGAGAAATGGGCAGAAACAGTTCCATATACGTTAAGAAACCCACTTTATCATTGGACACATCTAGAATTACAACGTTATTTCGATATTCACGAAGTACTTTCTTCCGCCAATGCGAAAAAAATATACGACGAGTGTAATAAAAAGTTACAAACCAAAGAATACAGCGTACAAGGTTTGTTGCGTAAAATGAACGTTAAAACTTTATGTACAACCGACGATCCTTTGGATAGTTTAGAATATCATCAACAAATAAAAAACAGCAATGCTGAGGTTGTAGTTTTGCCTGCATTTAGACCAGATAAAGCAATGAATGCTGATGATATTGCTGGTTTAAATACTTATATTGATAAACTGGCTGATTTAACTGGTGGAGCAATTTACAGTTACGAAACTTATTTGTCGGCTTTAAAATCTCGTCATGATTATTTCGCTGCAAATGGTGCATCTGTTTCTGACCATGGTTTAGAGCAAATTTATGCCGAGGATTATACTCAGGAGGAAATCATAGCTATTTTCTTAAAAATAAGAAATCACGAAACAATAAGTTTAGAAGAGAATTTAAAATTCAAATCGGCTATGTTATTTCAATTTGCACTTTGGGACCATGAGAAAGGTTGGGTGCAACAATTTCACTTGGGTGCTTTGAGAAATAACAACGATCGCTTGTTGGCATCTTTGGGTCCAGATACAGGTTTCGATTCAATCGGAGATTTCCCGCAAGGAAAATCATTGGCTAAATTTTTAAATAAGCTAGATTTAAATAATAAATTAGCTAAAACCATTTTATACAATTTAAATCCGGCTGATAATGAGTTAATGGCTACCATGATTGGCAATTACCAAGATGGAACTGTAGCTGGTAAAGTGCAATGGGGTTCTGGTTGGTGGTTTTTGGACCAGAAGCAAGGAATGATTAATCAGATCAATGCACTGTCTAATTTAGGTTTGTTAAGTCAATTTGTAGGAATGTTAACCGATTCGAGAAGTTTCCTTTCTTATCCTCGTCACGAATATTTTAGACGAATTTTATGTGATTTGTTTGGTACAGATGTAGAAAATGGAGAATTGCCGTATGATAAGGAATGGTTAGGACAGGTAATCCAAAATATCTGTTTCAATAACGCAAAAACTTATTTTAATTTTTAAATTATGGGTAAGGTTTTAAATTTTGGTGAACTATTGTTACGCATTTGCCCAGATGGAGATGGTGAATGGCTTGCAGAAAATAAATTGCCGTTTTATGTTGGAGGTGCAGAATTAAATGTAGCAACAGCATTAGCATTGTGGGAGATCCCATCGGCATACTTTACTGCTTTACCAGAAAATTTCATGTCTGAGCAGATTATCGATTACATTAACCATCGCAATGTTGATACTTCAAAAATTCATCATGGTGGCGATAGAATTGGTTTATACTATTTGCCAAAAGGAAAAGACTTAAAAAATGCCGGTGTAATTTACGATAGAGCAAACTCGGCATTTGCCATGTTGCAAACCGGAACTATAGATTGGGATAAGGTTTTAGAAGGTATAACTTGGTTTCATTTTAGCGCTATTTGTCCTGCATTAAATCAGGCAGCTGCCGATGTTTGTTTAGAAGCTGTAAAAGCTGCAAAAGCAAAGGGAATTACCATCTCTATTGATTTAAATTATCGTGCCAAGTTATGGCAGTATGGTAAGCAACCTTCAGAAATTATACCTCAATTAGCTCAATATTGCGATTTAATTATGGGTAACATTTGGGCTGCAGAAAAAATGCTAAATATTCCGGTTCCATCAGGAATTGTAGAAGCTGATGATAAAGATACCTATTTAGCGCAAGCTAAAAAGACTTCAGCAGAAATAATAAATCAGTACCCAAATTGTAAATGGGTGGCAAATACTTTCCGTTTCGATTATAAAAAAGGAATTAGATATTATACTGCACTTTACACAAATGGCGAGCTTTTGGTATCTAAAGAGTATTTATCGGAACAAATTTTAGATAAAGTAGGTAGCGGCGATTGCTTTATGGCTGGTTTAATTTATGGTTTTTATCAAAATAATGATCCATTAAAAACCTTAAATTTTGCTACTGCAGCAGCTTATAATAAATTATACATTCCTAGCGATGCAACAACCGCAACCGTTGCAGACGTACAAAAAACATTAGCAGAAAATGATTAAGAATAAAGAAACCACCATAGCAGCAATTAAAAATCAGGGAATGTTGCCCTTGTTTTATTATGAAGATCCAACCGTAAGTTTAGAAATTGTACGTGCTTTGTATAAAGGTGGCGTTCGAGTTTTCGAATATACCAATAGGGGCAAAGCTGCGCTTGAAAATTTTAAGTTCTTAAAAAATGCGCTAAAAACCGAAATGCAGGATTTGTTTTTAGGGATTGGAACCATCAAAAACACATCAGAATTAAACGATTTTTTAGCGGCCGAGGCTGATTTTATCGTTTGTCCGGTAGTTGATGCTGAAGTTGGAAAAATAACCCACGCCGCCGATAAACTTTGGATACCTGGGTGTATGACACCAACAGAGATTAATGTAGCGCATCAAATGGGAGCGGGTATCATTAAACTTTTTCCTGCAAATATTTTAGGTTCAGATTACTTATCCTCTATTAAAGAACTTTTTCAAGGTCAATTGTTTGTGCCAACTGGCGGAGTAGAAATTGAAGAAAGCAATATAGATAACTGGTTTAAAGCTGGTGTTTGCGCAGTTGGAATGGGCAGTAAATTAGTAAGTAAAAAGATATTAGAGAATAAAGCATACGATGAATTGTATTCGCTAACCACGAAGGCTTTTGAAATCATCAATAAAGTAAAACCAAAATAAAAACTTAAGTTCTTCCCTTTGAGGAGGAATTAAGTGGCAATCAACCAAATATTTAAACTAAACCAATCCTTTTAGGAGTAATTGGGGTTAAATTAAAAACTATGAACCAAACCAAAATTGGCAATTACAGATGGACCATTTGCGCTCTGCTGTTTTTTGCTACAACAGTAAACTATCTTGATAGGCAGGTGTTGAGTTTACTAAAACCCACACTAGAAGAACAGTTCGGCTGGTCTAATAGCGATTATGCAGATATTGCTGCTGTTTTTCAATTTACCTACGCAATAGCAATGTTATTTGCAGGCAGATTTGTAGATAAATTGGGTACAAAATGGGGTTACGGAATTGCAATTATCATTTGGTCTATTGGTGCAATTATACATGCTTATTCAATTTCTATAGGTACGGGTATAGCTTCAGTTTTAACAACTTTTGGTATCGCGGCTTTGCCAGTTTCTATACTTGGTTTTATGTTTTCACGAGCTGTTTTAGCAATTGGAGAATCGGGAAATTTTCCGGCAGCAATTAAAGCTACAGCAGAATATCACCCAAAAAAAGAGCGTTCATTTGCAACCGGTATTTTCAATTCTGGAGCAAACGTTGGTGCAATTTTAGCCCCTTTAACAGTGCCTTATATTGCCGAGCATTGGGGCTGGGAGCGAGCTTTTGAGTTGGTAGGTGCAATTGGTTTTATTTGGTTATTCTTTTGGTTGATGTTTTATGAATCGCCAGAAAAACAAAAAAGATTAAAAGCAGCAGAATTAGCTTACATAAATAGCGATGAAGACGAGGTAGCCGATAAAGCTAACGTGGATAAAGTAGCTTGGTTTAAATTATTGGGCTACAGACAAACTTGGGCCTTTACATTCGGCAAATTTATGACCGACGGAGTTTGGTGGTTTTTCTTGTTCTGGTTGCCAGGTTATTTGAAAGATCAATACGGCATGACTGGCTCTGATATTATGTTGCCACTTTCGGTTTTATATAGTATGACAATGATTGGAAGTATTGGTGGTGGTTGGTTGCCTAAATACTTTGCCGATAAAGGTTATGAAGTTTACGAAGGCAGAATGAAAGCCATGTTTTTAATTGCATTATTTCCCTTGATTGTATTGTTAGCTCAGCCATTGGGCGATATTACTTTCTGGATTCCTGTAGTTTTAATTGGTATAGGTGCTTCTGCACACCAAGCTTGGTCGGCAAATATTTTTACCACAGTATCAGATATGTTTCCAAAAAGAGCAATTGGTTCTGTAGTGGGTATTGGTGGTATGGCCGGTGGTATTGGTGGCGTTTTAATTACTAAAGTTGGAGGTTACATTTTCGATACTTATGCCAACAAAGGTATCTCAGAATCATTTGCAAAGTTTAATGAGCTAGGCAACAACGCTTTTATAAGTCAAATTACTTCTCTCGATTTAGCAAGTAAATATGGCGATAAAGTAAACCTAAACATTATGGCGCTTAATAAATTGCCAGTAGAAGTTGCAGAGCGTTTAAAAGCTATTGATTTAAATCTTTTCAATCAGTTATTAGAGATACAAAAGCCTTTGGTACAGTCAAATATGACTGTTGCCTACACCATTATGTTCGCCTTTTGTGCAGTTGCCTATTTAATTGCATGGTCGGTAATGAAGTTATTAGTTCCAAAATATAAAAAGATTACTGATCTATAAATTATGAGCTTTCAAGAACAATTGGATGCACTCTTTTTAACAGAAGAGCAGATTCCTACTGCCTTTAATTTGGCAGCCGAAGTTAACCAACGTGAATATTTGTCTAATGGAGAAATGTTACCTTGGGCAGGTGATGTACACACCGTTCTTTCGCCAATTTGTATCAAAACAGAAAATGGCTTGCAACGAAAAGTAATTGGTACTTATCCGCTTTGCGATGTTAAAGAAGCAACAGCAGCGCTAGATGCAGCAGTTACCGCTTACAATAACGGCAGGGGAGAATGGCCAACCATGAGTGTTGCTAAACGAATTGAATGTGTCGAAAAGTTTACTCATGCCATTATTGAGAAAAAACAAGAGGTGGTTAAATTAATTATGTGGGAAATTGGTAAAACCATTGGAGACTCTACCAAGGAATTTGACCGAACCATAGAATATATTCAAGCTACAATTGATGCGTTGAAAGACTTAGATCGTCAGTCGTCTGGTTTTACAATGGAGCAAGGGATTGTTGCACAAGTTCGTCGCTCGCCATTAGGCGTGGTTTTGTGTATGGGGCCATTTAATTATCCTTTAAACGAAACCTTTACAACATTAATTCCTGCGTTAATAATGGGCAATACAATTTTGTTTAAACCACCTAAACATGGTACATTATTATTTTATCCACTATTAGAAGCTTTCAAAAACTGTTTTCCAAAAGGTGTGGTTAATACCATTTATGGTCGTGGAAATAAAATCATTCCAGGCTTAATGGAATCAGGAAAAATAAATGTGTTAACGCTTATTGGCTCTAGTAAAGTTGCAAATGAGTTAAAAAAGATGCACCCAAAAGTTAATCGTTTACGGGCCATTTTAGGTTTGGATGCAAAAAATGCAGCAATAATTACAGCAAAGGCTGATTTGAAATTAGCCGTACAAGAAACTGTATTAGGTTCGCTTTCATTTAACGGACAAAGATGTACTGCTTTAAAAATTATTTTTGTTCATCGCAGCTTGGCTGATGAATTTTTAACGCAGCTTACTGCAGCTGTTAATCAGCTAAAATTTGGTATGCCTTGGGTTGATGGAGTTTCGTTAACGCCACTTCCAGAACCTCATAAACCTGCCTATTTAAAAGACGTAATTGATGATGCAGTAGCAAAAGGTGCAAAGGTGATAAACGAAAATGGTGGTGCAACAAATCAATCATTTGTTTTTCCAGCTGTGGTGTATCCAGTTAATGCTCAAATGAAATTGTACACTGAAGAGCAGTTTGGCCCAGTTGTACCGGTTGTACCATTCGATGATCTGGAAGAAACTATCCAATATTTAATCGATTCCACACACGGCCAACAAGTAAGTATTTTTAGTAATGATGATCAAGAAGTAGCTGCATTAATTGATCCTTTAGTAAACCAAGTGAGTAGAGTGAATATCAACTGTCAATGCCAACGCGGACCCGACGTTTTTCCCTTCACTGGTAGAAAAGACAGTGCCGAAGGCACACTTTCTGTTGTAGATGCTTTGCGCTCTTTTTCTATTCGCTCGCTAGTTGCTACTAAGCTAAACGAAAATAATAAGCATTTGCTCAACGAAATTATAGATAGCAATAGTTCCAACTTTTTAAGTACTAAATACCTTTTCTAGATCACTAACACATTTTTTAGTATCCTAGAAAAATATTTTTTTGATCACAATAAATAGATAATAAAAAAAGAGTGTTTAAACTTTCTTTTTGTTTATAAAATTAGTTACATTTGGGCTTACCCTTTCGGGGGTATGTTTTTCATAGGTAGATGTAGGGTCTGAAACTTGTTTCAGGCCCTTTTTTGTTTTTAATGGAATTGTCGTTGCAAGCAAATGAGGAATGTCTGAAAAGTGCCCGATAAACTACAACAGGATTACACTATATTTTATTACATTAATTCAATAAACTAACCTATATATCCCAATCTGTTGATTTGCAACAATCGTATATTTGAGCAAAGATTATGAATAGGAAGAAAAAAATCATCGTAGCTATTACTGGAGCCAGCGGTTCTGTTTATGCAAAAGTTTTGTTTGATAATTTGGTGAAACTATCAGATCAAATAGAAAAAGTTGGTGTAGTAATGTCTGATAATGCTAAAGAAGTTTGGCGTTTTGAGTTAGGTAACGAAGATTATGACAACTATCCATTTACTTTCTATCATAAAATGGATTTCAATGCACCATTTGCATCGGGCTCTGCCAAATACGACACCATGATTATTGTGCCTTGCTCTATGGGTACTTTAGGTCGCATTGCCCATGGCATTTCTAATGATTTAATTTCCCGTGCCGCAGATGTAATCTTAAAAGAAAGAAGGAAACTAATTGCAGTGGTTAGAGATACACCTTATTCTTTAATTCATATCAACAACCTAAAAACTGTTACAGAAGCTGGTGGAATTATCTGTCCAGCCAGTCCGTCATTTTATAGTTTGCCAAAAACCATAGAAGATGTGGCATATACAGTGGTAAGTAGAGTTATTGATTTGGCTGGCTTAGAACAAAATAGCTACCGTTGGAATGAGGAATAGTTATGCAGAAAGCAAAAAGATTAGACATTAATAGATGGACATACCCAATAATTGCATTGGGAGTTAATTTCATCCTTTTTCAATCTTTTCATCATGGTGAGTATGGCGGAGGAATTGTTGTATTCCTAACGTTTCCAATAATTTTCTTAGTAAGTTTTGCTTTTACCATTATTCATTCTGTTTTGCAAAGAAAGAGTATTGAAACGAAATTCTTTCAGGTTGGCGCTACCTGTTTTGTTATCCTTTTGAGTTATTTTCTTTTCCCAACAGAAAACACACCGATTTCCGTTATAAAAAAAATGAGGAAAACGGCTCATAATTATAATAGTATAACAATTAACGACTATTTCTTGGAAAGCCGTTTTGAAAACTATGAAAGAATTGTAGCGGCTAAAAAGAAATTTGAAAACATACTTCCAGATACGTCATTCGGCGTTAATGTTTACCGTCTTTATGAATATGGAAATTTTGTGGAAAACTATGGAATTATGTTTCATAAAGGAAAACCAAGCTCTACAAACGATAAGGTAGTTATTGAAAAGTTGGATAATAATAATTATAAATTTACTGAAAATTTTTCTGAAAATAGTTTGACATTTAATGCAAGCCGAAGCCAAATTAGTACTGTAAAAGGTAGATTAGACAGCTTTACAGTTTTTGGTACTGGTTTTAGAAAAGAGCCAAATATAAAAACCGCTGAAACTAATATGATTTTAAAATCGGCAACTCCAGATAAGGAGTTTTTTGCTTACAAGATATTTTATTGGTTACTTTAGTTAATCTTGAATTAACTAAGAATTGAAAACTGTAAACTGAAACTGAATGTAAGGTTTCAAATCATTCTCAAATCTCACATCTTATTGTAAATTTTAACCAACACTTAAGTCTCATATCTCAAATCTAACATCTCAAATCTCTTTAGTCACATCAAATTCTTATCTTTGCAACCTCAATGAAAAAAGTTGCATTTTATACACTTGGCTGTAAGCTAAATTTCTCAGAAACCTCTTCAATTGGTCGTTTGTTTACCGATGCTGGTTATGCTGTGGTAAATTTTACAGCAGGTGCTGATGTTTATGTGATTAATACCTGTTCGGTAACCGATCACGCAGATAAAAAATGCAGAAAAGTTGTTAAAGAAGCACTTAAATATTCGCCGAATGCTTACGTGACCATTGTTGGGTGTTATGCCCAGTTAAAACCAACTGAAATAGCCGAAATTGAAGGTGTTGATATGGTTTTAGGTGCTGCAGAAAAATTCAGAATTGTTGAGTTTATTTCTGATTTAACTAAGAATCCGAAGGCAGTTGTTCATCAACAAAATATTGAAAAAGTAAACCATAATTTTGTTGCCGCATATTCAATTGGCGATAGAACCCGTACTTTTTTGAAAGTACAAGATGGTTGCGATTATCCTTGTACCTATTGTACAATTCCTTTAGCCAGAGGCGGAAGTAGGAGTGACACCATTGAAAACGTGGTTAATCGTGCTACGCAAATTGCAGCAAGTGGCGTAAAAGAAATTGTATTAACTGGTGTTAATTTGGGCGATTTTGGAATTAGAGATGGCCAGCGTAAAGACAAATTTTTCGATCTGGTTAAAGCTTTAGACGAAGTTGAAGGAATTGAGCGCATTCGTATTTCATCAATCGAACCAAATTTATTGAGCAACGAAATCATCGAATTTGTGGCTACTTCTAAGCGCTTTGTTCCTCACTTTCATATCCCGTTGCAATCAGGTTCTAATAAAATTTTAGGCTTGATGAAAAGACGTTACCAACGTGAATTGTACACTGAACGTGTAGCGAAAATCAAGGCTGTAATGCCTAACTGCTGTATAGGCGTTGATGTTATTGTAGGTTTTCCAGGCGAAACCCAAGAAGATTTTTTAGATACTTATCAATTCTTAAACGAATTAGATATTTCATATTTACACGTTTTTACCTACTCAGAACGTGAGCAAACAGAAGCAGCTACAATGAAAGGTAAAGTTGCTGGAAGTACACGTTTCGAAAGAAACAAAATGTTGCATATCCTCTCTGATAAAAAAAGAAGAGCTTTTTACCAATCGCAAATTGGTTCAACTGCCCAAGTTCTTTTTGAAGACGATCAAAAAAATGGATTTATGCATGGCTTTACCAAAAACTATGTGAAAGTAAAGGCTAAATACGATCCTATCATGGTAAACGAGCTTAAAGATGTGAAGTTAGTAGAGTTGCTTGCCGACGGAGAAGTTGAAGTTGCTGAATTAGAGACAGTTTACAGTCATTAGTTTTATATCTTTTTTCATTAGTCGTCTTTCAACCTAGGTGTTTAGTCTTCCCAACTTCCCATCTTTCGGACTTTCGGACTTCCCGACTTTCCAACTTCTCAACTTCCCGACTTCCCGACTTTCCAACTTTCACCTTTCTTTGGTCTTTAAGCTTTAGTCTTTCACCTTTGTTTATTATCTTCGCCTAAACTTTTTTACTATGTTTCCTACCGTTTCGCACTTTTTAAACTATTTGTTTGGTATAGATGTACCATTACCCTTTAATACTTTTGGCGTATTTGTGGCATTAGCTTTTGTAGCCGGATATTGGGCGTTTAGTAAAGAGTTGCAACGTAAAGAGGCTTTAGGAATTCTTAAGCCTACAAAAAGAACAGTAACCATTGGCGAGCCAGCATCTTTTGTTGAATTGGCATCAAATGCGTTTTTTGGTTTCATTATTGGCTATAAACTCATTTATGCTTTATTAAACTATAAACTGTTTGTAAACGATGCTCAAACAGTTATTTTATCGCTTAAGGGTAATGTTTTGGGTGGTTTGGCATTAGCAGCATTATTTACCTATTGGGATTATAAAGAGAAAGAAAAAACAAAATTACCTAAACCAAAAACAGTTGAAGTAACTGTTCGTCCGCATGAGTTGATGAGCAATTTAATTGTTTGGGCAGCTGTTTGGGGATTTCTTGGAGCAAAGATTTTTGACAATTTAGAGCATTGGGATACATTTATACAAGATCCAATTGGCGGACTTTTATCTTTCAGCGGTTTAACATTTTACGGTGGTTTAATTTGTGGCGGTGCTGCAGTATTATACATCGCTTACAAAAATGGAATTAAACCATTACACATGCTTGATGTTGGTGGTCCGGGAATGATGTTGGCCTATAGTGTTGGTCGGATTGGCTGTCACTTGTCTGGCGATGGCGATTGGGGTATACCAAATTTAAATCCAAAGCCCTTTACCTGGTTGCCAGATTGGCTTTGGGCATACACCTATCCAAATAACGTAGCAAATGAAGGTAATCCGATTGCGGGATGCGTTGGTAAA
Organism: Pedobacter sp. GW456-11-11-14-TSB4; assembly: GCF_059424425.1. Classification (NCBI taxonomy): domain Bacteria; kingdom Pseudomonadati; phylum Bacteroidota; class Sphingobacteriia; order Sphingobacteriales; family Sphingobacteriaceae; genus Pedobacter; species Pedobacter sp. GW456-11-11-14-TSB4. The sequence goes on from NZ_JBWKZK010000003.1 coordinate 42,486, forward strand.
TATTGTAACGAATTAGCTCAGCCAGTTTATCCAACTCCAATTTATGAAGTTGTATTGGCTTTCATCATCTTTTTAATTTTATGGAATATCCGTAAACAAATTAAACTACCAGGAATGATGTTTGGCATTTATCTAATTTTTAATGGTTTAGAACGCTTCTTCATCGAATTAATTCGTGTCAATTCAAAATATACAGTTGCAGGAATTCCATTTACTCAAGCAGAATTAATTTCAACAATATTATTTATTTCTGGCTGTATTTTGGTAGGGTATTCTATTAAAAACAAAGAAAAACACGCAAACTATTAATTATGAACTACGAATTGCTTTGTGCTAAAGTTGTTGCTACTACACGTTTAACGGGTAATTTTATCCGTAAGGAAGCTATGGCTTTTGATGCAAATGCAATTGAGTATAAAGGTTTAAATGACATGGTTTCTTATGTAGATAAAAATGCAGAGAAACAATTGGTCAAAAACCTTTCAAAAATACTTCCCGGATCAGGATTTATAACAGAGGAAGATACAGAAAACATTACCGACAAAACTTATACTTGGATCATTGATCCGCTAGATGGCACTACTAACTTTATACATGGCATACCAACTTACGCAGTTAGCGTTGCCTTATATGAAGAGAATGAGCCTGTAATTGGCGTAGTTTATGAGATTAATAGGGGAGAGATGTTTTCTACTTTTAAAGGTGGAGCTGCTTTTTTAAACAATAAGCCAATCCATGTTTCAAAAAATGGAAATTTATCTCAAAGCTTATTGGCTACAGGTTTTCCATATTATCAGTTTGATAAACAACCACAATACATGCAGCTTTTTACAGAAATGATGCAGAAATGCCATGGTTTAAGGCGTATTGGTTCTGCCGCTGTAGATTTAGCTTACGTTGCTTGCGGTAGGTTCGATGCTTTTTTCGAATACAATTTAAACGCTTACGATGTAGCAGCCGGAGCTTATCTTGTACAGCAAGCTGGCGGCAAAGTGATGAACTTTAGTGGTGGCGCTGAATTTTTAGAAACCAGAGAAATGTTAGCTACAAATGGAATTGTGAGTGGTGAAATTTTAGCTACGATTAAAAAGCATTTTTAATGTTGGCCTTATAAATGAAAATTTCAACACTTACCTTTTTAATTTTCTGCACATTAAATACTTCAATTTTATCACGTTTATCAAATACAGGTAAACAGGATAAACAGCTATATTTCAAAAAATCAATTATTCTAAAAACGAAAAATCTTAGCTGGAAATATTATCATCCATTTGCTGATAAAAAATATGTTCTTGCTATAGCATTTTCAGATGATGGGTATAATAAAGACTTAACTGGAGATGAAGGACAAAATGCTGTCATTTATTTCTGAAGGGATGATGGTAAGGAAGAATTTATTTTCTGGAAGGAGGTATCTTATGTTGTGCCGATAATTGATAATGTTGATTATGAAGATTATAATAATGATGGAGTTAAAGATTTAGTATTATTTACAATGACAGGGGGTAGAGGCGGTAATGCCTATTATCATCTATATTTAGTAAATTCAAAGTTAAAAACATTAAAAAAGGTTAATGGCTTTGATGATATCGTTAATCCAAGTTTTAATAAAAAATACAACGTAATCGTATCTTTAGGTTTGGCTGGCGAAAATTATTACAGTATTTATAAACTTTCAAAAAGCCATAAGTTAACTAAAATCGGAAAACCCTTTAAAGAGACAAATGATTTAGATTTAGATAAAGAAATTGCTAAAATATTAAATCACGCAAAAAAAGTAATTTCAAATTAATCTTCAAATAAATAGCCACTGTAAGCTAATCCTTTTGCCACACTTTTAAAATTATCACCAGAGTTTATTTTTAAATGAGGAAAACGAGACTTAAATAAATCCTGTATCGCTTTTACCATCGAAGTACCTCCAGTTAAAAATAGACTGTCAATATTTTTTGGATCTAAGTTATTGTTCACTAAAAATTCATCTAAGTAATTGCTTATTTTGATTACATCTTTTGAAATAAGCTCACCATACCCTTCAATTGTTACAGTTTCATTTATATCGATCTCCATTTTCTGATAAACAAAATCACTTTGATTTGAGCTAGATAGTTCAATCTTGGTTTTTTCAATAGCTTGAAAAACCGAGTAACCTAAATTTTGATCAATTAGCGTAATCAAATTTTTAAAAAGCGGATCATTGCCAGAATAGTAATAATAATCTTCAATGTCTTTTTGTATCCTTAATCCATTAAAAAAGTTCATCTTGTCCCAAGTGCAAATATTTGCAAATAGAGATTTGGGAACATTTAAAGGTTTACCAGGTGTTGCCTCATAAATGGTGTTTTTGCCAAAATAAGGTGTACCTTTTTCCCACATAAAAGCAGAGTCAAAGCTATCTCCGCCAACATAAACACCTCCTGTGGCCATCATATCACCTTTTCGGTCTTTGCTCGCAACTTTTTGAGGATCCAAAATCAAGTACGTAAAGTCTGTTGTTCCTCCACCTAAATCGCCAACCAAAACTCTTTCTTTTTGCTTGATAGTTTTTTCATAAGCAAATGCAGCTCCGATAGGTTCAAATTGAAACCGAACTTCTGTAAAACCAGCAATCTGTGCAGCCTTGTTTAAACGAGTTTGTGCCAAAGTGTCTTTTAGCGTATTGTCATCATCAAAAAATACTGGTCTGCCAATAACTGCTTTCTTACAATCGTAGCCAATAATTTCATCAGCTCGCTGTTTTAATTCTTTTAAAATTAAGGCAACTAAATCAGATGCATTGTATCTTTTGTTCTGTATGCGAGTTTCAATAAAACTACTTCTAGACAAAATTTGCTTTATGGATTTGATGAATCTTCCTTGCATGTTATCGCTCAAATAAGACGAAATTGCAGTTTCACCAATCACATATTTCTCTTGGTTTGGGTGAGAAATGGAAGGAAAATAAATTAACGATGGAATGATGATCGTATCTATAATTTCTTTCTTTTCTTCATCAAAAATAGCCAATGCAGAATTGGTCGTGCCGAAGTCTATTCCGTACAGATACTTGTTCATTGCGATAAGGTTTTGCTTAGTGGGGCGGCGAAAGTAGGAAAAATACCTGTTAATTAATAATATTGATTGCTTTTTATAACAAAAAAGAGTTCACACATTAAGTATGAACTCTTTTTTATCAATTTTATGATAAGCCCCTTTAGAGCTTGTCCCAATTTGTCGGGAGGTTTGGGGTTATAATGCCATAGAAACAACTTCTTTTACCTCAGGTACCATTCTTTGTAATAAATTTTGGATCCCCGATTTTAATGTAATTGTACTTGACGGGCAACCGCTACATGAACCTCTCAGTTCTACAGTAACTACACCTTCATCAAATGATTTATAGCTAATTGCGCCACCATCTTGTTCTACCGCAGGGCGAACATAATCGTGCAAAATTTGCTGAATTTTAATTTCTAAGTCGCTTCCTTCAAATGCTGGTGCTTCATCTGCTGTTGCATCTTTAATTTTTAATTCAGATTCTACAGCTCCTTTTACAAATTCTTTTAAAATTGCTTCTATATCAACCCACTCTGCATCCTCGGTTTTGGTAATAGTTACAAAATTACTTGCAAAAAATACACCGTTAACAAAGTTGAACTTATATAACTCTTTAGCAAAAGGAGATGCTTCTGCACTTTCTCTTGTTGCAAAATCTTCACTACCATTTATCAAAAGCTTATTTACCATAAACTTCATGGTTGCCGGATTTGGTGTTTGCTCTGTATATACGTTAATAGTCATGTCTTTAAAATTATATTGCAAAAATAATTAATTCTAATTCTAAATAGCAGATAGTTGTTGTCTATTTTAGGTCATTTATAGAAACTACTCCCTCTCCTGAAGGAGAGGGTTGGGGTGAGGTTAAAATATCCCAGTATAATTAAACGGAGTAATCAATTTTAATTCTGCCTTAATTTGGTCATTCACATCCAATTCATCAATAAAAACAGCCATAGTTTGTGCAGTTATTTTTTGATTGGTACGTGTTAATGCCTTTAATGCTTCATAAGGATTTGGATAAGCTTCTCGTCTTAAAACGGTTTGGATTGCTTCTGCAACTACTGCCCAATTATTTTCTAAGTCAGCATTGATCGCTTCCTCATTTAAAATAATTTTGTTCAATCCTTTTAATGTAGATGTAATGGCAATTAATGTATGCGCCATTGGTACACCTACATTTCTTAAAACTGTTGAGTCGGTTAAATCTCTTTGTAAACGTGAGATCGGCAACTTAGCTGCAAAAAACTCAAATAAGGCGTTAGCTAATCCTGCGTTTCCTTCTGCATTTTCAAAATCAATAGGGTTTACTTTATGTGGCATGGCCGATGAACCCACTTCACCTTCTTTAATTTTTTGTTTAAAGTAGTTTTTCGAAATGTAGGCCCAAATATCTCTATCTAAATCTATAATGATGTTGTTGATACGTTTTAAAGCATCACACTGAGCAGCAAATTGATCGTAATGTTCTATTTGAGTAGTATATTGAGCTCTATTTAAGCCCAAAACATTATTCACGAAATGGTTAGAAAAATCTACCCAATTGGTTTTTGGATAAGCAATATGGTGAGCATTGAAGTTACCAGTTGCACCACCAAACTTAGCGCTATTTGGTATCGCTTTTAAATTGCTCAATTGTATGGTTAAACGTTCTGCGAAAACCATAAACTCTTTACCTAATTTGGTTGGCGAAGCTGGTTGCCCATGCGTATGTGCCAGTAATGGAACGTTTTCCCATTCTTTTGCTAAAGCAGTAATCTTTTCAACCAATTCAGCAACTGCTGGATAATAAGCCTCAGTTAAGCCTAATTTAAATGTATAGGGAATTGCGGTATTATTTATGTCTTGAGAAGTTAATCCGAAATGGATAAATTCTTTGTAAGGCTGTAAGTTTAATTCATCAAATTTTGTCTTGATAAAATATTCAACTGCTTTTACATCATGGTTCGTAATGCTTTCTGTGTCTTTCACAGTTTGCGCATCTATATCATTAAAATTTAAATAAATATTTTTTAATTGGGGATATAGGTTAGAATCAAAATTTTCTAAACCTGGTATTTTAGCATCACAAAGTGCGATAAAGTATTCAATTTCTACAAAAATTCTGTATTTAATAAGAGCAGATTCAGAAAAGTATTCGGCAAGTTTAGCGGTTGTTTTTCTGTAGCGGCCATCAACAGGAGAAATGGCTTGAAGCGGAGATAAATTCATTGTTTTGAAAAAATTGATATGTCCGCAAAGTTAGCATTAATAAGGTATTTTACAGAATGGTAAAACTATAAAATAGCTTAGAATCAAAAAAGGCCTTAGCAATTTGCTAAAGCCTTTTTTATGTTTTGACTAAATACTAGTTTTTAGCAGTTGAATCAACAACAGTAGTATCAGTAGTTACAACTGTATCAGTTACAGTAGTATCAGCAGTGATAGTAGTATCAGAACCTACAGTATCAGTACCTTCAGCTTTGTTTTCTGAATTACAAGCTACAACTGATAAAGATAATGCTAAAGCTAAAAAGCCAAATTTGAATAAGTTTTTCATTTTAATTTTCTATTTAAATAATTAATTAATTTACTGTTAATACCCTAAACTTTAAAAGGTAACCCTGTAAAGTGAAAAAAAATTAAATTATTTTTATTTATCGCTTTAAAGTATCTAGAACGGCGTTTTTTTGATCAGAATTTATTTTAGAGGTATCTATTTTATTGGTGTCGATGATAGATGTGTCGATTTGTGTAGTATCAATTGAATTATTTTTTTTACTTGTGCTAAAATAATCACACGAACTTACTGTTATTACAATTGCGATGGCTAATGCGCCTAATTTTAATGCGTTTTTCATTGTTTCTTTTTTAAATTTGGTTAATAATTGATTTACAATTAATGCCAAACTTTTTAAAAGGTGACCTTAAAATCTAGCAAATATATTTTTTAATTTTTGGGGTTACCATTGGTTGTTTTTTGTATTAACGGTTGTGAGTTTGTTGCAAGTAAATGTGTGTTTTAAACCTGATTGAAGTGTAAATACTTTTTGTGGTGTAGAATTTTAGTTGATTAGTTTTGATGAACAAAAAACACAAAAAGATTGAAACGAAAAGCAGGACTAACATTAATAAGTGCTGCTGTTTTTGCTTTTCAAATTTTAGTTAGCAAGGCTAAAGAATTGTCATTTTGTAGCGATAAATATTTTTTTTGCCTATCATTGGGTTACCATTCACGTTTAAAAGTATTAATTGGTGAGTATTAAGTTAAGCAGTTCAGTTCCAACAGATAGAGAGGTAGTATTAGGTATACTTAACAACTCAGAAGAAGCGCTAAATAAGTTGTATACGGGTTATTTTCCGATGGTTTTACAATTTATTTTAAACAATAATGGCGATGAAGACGATGCGAAAGATGTGTATCAGGAAGCGATTATTGTTTTATACAACAAAATTAAGAGCGGCAATTTTGAGCTCAGTAGTAAGTTAAAAACTTATTTGTATTCGGTTAGCCGACGCATTTGGTTAAAAAAACTTACGCAGATGAGTAAGAAAACAAATAACATAGCCGATTTTGAGGATGTTTTAGCAATTGATGAAGATATTGAAACGCATGAACAAAAGGACATGCAATTTGATAAAATGAAAGTTGCGCTTGAGAGTTTAGGCGAGCCTTGCAAAACGATTATCGAGGATTTTTATATCCACAATTTATCGATGCAGGATATATGTGAGAAATTTGGCTATACCAATACAGATAATGCCAAAACACAGAAGTATAAATGTTTACAACGACTAAAAAAGTTATTTTTTCAATCATAAAATGAGGAACGAGATAGAATTAGAAGCGATTATTGAAGATTACTTAAAAGGTAAACTTACTGCTGATGAGCAAAAAGCTTTTGAGCAGTTGCGTGCAAATGATCCAATTGTTGATCATAGAGTGGTTGCACATAAGGTTTTTTTAGAATCGATGCAGCAATATGCTGATATTTTATTGCTTAAAGAACGTATGGATGCTGCTCATAACGGTATTGATGTGGCTGCTTTAAGTGATCAGGTTAAGCCTCATCCATCGAGAATTGTTAGAATTTGGAGAAACAATAGATCTGCAATTGCGGTTGCTGCTTCGTTTTTAGTTTTGGCAATGGTTATGGTTTATTCAATCCAAAGTCAGAATAAACAAGTTGGTGATATGCAACTTTTGGCGGGTAAAATATCTGATATTAAAGGTTCGCAAGATATAATTGTGAGAACTATTAATAACGACAATAAAAGAAAAACCGAGGATGCTCCAGCAAAATTTGGTGGTACTGGTTTTGCCATATCAAGTAATGGATATATTTTAACTAGTTACCATGTAATAAATGGAAAAGGTTCTATTTCTGTGCAGAATAGCAAAGGAGAAACATTTAAAGTTGAGCGTTATTATACAGATGCAGTAAATGATATTGCAATTTTAAAGATAAAAGATTCGGCTTTTGAAAATTTAGGTTCCCTACCTTATAGTATCAGAAAAGGAAACGTAGGGCTTGGCGATGCGGTTTATACCTTGGGTTACCCTAAAGATGATGTGGTTTTAGGTGATGGTTATGTGAGCTCAAAAACTGGCTTAAATGGAGATACTGTTGCTTTGCAAGTAGCTATTCCAGTAAATCCGGGTAATAGTGGTGGTCCGTTATTAGATAACAATGGTTATGTAGTTGGTGTAATTAACGGTAAAGAGCACAAAACTGATGGAGCTGCTTTTGCGGTAAAATCTAGATATATTATGGAAGCTTTAAATGCTATTCCGCAAGACTCGCTTAGTAAACGTGTTGCATTTGGTAAAAGAAGTGGTTTGCAAGGTTTAAAACGCAATCAGCAAGTGCAAAAAATACAAGATTATGTTTTTATGGTTAAGGTGTATAACTAAGCGAATAAATATTTAATTTACAAACCCCGAACTTTTATTTGAGTTCGGGGTTTTTATTTATATACTTAATTATGGAATTTGGAAGAGTAGCACCAGAAGAAATTGCTGAAGTAGATTTTACTTTGCCACCAGATGGCGAGCAAACTGCGTTAACTTTAAGCAAGGAGAAAAAAATTGCTAAACCTTTGTTTTACGTAGGTTGTGCAAAGTGGGGGAGAAAGGAATGGAAAGATTTGATATACCCTAAAAAAACAAAAGAAGCAGATTTTTTAGGTGAATATGTTAAACACTTTAACGCTATAGAATTGAATGCGGTTTTTTACAGCATACCTAAAGAAGAGCAAATTTTAAAGTGGAGAGAGCAAGTTAAGGCAAACACTGATGAAGAATTTTTATTTTTCCCTAAGTTTTCTAGATCGATAACTCACATCAAAAGGTTAAAGGATACGGATTTTTTAACTGATGAATATATTAAGGCGATTTCTGCTTTTGGGCCATATTTAGGTCCGTGCTTTTTACAAGTAAGCGATAATTTTGGCCCAAATAACATTGATATTTTAGAAAGCTACCTTGCAAAATTACCCAAAGACTTAAAGGTTTTTGTTGAAGTAAGGCATAAGGATTGGTTTAATGGAGATGCTAAAAAACAATTATTTAGCATGTTAGCCAAATTAAAAAAAGGGGCTGCTATTACAGATGCAAGCGGTAGAAGAGATTGTTTGCATATGGAATTACCCACTCCAGAAGCGTTTATTCGATTTGTAGGTAATGGGGGTAAATTTTTAGACTCAGACAAGGCTAGGGTTGATGAGTGGGTTGTAAGAATTAAGGAATGGTTAGCTAACGGCTTATCACAAGTTTATTTCTTTTTGCATCAGCATGATGAAGCAGATACGCCATTAATTGCAGATTATACAATTGAGCAATTTAATAAACATTTAGGGAGCGATTTGTCACGGATAAATTTTATTGACAAAAATAGTCTACTTTTTTGATAGACTTTTTATAGCTTTAAACATTATTACAAATTATACTTAAAAAAATAAATATTATGAGTTTAAGAATAGGAGATACAGCACCAAATTTTAAAGCCAAAACATCTATTGGTGATATTGATTTTTATGAATATTTAGGAGATAGTTGGGGCGTTTTATTTTCTCACCCTGCAGATTATACACCAGTTTGCACAACCGAATTAGGTCGCACTGCTTCGTTAAAACCAGAATTTGATAAAAGAAATGTTAAAGTTTTGGCATTAAGTGTAGACTCACCTGAATCTCACAATGGCTGGATTAAAGATATTAACGAAACGCAAAACACAAATGTAGAATTTCCGATTATTGCCGATCAGGATAAATCTATTGCAGATTTGTATGATATGATACATCCGAATGCGAGTGAAACGATGACCGTTCGCTCATTGTTTGTGATTTCGCCAGATAAAAAGGTAAAGTTGATGATTACGTATCCGGCATCTACTGGAAGAAATTTTACTGAAGTATTAAGAGTTATTGATTCGTTGCAATTAACTGCAGATTACAGCGTGGCCACGCCAGCAGATTGGAAAGATGGAGAAGATGTAATTGTGATGAACAGCATTAAAACGGAAGATATTCCAGCTAAGTTTCCGAAAGGACATAGAGTAATTAAACCTTATTTACGTACCACACCACAGCCAAATAAATAAATTTTAAAACTATTTAATTATTTCAATGATTTATAATTAACTTTAGGTTAACTAAAACTAAAAAAAATTATAAATACAATTGCAATTTTATGAATACCGGAAAAGTAAAATGGTTTAATACCGAAAAAGGCTATGGTTTTATTGTTTATGATAACAATAAAGAAATTTTTGTTCATTTTAAAGATGTGAACGGAGGAATTGATGCTATTAAGGAAAATGACGAGGTGGAATTTGAAATAGCCGAAGGAAAAAAAGGATTGCAAGCCGTAAATGTTAATAAATCTTAAATTTTACAATCATTAATAAGTAAAAAGTCTGTTTCTAACCAAAACAGACTTTTTTTGTGTTAACCTGTCTTTGCGAAAGGGTTTTTCAGTTAGAATGTTATCTAAGATGCTGTAAAAGTTTGTATTATTTACTGGTTTATGACCACCCTCCGACGTATCGGAGGGAATTGCGACCAAAATTCCCCTCCTTCGGAGGGGTGCCCAAAGGGCGGGGTGGTTAAAGTATAACAGAATGCTTAATTAATGAATTAAATTAATAATGCTGAATTATTTTTGCTTTGATTGCAATATAACCATTAGCTGTTTGTGTAAAGATGATAAAATCATCATGACTAGGGATAATTTTATATTTCTTAGCCAAATTTTCAGCTCTTTCAGGGAAATTTCTCACAATTACATTGCCGGACAAATTTTTCTCTTTTTTTAGCTCATTTAAAGTGAGCAATGCTTCAATTTCAAATATCCTTCCTATAAAGGCCGGTTTAACATCTTCACTAAAATACAACTGTGTTTGTTGATGCAGCTTTTGCAATTCAAATCGTTCGGCGATTAAATTAAAAGCTCCACTTTTTAAAAGCGCTACATCTGGTTCGTATAAATAGCCTTTTGGTGCCAATTGAGCAATTGTTGTAGTGGTTTTTAGCTCATCAATAGTAAAATTAAACGTTTTTAAGCTTTCGTTTAAAGTTGCGCAAACTACTTTTGTGCTGCCACTAAATTCTTTATCTATTACCCAAAGCAGTTCTTTACATTCATTTTTAACACTAACAATGTGTATTTCACTCACGTTTTTTAATTCGCTTAGTCCAGCTTTAATATCTAGCAAAGGCGCAGTTTTTATAATTATTCTATCAGCCTTGCTTAAAAATAAATCTAAATGTTCAGTTACATCTGGCGTACAATCTTTTAGCCTAAAAACTTTATTGCTCTGGTTTCTCCTTGCAGGATCGATGTAGATTGTTCCGAAATGTTGAGTTGTATTTTTCAAAAAATCCAAGCCATCCTCAGCTAAAACTTGGATGTTATTTGTGCTTAATTGTTTGGCGTTATGAGAAGAAATTGCAGCTAATTCTTCATTAATTTCACAACTGTAAACCTGCTTAACTTTTTTAGCAAAGTAAAAACTATCAACTCCAAAACCTGAAGTTAAATCGATTAAAGAGTTGCCTTTTGTTAAATTGATTTTATAATTTGCAGTAGGTTCTGATGAGCATTGCTCGATGGAAAGTAAGGCAGGATAATAAATTTTATTAGTACTAAACCAAGTTGGTAACTTATTTTTAGCTTTTTTTTTGGCCGCTATTTGACCCGCTAATTCTGCCGAAGAAATATTTTCAAAGATAGGTTTGGCCAAAGCAATTTGATTAACATCTGCATTAATATGCTTATTGATGTATTGCTGTACCTCTTCATTCAAAATATTTCGATTCATATTAGAAAAATAAATACCTATTTAGGCGTTTGGAGTTTTATTTTTCATCACAATTTGACAAGTATGTCTGCTTTTTACTTCCAATAAAACATCTTTATCAACAGTAACTCTATCGATGGTTTGTTGGTTGTAGTAGCGGATGGTAACTAGCTCTAATCCAGCGTTATATTTAACTTTAAATGTTTCGCTTAAATCACTAATTAACTGCTTAATTTTTGCTTCATCATGATCTACACTTACCGAAAAACTTATGGCCGAATTAAGCATCGTGTTAACTTTAACCTTGTTTTTATGAAGGATATTAAAAATCTGACTTAAATTTTCTTCGATAATGAATGAAAAATCCTTCGGAAAAATAGAGATGAGTACCTGATTTACTTTAAATATAAATGATGCAACAGGTAAGGGAGTTTTGGTGTTGGTTATGGCCGTTCCAGGCTCATCTGGGTTCAAAAAAGATTTAACATAAAGGGTAATTCCTTTATTCTGTATAGGTTTAATCGTTTTAGGGTGGATCACATTTGCACCATAATAGGTAAGTTCTATCGCGTCATGATAAGAAAGTTCCTCAATTTTTTCAGTTTCATCAAACCATTTTGGGTCAGCATTTAAAACACCCGGAACATCTTTCCAAATAGTCAGGGATTCTGCATTTAAGCAAGCGCAAAAAATAGCAGCCGAATAATCAGAGCCATCTCTACCTAAAGTACTGGTAAAGTTTTCGCTCGTAGCTCCGATAAAACCTTGGGTAACCACAATGCCTTTATCTAAAAAACTTGGTAAATGTTTTTGTATTTCCTGTTCTGTTTTATCCCAAATTACATTTGCTTCTTGGTAATTATTATCAGTTTTAATGTAATTTCTGGCATCAGTCCAAATGCTAAAAACTCCACTTAGGTTTAAATAAGCTGCAACTATTTTAGTTGAAACCAATTCGCCAATAGAAACAATTTGATCGTATAAATATGCAGGACTATCACTTGCTTCTTCTTCTAAAAGCCACTCAATTTCTACAAAAGTATTTGCTACATCATCAAAAACAGGATTATGATGATCTTCAAAAAGTTCATTTAAAATATTAAAATGAAAAGCCTTTATTTCTTCAAAAACTTCAAAAATATGTTCTTCGCCATTTACATAAGCCTTTGTTAGTTCTTCTAACTTGTTGGTCATTTTTCCCATTGCAGAGATTACAATCAACAAATTTGTAGATGGATATTTTTTTATGATGTTGGTTATGTTTTTGATGCCATTTGCATCCTTAATAGATGCTCCGCCGAACTTAAATACTTGCATTAATTGTTTTCTGATAAGATTGTGTTAGGTTTTGCTATTTCTTTTAACTGCTTAAAAGGAATAATAAGTTCTGTAGTTCCGTATGCATAGGCCTTAATTTCATAAGGATTGTAAAGAAAAACCAAGCCTTTATCATTTACATAAAAACTTTGTGCCAAGGCAAATTTTCCTTTATCAAAAAAATATTTGTCTGCTAAAGGCTCTGTTGGTGTTAGCTTTTCATTTTTACGGAAAATTGCTTCGGCTACTGCTAATAATTTAGGTTTTTGAGCAGTTTGTATTAACGAATCTAAAGTAATAGCTTGGTTTGTTTTAGGATTGAAATTAATAAAAGTAATGCTGGAATTTGGATGAGCGCCACCTGCATAATCACCATGTAAGTATCGCAATGCGATGTAATTTGAACTTTGTTTTAAAACATGAACATCAATAATTAAAAACCACGATTGTGGTGTGTTTTTATCGTCGTTAAAAAAGCTATCATAGCCTCTAATAAAACTATTGGCAATTTCCTGATAAGAGATAATTGAAGGATCTTCTTCAGAAAAATAATTTAAAATTTGGCGCTGTATATATTTATTTAAAGCATCATTCTTAAACACAGGATATTTCACTGTAGCTTTTGCGGTGTCTTTTAATTCTTCATCAATCTTAACAATATTTTTGCTGTATACCTTTACAGAATCGTAATTGTAAGTCAGGGTATCTGTCTTGGTTTCAGTATTTGCAGATGTTTCCGCTTTTTTTTCGTTTCTACAGGATGCAAATAATACAATTCCAATAAGCAGAATCATTAATTTTTTCATAACAATTGATGTGTTGTTTCTTTTGAAAATGAAGCGTTTAACCAGCCGCTTTCAAGGGCTGCACTATATTTGTTGTAAAAGTTAATTGCTGGAGCGTTCCAATCTAAAACCTGCCAAGACATACCATTGTAATTGCCATTCTTAGCCTCTTCAATAACTTTTTCGAAAAGTATTTTTCCAATTCCTTTTCCTCTAGCTGCTTCTGTTACAATAAAATCCTCTAAATATAAACGTCTGCCTTTCCAGGTAGAGTATCTTGTATAAAACAAGGCAAAGCCTAAAATATGGCTGTTTTCTTCTGCAACAAAAGCTTTCCAAACGGCGTTATCGCCAAAGCCTGCATCCTCAAATTCTGCCAAAGTAACTGTAACCTCTTCAGGAGCTTTTTCATAAAGTGCTAATTCATTTATCAGTTCTAATACCCTTGGGCAATCTTCTTTAATGGCAACCCGTATGTTTATGTTCATTGTTTTCGTTTTTAGTTTTTGATCTTTACAATTTAGTCTTTCGGCATAAATCTTTGCTCTCAACCCTTTAACCTTCCAGCCTTCTAACCATCAACCTTAAATTAAGCTTCCTTCCAATGCTTAATCACTCTCTTTCCAAAAATGTTACTGCCAATCCTAACCATTGTACTTCCTTCGGCAATTGCCAACTTATAATCAGACGACATGCCCATCGAAATTTCTTTAAAACTTTCTTCTTTTCTAAAAAAACTCATTTTTATGCCATCGAATAAAACTTTTAATTCCTGAAACTCAGCTTTTGTTTGCAATTCTGATGCTGTATTCGTTGCAATTCCCATTAAGCCTACAATTCTAATATTTTTAAGGGTAGCAAATTCTTCAGATCTTAATATTTCTATAGCTTCATCAAAAGCTAAACCGAATTTTGTATCCTCATCTGCTATGTAAATTTGCAACAAACAATCAATAACACGTTTATTTTTGGCAGCCTGTTTATCAATTTCTTTAAGCAATTTAATACTATCTACAGATTCTATTAATTTTACAAATGGAGCAATGTATTTTACTTTATTGGTTTGTAAATGACCGATCAAGTGCCAATCGATATCTTTAGGCAATTGAGCCTGTTTTTCAACCATTTCTTGCACTATATTTTCTCCAAAAATTCGCTGTCCGGCATTGTAGGCTTCAAGTGCGGCATCTGCTGGATGATTTTTAGAAACAGCCACCAACTTAACTCCAGCCGAATCTAATTCATTTTTATATTTTAATAAGTTATCTGTAATGCTCATTTATCAGTATTTTTGGTAAAATTAACAACCTTAGCTCAATTTGGCTAAGAAATTAGAAGGTTATTACAAATAATGAACAGAATTTTTTATCTCATTATCATTACTGTATGTTTTTATGCCTGTAAACCCGGCATACCCAAAGATATTATACAGCCCGATAAAATGCAGCAAGTGCTTATTGATATACATTTAGTTGATGGATACATTTCTACTTTGCCAGGTATAGACACGGCAAAAAAAGTAGGTTCATCTTATTATAAAGGTGTTTACGACAAGTTTCAAATCGATTCTGCGCTTTACAACAACAGCCTTAACTATTACTACAAACATCCAGAGGTGATGAAAAAGATGTACGATAGTATTTCTGTTAAACTTTCGGTTCTAAAAGATAAAAATGCATCATGGGCTCAAAATGCATCAAATGATAATTTTAAAGGTATTTTTTCTTTCGATAAGTCCGATACACTTCTGTTAGATCGTAATTTGAATAAGAAATATAATATTCCAATTTTGAAAAAAAATGTTTACCCTAGCTTTGGTAATCAACCTTTAGTAATTCAGCCAAATGTTGCTCCAGTAAATGAGCAGGTGCCGATATCGGGTGCAGCGCCACCAAGTATTCAGCCAGAAACAACAGTAGCTCCAATTCAAGAACCCGAAAAAATACAGTAATAAGTTTATGTTATATCCAGAAAATTGCCAAGAAAGATTAGGATTTAATGAGGTGAGGCAAATGGTTCATCAACATTGTTTAAGTACAATGGGCCAAGCATTGGTTAGTAAAATGCAGGTGATGACCAAATACGAACAGATTAACAAGTTCTTGAGACAAACTAGTGAATTTAAAAGTATTCTCGAAAATCAAGAACCATTGCAAATAAGCGCTTTTTTTGATATTAAAACACTGGCGGATAAAATTAGGGTTGAAGGATCTTACTTAATGGAAGATGAGCTTTTTCAAATTTACTCTTCATTACAAACCGTTTTTTCAGTACTTCGTTTTTTTGATGAGCGAAAAGAAATTTATCCTAATTTAGAAGCACTTTTTGAACATTTACCCATAGAAAAAAATATTCTTCAAAAAATTGAAAGGGTTTTAGATGCCAAGGGAAAAATGAAGCCTAATGCTTCAGCCGAACTTCAAGAAATCACTTCTGCAATTGCCAAAGGCGAACAAGAGGTTCGCAAAAGAATGGATTCAATCTATAAAATGGCAGTGGGCAAAAATTGGGTTGCCGATGGTAGCTTAACCATTAGAGATGGAAGAATGTGTATTCCTATTTTGGCAGAAAATAAGCGGAAACTAAAGGGATTTATACACGATGAATCTGCCAGCGGCCAAACTGTTTACCTAGAGCCCGAAGAAGTTTTTACCTTAAACAATAAACTCCGCGATTTAGAATTTGATAAGCGAAGAGAAATCATAAAAATATTAATTGCTTTAACCAGTGAATTAAGGCCTTACACACCGCTACTTTTATCTTACCATGGGTTTTTAACCAAGTTAGATTTTGTTAGAGCGAAGGCTTTATTTGCTATTGATATTCAGGCAAATATGCCTGTTTTGGTAAAGGAAGCCAAAACCAAGTTAATAAATGCGAAACACCCATTACTTCTCTTGTCTTTTGCAGCCGAGAAAAAAACGGTTGTGCCATTAAACATTCAAATTAATGAAAATTTAAGGATTGTACTTGTTTCTGGACCAAATGCTGGTGGTAAATCTGTTTGTATGAAAACAGTTGGTTTATTACAAATGATGCTGCAAACTGGTTTATTGGTGCCGGTAGATGAGGCAAGCGAAATGGGTATTTTCGATCAAATTTTTGCAGACATTGGTGATGATCAATCTATCGAATCAGATTTGAGTACTTACAGTGCTCATCTCACTAAAATGCGTTATTTTGTGGCTCATGCTACTCCAAAAACACTAGTTTTAATAGATGAATTTGGTACAGGTACAGATCCTCAATTTGGCGGACCAATGGCCGAAGCTGTTTTGGAAGTACTCAATAATAAAAAGGTAAGAGGCGTAATTACCACACACTACTCAAACCTCAAACTTTTTGCCGGAGACACTGATGGTTTAGAGAATGCATCAATGTTATTTGATAATAGCAAGATGAAGCCGCTTTATGTATTGGATATAGGTAAACCTGGAAGTTCTTATGCTTTTGAAATTGCACAAAATATTGGTTTGCAGAAAGAAGTTTTGGAGCTGGCAAAACAAAAAACAGGCACAAATCAAAATAGCATAGATAGCTTGTTGGTTGATTTAGAGAAAGAAAAAAGGCAAATTCATGAAACTAAAATCACTTTAGCTAATCAGCAGAATAAGGTTAAAAACTTAGTTAGCGAAAACGAAAAGCTGAAATTATTTTTAGAAGAAAATAAAAAGGTGCTCATCAAAGAAGCCAAACTCGAAGCCCAAACTATCATCCGCGATGCGAATAAATTAGTAGAAAACACGATAGCCCAAATTAAGGAAAAACAGGCTGATAAGGTTGCTACTAAAGAATTGAGGCAGAATTTGCAGAAAAGTTTGGTTAAAAATGAAGTTAAGGAGGAGAAAAAGCCTGTTGTAAAATACGATAATACTGAGATAGCTGTAGGTGATTGGGTGCAATTGATAAATACCGAGACAAGTGGGCAAGTTTTAGAAATAAACAGAGATAATTTGGTTTTAGCCCTTGGCGATTTACGTTCGGTTGTTAAAAGAAATAGAGTACAGAAAATTAGCAATAAGCAAGCTAAAAAAGTTGCTCAGAGTAATTCTTTTTCTGGTAGAATTTCTGAAGCCATTATGAATTTTAGACCAGAATTAGATTTGCGAGGGATGCGGGGAGAAAACGCTCTGCAAGAGTTGGAAAATTACATGGATAAGGCAATGATGTTAAGTTTCCCATCTTTAAAGTTAATACATGGGAAAGGCGATGGCATTTTGAGGAAGTTAATTAGAGAGCATCTTAAAAAATACAAAGAAGTATCACGTTTAGAGGATGAACATACTGATAGAGGTGGTGATGGAATAACTTATGTTTATTTTGGTTAAAACTATCTGAACGTTAACATTGTTATTTTTAAAATGTTACGGCCATGAAATCAATTTTAACCTGTTTTATTATTGTTTTCTTTTTAGCAAGCTGCAAAAAGAATTCTTCAAACAACGATGAAAATCTTCAAGAAGTAGAATTAAAGACAAGAACTGTAACTGCAAATCTTGTTAATCCTTGGGAGATTGTTTATGGTCCGGATAATTTTATTTGGGTTACTGAAAAAGCTGGTAAAATTAGTAGGGTTGATCCAGTAAGTGGACAAATTACAACGCTAATAACCATTAATGAAGTTCGTAGCAATGGCGAAGGTGGTTTGTTGGGTATGGTTTTGCATCCAGATTTTAATAATAATCCATTTGTGTACGTTGTATATTGTTATGGTTCTAATTACATGGCCAAAGTTGTAAGGTATAGTTTTAACAACGGAACATTAATTAACCCACAGATTTTAATTGATCAAATTCCCGCGGCATCTATACATAATGGTTCGAGATTAGTGATCAATAACAATAAAATTTTTATCACCACAGGTGATGCAAATGATTTGTCTACTCCTCAAAATATCAACTCTTTAGCTGGTAAAATATTAAGACTTAATTTAGATGGAAGTATCCCTGCCGATAATCCCTATGCAAACAATCCTGTTTGGTCTTTCGGACATAGAAATGCGCAAGGTTTAGTTTTTGTAGGCAGTAAATTGTTTGCTTCGGAACATGGACCAGCATCTGATGATGAAATTAACCTAATTGAAAAAGGTAGAAATTACGGGTGGCCAAATGTTGCAGGCTTTTGTAATACAACAACTGAGCAAGCATTTTGCGCTGTAAATAACATTACCGAACCTTTAATTGCATGGACGCCAACTATAGCTCCAGCTGGTTTAACTTATTATAACTCTAATTATATCCCACAGTTTAGAAATTCTTTATTACTAACTCTATTAAAAGATTCTAAGTTAATGCAGTTGAAATTAAATGAAGATCAAACTAAAATAGAGTCAACAACTAACTTTTTTGTAAGAGAATTTGGGCGATTGAGAGCGGTATGCCAATCTCCAGAAGGTAAAATTTACATTTGTACAAGTAACGGATCTGCCGATCGAATTATAGAAATTTCAAAATAAAATTTTGATCTCATTAATTATAAAAAGCAGCTTTAATACATTAATTAAGCTGCTTTTTGTTTTTACTTAGTGTATGATTTACATTCATGTAATCTCAAATCAAATTTGCAAAGGCATCAATATCTTTCTAATTTAGGCCGAAAACTAATAAAATGATCAATAAAGTTGTTGCAGGAGCTGATGAAGCCATTAAAGATATTTGTGATGGAAATACCTTAATGCTTGGTGGTTTTGGTTTATGCGGAATACCTGAAAATTGTATTTCTGCATTGGTAAAAAAAGGAGTTAAAGAACTAACCTGCATATCAAATAATGCTGGCGTAGATGATTTTGGTATCGGATTAATGCTTAAAACCAGGCAGGTAAAAAAAATGATATCATCTTACGTTGGTGAAAATGCTGAATTTGAAAGGCAACTATTGAGCGGAGAACTTGAAGTAGAACTCATTCCGCAAGGTACTTTAGCCACTAGATGTATGGCTGCTGGATATGGAATGCCAGCAATTTTTACACCTGCTGGTGTGGGTACAGAAGTTGCCGAAGGTAAAGAAGTAAGAAACTTTAACGGTAAAGATTACTTAATGGAATATGCTTTTGAGGCAGATTTCGCTATGGTTAAAGCCTGGAAAGGCGATACAGCTGGTAATTTAATATTTCGTTCTACAAGCAGAAATTTTAACCCAGTAATGGCAATGGCCGGAAAAACCACAATTGCGGAGGTTGAAATATTAGTAGAGGCAGGAGAGTTAGATCCAGACCAAATTCACACACCAGGTGTTTTTGTTCATCGTATTTTTCAAGGTAAGGATTACGAAAAGCGAATTGAACAAAGAACTGTTAGGACAAAGGATAATAATTAGTTTCCCTAGATTCGGGATTTCGCTTTGCTCAACATTAGTTCATTTGTTCAATGGTTCATTAAGTAATTCAAAATTCACTCATTCAATTATATGGCATTATCAAAAGACGGAATAGCGAAACGTATCGCTAAAGAAATAAAAGACGGATATTATGTAAACCTTGGTATTGGTATTCCAACTTTGGTAGCAAATTATATCCCTAAAGGGGTAAATGTAGTTTTACAATCGGAAAATGGGCTATTAGGAATGGGACCATTTCCTTTTGAGGGTGAAGAGGATGCGGATTTGATAAATGCGGGTAAGCAAACGATAACCACACTTGCGGGTTCATCGATATTTGATTCTGCATTGAGCTTTGGTATGATCAGGGCTCAAAAAATAGACTTAACTATATTAGGTGCAATGGAGGTTTCAGAAAATGGTGATATCGCTAATTGGAAAATTCCTGGTAAAATGGTTAAAGGCATGGGTGGTGCGATGGACTTGGTTGCATCTGCAAAAAATATAATTGTCGCTATGCAACATGTAAATAAAGCTGGTGAAAGTAAACTATTGCCCTCTTGTACATTGCCTTTAACAGGAGTTAAATGTATCAAAAAGATAGTAACTGAACTTGCGGTATTAGATGTTTTACCAGAAGGTGGATTTAAACTGTTAGAGCGTGCTCCTGGTGTAAGTGTGGATTTCATTAAACAAGCAACCTTGGGTAAATTGTATGCAAATGAAAATGTGCCTGAAATGATTATCGAGTAATGAATTATTTTTTAAAGAGATTAAACATACTTCTAAAAAAACCGCGGTATGTTTTTTCTCCATTTACACCAGGCATTGTGCTTAAATTCATTGGGTGCTCCACTGTTTTTCCAAATTTTATACCTAAGCCCATGTAAAACGAACCGGCATTATATCCTGTGCCTACAGCTCTGTCTTGTTGGTTCAATCCCCTTGCTAAAGAAATAGATTTACCAATATTATCACTACCTAAAAAGAATTCGAAATTTGGTGTTTTGTACATTCCCTGTACGCCAAACATTATAAAGTTATTTAAGTTGTAAACTGGAGTTAAACTGGCGGCAAATTTGTTAATGTTAAAGGTATTTACAAAAGCCAAGTCGCCACCTTTGTAAAATAAATTTTTAGATACAATAATACTTGGCTTATAAAATCCGAAAGTCCTAGATATTAAAAAGTCGGCCCGAGCATTTGTTGGTGTGGTAAAGGCCTTTTGTAAATCAGAATCATAAGCTACATCTGTAATTTCATTTGAAATTTGACTATTGCTTTTGGTAGATAAATTATAAATACTTTGTATAGAGTTTAGATTGGCATTATGAGAATTTTTGTTCCATCTTATAAATCCTAAATCTTTAATGTTTCCCATTAAAAAATATCCGCTTTTAGAAGCATACGTTGTCCCGATAGTTATAGATAATCCAGGGTTTTTAAATGTGGGTAATAAAGTTTTTCTTTCTAACTCATCACTCTCAATGAAGGTACCTCTGTATGTTCCATTTAATCCAATATCTAATCTATCATTCGGTATATCAGCAAAAAAATAAGAATTATTAATTTGTAAATCGTTATAGGCAATTCCACTCAATAAGCTAAGTTTTACCCCTAAAGCTAATTTTTTGTCCCAATTTTCTCTTATGCTTAAGCTAAATTGATGATAAAATTGTTGGTAGGCCCTATCATTAAAAAGATCGGTATAAGGCGTTTGTTCTTCAAATCTTTTGTAACTGTCAAAAATTGCTAAACTTTCATTCGTGTATTTGGCATCTGCGTCAGCTCTCAACTGCCAAGCAAAACCTATTTCTTGGTTGTATTTATGTGAACTAAAAATCCGAAAGTTTAGAACATGAATATTCACATTAGCAAAAGCATTGTTAAAACTACCAGTACCTATAGGTAAATCTTGAGTGTTTAAAATGCCTTCATTTAATATTGTCCTTAAAACGGATTGGGCATCACCTTTATGAGCAGAATTAATACTAAAATTTGGTAGAAACAAATTTGAAGCAAACTTACCAGAACTGTCTAGTGTAAATGCTTTAACTGCTGGGTTTTCAAGCGCATCAAACAAAGTTCTTGTGTTATAAAGTGCATAATGCTGAGCTTTTGCAACATTTACAAAAAACAAAAAGACAGAAATAAGTACGTAAGTTTTTCTCATTATCTAATAACTAAGGATTTGACTTTAAAGTATCTAAGTAGTTTGTTTCTGCTAATTTTTTGTAAACTAATATATTGGTCAAGAATTTACCTTTGTCGCCAGACAATTGATAACAAAATGCATCAAATCCATTTAATCCTTTTTTAGACTGGTAATGCTTGAAATAAGGTGCTTTTAGGTTTCTTCCGAAAATATCATTTGAATTTTTATTGTTCACATAAAAACAAACTGTAGCAGATGAAGATATCTGATCTCTAAATTTAATGTAATCTTCAGAATTGATTAAAAGTTTGCCATTGTTATAGCTATTCAAAAAAACCTGGATGCTGCTTGCATTGTTAGCCATCACTAAATAATTATCGATAATGGTAAAAAATGGTCTTTCAAATTTCTTAAAAGCCTCTCCAAAGAATGCGTAAGGGATATTCGAGTCCTTAAATATTCTGATATTCGGTGCATATTCGGCACTTAAGTCTAGCAGTAATTGGTTTACTTTATCACCATTATTTAAATCAATAGCGCCAAATTTTTCTCCGCTATTCAATTGAAACGTAATAAACTGACTATTTATAAATTTTGAAAGATCATCCTCTAGATCAATTCTATAAGTTTCGTTAATCTTCTTTATAAGGTTGCTAATTTTTTCACTCTCACCATTCTTACTAAACCAAGCAAGCAAATTTTTTCTGAAAATTGCGTAGTCAGAGAAGCTATAGTAGATGTAGTTAGCTGTTTTATCAGGTAAAATTGAATTTATAGTTATTTTTTGCTCAATATTTGATGTAAATAACTGATAATAATTTTGATCGTCATTAATCTGAGTGGAACCATTAAATAGTAGTTTTTCTGTACTGTAATTATAAGCTAACGAAGCAAATGCATTTTGTTTATTAAACAAGCTAAGTTCGCCAACTAAATTTACGTTGAGTATGTTTTTTAGAAAAGCTGGTGCTTTATTTAAATCAAAATAAAGATTGGCCAAGGTATTTTTAGTGTACATGCTATTTTTCGATATATAATTCGCAAATGGCGAGTTATCTTGAAATTGCGCTCCTAATGACTTTCTTATTGCAACATCAGAGTTAGATATCGTTAACAATTTATCCTTAATGCCTAAGTATACAAAAGATGTGTCTGGGAATGTTAGTTTATAAATTTCATGGATTTTGTTTGCCTTAACTTTTTGCTGAATTTCTTGTAAAAGATTAAGCTGATCAATATTTTCTTTAAGCTGAGTTGTTACGAGAAAATCTACACTATCCTTAACACCTGGTAAAATAGCAATATAAACTTTCTGATTTACCAGGGCAGAATTTATGTCCTTTGTTAAAAAAGCATCCTTTAGGTTTTTCAATTGGCTTGATTTTTTTTCGCCTAAAATGTTTTGCAACAAATCTTGGCCACTCAAAATATCATAAAAACTCTTGTCGTTTTCAAAACTGAATATAATTGAAGCATCAGCAGCTGCTGCATTTAAAGATAAATTATTTGCGCTATTCTCTGTTTGAAGATTTGAGAAGTACAGATAAGCCATCCCAATCATTGCTACTAAAAGAACTACAAGTGTAATGTATATTTTTCTCATGGCTTTTTAAAACAAATTTAATTTAATTTTGCGATTACAGAGATTTTAAGGGCATTTTCTTAATTTAGCAGCATACAAGCCGATATATGAATAAACGAATAATTTTAACTGCTTCTTTATTTGGTGCGCTAGCGGTAATACTTGGAGCATTTGGTGCTCATACCTTAAAAAACGTTGTCGATAGTTATTCATTATCTATTTGGCAGAAAGGAGTAGAATATCAGTTTTACCACACTTTTGCCTTATTATATCTTAGCACCTTTGCTAGGTACAAAAATAAGTTAATTGGCTTTGCTTACATTTTTTTTACTATCGGAATTTTTCTTTTCTCTGGCTCACTTTATTTACTGGCATTAAAAAATGTTTATACGGCAAGTATTGCTCCGGTTTTAGGTCCGATTACCCCGGTTGGCGGTTTGTGTTTTATTATTGGATGGGTTTGTTTGTTTTTGGCTGCTCTAAAAGATAAATAATGCAATTTGCCCAAACTATAAATTTCGAGGAACGCGAAACACTTTTTGTGGAAGTGATCTTGCCACTCTCTTTGGCAATAAACTATACTTATAGAGTGCCATTTGAGTTAAATGAAAGTATAGCAATTGGAAAAAGGGTTGTGGTGCAGTTCGGCAAACATAAAATCTATACCGCTTTAGTAAAAAACATTCATCAACAACCACCAGAATTTTATGAGGCTAAATATGTAATTGATGTTGTTGATGATCAGCCTGTAATTACATCAAAGCAATTTGATTTTTGGGATTGGATAACCAGCTATTATTTATGTAATGAAGGCGACGTAATGGCGGCAGCATTACCCACAGGTTTAAAATTAGCAAGTGAAACTATTATTCTGTTAAGAGATGAACTGCCTAATGACTTGGTTTTAACAGCCAAAGAAACCATGATTGTAGAATTTTTGCATGCCAAAATTCGCATGGCGATAGATGAGGTTGTAGTTTTACTAGGCCAGAAAACAGTTTATCCGATTATCAATTCATTAATTGGCAAGGAGGTTATTTACATTGCCGAAGAGGTGATTGAGAAATATAAACCACTTACCAAATCATTTATTACATTAAACCCATTTTACAAAGAAGAAGAAAATTTAAAACAATTATTTGCAGTTTTAGATAAAGCACCTAAACAACTAGATGCATTATTGGCTTACCTTAAATTGGCAAAATCTGATCCATCAATTGCTAAACAGCAACTTTTAGAAGAAAGTGGAAGTGGACAAGCTGCTATAAAGACCTTGATTGATAAAGATATTTTTGTGCAACAAAAAAGGCAAGTAAGCAGGCTAGTACAAGGTGAAGAAGAGTTTGAATTAAATTTTAAATTAAGCATTGCTCAAGAACAAGCATTTAATGAAATACATCATCAATTTTTAACCAAAGATGTGGTTTTATTACATGGAGTAACTGCATCTGGTAAAACACAACTTTACATTAAGTTAATTGAAGAGGCGATTAGCAAAGGCGGGCAAGTTTTGTTTTTATTGCCAGAAATTGCATTAACAACGCAAATTGTAGAAAGAATTAAACGCTATTTTGGAGATAAAATTGGAGTTTATCATAGTAAATTTAATGACAATGAGCGTGTAGAGATTTGGAATAAAGTTTTAAATGGATCTTATCAAGTTGTTTTAGGAGCTCGTTCTGCAGTTTTTTTACCTTTTAAAGAGCTTAAACTTATTGTTGTTGATGAGGAGCATGAATCTTCTTACAAACAGCACGAGCCTGCACCACGGTATCAGGCAAGGGACGCAGCCGTTTTTTTGGCGCATTTGCATCAAACCAAAATTATACTGGGTTCTGCTACACCTTCAATAGAAAGTTTTTACAATGCTAAAAATGGGAAATACGGTTTAGTTGAACTTAGCGAGCGTTTTGGAGGTGTGCATTTGCCAATTCAAGATGTAGTAAGTATTGCTGAGGAAACGAAGAGAAAAAAAATGACCTCTTATTTTACGAGCGTTTTGATAGATGATATGTCTGCAGCGTTGGAGAATAAAGAACAGATTATTTTATTTCAAAATAGGAGAGGTTATGCTACAATTTTGATATGTGCCACCTGTGGCTATGCACCTAAATGTGTCAATTGTGATGTAAGCTTAACTTTTCATAAATCAAGCGGCAAACTCCATTGTCATTACTGTGGCTATCATCAAAGTAGTCTAAACATATGCCCGGCTTGTGGTTCGGTACACATAGAACAAAAGGGTTTCGGCACAGAAAGAATTGAAGAAGAATTAAGTTTGATTTTTCCTGATGTTAAAATTGCCAGATTAGATTTGGATAGCACCCGGACCAAAAATGGCATGCAACAAATTATTTCAGATTTTCAGGACAAAAAAACGCAGATACTAATTGGTACACAAATGGTTGCCAAGGGTTTAGATTTTGATAATGTAAGCTTAATTGGGGTTATTAATGCCGATACATTATTAAATTATCCAGATTTTAGAGCTTTTGAGCGTAGTTATCAATTGTTAGCGCAAGTAGCAGGCAGGGCAGGTAGAAGAGAAAAGCAGGGTAAAGTTTGTATACAGGCTTATAATGATACGCATCGTATCATAAAGCAGGTGATTGCAAATGATTACGAGCAAATGTATGCCGACGAGATGGATGAGCGTAAACAGTTCAATTATCCGCCCTTTAGCAGATTAATATTTATTAATGTAAAACACAAAGATGCTAATGTTTTAAATCACGCATCAACCTATCTAGCTAATGCTTTGAGATCGCAATTGGGTAGTCGTATTCTAGGTCCAGAGCAGCCTTTAGTATCTAGAATTAGAAATTATTACATTAAGCAAATTATCATAAAGACCGAAAAAAATGCTGCAATTCAAAAAGTAAAAGTAGTTTTAAAAGAAACGATCAAAGAGTTTAACGCTCAGAAAGAATTTAAGAGCGTTATAACTCAAATAGATGTCGATCCTTACTAGTTTCTGCTTATTAAGTGTACTTGTATGCCAACAGAAATAGGGTTAAGTAAAAACTCCCATTTATTGTATTTAGCAAAAGTTCTAGTGTTGTTAGGGTCGCGTTGTATAGTTTCTTGGCGCTCGTAAGAGTAAAAGAAATCTATGCTAGTTTCGGCAAAAATTGAAATATTTTTAATCGGATTTAATTTAATACCAAGTAAAGGAGCCATAACAAATCCATTTTTGTCTGTATCAACATTGTAAGGTTGCTGATTGCTAATAGGATTGTTAGATTTAATTTCTCCAGTAAAATGGTTAGCTCTAAAACCAATATCGGCACCAAAATAAGGCTGTATTTTGGCATAGTTAATACTTTTCTCAAACCCCAATTTAAAACTATAATCGGTTACAGTTCCAGTGGCAATTTCGCAAGTATTACATTGGTTCGCAAAAGAAATGTCTTTTCTAAAATAGTTTCCGTTTAATCTATAGCTAATCTGATTATCGTTAAACTTAACTATAACATTGTTAAAATAAGCATTTCTATATTCTTGAGAATTTACCTGATTTAAAATCTTTGGTAATTGCATCGAACTATAGCCTCTTATACCTAAGCTGTAGTTATAATTACCGTCTGATTGTGAAAAAGCACTTTGAAATATAAAAAGTGTAATAATACTAAGTAATAATTTCTTCATTTATTTTGGTGAAAATTTTACGCTTCAAAAGTAGAAATTATTTATCATTTAAAAGCAACTAACATTTTTTAAAAAGTTAAAACATCATATTAATCGATAAAATCATCTTAATTATATATTAACCTAATTTTTTTGAAGTTGATTGTGTGTCACTTATCGATAACTAGATAACTATTGATAACTTTTTAAATAAAATACAACGCAAAAAGGTATTTTTGGCATGTAATGGCATACAAATTCGTTGATAACTACAGAGAAAAAGGTGCAAGAAAAAAACTTGTAGAATTGCTTAAAGAAAAAGGGATAAGCGATGGTCAAGTGTTAAAAGCGATAGCTAAAGTACCCCGTCACTTTTTTTTCGATGAAACTTTTTGGAACCAAGCTTACAAAGACATTGCTTTTCCAATAGGCGATGGGCAAACTATATCTCAGCCATACACCGTGGCTTATCAAACAGAGCTTTTACATATACAAAAAGGAGATAAAGTTTTAGAAATTGGCACAGGTTCTGGCTATCAAACTTGCGTACTTATGGAGTTAGGCGCCAATGTTTATACCATAGAGCGCCAACAAAATATTTATAATCATACCATAAAAGTATTGCCAGGTATGGGGTATAAAGCCAATTTCTTTTTAGGCGATGGATCAATGGGAATTGCAGAACACGCTCCTTATCACAAAATTATAGTAACTGCTGGTGCGCCATTTGTACCCGAGGTTTTATTAAAGCAGCTTAAAATAGGTGGTATTTTAGTAATTCCGGTAGGCGATGAAAAATCTCAAAAAATGATAACCGTAATTCGTGCTAGCGAAAACGATTTTGATAGAATAGAATTAGATACTTTTAGGTTTGTGCCACTAGTTGGCGATCAGGCTTGGTAAACTTAGTTCAATTGTTAAAATAGTTCATTAGTTTATTCGTTAAACGCCCAATACCAATGAACCAATGAACCAATGAACCAATGAACCAATGAACTATACTTTCATCGCCCTATCCATTTCACGTTTACCTTCTCTTTCTTTTATGCTATCTCTTTTATCAAACTCCTTTTTCCCTTGTGCAATGGCTATTTCCATTTTGGCAAAGCCTCTTTCGTTAGTAAAAATTCTTAAGGGCACAATGGTAAAACCTTTTTCTTCGCCCTTAATTTTTAGCTTTTTAAGCTCTTTTTTATGCAACAATAACACTCTATCTCTTTTTATGTCATGATGATGAAAAGAGCTGTGACTATATTCTGAAATATGCAGATTTCTTACATACAGCGAATCGCCAATAAACATGCAAAATGCATCAGTCATATTAGCTTTTCCTTGTCGTACGGCCTTAATTTCTGTTCCAAGTAAAGCTATGCCTGCAACATAACTATCTAAAATGTGGTAATCGAAATAGGCTCTCTTGTTTTTTATCTGGATATCGTTTTTCATAGCAATTGCAGCAAATATCGTTAATTCTTATCTAAAATTCATAACCTAACAATGCTAATCGTTCTTGTTGGTTGTAATTAATTTCAATATTTAAAATCAGAACTTTTATTAGAAAAACAAGGCTCCGGTGCATCCTAAAAAATTTGTCCCGCTTTTGCCCATAGCCTTGCTTGTACCTCGCTTCGGGCTATTTGGCGCAATCGGGTTTATTGAATAATGTTTGTGCATTAAACCTAACAAAACATATGATCAAAAAATAAATTAAAATATATATCTAAATTATTTTTTAGATTAATCTAAATTTATATTTTTGCATAACTAATCGTCCACCATGCAAAAATTATTAATTTTACTTTCAATCATATTTTCTTGCCAAAATGTTAAGGCACAAAGTTTTTCATTAAGAGGAAATGTTTTATCTTCTAACAAAACACTTAAATCTTCAGTTTTACTTATTGAAAATAAAGCCCAATCACAAACAGACAGCCTAGGTAACTTCGAATTTCTTAACTTAAAAAAAGGCACCTATAACTTAAAAATTACATCAATAGGCTACCGAACAGTTTTCGTTAAAGTAGAATTGGATAGGGATACTGTATTAAATACTTTGCAATTAGAATCGCTCGATGAAAAATTAAACGAAGTAGTGGTTACAGGTACGCAAAAAGAAGTTAACAGAATTGAAAGTCCGGTACCAGTAGAAATTTACACTGCCAAATTTTTTAAGAAAAATCCAACTCCGAGTATTTTTGAGGCTTTACAAAACGTAAATGGCGTTAGACCACAACTCAATTGCAATATTTGCAATACAGGCGATATCCATATCAACGGTTTGGAAGGGCCATATACAATGGTTTTAATTGATGGCATGCCTATCGTAAGTAGTTTATCAACCGTTTATGGATTGTCAGGTATTCCGAATGCTTTGGTAGAAAGAATTGAGGTTGTTAAAGGTCCTGCATCATCATTATATGGTAGTGAGGCTGTTGGTGGTCTAATTAACATCATTACTAAAAAAGTGCAAAATGCCGCTTCATTTTCGGCAGATTTCATGGCAACGGATTATAAAGAGTTCAATACAGATCTTGGATTTAAATTTAACATTGGTCCCAAAATAGCCGTTTTAACAGGTGTTAATTACTTTAAATATGGCAACAAGGTAGATCATAATCACGATGGGTTTACCGACGTCACCCTTCAAGATCGAATTTCTGTGTTTCAGAAATGGAATATGGTGAGAAACGAAAATAGATTATTTTCTGTAGCTGCGAGATTTTTATACGAAGATAGATGGGGTGGCGAAATGGGTTGGAACAAATCATTTAGAGGTGGCGACGAAGTTTATGGGGAAAGTATTTATACAAAGCGCATTGAATTTATAGGTAATTATCAACTTCCTGTTAAAGAAAAAATGTTTTTGGCATTTTCATTAACCAATCATGATCAAGATAGCCGATACGGAACAACATCTTACATCGCTAAACAGCAAATTGCATTTTCTCAATTAACATGGGATAAAAAGTTGGGCAAAAATGACCTGCTTTTTGGTGCAGCATTACGTTATACTTATTATGATGACAATACGCCAGCTACGGCGAGTAATGCTATTTTAAATCAAACTAATCAGCCAGAAAAAGTAGTATTGCCAGGCTTATTTGTGCAAAATGAACTAAAATTAAATGATAAACACTCTATTTTAGCGGGTTTAAGGTTCGACTATAATTCTATTCATGGAAATATTTTTACACCAAGATTTGCTTATAAATTAAGTTTTAATGATAAGAATATCATCAGATTAAATGCAGGAACTGGTTTTAGAGTAGTTAATATTTTTACTGAAGATCATGCGGCATTAACTGGGGCCAGAGATGTAATTATCAATGAAGATTTAAGGCCAGAACGAACTTATAATATCAATTTAAATTATTTAAAGAAGATTTATTTAAAAGATGGGTCGTTTTTAGGGTTAGATTTATCTGCTTTCTATACTTATTTTAACAACAGAATTATTGGTGATTTTGATACAAATCCTAACCAAATTATTTATGATAATTTAAATGGTTTTGCAGTTAGTAAAGGTTTAACCGCTAATGTTGATATGACTTTTAGCTCTGGGTTAAAATTTATTTTAGGTGCAACTTATCAGGATGTGAGTTTCACAGAAAATGGTATCAAACAACAACAAATTTTAACTGAGAAATTTTCTGGAACTTGGGCAATTTCTTATAAGCTTAGAAAACTAAATTTAGGTATAGATTATACTGGAAATATTTACAGTCCTATGCGCTTGCCCTTATTGAGTGAATTAGATCCAAGAAGACCTTTTTCTCCAACATGGACTATCCAAAATATACAATTAGTTTATGATGGGATTAAAAACATTGAAATTTATGGAGGTGTAAAAAATTTACTCAACTTTACCCCAAATAAAGGAACCCCATTTATCATTGCTCGCTCCAATGATCCATTTGATAAAAACGTGCAGTTTGCACCAAATGGGCAGGTTTTGCTTACTCCAGATAACCCATATGGCTTAACATTTGATCCTAATTATGTGTATGCGCCAAATCAAGGTGTTAGAGGTTTTATTGGCGTTAGATTAAATATCAACTAATAATGAAATATCTATTCACCCTAATTTTTACCATCTCAATTTTTACAATTAAAGCTCAAGAAAGCTACAATTTTAACCAGTTAGATAGTTTGCAAAGTATCAAGCGTAAAAAAGTTTTGATAATTGTAGGTACAAACTGGTGCAGTTACTGCAAAGCATTAGAAACAATAATTGCTAAAGACACTAAATTAAAGCAACTCATAAATGATCAATATTATTTGATAAAATTAGATGCAGAAGAGAAAAAAGCAATAACCTATAAAAATTTTAAATTTCAATTCAACTCAAAATTAGGTTATCATCAATTAGCTATTTTATTAGCCGAAAAAGAAAAACTAACTTTCCCATCAATTTACGTGGTAAATAATAAGGATGAAATTAATTTTAGTAGTAAGGGCTTAATGTCGGCTAAAGATCTATTTTTGGTTTTATCTCACAATTAAAACTGGAATTTCAACTTTATGCCTCACAGAGTCTACGGTAGTTCCAAAAATCAAATCTTTTAAACCTTTGTGTCCATGGGCTCCCATTACCAATAATTCAATTTCAACTTTGTTACTAATATCTGCTATGGCTTTAGCCGCACTACCAAAACCTACATGAATGGTAGCGTCGTAACCTAAATCAGATAAATTTGATTTATATCGCTCTAAATTTTCCGTATCACTTTGTGTTTCATGATCCATGGTTTTTATTCCGTGGTATCTCGCAGCTGCCGTTTCAACAACGTGGATGATATGGTAATGAGCAGATTTTCCTCCTTGAATTAGCGCATGGCGAATAGTTTTTCTGTCATTCTCAGAAAAATCGACAGTGATCCCAATATTTTTATAATGTATCTTTTCTATATTTTCAATAGCTAAAGCATCACCATGTGGCACATTGCCAACTCTTGTTTTTTCGCTTAATAAAGGATATAAAAAAATGAAGACTAACAACAAACCAACTAATATTGCAGTAGGGATTACAAGTACATAAATATACCAACCATCTGCGGCGGCTATCCAACCTGTAATTTCTTCAATTACTAATTTAATATTTAAACTAACAATTACAACAGCGCTCATCCAAGCCAAAACTTTTACCCAGGTCTTAATGGTAAAGTCTTTCATTTCTTTCTTGTCAGAAGTAAGGTGAATTAGTGGGATGATTGCAAAACCTAATTGTAAACTTAAAACCACCTGGCTAAGTATTAATAAACCGCCCAAAGCATCCTCACCAAAATACAGAATGGTAAAAAAAGCTGGTACTATGGCTAGTAATCTTGTGATCAATCTTCTCATCCAGGGCTGTATTCTCAAGTTTAAATGCCCTTCCATTATAATTTGACCAGCCAATGTTCCAGTTACAGTTGAGCTTTGTCCGGCGGCAATCAAAGCAATAGCAAAAAGGGCAGGGGCTACATCTCCAAATATATTAGTTAGTAAACGATGTGCATCCTGAATTTCTGCTACTTCATGAAATCCATTTTTAAAAAAGGCTGCAGCTGCTAAAATTAATATAGACGCATTTACAAAAAACGCTAAGTTTAAGGCTACTGCAGTATCAATAAAATTGAATTTAATTGCTTCTTTAATTCCTTTGTTATCCCTTTCAAATTTTCTGGTTTGTACCAATGAAGAGTGCAGATAAAGATTATGCGGCATAACAGTTGCACCAATTATTCCGATGGCTATGTAAAGCGCTTCACCAGATAACATCGAAGGCTCAAATCCTCTGGCAATTTCTTTAAATGATGGCTCTACAATAAACATCTCTACCAAAAAAGATAAGCCAACAATGAATACCATCGATACA
This sequence comes from Pedobacter sp. GW456-11-11-14-TSB4, assembly GCF_059424425.1. Taxonomy (NCBI): domain Bacteria; kingdom Pseudomonadati; phylum Bacteroidota; class Sphingobacteriia; order Sphingobacteriales; family Sphingobacteriaceae; genus Pedobacter; species Pedobacter sp. GW456-11-11-14-TSB4. Next base: position 75,439 of record NZ_JBWKZK010000003.1, read on the forward strand.
ATAAAGGCTTCCATTTTACGCATTCCTTTATTTAAAAGGAAGAGCAATAAAACCGTATCGAAAATGGTTATAGAAATACCCCAAATTAATGGTAAGCCGAATAATAGATTTAAGCCGATGGCCATTCCAATAATTTCAGCCAAATCGCAAGCTATAATTGCTGTTTGGGCTAATATAAATAAAGGAAAATTAACCCATTTAGGATAAGCATTTCTTGATGCTTGCGCCAAATCTAAACCTCTAACAATACCTAAACGAGCGCTTAATGACTGGAGTAGCAAAGCGATAAGGTTAGACATTAACAAAACCCAAATCAATTGATAGCCAAATTTACTACCGCCTGCTATGTCTGTAGCCCAATTTCCTGGATCCATGTAACCAACACTAACTAAATAAGCCGGACCAATAAAAGCTAGAATTCTTCTCCAACCTTTACGTTTGTCTGTTGCAACACTTTGGTGTACTTCGCTTAAAGACTGTTTATCCTGCATAACTATTTGCTAATTAATATATGTTTTGCAACTTCTCTACTAATATTTATCTTCTTGTTATCTATTACAAGTTCAACAGAACCATCAAAATCAATGATTTCTGATACCAAAATTTTCTTTCCTAAAGTTAGTCCTAACTTTTCTAGGTGTTTTAAAAATGGGGATGAGTGTTCGCTAACCCCAGTAATAGTACCCTTATCGTTAATTTTTAATTTGCTCAATTTAACAAATGATAAATCTGCAAAATTTCCATTTTTATCAGGTATCGGATCACCATGTGGATCTACTTTAGGATAATCTAAAAACTCATCAAGCCTTTCAACTAACAATGTGGATTTAATGTGTTCTAATTCCTCAGCAACATCATGTACTTCATCCCATTTAAAATTTAACTTCTCTACTAAAAATACTTCCCACAAACGATGCTTTCTAACAATATTAATGGCAGTTAGTTTTCCTTTTTCTGTTAAAGTTACACCTTGGTATTTTACATAATCTACCAATTCCTTTTCAGAAAGCTTTTTTAACATGTCTGTAACCGATGCAGCTTTGGTTTGCATGCGTTCTGCAATGGCATTTGTTTGCACCGGATTATTTACAGCAGATAAGTGGTATATTATTTTCAGATAGTTCTCTTCGGTATAAGATTGCATTTTTAGTTATCTAATTTTATATTTAGACAAATCTAAATTTTTTATAGTAAAATAAAAAGTATTATTATTGTGATTTTTTAGAATTAAATTTGGTTAACGTTTTATTGTATGCTACCTTTGATTACAATCAAATATTATGGCATCAGAATTAGATAAAATCGATTTTAAAATTCTTAAACTTTTACAAGAGAACGGTAGAATAACAAATTTGCTGTTGTCTCAAGAAATCGGACTTTCTCCTGCTCCAACATTAGAAAGAGTTCGTAAGCTAGAAATGTCTGGTTATATTAAAAGCTACCATGCATTAGTTGATGAAGAGAAATTAGGTTTAGGGATTAAAACCTTTATTCAAGTTCAATTAGATTTTCATAAGAATAATACAATTCAGATCTTTTTAGATGAAGTAAATCAAATAAAAGAGGTTACGGAATGTCATCACGTTACTGGTCAGGCAGATTTTTTGTTGAAGGTTTATGTAAATGACATTAAATCATACGAGCGTTTAATTATGGATAAAATCAGTAAGATTTCTGTAGTTAAAACTTTTCAAACGATGATGATCATGTCTACAACTAAGAAAGAACCGATTGTGCCTTTGGAATACTAGGTTTTTTGAACCACCAAAGAAACCTAAGAACACCAAAGCAAATTCTAATCTAATAAATTGCGATAAAATGAATTAACGAATGATTTTTTTCCATCATTTATTAGATTTATGCAATTAAAATTTATCAGTATCCCTTTAGGCGCTTCTAAGATTTTCATGTAAGTGAGAATTTGAGCTTTGTGAATTGGTAAGATAGTTTCGATAGATTTAAGTTCTAAAACAATACATTTTTCTATAAAAAAATCAGCTCTTAATTCAGTGTCAATTGTTATGCCTTTATATTCAACTCCAATAACCATTTCTGATATATAAGCGATTCCTCTTAAGCTTAGCTCTTTACAATGGCATCTATGGTAAATACTCTCTAGTAAACCTGGTCCAAGAATTTTATGAACTTCGATACAAGCTCCAGTGATTTGGTAGTCTAAATTTCTTAAGTAATTCTTATCAATCATATTTATTAAGTTTTAAATTTGATCAATAGGGATATACTAACTTAAGAATTTATAATGAAATATTCCTTAGGTACTTTTTGGTTTCTTTGGTGGTTTAAAATAATTATGCTATCTGCCAATCAACCTCATCCAGCCCTTGCTTAACTAAAATTTCATTAGCTGCTTTAAAATGGTTGCAACCGAAAAACCCATTGTAGGCAGAAAAAGGAGAGGGGTGGGCTGCCTTTAAAACGAAATGTTTATTGGTATCAATAAGTTCCTCTTTTTGCTGCGCAAATTTCCCCCAAAGTAAAAATACTATGCCGCTTCTTTGTTTAGAAAGTGTTGATATTACAAAATCGGTAAAAATCTCCCAACCACGTTTTTGGTGTGAACCAGCTTCATGAGCCCGAACTGTTAAAGTTGCATTTAAAAGCAAAACTCCTTGATCTGCCCAGCTTGTTAACTCACCATGTTTAGGTATCTTAAAATCAGGGTATTCATCTGCCAATTCCTTATACATGTTTTTTAATGATGGAGGAACTGCGATGCCTTTCTGTACAGAAAAAGACAAACCATGGGCTTGACCTTGGCCGTGATAAGGGTCTTGACCTAAAATTACCACTTTAACATTATCGAAAGGTGTATGATTAAAGGCGTTGAATATATCAGAACCCTTAGGAAAAACAGTAAATCCTTTCTGCTTTTCTTCTAGCAGAAAGGATTTCAAATCTTTCATGTATGTTTTTTCAAGTTCGGTACCTAGCACATTTAACCAGCTAGGTTCTAAAGCAACAGCCATATTATTTTGTTTTTGCCGTGGCTTTTTTAGGCTGAACAGCAAGTAACTTCAACATATCTTTCTCTAAAGTTTCAGTTGGTCTTTCTGTAATTCTAGCTACTTCTTTACCTTTTTTGTCTGTAAAAATAAAAGTAGGTACACGTGTAATGTTTAAGCTATCAATTAATCCGTTTTCTGCTTTTTTCATTCCATCAACACCAATAAATCTCAAACTTTCTTGGTTAATTTTAGCTGCATCCATAATTTTTAAAAAATTAGGAACTTGATATTTACTATCTCCGCACCAAGTACCTAAAACGATGGTTACTTTTTTGCCTTTCATCAATTTGCTGATCTCAGTTACTGTAGTAGAATCAACTTTATAGTTTCCGTAGTTGGCATCGTAACTTGCTTTAAATTCTGGGAAAGATGTAACACTATCTCTAGTACATAAATTTAACATCACTTGTTTGTGTCTATTTGGGTCTTCGATTGTTTTATTTAAATTTTGGGCATTTGCACCTATTGCTAAAAACAGGATAAGGGCTGTAAATACGTTTTTCATTGTTATGGGTTGTTTATTTATATCGACTGGATTAATATAGTATGGTTTTAGCTTAGCGTTATTTGTGCGACTAAAATAGTCGAATTTTTGTTGAAATTATAAATTTTAAATCTATTTTTTGGTATATAAACACGATATTTGCACAAATATTATAAAACTATGCCAAATTTAGTACGTCTTATTATTGGGTTCGCTTTTGTAGGTGCAGCTGCAGCACTTATGTTTTTTAGTTTCTGGGGATGGGGAAGCTTATTGATCTTCTTAAGTATTTTAATTTTTGTTACTTATTTCTACAATGAAAATATGTTAATAGCCCAATGGCATTTGCGTAAAGATAATATGCCAAAAGCAGAAAAAGCTTTAGGTAAAATTAAAAACTTCGAAAAAGAATTAAATAGAATGCAGCACGGTTATTACAATTTGTTAATCGGATTAATTGAGTCAAGAAAGGCACCAATGAAATCTGAAAAATATTTTAAAGCTGCTTTAAACTTAGGTTTACACATGGATCATAACGTAGCTCTGGCTAAATTGAGTTTAGCTGGAATTGCAATGGGTAAAAGAAACAAACGTGAAGCAACAATGTATCTTGCTGAAGCTAAAAAAGCAGATAAGAATAAGTTATTAGCCGATCAGATTAAACAAATGAAAGACCAGATGGGTATGTTAGACAAACAACAACAAGTAAGATATTCTAGATAAGTCAGTAAAGTCAGAAAGACAGTAAAGTCTGGAAGTTTGAGGTATAGATAATCTTTAACTTCCGGACTTTTTGTTTATATATCTTCCGATTTCCGTAATATCTTAACATCTATATCTTCCAAACTTTCAGTCTTCCTGACTTTCAGTCTTCCCGACTTTCAGTCTTCCCGACTTTCAGTCTTCCCGACTTTCAGTCTTCCCGACTTTCATATATTCGGACTTTCGGACTTCCCGACTTTCGGACTATCTTACTTCTCCTCTAATCGGTCAAAGTTTTCATCATATTCAGATGAATTTCTGCTGATGATGTCATCGTCTAAACTCTCGTTTTTACGATTAAAAAATAATTCTTCTGCTTGTATACGTTTAATTAACTGGCGTACAAGAGATAAATCGAAAGTATCTTTGCTTAATTTAATGCAATATTGGTTCTCAGTAATTTCTAGGCTAGAACTATTCATAACAATTGAGTTTTGATGTGCGATAAAAATATAAAAGGCTTGGCGTATTTAACTACACCAAGCCTTTAAGTTTTTGTTATGATTGTGTTAAGAACTATGGTAGTCATCCGATGAATATATACATCATGCAAATATTCATCGGATGACTAATTTCCTCTATTTATGCGATAAAAATAAACCTTCTTCAGTTTTACTTACTTTTAAAACACTTTTACCAGTTAAACCTTTTAAAGTAGTATCCCATTTTTTATTGCTCCAATCTGTTAGTTGAGCTTTTACATCACCTAATAAATATTGCTCACCTTCTTTTACAAGTGCAAATAATTGCGCCTCATCAGCATTCAATTCAATTTTCTTTTTCTCAGGTCGCATTTGCGGGAAAAACAATACTTCTTGGATAGTCGATTGATTAGTCATCAACATCACCAAACGATCTATACCGATACCTAAACCAGAAGTAGGAGGCATGCCGTATTCTAAAGAGCGGATAAAATCATCATCCATCGCCATTGCTTCATCATCACCTCTATCAGCTAACTTCAATTGATCTTCAAAACGTTCTCTTTGGTCAATTGGGTCGTTTAACTCTGTATAAGCATTTCCAATTTCTTTACCCATTACAAACAACTCGAAACGTTCTACCAAACCCTCTTTGCTACGGTGTTTTTTAGCTAAAGGTGTCATTTCAATCGGGTAATCTGTAATATAAGTAGGCTGAATTAAATTAGCTTCAACTTTTTCACTGAAAAGTTCATCAACTAATTTTCCTCTGCCCATGGTATCATCTGTTGCAATACCTAAGTCTTTACAAGTTTGTACAAGTTCAGCCTCAGTCATGTTAGAAACATCAATACCAGTATATTTTTCTATCGATTCATACATGGTTAGCTTTTCGTACGGACCAGCGAAATTAATATCATGCTCACCAACTTTAACCACCGCAGAACCATGAATTGCCATGGCTATTTTTTCCAAGCATTCTTCCACCATTCCCATCATCCAAACATAGTCTTTATAGGCTACATAGATTTCCATCGAGGTAAACTCAGGGTTGTGCGTTCTATCCATCCCCTCATTACGAAACATTTTTCCAATTTCGTACACACCATCAAAACCCGCAACAATTAACCTTTTTAAATACAATTCATTCGCAATGCGAAGAAAAAGTGGCATATCTAAAGTGTTATGATGCGTAGCAAACGGGCGAGCTGCTGCACCTCCATGCACCGCCTGTAAAATTGGCGTTTCAACTTCCATCCAACCTTGGCTATCAAAATAATTGCGCATGGTATTAATCACTTTAGAGCGATTAATAAAGATTTGTTTGTAATCTGGGTTAACCGTTAAATCTACATAACGCATTCTGTAACGTAACTCCGGATTGGTAAAACCATCGTAAACATTACCCTCATCATCACGTTTTACAATTGGTAACGGACGAATAGATTTAGATAAAACAGTAAACTTAGTTACATGGATAGAAATTTCACCAGTTTGCGTGGTAAAAACATAACCTTCTACACCAATAAAATCACCAATATCTAATAATTTCTTAAATACAGTATTGTAAAGCGTTTTATCCTCACCCGGACAAAGTTCATCACGTTTCAAATAAATCTGAATACGGCCAGTTGCATCCTGTAGCTCAGCAAAAGATGCTGCACCCATAATATTACGGCCCATGATTCTTCCAGCAATGCTAATTGTCTTATATGCTGTTTTATCTTTTTCGTAGTTAGCTAAAATGTCTGCTGCATTGGCGTTAATTTCGTAAGCCTCTGCAGGGTAAGGGTTAATACCCAATTCGCGAAGTTGTCTCAACGATTCGCGACGTAATAACTCAAGCTCTGATAATTCTGTACTCATGAATTGTATATTTCTGCAAAAGTAGTAAATTCTTCCGTCATTGCCATTTGTATTGCCGTTTAATAGAGCGTCATGCCGAATTTATTTCAGCATCTGCATAATTATGAACAGCGTATTAAGTTTTAGAAAAGCAAATTGCTACTACTATTACAGCAAGTCGGGCTATCCGCTACAAGTCCTCATTTCTCCGCCTCGGCGGATTCATTCCGGGCTTTTCGCTGCTATCCCGTTTAGCTAACATAGGCATGTGCTAGTAGGTTGCCATTAAAGCTTGGCGCAAAAGAGAAATGATAGTAAAATGGTTGGCGGTAACACCAACCAGAAATGAAATAAATATTTCATTGTCCAGATTCGCCGCGGCGGAGAAGGATCTCTATTAAAGTTTGCCAATGAGATCCCTCGTAGCTCGGAATGACAAGTGTCAAATAGCAAATTGAAAATAGAATACTACAACAGGTAATTCGACATTACAAATGTCGAATAGCTTGATTGGTGATAACACCAACCAGAAGTAAAATAAAAAATCCTATTGGTCATCCAGAGCGCAGCGAAGGATCTCTATGAAAATTTGCTAAATGAGAAACCTCGTGCCTCGGAATGACAAATGTCAAATAGAAAATTGAAAATAAAATACTACAACAGGTAATTCGACATTACAAATGTCGAATATATTTACAAATATTAGACGATTTTGAGTAGGGCATAAGCCGACAGGAAAAAATTTTACCCTACACGTCATGCTGAATTTATTTCAGCATCTGCTCTATAACTGACCCTGAAATAAATTCAGGGTGACGAAAACATCAACTACTCAGCCTCAACCCCTTCCTCATACATCGAATTAATTGCATCGGCATATTTCTTTTCTACAATCCTGCGTTTCACTTTCATGGTTGGGGTAATTTCACCTTCATCCATGCTAAAAGGATTACGCTTAATTTTAAAGTTCTTAATTCGCTCAAACTTAGCTAACTCATTAGAAATCTTTTTGATGTCTTTTTCAAACCATTCTTTAATTTCAGGATTTTCAATAAAATCACCTTCTTCTTGAAAAAATGCATCCTTAAGGTTGAAAGTCTCCTGTAAAGTTTCTCTATTCGGAATAATGATGGCCGTAATAAATTCGCGTTTATCGCCAATTAAAAACAATTGCTCAATCTTCGGGCTTTTTAAGTAAATGTTTTCAACAGGTGTAGGATAAACGTTTTTACCGTAAGCGTTAACAATCATGTTTTTTAAACGATCGGTAATCTGCAAATTGCCTTTGTAAAAACGAGCAATATCGCCAGTATGAAACCATTTATCTCTATCAATAACCTCAGCAGTCTCGGCTGGTTTATTGTAATAGCCTTTCATAACACAATGTCCACGTACAATTAATTCACCTTCTTCACTCTCAAAAGCTTCATTAAAAGTCTCATGAGTTTGTATGGTTAAAATTTCTTTGGTATCATAATTTTGTATGCCAACCTCAATGCCAGGTATCACTCTGCCAACTGTACCATAAACCTGACGGTGGTATTCTGTAACAGACATTACCGGCGAGGTTTCTGTCAAACCAAATCCTTCCAAAACTTTAATGCCTAAGTCGCCGAAAAATTCGCCCACATTTTTAGGTAGTGCAGCACCACCAGATAACATAAATTTCAATCTGCCACCAGTTTTTTCTTTTATTTTGCTAAAAACAAGCTTTTCGGCTATAGCTTTTTTAGCGCCTAAAATTACACCAGGATTTTCTCCAGCTTCTTTTTTAACACGGTAATCATTTCCTATAGTTAATGCCCAGGTAAATATTTTAGCTTTTGTACCGCCACCTGCTGTACCAGATTTGATGGCTTTATCATGTATCCTTTCTAACAAACGCGGTACGCAAGACATCACTGTAGGTCTAACTTCGCCCATGTTTTTAGCCAGTAGCTCTAAGCTTTGGGCAAATGCCATTTTACAACCTTGTGCGCAACAAACATGGTAAGTTGCAGTACGCTCGAAAACATGGGATAGTGGTAAAAAAGATAGAAAAGTTTCAGTTTCATCTATCACAGGGATCTGTTGTAAACAAACCTCAACGTTTTTTACAAAATTATAATGCGTTAACATTACACCTTTTGGGGTTCCTGTTGTACCAGATGTATAAATTAAAGAAGATACATCACTCGGTAAAACTTCGCGTCTGCGTAAATTAATTAACTTTTGTTCTTCTGCATTAACAGATTTAGAAAGTAACACTTCATAGCTAATAATTTGCGCATGCAAATCTGCCGGCACAGCTATTTTTTCATAACCTTCAAAAGCTGGAATGATATATTTTAGCTCAGCACAATTATTGGCGATTTTTAAAATCTTTTTCAGCAAAAAAGGATTACCAATTAAAATTGCTTTAACGCCAGAATCATTCATAATATATTCTACTTCGTATTCTGATAAAGTTGGGTAGATGGAAGTGTTTATAGCGCCAATTTGTTGGATACCTTGATCAAAAAACACATATTCCGGTGAATTTTCGATCATTAATCCTAATCTATCACCCTTTGCAATCCCTTTTTCTAAAAAGAATGCTGAAATCGAATCTGCTTTTTGCAAAGTCTCTTTAAAAGAAATTTCTTCCCAAGTGGTTTTTTTCTTATGTATTAAAAATGTTTCTTCTGGTTTATGAATATTTTCTACCACATTTCGCAATAAACTCGGCACTGTAGAAAATTCGTTAAATGATACCATAGTACAATATTTGGTTTGTATTTAGCTAACAATGATAACCTTTTACTGTTAAAAATGCAAGGTGTTTTATTATAACAATGCTAACGATTAATTAGATTTTAAGATTGTAAAATTTTAAATTTTTGATGAAATTATTAGAGAATAATATTATGGCACGGATATTGGATTTCAAAAAATCTTTTACACCTACCTATGAAAAAATTGTTATCATTCGCTTTTAGTAAGCAATTATTAATTTTAATTACTGTCGTTACACTATTCTCTTGTAAAAAGGAAGTAGTTGTTACCAAAGAAATAACCTATGAACTTTCGGGTAATTTTGGCAAAAGTGTTAATGTAAAATATACACCTACCAATGGCACAATTGCTAGTGAAACTGAAAAAGTTAATTTGCCATGGCAAAAGATTGTAGTACCAAACTTCGAAAATGCAAGTGTAGGTTTAGAGGTAAAAGGTGAAAACGGCACACCTAATTCAATTATTGTAGCCAAAATATTTGTAGACGGATTAGAACAAAGATCGATGAGTATAAATGCTGATATTAATGGGAATTTCTCCTTTGCAGTAAATCATATCTTTAATTAAAAATCATCTTAAAAACAAAAGCCATCTAGCAACGCTAAATGGCTTCCGGAAAAAATAATTATTAATTAAACAGAAAAACTCTCACCGCAACCGCAAGAGCGGCTAGCGTTAGGATTGTTGAAGGCAAAGCCTTTACCATTTAAGCCGTCTGTAAAATCTAATTCAGTACCTGCTAGGTATAAAAAAGATTTCATGTCTAATGCTATCTTAATTCCTTTATCTTCAAAAAATTGATCTCCTTTTTGTTCTTCGTTATCAAAATCTAAATTATATGATAAACCAGAACAGCCACCACCCTTTACAGATACACGTAAAAAGTAATCAGAACCCATTTCAGAATCCTGCATCAGGTTGTCAATTTTGCTTTTTGCTTTATCGGTTATAGTAATCATATTATCGAGATTTGAGTACCAAGTATCAAGAATAAGTCGAGAATTTCTCGATACTTGATACTAAATAATTGTTACTTCTATTAGTGGTGCGATTTCGGCATTGCCAATGCTTCCATTCCGTTTTTAATGCGATAATCATTAATTGCAGATTTAATTGCATCTTCTGCTAAAACAGAACAGTGAATTTTAACTGGTGGTAAAGCCAATTCTTCAACAATATCCATATTATCAATAGCTAAAGCCTCATCAATTGATTTACCTTTTAACCATTCTGTAGCTAGAGATGATGAAGCAATTGCACTACCGCAACCAAATGTTTTAAATTTAGCATCAGTTATTACATTGTTTCCATCTACTTCAATTTGTAAACGCATAACGTCACCACATTCTGGTGCGCCAACTAAACCTGTACCAACAGATTTGCTGTCTTTATTTAAAGTACCAACATTGCGAGGGTTGGTATAATGTTCCATTACTTTTTCTGAATATGCCATGATATTTTAGATTTTAGATTTACGATTTTAGATTTTCTGCCACCGTAAATGTGATACTTTTCAACTTATTTAATGATTGTCTATTTCAAATCGTAATTTGTAAATCTACAATCGTAACTTCTATTTCTTATAACTTGTAATTCTAAAATTTTAATTTGTAAATCTACAACCGTAACTTCTATCTCTTATTACTTGCAGTTCTTACATCGTAATTCGTCAATCTACAATCGTAACTCTCTTTAGTGTTCTGCCCACTCAATCTTGCTCAAATCAATACCTTCTTTAAACATTTCCCAAAGTGGGGAAAGGTTTCTAAGGTGATTAACAGCATTTTTAGTGTTTTCAATCGCATAGTCAACTTCTGCTTCCGTAGTAAAACGACCTAAGCCAAAACGGATAGAAGAGTGTGCTAAATCATCAGATAAACCTAAGCTTTTTAACACATAACTTGGCTCTAAAGAGGCTGAGGTACATGCTGATCCAGAAGAAACTGCCAAATCTTTCATAGCCATCATTAAACCTTCGCCTTCTACATATTTAAAAGAGATATTTGCAACATGTGGTAAGCGGTGTTGTGTATTACCGTTTACATAACTTTCTTCCATTGTAGTTAATGCAGCTTCTAATTTATCACGCAAAGCGGATAATCGTTGAGCTTCAGATTCCATTTCTAATCTGCAAAGCTCACAAGCTTTACCTAAACCAACAATACCAGGTACATTTAAAGTTCCTGAACGCATGCCACGCTCATGACCACCGCCATCCATTTGTGAGGTTACTTTAACTCTTGGGTTTTTACGACGAACGTATAAAGCGCCAACACCTTTTGGTCCGTACATTTTATGCGCAGTAAAAGCCATTAAGTCAATACCGTCTGCATTTACATCAACCGGAATTTTACCAACTGCTTGTGTAGCATCAGAAAAGAATAATGCACCATGTTTGTGAGCAATTGCCGAGATTTCTTTTATAGGTTGTACAACACCAATCTCGTTGTTGCCATACATGATGCTTACCAAAATCGTTTCTGGTGTCATTGCAGCTTCTAACTCAGCTAAATCAATTAAACCATCTTCTTTAACTTTTAAGTAAGTAACTCTAGCACCTTGTTTTTCTAAATGTTTACAAGTATCTAAAACAGCTTTATGCTCTGTAGTTGCAGTAATAATGTGATTACCTCTGTCAGCATACATTTCATAAACACCTTTAATGGCCAAATTATCACCTTCTGTTGCACCAGAGGTAAAAATAATTTCTTTTTCTGTGCAGCCAATTAACTTAGCCACCTGTTCACGAGCATAATCTACACCTTCTTCTGCTACCCAACCAAATGCATGGTTACGGCTTGCAGCATTGCCAAATTTGCTGGTGAAATATGGTAGCATCGCCTCTAACACTCTCGGATCTAAAGGTGTTGTAGCATTGTTATCTAAGTAAATCGGAAGTTCCATCTATTAATAATTTAAAAAATTGCGATAAGATATTTGAACAAGATTTAAGTCTTGGTCATTTTACCTTTCAGTTTTCAAGTACAAAGATACAAAAAAACTTTCCTAACAATAATAGATAATAGCTATGAACCTATTGGTAAAACATGCATTTTTACATTCACATAACTATAAAGCTCATGAATAAGATTGAACACATTGGCATTGCTGTAAAAAACTTAGAAAGCTCAATTGATTTATATCAGCGGCTGCTAAATACCGATTGTTATAAAACTGAACAGGTTGCATCAGAAAATGTAAATACAGCCTTTTTTAAAACCGGTGAAAATAAAGTCGAACTGCTTTCTGCGATGAGTTTAGATAGTCCGATAGCTAAATTTTTAGAGAAAAAAGGGGAAGGAATACATCATATTGCTTTTTTAGTGGATGATATTCTGGAAGAAATGGAACGTTTAAGAAACGAAGGGTTTACCTTATTAAACGATGCCCCAAAAAGAGGTGCAGACAATAAGATGATTTGCTTTGTTCATCCAAAAGATGCTAATGGAGTTCTAATAGAATTGTGTCAAGAAATTAAATGGGTTTAGATAAAAAGTATAGTTGAAAGACTAAAATCTTAATTTTGAATTTATACATCTCTAATCTGAACAATAAAAGTTATAAATGACTGAAACCACACAACTGCTAAACCTTGTTGCTAAACACTTTGACGTGCCACAAAATATAAGTGAAAAGCATCTACGTGATGTATTGGTTAAAACTTTCGAGTATTTGGTTGATGATGATTTTCCTAAACTTTTGCGGGTTTTATATCGTGCAGATGTAGATCAGTATAAACTAAAGGATTTATTAGAAAATACAGAGGGTAAAACTACAGCAGAGATTATTGCTGATGCTTACATTGATAGGCAGAAGGCTAAAGTAGAAACTTGGAAGAAATATAGTAATAAGTAAAAAGATTTACTAATAACTATTAAACAAACTCAGCTACGTAATTTAGTAATCATTAAGTTAATACCCCGAAGCCTAAACTCCGGATGAGAAGTTAGAGTTTTTAATAAATTTCGGTGCTTTGCGATGTTTTGTTTCCTGCTCATAAATAAAGGCTGTGCTTAAAACTACTGGTTCTTGGTAAGCACTAGCAACAAAAGATAATCCCACTGGTAATTCGTTAATAAAACCCATAGGCACAGTAATTTGCGGAAATCCTGCCATCGCTGCTGGAGATGCAAAATAAAATCCGCCACTATAATCTCCATTAAATAAATCAATTAAGGAAGGAATCCCAAAACTAGTGCCTACAATAACGTCCAGCTTGTTTTTCTCCATTAAATCGTTAATTATTTTTTGCGATGAAAGTGTTTTAGCCACTGCATCTTTATAAGTCTGGCTATTTAAATCAGCAGCTTTATCACTTGCTTCTAAAGTTTCTTGTTTAAAATAAGGCATAGCCGAAGTTATATTTGCCTTATTAAAAGCAATTACGTCAGTTAACGTTTTAACTTTGGCATTAGCTTTAGCTAGATAAGCATTTACACCATCTTTAAATTCACTTTGTAAAACTACCGTACTGGCACTACCAATGTTTCGCATTTCTGCTATTAAGCTAATTTCAATAATTTCAGCCCCTAACTCTTTAAGTTTATTAATAGCGTCTTGATATAAGCCAACCACACCTTCATGCCCATTCAAAAAGCTCTTTTCTATACCGATACGTTTGCCTTTTAAATTTCCTTTTTTTAAAAACGTAGTATAATCTTTTTGTGTTCTGCCAATACTGCCCTTGGTAGCTACATCTTCTTCATCTACACCTACCATAGCGGTTAGTAGTATTGCTGCATCGGTAACATTTCTAGCCATTGGGCCGGCGGTATCTTGCGTTTTAGAAATGGGAATAATTCCCGATCTGCTTACCAAGCCAACGGTAGGTTTAAAGCCAACTATACCGCTGTAAGCAGAAGGAGCAATGATAGATCCATTAGTTTCTGTTCCGATTGCTATGGCACATAGATTTGCCGAAACTGCTGCGCCAGAACCAGAACTAGACCCACTCGGACTGCGGTCTAAAATAAAAGGGTTTTTAGTTTGTCCGCCACGGCTGCTCCAGCCACTGCATGAGCGGGTAGACCTGAAGTTAGCCCATTCGCTTAAATTTGTTTTACCTAAAATCACAGCTCCAGCAGCACGTAACTGTTTTACAATAAAGGCATCAGCCGATGCAATATTTCCCGCCAAAGCCAAAGCACCAGCAGTAGTTTGCATTTTGTCGCCTGTATTAATATTATCTTTTATTAAAATTGGTATCCCATGCAGTGGGCCACGAATTTTACCATCTTTTCTCTCTGCATCTAAGGCAGTAGCAATTGCAATAGCATCAGGATTTATTTCAATTACTGAATTTAATTTTGGTCCTTTTTTATCAATATCCTCAATCCTCTTCAAATACATTTTGGTGAGTGATTTGGCAGTTAATTTTCCGCTTTGCATCATAGCTTGTAATTCAACTACTGTAATTTCATTCAAATCAAACTTATCATCGATAATTGTTTCTGTGGAGATTTTTTGGTCAGTAGCAATTGCACTTACTGTACCAATGCCTAAAGTTGAAATTACGCCGGCAGCAGCGCCATTTTTAATAAAATTTCTTCTATTCATTTTATGGGAGATTGAAGATTAAATATAGAAAGAAAATATGAAAATGGAATGGATTACAAGCCTTTGCTTATGATAAGAAATTTCTTCATTAACCACTTTTACTTTTAATTTTACATTTTTCTTTCAATGATTATCTTATAAGTATTTAATTTTCTTTTGCCATTGATTTTTAATTTTAGTCTTGTTACAAGTAAACTCAAATTAACTGGGAAGTAAGGATTAAATTTATTTAAAGTTAGGCTTGCTTTTAAAAAATATAATTAGGATATTTGCAACCTCTTAAATAGAGGCTAAAAAAGACACATAGAGATTGTCATCAGCTTTGTTGCCCGCAAAACGCAATCAAGTCATTGATAGTTTCACATAAATAACTTAAAATAATATTCAAATGAAACAAGATTTGCACCCATCAAACTACAGATTTGTAGTATTTAAAGATATGTCTAACGAATATGCATTTTTAACTAAATCATGCGTAGACACTAAAGAAACTATTAAATGGGAAGATGGAAACGAATACCCATTGTATAAATTAGAGATTTCTCATACTTCTCACCCTTTTTACACTGGTAAAATGAAGTTAGTAGATACTGCTGGTCGTATCGATAAATTTAAAACTCGTTACGCTAAGAAATAATTTAGCGAAAACATTATATTTTTTGAAGTCCTGGGCTATAAGCTCAGGACTTTTTTTATTTTTGTAGCTTATGATGATCAATTTATTTGATGATAATGCTTGGCAAACGCTCAGGCCATTAACTTTTACCAGACCAGTCGCCGATTTAAGGCTTGGGATATTAACCATTGCCGAAAAATGGGCTAAATATTTGAATGCTGAATTTGGTTTCGTTACACAAGATTACTTACAGGTAAAATATCCAGCTAAATCTGCTCAATTATACATCAATGGTTCAATTTGTCCGAATGAAGCTTTACTAAATACTACAGTTGGGTTAAAAGACAATGAAGTTTTAATTAAAGGAGATTTGGTTATTGCATATGCCGTTTCTGAAAATGGAGTTGGCTATGAAACAGCGAAGAATAAATTTAAGCAAATTCAATTTGATAAAGATTTAACAACTATCCGGTTTCCTGAAGATATTTTTAAGAATAACCATACGGAGTTAGTTTTAGATTTTGCTCTTTTAACCAAAGGCAAAACATCAGCAAAACTAAGTGAAACGAATACTTTTATTGGAGATCAATTTTTTGCCGAAGAAGGCGCTAGTGCAGAATGCAGCACGTTTAATAGCAAAGCTGGGCCCATCTATTTAGGTAAAAATGCACAAGTTTGGGAAGGCTCAAACATAAGAGGTTCATTTGCATTGTGTAATAACTCTCAAGTAAAAATGGGAGCCAAAATTTATGGTCAAACAACCATTGGACCGTTCAGTAGGGTTGGAGGTGAGATCAATAATGCTGTTATTTGGGGATATTCATCAAAAGGACACGATGGCTATTTAGGTAATGCCGTAATGGGACAATGGTGTAATATTGGTGCCGATAGCAATAATTCTAACCTCAAAAATAACTACGCAGAGGTTAGGTTATGGGATTATGAACAGCAAAGTTTCCGTAAAACGGGATTACAATTTTGCGGTTTAATTATGGGGGATCATGCCAAATGTGCCATAAATACTATGTTTAATACAGGTACTGTAGCAGGTGTTAGTGCAAATATTTTTGGTTCCGGCTTTCCTAGAAACTACATTCCAGATTTTGCCTGGGGTGGCTCACACGGATTTGAAGTATATGGCTTAAATAAGATGTTGGCAACAGCAAAATTAGTTTTAGAGCGTAGAGACATGGTTTTGGATGAGATTGAAGTGGGTATTTTAACAGAAATTTTTGAAAGAACTAAAGAGTATAGACATTTTTAACATAGGTTGTAAAGTTTGAAAGTTAAATGTTGGAATGTTGAAGTATACAAAATTTTCGAAAACACTTTCCAACCTTCAAGTATTACAACATTAAAACAACATATAATGAGAAAAAAAATTGTAGCAGGTAACTGGAAAATGAATATGGATTATAACGAAGGCATTTCGTTGTTTTCTGAGATTGTAAACATGGTTAGAGATGAAAAAAAGGGAGATCAAATTGCAATAATTTGTGCGCCTTATATTCATATCAATAGTTTAGCTCAATTAGGTGCTGGATTGGTAAAAATTGGTGCACAAAACTGTCACCAAAACGAAAGTGGAGCTTTTACTGGAGAAATTTCTGCTAAAATGGTAAAATCTACTGGTTGTGAATATGTAATTATTGGGCATTCAGAACGCAGACAATATTTTGCAGAAACTGATGAATTATTAGCTGCTAAAACAGCCATAGCTTTGCAAAATAATTTAACTCCGTTGTTTTGTATTGGAGAAACTTTAGATGAGCGAAATAACGGAAGTTATTATCAAGTATTAGAAAAACAATTAGATAATGGTGTATTTACCTTAAGTGCCGAAGATTTTGCTAAGGTAGTATTGGCATATGAGCCAGTATGGGCTATAGGTACAGGTTTAACAGCTTCACCAGAACAAGCTCAAGATATCCATGCTTTTATAAGAGCTAAAGTTGAAGCTAAGTACGGGATGAATATCGCTGATGATACTACAATTTTATATGGTGGTAGTTGTAACCCTAAAAACGCAGCAGAATTGTTTGCTCAAAAAGATATTGATGGTGGTTTAATTGGCGGAGCATCATTAAAATCACGTGATTTTGTTGATATCGTAAAAACATTTAATTCTTAATGAAATACTTAAAAGTAGTATTTAACTTTAATAGTATAGAAGAATACCAGCAAGATTTATTGGTTGCTGCACTTGGAGATATCGGTTTTGATACTTTTGAGGATACACCCGAGGGTTTAGCCGCTTTTATTATTGAGGTAGATTTTAAACAAGAAAACTTAACTGAAGTTATAGCTAGCTTTAGCGATGATTTTGAAATTAACTATACAATTCATGAAATAGCTCAAGAAAATTGGAATGAGGAATGGGAAAAGAATTTTAGTCCCTTAATCATTAACCCTGATTGTTATATCCGAGCAACTTTCCATGAGCATCAGCCACAATATAAATATGAAATTGTAATAGATCCTAAAATGGCGTTTGGTACTGGGCATCACCAAACTACTACCATGATGATGCAATATGTTTTAGAGCTAGATTTTACAGACAAAGTGGTTTTAGATATGGGGGCAGGAACTGGTATTTTGGGTATACTTGCCGCTAAAAGAGGAGCGAAACATATTGTGGCTATAGATAATGACGATGTTTGTTATTTAAGTGCTATAGAAAATGCCGCATTAAATCAAATCGATAATTTGACATCACTTTGTGGTGGCAAAGAAACTATACCGAACGAAACATTTGATGTTATATTAGCTAACATTAATAGGAATATTTTGTTAGATCAGATTGAAAGTTATGCTGCAGTATTAAGAGATAAAGGGATTATTTTCTTTAGTGGTTTTTACGAAAATCCAGATTTGGATATGATTACTGAACACTGTAAGCAATTTAATCTTAGTTATATTGACCATAAAAAAATAGGTGATTGGGTAGCTGCAAAATTTGAGTTAAAGAGTTAACTAATAACTAATTATTAATTGCTTTAAAAATAATTATGAGAATACATTTTATTGCTATTGGCGGAAGTGCCATGCATAATTTAGCAATAGCTCTTCATAAAAAAGGCTTTGAAATATCGGGTTCAGATGACGTAATCTTTGAACCATCAAGTTCTAGACTGGATAATTATGGTTTATTGCCTACAAATTTTGGTTGGTTTCCAGAAACCATCACACCAGATATTGATGCAATTATTTTAGGGATGCACGCTCGCTTAGATAATCCAGAATTGCTAAAAGCTCAGGAATTAGGTTTAAAAATCTATTCATATCCAGCCTACATTTATGAACAATCAAAAGATAAGTTACGTGTTGTTATTGGTGGTAGCCATGGCAAAACAACCATCACATCAATGATTTTGCATGTGCTAAATTATTATAACAGAGATTTTGATTATTTGGTAGGAGCACAGTTAGCTGGTTTTGATACCATGGTTAAAATAACTGATGAAGCTAAAGTAATTATTATAGAAGGTGATGAATATTTGGCCTCTCCAATCGATAGAAGACCTAAGTTTCATTTATATAAAGCCAACGTTGCGGTGATAAGTGGAATAGCTTGGGATCATATAAATGTTTTTCCAACTTTTGGGGAATATGTTTCTCAATTTAAACTTTTTATTGAGACGATTTTGCCCAATGGAAAACTAATTTATTGTGAAAATGATTTAGAATTAAGAAAACTTGTTGTTAACTCTAAAGCAAGTATTGAGCGAATTCCTTACGCTATTCCCGGCCACAAGATAAAAGATGGTGTAACATATCTTTTACCTAATGAAGTGCCTTTAAAGGTGTTTGGTGATCATAATTTAATGAACTTAAATGCTGCAAAATTGGTGTGCCAACAACTAGAAATCAGTGAAGAAGAATTTATGCAGGCAATCTCAAGCTTTACAGGAGCAGCTAAGCGCTTAGAGCTTTTGAGCGCTAGAAATCACACTAATGTTTATAAAGATTTTGCGCACTCGCCTTCAAAGTTAAAGGCTACAATTGAAGCAGTAAAGGCTCAGTTCACTGATAGAAAACTTATTGCTTGTATCGAGTTACATACTTTTAGCAGCCTTAACAAAGCTTTTTTGTCTGAGTACAAGAATACAATGAATGATGCGGATTTGGCTATTGTATATATAGACGAAAAGACGTTTCAACATAAGAAAATGGAACCATTAAATGAGCTTGATGTTCAAACATCATTTGATAATGAAGATATCATCTTTTTTAATGAAGTGGGTGCGTTATCAACCTATTTAAAAGGATTAGATTTTAAGCATACTAACTTGTTATTAATGAGCTCTGGTAACTATGGAGGTTTAGATTTGAATAATTTGGCATTAGAGTTGGATGTTTAAAAAGAACAAACAAACTTTAAAGCCAAATAGTCAAATGAATATTATTGGAAGAAACATTAGACAACTTCGCCAGAAAAATGGCTGGAGTCAAGGAGAGGTTGCTAGCAAGCTAAAAATTTCTATACCTGCATTTTCTAAAATTGAAACTGGCATCACAGATATCAACATATCTAGATTAGATCAAATTTCTAAGTTGTTTGATGTTTCCACTCTACAAATAATCTCTAAAGATCCAGAAAATGTGCATTCTGGCAGCTTTACTGAGGTTAATTTATTAAGAGAAAGAATTGCATCTCAAGAAGATGAAATTATTAAACTACAAAAGAAAGTAATTGATCTTTACGAAGAGATCAGAATTTTTTCTAAAAAGTCTTTCGCATAGTTAGGTGCCGCTTTCCAAAAGTGGCACCAGTAGCTTGATGAAAGGATAGCATTTTATCATTAAAATCTCCAACCCAAGAAAGCTCTAACTCTGTGTATTGATTTTTAGGGAGTACATATTCTCCTAATTTTATAATCAATGCAGATTCTAAACCTAATTTTTGGAATGAGGTTTTTGTGCCCATTACAATAGCACGCATTCTTGTTACTCCAATCCAGCGCTTGTAGGCGAATTTCAATTTTTCTATTAAACCTAGCTTACCATTTAAACCTTTTATCATTTGGTTTGCATCTGGTATAATTACTACAAATGAGGCAGGTTCTCCATTGGCATAAGCAAACCAAATCAACTTTTCGTCCATGATCACCTCCATTTGTTTAAAGCTTTCGGAAAGTGTTTCTTTTTTTATAGGAACAAAGTTTTCGAAATCTTGCCAACCATCATTATAGATTTCCATCAAATCTTGAATATACTTTTCTGCTTTTGATTTTTTAAAGTGCTCGAAAGTATAATCTGGTTTTGCAGCTACCCAATTGGCAATTTTAGTAAAGCGAGCCGGAAAAGGTATGGTAAGATTAATGTGATTGGTTAATTGCTCATAAGCAGTTATAAACCCATATGCTGTAAATAATTTATGGTAGTAAGGTAAGTGATAATTCATCCCATACGATGGTGAGGTAAAACCCTCAATTAACAAACCCCAAAACGTATCGTTCTCTCCAAAATTAATAGGCCCTTCCATCGCCTTCATTCCATTTTCTTGTAACCAAGCTTTCGCGGTGTCAAATAATAAGAAAGCAGCATCTTTGTTATCAATGCATTCAAAAAAACCAACGCCGCCGGTAGGCAATTCGTAGTTGTGTGCTTTCTTATCGTTAATAAATGAAGCTATTCTACCAATTGTTTTTCCGTTATCGTCAACCAAAATCCATCTTGTACATTTACCATGCATAAAAAATGGATTTTTATTTGGATCAAAGACTTTCTCTATATCGCTATCTAAAGGTCTAATCCAATTTTTATCATCAGCATAAATTGTATTAACTACTTCAAGAAATTCTTTTTTTGTTTGGTTATCGTTTACAGCTACAATCTTCATTTGGTGGTAAAGGGTTTAAAATAAAAAGCACCCTTGTAAAGGATGCTTTTAAATATACTATTTTATATGTAATTAATACCTGTCGTCATCATCATCATCATCATCAAAATCATCAAATGTACCTAAATCATCAATTGGCACATCAAATTCTTCAGCTTCAACTTCATCATCCTCAACATCTAAAACCTTATCGTTTAGCATGTCATCGTCTTCATCATCATCATCCTCTCTGCTTGAAAGAGGTTTATTAATAATGTCTTTACCAGTTGGTTTTTTTGGCGCTTTCATATAACAAAAATTAATAGTAGGAAAGTTTAAACGTTACACTAAATTACAAATATTTTTTAAAAGAATAAATTCTGATTTATGCTTTTTCCTTGCGCCAAAAATAAGCTAAAAAGTGTTTTTAAAGAAAGTTTTTTTTATTTTTTGTAGGCCTGAAATGCAATGAGTTAAGGTTTTTAGCAAGATATAAGTTTGCGTAAAAGCAAAATTAATGACTAAAATGGCTAGAGCAAAAAAAAAGCGTCTCAATTTTATTGGGACGCTTTTAACACACAAATGAAACCTGAATTGAGATATTGTTTTAGGTTAGGTTAAATTAATATCTTTTGTCAATCCTATAAGAACGCTTTTTGAACAAACAATTATGTTTGTTTAATATCTTATAACAAGTTTAATGCTAATCGAACAATCAAGGGATTATAATTAGTAAGTGGTAGTAATTATTGAGTAAACGGTAAAATTTAATTTAACGGCACTAAAATCGTAACTGTTGTGCCACTTTTACCGTTCTGTTCTACAAACAATTGTATTGGTTTTGCTTCAATTTTGTTTAAAAGATTAATACGTTCTTGCGTTAATTTCATGCCTTTGCTTTGGTGCGATGTATTTTTCTTTTCTAATGAGTTGTTAATGCCAACACCATCATCAATAATTTTAATCCAGAGGTAATCTTCATCTTTCTGAATAATTTCAAGTTTTACATTTCCACCTTCTTCTTTTGGCATAATGCCGTGCCATATCGCATTTTCTAAATAGGGTTGTAACAACATTGAGGGTATTTCTGTATCTTCCTTGTCTAAGCGATTATCAACTATTATTTCATAAAAAAACCTATCGCCAAACCTGTTCTTTTCTAAACTAAGATATAGCTTTAAATAGGCTATTTCCTCTTCTAAATTAATGTAGCTTTTAGTGCAAATTTCCAAGTTTTTTCTAATCAGCTTTGCGAAACCAGTTAATACCTTATTAGCTGATGACGTGTTTTGAGTGTTGATGTAATGCTGTATAGAATTCATCACATTAAAAACAAAATGTGGGTTCATCATTGCTTGTAACGCCTGTTGCTCGAGCATCAAGATTTTATTTTTCAATAATAACTGCTCTTGCTCTTTGTTTTTTTGCCTCTTTGTAATACGAACTGTTAATAAGTAAATTACATAAGCTCCTATAGCTAATATAATAATGAGGAATAAATTCGTTTGCCAAAAATATTTATCTACTTTAAAATCAATTTTTGCAGGTTTGCTCCAATCACTATCCTGACTTTTAGCGCTTACCTCAAAGCAATAGGTTCCAGGTTCTAAAGATGATAATTCTAATCTTCTATTTCTTGTCTCAGACCAATTCTGATCCTCTTTTAAGCGGTAACGGTATACAATTTTTTTATTTTTAAAATCTATAGCACTATAGTTTATGGTGATGTTTCTTTCATTTGGTTTTAAAGTAAAATTGGCTGCTGTTAAATCTATCATTTGCCTGTTTACACTTACAGATGATATAAAGGTAGCTGGTGCTTTAGTTTTTTTATTTTCTTGATTGTAGTTAAAATATACTAGTCCGTTATTGGTTCCAAAATAAGCAATGTCTTTAGTGATGTACAGATCATTCAAATCATCAGATAACAAATCGTTGGCATAATCGAAAGAATTAATTACAAATTGACCATTATTGAAATTTATTCTATTTACGCCATTATTGCTTATTGCCCATAAATAATTGTTTTGTACAAAAAGCTTAGTGATTATGTTGTTGTTTAAACCGTTTTTTAAATTGAGGTTTTTAATCAACTTTCCATTTTGTAAAATTAAGATACCATAACCGTCTGTGGCGAGCGCAAATAAGTTGTTTTTCAGTTCTTTTATATCGTTTACGCGTTTGGTTAACAACGTATTTTTAACAAAATGCTGAAGTAAATTACCATCTTTAAATTCATTAATTCCGTTTGTATTTGCAAACCATAAATTTTGAGAATTATCATAAAACACTCGATATGCTCTCTCTTTAAAATAATCTTTATTTTCTCGATAGCGAAGCGATGAAAATTCGAAATTTTTTATTCTATCATTAATCATTACCACACCAGATGATAAAGCCAAGGCTAATTTATTGGTCGTATCGAGGCTGAAATTTTTAACTACAAAAACTGAATTGTTTACTTCTTTTAAATAGTTGATGTTTTTGTTTTTTGGATAGTTTTCATCAACATAACCCAAACCATAGTCGGATGCGAAGAAGACCTTATTGTTTTTATCGTCAACTACAAGTTGTTTAATGGTGTTGTATTTTTTTTGATCGTCGATACCAATCTTCTCAATTTCATTTGTTTTAGGGTTTAAAATATGGATACTATTATTTGCCAATCCCATCCATAAACGGCCAAAACTGTCTTTGGTTATGCTTTTAATAGCTTGGTTGCCTAATTTACTTTCTTTGCCTAAAACAAAAACACGTTCTTTTTCATCAGGTAATCTATAAATGCCATTGTTCGTGGTAAACCAAATGTTGCTATTTCTATCCTTAACTACCTGACTTACATCTGTGTTTTTAAGCAGTTGAGTAGTTTTTCCATCAAATCCGATTACATACATACCGCTGTTATTACCTAACCATAATCCTTTTTCATCAACATAAATATAACCAGGCCTATTGTTTAGCAATTCTTTATCAACATTCAATATCAAGTTGCTCACTGCCCCATTTCTAATATTTAGGCCTTCATTACTTAAAAAATAAACAGATTTATCGCCTCTTGTGTAAAAGGTTTTGTAAGAGAGGCTAAATTTATTATCATGAACCAATACAAAATTGTTTTTGATGAAAAGAAAAGCAGCTTTAGTGCTGTAAGCCCAAATATTTCCTTTAGTATCCTCTTGAATGTAGGCGTTTGCATATTGGCTTTCTGTTAATGTAGAGCTGTATTTTATTAAACTTTTCCCATCCCAAACCCCTAAAATATTCTTATTGGTACCAAACCAAAGTCTTCCTTTGCTATCTTCAAAAAAGGAAACAATTACGGCATTAAAATTTAGTCCTTTAAGTTGCTTGTTATTGTCTTCGTTGTAAATTTTGCCATTGTAGAAATAACTTAGCTGCCCGCCTAGAGAGAGAAACCACATTCTGCCTTTACTATCTTCATGCAGCTGTAAAATTTGGTTGTCTGGCAAGCCATCATCAACTGTAAAATTTTCAAATACTGTACCATCAAACCTGCTCACACCAGCATCTGTAGCTACCCAAATGTATCCTTTTTTATCTTGTGCGGTGTAATAACAATTGTTACTTGGTAGGCCATTTTTTGTGGTGTAATGTGGTAAATAGGCCACTTGTGCAAATCCTTTTAACCCACAAAGTGATGCCAATGTTAAAGATAAGGCAAGTATGTATTTAAAATTAATGTTCACCTTGTATGTTGGTATAAGCCTTTATTTTATCGTAAAAATCGCTTGCTCTTCTTCTAGATACATTAATGGTTTCGCCATTGGTAAGTAGAACTTGTAAGCCGTTTTTTGAGTTGTATTGTTTCACATATTGCAAGTTAACGATACTAGATTTATGTATCCTTACAAATTTGTTTTCGGGTAAAATTTCTTCGTAATCTTTTAAAACCTTCGATACTACAATTTTTTCGAGATTTGCCAGGTTAAAAACCGAGTAATTGCTATCAGCTTCAATATGCACTATATCATCAATATCAACCAATTTATAGCCTTGTGCGCTTGGTAAAGTTATTTTTTTAATAGTTTTATCGCCAGTTAAATCATTAGCTAAATTTTTTAAACTTTCGTTTCTGTTATTATCAACTTTGTTTAAATTAATGTATTTAACAGCCTTGCTTACGGCCTCCTTAAGTTCATCAATATCAATCGGTTTCAATAAATAATCTAAAGCATTTGCTTTAATAGCTTTTAAGGCATATTGATCATAAGCTGTTGTGAATATAACCGATGCATTTGTATTTTGTACTTGCGGAATTAACTCAAAACCATTTTCTCCGGGCATGGCTATATCTAAAAAAATCAAATCCACATTGTGCAGATTTAATAATGCTCTAGCTTCATTAACAGATTTTGCGATACCAATGATGTTTACATCAGCACAATTTTGTTGCAACAAAAAGTAAAGAGACGAACGAGCAAATTCCTCGTCGTCTACAATTATGGCATTTAACACGGGATTAGTTTTTAATACGGCTCAATTTATCAAAAAATGAGCATAACAGAAAGTAATGATGTTATTATTTGAAAAGCATGGGCCTTGCTACTATTTAAAATCAGTCTTGCTTTACGCTAAATCTTTTTGGTAGTTTCTACAAAAACAATAAAATCAGTGCAAAGTTAACATCAGCATAAATAAACTCTGGCACTTTAAACCAAAAAGTATATCGCTTCAATCAAGTTTAAAGGGCAGGTCATTTTGCAGTAACAACGTTAGCACTGCAAACCTCACAGTTATTTAGCAACAACAAAGTTATTTAAAAAGGCATCTTTATCTTTTCCATCTACACCAGCAGGTAAAAAACAGGTTAATGAATAAGAAACATCGCCAATTAAAAAAATATTAAGATGTACGGTAGACTGATTTTCTTCATTTTTTCCGTTTAATGAATAAATTTTAGTCTCATTTATTTTACCAACTTTAAGATCGCCAATGGTATATTTAGGCATTTTGGCTTTAACACTACCTACAACTTCATCAATAAATTTTAACCTTACTAATGCGGTATCAGAACTCAAAGTTGTAGTATAAGCACTTTGATCAATTTCCATAATTACCACACCGTAAACAGTGCCTGTACTATCTTTAGCAATGTAGGTAGATCCACTTACCTTTTTCGCCTCAGTAGGGAAACTGAGTGTTAATTTATCACCAAACTTTTGTTTTACCCACCCTGTTTGCCCTTTGGTTGCAAAGCTCAGACCAATAAATAAGGTTAATAATAAAATGTTTTTTAGCATGGTAGAGCGGTGATTTATTTTAATAGGTTATTACTTGTTCTTCTAATTGTGCAGGTAAATCTCTGTAATTGTATTGTTGGCCACGAAGCTGTGGTTCAAAACCAGCTTCTTTAATTGCTGTTTGAATACCATTTGCTGTAAAACGATGTGGTGCTCCTGCTGCAGAAACTACATTTTCTTCAATCATTATAGAACCAAAATCATTTGCACCTGCGTGTAAGCACATTTGTGCTACAGATTTGCCAACTGTTAACCAACTTGCTTGGATATTTATTACATTAGGCAACATGATACGGCTTAAAGCCAACATTCTTACATATTCATCTCCACTTACATTATTGCTAATGCCGCGTAAACGTTTCAATAAAGTTCCATCATCCTGAAAAGGCCAAGGAATAAATGCTAAAAATCCTTTAGCATGCGCAGGTTTTTCACTTTGAACTTCACGTATCCAAACTAAATGTTCAAAACGTTCATCTATCGTTTCTACGTGGCCAAACATCATAGTTGCAGATGTGGTAATGTCTAATTGATGAGCTGCTCTCATCACATCTAGCCACTCTTGTCCGCCACATTTACCCTTACTAATTAACCTTCTTACTCTATCATTTAAAATTTCTGCACCAGCTCCAGGTAGCGAATCCATACCATTGGCTTTTAAATCTCTTAAAACTTCAGTATGCGAAATTCCTTCCAGTTTAGCTACGTGAGCAATTTCTGGTGGACCTAAAGCATGCAGCTTAAAATCGGGGTAAAGGTCTTTTAATTCTTTAAAAAGGTTGGCATAAAATTGTAAGCCTAAATCTGGATGGTGACCCCCTTGCAACAATAATTGATCGCCTCCTAAACGAAAGGTTTCTTCAATTTTAACTTTGTAAGTTTCTATGTCTGTAATGTAGCTTTCATCGTGCCCAGGGCGACGGAAGAAATTGCAAAATTTACAATTCGCAATGCAAACATTTGTAGTGTTTACATTTCTATCAATTTGCCAAGTTACTTTGCCACTAGGTACTTGAATTTTTCTTAATTCATTAGCAACGTATGCTAATTCAGCTGTTTTGGCATTGTGGTATAAAAAAACGCCTTCTTCTTTAGTTAAAAAGTCGAAATTTAAAGCCCTTTGTAGTAGTTCGGCAGTATTCATGTACAAAGATATTAAAAAGGGTTGAAGGATGAAGGTAGAATGGTTGAAGGTTTGTAAAAGTTTAAGGTATCGAGAGATAAGTAATGAGTAGCAAGTAGCAAGTATCGAGTAGTAAGTATCGAGTAGCAAGTGTAAAATTGCAAGTATCGTTTATCAACTACTAAACATTCCAACATTTCAACAATTCAACTTTCCAACATTCCAACTTTCAAACAATTTAACAATCCTCCAACAATTTATACATTTCGTAATTCAACAATTCAATTATCTTTGTCGGCTATGGTAAATTTTAATCGTTTTACACTAGCCAATGGTTTAAGAGTTTTGGTACATGAAGACCCAACTACACCAATGGCTGTTTTAAATATTTTGTATGATGTTGGCGCACGTGATGAAGAGGAAGGGAAAACTGGCTTTGCGCATTTGTTTGAGCATTTAATGTTTGGTGGCTCGGTAAACATTCCTAGCTACGATGAACCTTTACAACGTGTTGGTGGCGAAAATAATGCATTTACAAGTAATGATATTACCAATTATTACATCACCTTACCAGCAGAAAATATAGAAACTGCATTCTGGTTAGAAAGCGATCGAATGTTAAGTTTGGCCTTTTCTGAGAAAAGTTTAGATACACAGCGAAATGTAGTGATGGAAGAGTTTAAGCAACGTTACTTAAATCAGCCATATGGCGATGTTTGGTTAAAGCTAAGACCTTTAGCCTATGAGCAACATCCATATAGATGGGCAACTATAGGACAAGATTTGGCGCAAATTGAAAATGCCCAAATGGAAGATGTTAAAGCATTCTTCAAAAAACATTACAATCCTCAAAATGCAATTTTAGTTGTGGGTGGTAACGTAAAAACTGATGAAGTAAAAGCTTTAGCCGAAAAGTGGTTCGAGACTATCCCGGCAGGAGAGAAGTATGAAAGAAACTTGCCAAAAGAGCCAGCGCAATTGCAAGCAAAAACATTAACGGTTAATGCCAATGTACCCTTAGATGCCATTTATATCGCTTTTAAAATGCCAGCAAGGTTAGATCCAACCTATCAGGTATATGATTTAATGACAGATATTTTTTCTCAAGGACAATCATCACGTTTATATAACAGTTTGCTAAAAGAGCAACAATTGTTTAGCGACATCAATGCTTACATATCTAGCAGTTTAGATGAGGGATTATTTATTGTTGAAGGTAAATTGGTTACAGGAGTTAGTGTTGAAACTGCAGAAAAAGCCATTTGGACTGAGCTAGAGAAAATGACTAATGAGTTGGTTTCAGAAGATGAGTTAACTAAGGTTAAAAATAAATCTGAATCGATAATGGTTTTTTCTGAAATGAATTTATTAGACAAAGCGATGAATTTGGCTTACTATGAGTTACTTGGTGATGCTGATTTGTTAAACTCAGAAATTGATAAATATACTTCTATAACTGCTGAGCAAATTAAACAAGCTGCAAAATTTACCTTACAAAAAGAAAAATCATCTACCTTATATTACTTAGCAAATGCTTAATCGTACAAACGCACCTGAGTTTAAACAGGTAAATGAAATTAATTTTATAGCTCCAAAAGCTCAGCAATTAGCTAATGGAATAAAAGTTTTTACTGTAAATGCTGGCGAGCAAGAGTTAGTTCGTATCGAATTTATTTTCGAAAATGTAAATTATGATCAATCTAAACCTTTACAAGCAGTAACTGTAAATAGTTTAATAAACAACGGTACTAAAAGTTTAACTGCAAAAGAAATTGCAGAAAAGGTTGATTATTATGGAGCTTTTTTGCAAACAGAATATGGAGCTGATCATACCACTATAACGCTACACAGTTTAAACAAACACCTCGTTTCTGTATTGCCAATTGTATGGTCTATTTTTAATGAAAGTATTTTTCCGCAAAAAGAGTTGGATATTTTTATCCAAAACCAGAAACAGAAATTACAGGTAAATTTGCAAAAAAATGATTTTTTAGCCCGTAAAACCTTTGCAAATACCATTTTTGGTAATACTGCTTACGGATCAGATATTGCAGCAGCAGATTATGATACCTTAAATAGGGAAGACTTATTAGCTTATTTTAAAGCAGCTTATAAACCAGAAAATTGCATAATTATAGCTGCTGGTAAGTTTGAGGAAAAGGAGTTTCAATTATTAGATCAATTTTTTGGAAATTCTTGGGAAAACAATGAAGCATCAGCTATAAATCAGTTTCATTTTTCTGCTGTTGAAGGCAGTGAAATTTATATTGAAAAGGATGATGCCGTTCAATCTGCCCTTAGATTAGGTAATTTAACTATTAATAGAACACATAAAGATTTTGCCAAACTTCAAATTTTAAATACATTATTAGGAGGTTATTTCGGCTCTCGCCTGATGGCAAATATTAGAGAGGATAAAGGTTACACCTATGGTATTGGATCTGGGATTGCATCTTTAAAACATGCTGGTTATTTTTTTATGGCTACAGAGGTTGGAACTGCTGTTTGTAACGATGCTTTAGCAGAAATAGAGAAAGAAATTGCTCTTTTAAAAACCGATTTGGTTTTACCTCAAGAACTTGATTTAGTGCGCAATTACATGCTTGGTTCACTCTTGGGAAGTTTAGAAAATGCTTTTTCTCATGCAGATAAGTTTAAAAATTTATATTTCTCTGGATTAGATTACAGCTACTATCAAAATTACATCCATACGGTAAAAACCATTACCCCAGAAGAAATTAATACCGTTGCTAACCTTTACTTAAATTGGAATGCAATGACCAAGGTTATTGTAGGAAAAAAATAATTTAAACATCTTAAACTTTTATTTATAACTGCGGTTTGTAGTGAAGATATAAAGCGAAAAAATGAATATCCCGAAAGAAAATCCCGCGTACGTTTATCAAACAAACCCAGACTTAAATACTATTGATTGGGATTATGTAATTTCTCTTTTTTATAAAATAGAATGGAAGCATCGCAAAGCTGAAGAAATTGCTGCTGCTTTTAAAAATAGCACCACAACTATCTTTGTGTTTGATAACGATAAAATTATCGCTTTTGGTAGGGTAGTAGGCGATGGTAGATATTATGCACAATTGGCGGATATTGTTGTAGATCCAGATTTTCAGGGCCAGGGACTTGGTAAATATTTAGTAACTACACTCAATAACCAATTGGTAGATTATCATTTTGTAAATTTAAGTGCCGCACCGGGTGCTGATAAATTTTATAAAAGCATGGGCTGGAAAAAGCAAACGACCTCATTTATTTGGCCACAAGGACCAAAACAATTGAGGCAGCATTGCGAAAAAGAATAAGAGGATTTTTAAACTTCCCTGTTTATAATGATTTTGTTAGGATTGCTTTTTGTTTATCAGCGGTAAATATTTTTTTGTTGAATTCTACAAACTCATTGTATTTTTCTGGTGGAAAGGTTTTTGCATTCATCAGTTTAACACGAGAATAGGTAATTACATTGTCTTTAGCACTAAATTTTGCACTGTATGTGCCAAATTCAGAAGTTAAGCTAATATCTTTTGGTAAAAATTCTATGTTATAACCTTTTGGCAAATTATAAATAATCTCATCTTCATCTTGGTAACTAAAGCCAACTGCAAAATGTGTTTTTCTACCTTCGATTTTGGCAGGGACATTCTCTTGCCTATTCTGTAAGTTAACAGTTAAGAAAATTTTATCGGCTCCTTTAGACAAGAGTTGATTTGTTTTAAATGATAAATCTTCAGTCATAACAGCTTTTAACTTGTCTGGTTGTTCAAATTTAAACGCAACGAGTTCTGCTCCTGGTATGCCGTTATTTTGTATAATTCTTTTGCGCTGTTCTACAGGTTCAATAAGCAAATAAGACATCCTATCTTCAAACTGAGCATTTCCGTATTGCGAGTTTATAGCTATATCGGCATAACCGTCTTCTTTAAAATTAACTTTCGCTTTTTTAATTTGATAATTATCTTTTGCATTATAAATAGGTGTTCTAATTATTTTTCCACCATCTTCTGTTATCATTAAAACATTCCGATCTGAGTTGTCATGCCCTATAAAGCCCATTGGTGCATATTGATCTGTGCATTCTAAAAATGTGGTGTCATTAGCTAATGGTACAGCCAAAATCATGTGATTTGCTTGGCCCATGCTCGAGTAATTTGGATTCATACTTGGCATACCATTTCCAATAATAATTAAATTTGATTTGATGCCCGCCTCACTAAGCATTGCTTTCATGTAATTAGACAAAGCTTTACAATCGCCATAATTTACTTGAGCTACTTTTTCTGCCAGTATTGGTTTAAAGCCGCCAATACCTAATTGCACGCTCACATACCTGGTGTTTTGTTGTAAATGGTGATAAAGAATTTTAACTTTTTCTCTATCGTCTTTAGCGTTTTTTATTAAATTTTGGATTTGCGCTTTTGTTGTGGTAGGCAAAATATTGCCATTTTCATTTAATTTGTAAATCCACATTCCGAAGTTTTTCCAACTATCAAAGTTACCGCTAGTGTTATCATATTCAAATTGAGTAGGAGATACCTTAACCCAATCACTAATATTTTCTAAGCCAACACTATAAGGCTCTCTTTCAATAACAGGTAAATTAGTACATGTCCATTTGTATTGTTTCTTTTCTCCAATGTTCGATGAATCTGTTTTAAGATTTTTGCTTGCAAGATATTTTATTGATAAACCCGTATTTTTCTGAAAAGTATAGGATGATTTTTCTGTTGCTATATTGTAACCTTTTACTGCATGCCAACTTGGGAAACTTAATATTCCTTTAAAATCTCTCGTATAGCTATACTCAATTGTGTAAGGATATGATGAGTTTAAAAATTTTAAATATTTTAAGCGGTCATCCTCAAAAATAGAATAATCAGATATCAAACTTTGATCTTTAATGTCTGATGATTTATACTCTTTGATCTTTTTACCAGCAGCATCATAAAGTGTTGCCTTTATATTACTTATGCTCGAAAATTTGTCATATACTTCGGCCATTTCTGCAAGTTCATCTCCAGCTTTATTAAGTATAGTGATGGCAACTTTATAGTTTTCCTGACCCGATCCAACACCTTTAAAGTCGAAAAACATTTCTTCATTTCTTATCACTGCAATTGCGTTTTTCGAAAGTTCAGCAGAAATTTTACTAGCATCATAGTCTTGTGCTGACGCTGTTGCCAACAAACACATCAAATATATTGTGAATAGTTTTTTCATTATGCTTTCTTCTTAAAAACAATTTGTTCTGCCTGTTTTTCTACAATTGCTTTAAATAGCTCTTTTAAATCAAAATATTCTTCAGGGCTATAGTAAGATTTCTTGATGTCAATTATACTCTTTACTAAAAGCGTTTTGCCTTCAGTAATATAGCTTATGGTAAAGGTGCCAAGGCCATTTGGAACTTTGTAGATTGAGCTTTTTGGTAATTTATCAATTTCATAATCTTCAGGAAATGTTAAGGTTATTCTATAGCTCTCTTTAATAGGATAGGCAAAATCAACTGGGAACAATCTTTCTTCATTTTTAAATGGATTTTCTTTAGTTTTCTCGTATAGTAGAGGAGTGAAAAAAACTAGATTTCCTGCTTCCTCCACGTTATCTTCAATCACCACATCCATATCTTCTATAAGCAATTCATCTAAATTATTGAGGTTAGAGATTTTGTAATTTGATAGCTCTAATCCTGTTTTATCCTTTTTAAAATTTTTCAGAAACTCAACTTCGTTGTTGGTTGATTTGTACTTATCTCTTAAATTTAAAGCAGCATAACCCATCGAGTATTGGGTTATTTTACCAGTTAACTTGTTTTCTTTGTTTAAATTTAATGAGTAATTAAATGTTTTATCTTCGCCTATATTAGGTTCAATTGCAATCCAGCTAGCTGTGGTATTCTTCAAATCTAATTTTAAAGCCTCATGACTTAAGTTATTATATGAAACCATTCCAAGTGGTAAGTCTACATCAATAGCATCCAACAATATATTTTTATTATCTAAAATAACATTTACAATAACGCTGTTAAATTTAGAAATCATCGGATGACCTGGATGCATTCCGTTATCTCTGGTACTTAACAATAATGGATAGGCATTTATTCCAGCTTCCTTCAAAAGACTGAGTAAACACAGGTTAATATCAGCAGAATTGCCAGATTTTTTGTCGAAAATTAATTTAGGATTTGTACCAGTTGCATATTTTCTAATTTCATCGTTCCATTTAATGTTATTTTTCACATATTCATAAATCTTCTTTGTTACCAAAAGAGAATCCTTTTCGCCTTTTAAAATTGTTGGTAATGTTGCTTTTGCAAACGAATTTCTACCTATAAAAAGACCAAAGTTTTCATCAACTGATAATTCTTTGGTAATTTTAGGCCAGGTGCTATTAAAATCTTTGTAAGTATCATTAGGATATTTTGTTCCTAAAAGTTCAAAATCAACACTTGAAACGTAATCATCTAACGTTGTGATAAACGGCTCATCTTTAAGAGCTGCAACTTTCTCCATCACATACTGGTCATGCGTTGCGTTAGAAACTAAGCCAGTAACATAATTTGCATTAACAACTTGGTTTTTAGTTCGTGTAGGGCGTAAATATCCTCCAAAATTCGTTTTGTACATTAAATATTCTGGTATAATCACATTGTATTCTGTGTACAAAGTCGGTATTTCATCCTGAAAGTTCCAGCCTCGTAAGTTGAATATAAAATCAGATTTGATAGTGTATTTAAATTCTAATATTGAACCTTCCTTAACATTTGGGAGTGTGAATTTCTTGTAAGTATAATTTTTATTAAATTCTTCGGTAAACTTTGCATCTTTTGTTAGTTTACTAACTACTTGTTTTCCATCAACCATATTATAAGTTGCCCCATCTAAACCTTGCAAATCTTCTTTTGAGTTGCCACTACCTCTATACAAACCAACTTTATAATTTGCTAAGTCATAGCCAGCTTTTGTTAAAACTTTGTATCTAATGTGTCTTTCATAAACATACCTAAAACCAGTGCTTTCATTATATTCAAAAAAGCATTTGCCAACATCAAATAATTTAATTGCAGCAGCTGCAGTATCTTTTCCGAATGATTTGGTTTCAAATTCTTCAGGAGCAATTTTGCCAAATTTGAATTCTTTTTTTTGCGCACTGGCAAATAATTGAGACATAGAAATCCCAACAAAGAGGAGAAGCGTTTTAATTTTCATTATAGAATTTTTAGTTAGCTAAATATAATCTATTCTATTAAAAAAAATAATTTTTAGTATATATTTTATCTGTGTTTGTTAAAATTGGATACATGCTATCCCCTAAAAATGTTTAAGACTAAAATTGTTAAGCTTATACTTTATTTTAAAAATGATTAAATATTTTGTATCTTTGCCCGGCAAATAATAACTCCTAATTTATTTGCTATGCAACTCGATCCCAACAAATTTATTGCTACTGGTTTAACATACGATGACGTATTGTTAGTACCTGCATATTCTGAGATTTTGCCTCGTGATGTGAATACAACCACATTTTTAACCAAAAAAATAAAACTTAATGTACCTCTAATTTCTGCTGCAATGGATACCGTAACCGAAGCAGAATTGGCTATTGCCATCGCTCAAAATGGTGGTATTGGAATGTTGCATAAGAATATGACGATTGACAGACAGGCTGAGGAAGTTCGTAAAGTAAAACGTTCTGAAAGTGGCATGATCCAAGATCCAGTTACTTTATTAGAAACTGCAGTTGTTGCCGATGCCTTTAAAATTATGAAAGAGCACAGAATAGGAGGCATACCTGTAGTAAGTGCTGATAATAAATTGGTTGGCATTATTACCAATCGCGATTTACGTTTTCAAAAAAACATGGCAAGACCAATTGCCGAAGTAATGACAAAAGAGAATTTAATCACTGCTCCAGAAGGTACCAATTTGGTTCAAGCAGAAGAAATTCTTCAAAACTATAAAATTGAAAAACTTCCAGTAGTTGATCAAAATGGCTTTTTAAGCGGTTTAATCACTTTTAAAGATATTTCTAAAGTTAAAAATTATCCAATTGCTTGTAAAGACGAACGTGGAAGATTACGTGTAGGTGCAGCGGTTGGCGTAACTGCAGATACCTTACAAAGAGTTGATGCATTGGTTAATGCTGGTGTTGATGTAATTACCATTGATACCGCTCACGGACACTCAAAAGGTGTAGTTGATAAATTAAAAGAAGTTAAAGCCAAATATCCTGATTTACAGGTTATTGTTGGTAATATTGCAACTGGTGCGGCTGCCAAATTTTTAGCAGATGCAGGTGCTGATGCGGTAAAAGTAGGTATCGGACCGGGTTCTATTTGTACTACAAGGATTATTGCTGGTGTTGGTGTGCCCCAATTGTATGCGGTTTTCGAATGTGCTAAAGCATTAAAAGGTACAGGTGTACCAGTTATTGCCGATGGAGGAATTAAACACACTGGCGACATTGCAAAAGCGATTGCATCTGGCGCAAGCACAGTTATGGCAGGCTCATTATTTGCTGGTGTAGAAGAAAGCCCAGGCGAAACCATTATTTATGAAGGTCGTAAGTTTAAATCATATCGTGGCATGGGCTCTATCGAAGCGATGGAGCAAGGTTCTAAAGACCGTTATTTCCAAGATGTTGAGGATGATATTAAAAAATTAGTTCCAGAAGGTATTGTAGGAAGAGTTCCATTTAAAGGCACTTTGGCCGAGGTTATGTACCAATACATAGGTGGTTTACGTGCAAGTATGGGTTACTGCGGAGCGGCAACTATAGAAAAATTGCAGGAAGCACAATTTGTACAAATCACAGCTGCAGGTATGAGAGAAAGTCATCCTCACGATATTACAATTACAAAAGAAGCGCCTAATTATACTAGATAGTCAGAAATGTTGGAGAAGTCGGCAAGTCCGAAAGATATAGAATTGTAAATCAAATACAGCGGGGCATCGGTTATGATAGCCCCGCTTTTCGTTTCAATATTTTTGTGCTTTATGTTAAGTCATTCGATGAATTTAGGCAACATTGCAAATATTTATGGGTCGACTATTATCGGAGATCAAAAAATATTTACACTGCTATCGGGTTTAGTTCACAAAAAATTGTGCTATTATTTAGGTATTGCTCAAAGCAACGCCAATAGAAGTACAGCCGCAACTTCTCTAAACGGGATTGGAGCGTAAATCCTTTTTTAAAGTAAGGCTGACGTGGGCCGATTTTTATCGGTTACCTGTCGTAGCATATTAAAAAAGATTGCAGCAAAAGCCCGACTACCATTTATCTGCTCTACTAAACTTGCTTTTCTATTCTATCAAATCAAAGTTTTTTATGGAAAGCTCAACCATCTTGCTTGATATTTTATTCTGTCTGTAAAAATTTTAATCATTTATTTCCAAATAAAATTTGGTGAATTAAAATTATGATTTACATTTGTCTATATATCCTATAGAATTAGTAGATTATTTAAATTAACATTCATTTTTATTTTATTAAGTTATAATGAAACACAATTATTTATCCCTTTTAGTACTACTCTTAATATTATGCGCTACAAAATCTGTGTTCGCCCAAAACATTATTAATGGAGTTGTTAAAAGTAATGATGGAACTGCAGTTCCTTTTGCATCGGTAAAGATTAGAGGAACAAATCTCACAGTTAGGGCTGATACATCTGGCAAGTTTACTATAAATACTGCTCAGGCATTTCCTTTTTATCTTCAGGTGAGTTCAGTTGGTTACAAGCCACAAGATTTTCAAATTTTAAAATTTCAGGAAACTCCTATTGAATTGGTTTTGGTTGAAGATGCTTTGCTAGATCAAATCGTAGTAACATCAAGAAGAAGGGCTGAGGTATTGCAAGATGTACCTTTAGCAATAACAGTTATTGGTGGGCAGGCTGCAGAAAATGCTGGTGCTTTTAATGTAAATCGTTTAAAAGAACTTGTTCCCTCGGTTCAACTTTATTCATCAAATGCTAGAAATACTACGCTCAATATTAGAGGATTAGGATCAACTTTTGGTTTAACAAATGATGGTATTGATCCTGGTGTTGGTTTTTATGTAGATGGTGTTTATCATGCTCGCCCAGCTGCTACCTCTACAGATTTTCTAGATATCGAACAAATTGAAGTTATTCGCGGTCCACAGGGTACGTTATTTGGAAAAAATACTACAGCGGGTGCATTTAACATTACTACTACCAAGCCAACGCAAACACCAACTGCGAAGGCAGAAATAAGCGTCGGTAATTACAATTTTATTCAAGCTAAAGCATCAGTTTCTGGAGGCTTGGCAAAAAACTTAGCCGCTAAATTGTCTATTTCGGGTACGCAAAGAGACGGTACCATTTGGAATACCAGGGAAGAAAGGAAATACAGCGGTCAAAATAATCTTGGTTTAAAAGGTCAATTGTATTTTACGCCAACAGACAAACTTCAGGTTTTGCTAAGTGGCGATGTAAGCATTCAACATCCGGCAGGTTATCCTTTGGTAATTGCTGGTGTTACCACAACAAAAAGAAGTGCTTTTCGTCAGTATGCCCAAATCATTTCAGATTTAGGTTATCAGCAACCTAAAATCGACCCATTTTCTAGAGAGATCAATACAAATACGCCTTGGAGACATAATCAGTCGATTGGTGGTTTATCTGTAAATGTTGATTACAAGCTAGGTAATGGTACCCTAACTTCTACTACAGCATGGAGGTTTTGGAATTGGGACCCAACCAATGATAGAGATTTTTCTGAATTATCAGCCCTTACCAAATCGCAAGGAAATAGTGGCCATGATCAATATTCACAAGAATTTAGATATTCTGGTAATATAACTGAAAAGTTAAGTGCTGTGTTTGGTGTGTTTGCACTTGGGCAAAATTTACAAGGCCTAGGTCAAACAGAAGAAGTAGGGAAAGACCAATGGAGATTTGTACAAACAAGTAATACTGGAGCTCAAGCACTATATGCTACACCAGGCTTGTTGGATGGCTTTGGTATTACTACTAACTCTACCATAAAATCATTAAGTACTGCGGTTTTTGCACAAGCGGATTGGGAGTTTTTAGATCATTTACATGTATTGCCAGGCTTGAGATATAATTATGACAAAAAAAATGTAGACTATAATCGAGTTACTTACGGTGGTTTACAAACAACTGATCAGGCATTGTTAGCCTTAAAAGCTGCTGTTTACAGTAACCAGCATTTTTTTACCAGTACAGATAATAACAATTTATCGGGTAATATCACCTTGGCTTACAGGCCAAACCCTAATTTAAATGCCTACGGAACTTTTTCTACAGCTTATAAACCAGTTGGTGTAAATGTGGGCGGTTTACCAACAACATCAAATGGGCAGGCAGATTTAAGCTTGGCGGTAATTAAACCAGAATATGTAAAGCACTATGAGCTAGGTGTAAAAACAAAACCAATTAAAGGTTTAATCGTAAATGTTTCTGCTTTTAACACAGATATTGATGACTATCAAACCAATGTACAATCGCCACAATTGGGGGTAAATAGAGGTTATTTAGCCAATGCTGAGCAAGTAAATGTTAAAGGTTTTGAAATAGATGGAAGTTTACAGTTAAAGAGATTTCTGACTGTTAATGCTGCGGTGGCTTATCTTGATGGTAAATATGTTAAATTTACTAATGCACCTTTGCCTTTAGAAGAAACTGGTTTTACGCAGGTGGTTAATGGTGTATCAACGCAGGTTGCCTTTATAGATGCCTCTGGTGGTAGATTGCCAGGTATTTCTAAATGGAATATTTCTGGAGGTTCTGAATTAAGTACAGCTGGCAACTTGGCAACAAAAATTGGAAGATATTTTATAGCAGCAGATGCTTCTTATCGTTCTGGATATTCTTCAAACGCCACACCATCAAGTGTTTTAAATGTTGATGGTTATGCTTTATTAAATGGACGACTAGGTTTTAAATCAGAAAAATTCTCGATTTTTGTATGGGGCAGAAACTTAACAGCAACAAACTACTTTGAACAATTACAGGCAGCAGCTGGTAACGCAGGTTTGTACGCTGGTGTGCTAGGTGATCCGAGAACTTACGGAGCAACTTTGAGGTTTACATTTTAAAAGTGCATTAGTGCATCAGTTCATTAGTGTCATTTGTTCATTGGTTTATTTGTGAGTATCATGTTGACAAACCTTTAGGCTTACAGCTATCGGTTTGTCAAAGTTTAAGTTTACATTTTAAAAGTTCATTAGTTTCATTTGTTCATTTGTGAGTACCACTTTGACAAATCTTTAGGCTTACAGCTGTTGGTTTGTCAAAGTTTTTTAGGTTAAAATGACCCATGTTATACCCTATTAAATAAACCGATGAGGTATTGAACCAATGAACTAAATCACTACTTTTGAGTTTAATCTAAATACAATGAAATCACTTTGTGTATACTGCGGTTCTAACTTTAATGGAGATCCTGTTTTAAGAAAAGCTATAGAAGACTTAGCAGAAAATATGGCAACGCAAGAAATTACGCTAGTTTTTGGTGGAGGAAGTGTTGGTGTAATGGGAGTTATTGCCGATGAAATTTTAAAGCGTGGGGGTAAAGCTTTCGGCGTTATTCCTCAGTTTTTAATGGATAAGGAAGTTGGACATAAAGGTTTAACGGAGATGATCATTACTGAAAACATGCATCATCGTAAACAAAAAATGGCCGATTTAGCTGATGGCTTTGTCATTTTACCCGGTGGTTTTGGTACTCTCGAAGAATTATTTGAAGTGTTGACGTGGTTGCAACTAGGTTTGCATGGTAAACCAATAGGGGTTTTAAATGTTGGTGGTTTTTATGATCCGCTCTTTAAACAGATGGATATGATGGTTGAACATCGCTTTTTAAAGCAAACCAATAGAGATTTAGTTTTTAATGAGACTGATGCAAAGGTTTTAATAGAAAAAATGCAAAACTTTAAAGCTGCGCCAGATGAAGTTTGGTTTAGAGATCGGAATTTAGTTTAAGCAAGTATCGGAAGTTGAAAGGTTTTAAAAAATGAAAAGTTTTCATGGTCTCACATCTCAATACTCAAATCTCAAATTATTTATCAAACTTCTTTTTAATATAAGATACTAAAGAAGGATCATTCAATTCCATATCGCTCAATTCCAGTTCTAAAGCTTTTGTGCTTATTTGTATTTCTATAAGCGACATAAATAAGGATGCTGTAAAAAGAACTAAGCTTAAGGCAAAGAAAATCTCTCCAGTAAACTCTTGGCCAATGTAAATGAAATACATACACACAATACAAGATATAAAGCTCAATACGCCAAAGGCTTGCATGTTCTTAATTAATTTTAATCTTGTTCTTAAGTTTTTGATTTGTTGAGGAATAATGATGCTGTTTTTGTCATCATTTAAATATTTTGAATGAAGGTTTCTAACCAAAGTTGCCAACGATAAAAATCGGTTGGTGTAGGCTAACATAATTAAACTAATTGCAGGGAAAAGTAATGCAGGCGTATTTATGCTTAATGTCATAAGGAATGATTATTTAATCAAAAATATCAATTATTAAGCAGTAATCTTTGAATCAAAAGTTAAAGTTTGTTTAAATTATTAATTATAGGAAATTGCCCTCGCTTATTTGCCATGTCCACGGCTTTTTAAATGTGGTAAATGTTTTATAATTAGTAAAAATTAGCGCTTCTTCATCAATTAAGTTGTTTCCATCTTGATTAGCTAGGTTACCTGATATTAATCTTTTTTTACGTTCTGCAAAATTGTATTGATTGTTGGTCATTTCGCCTGTAAAAGCATTGTAATAAATATTGTTAGCTTTTACTAAGTTCCAATCTTTGTTTGTATACTTAAATTCATAATTTAAAATCCAACGCCAATCGGCTCCGCCTTCAAATTTTAACATTAATCTATTGTTAGCAATAGTGATTTTTTTAAGCGGATCTCCTAATGAACCTCCTTCATTAGCTCTTAAGATAAAGTTATTGTTTTGAGTAACCAGATTATATTTTCCACTTTGTGCATTTTTAAAATAGATTACCAAAACTCTTGGTCGCTGAAACTCTTTAATCAAATCGGTTTCATTATCTCCATAAGCCCTATGCTCGGCTATTGGTAAGTTAAATTCTAAAATAATGGCTAAATCATCTAATTTATCGTTGTTCAAATCGCCATAAGCCGTATCTATTGCTTTCCATTGTGAGGTTGCAATTTGTTCTATAGACTTAACTTGTTTATTTAATATAGGATATGCAAAAACCTGAGCTTTAGAAATTTGAGTTAAGCATAAAGATAAAATGAGAAGGTATTTCATTAATCATTAAACGGCCGTTGTTTTCTTTTGTTGTTAAGGCTCAAACTCAATTGTATTTTTAGTTATAAGAATTACATAAATTTTAAAAATTAACAAGCTACTAAATACCAAAACAGGTTTTAGTTTATTAATTTTAACAACTAACTTGCCCCAAAGCATTAAAATGATAAATGCTGATCTAGCCAAATATCGAAATGAATATAGAATTTAACAAAAATGAAGATGTGAATAAACAACTGGTTTACGAGCTTAAAACTAGGTTGAAAAAGATATATGCAGGTGGAGGAGAGAAAAATGCTGCTAAGCAAAAAGATAAAGGGAAACTTTTAGCCAGAGAAAGAATAGCTTACTTAACTGATGAAGGTAGTGAATTTTTAGAGTTAGGTGCTTTTGCAGCAGATGGAATGTATGCTGAACAGGGCGGTTGCCCAAGTGCAGGCGTAGTGACAGGAATTGGCTATGTAAGTGGCAGACAATGTTTAATTGTAGCTAATGACGCAACTGTAAAAGCTGGCGCTTGGTTCCCGATGACGGCGAAGAAAAATTTAAGAGCACAAGAAATTGCCATGGAAAATAGATTGCCGGTAATTTACTTGGTGGATAGTGCAGGCGTTTATTTGCCTATGCAGGATGAAATTTTTCCTGATAAGGAACACTTTGGCAGAATGTTTAGAAACAATGCCATGATGAGTGCCGACGGCATTGTTCAAATAGCTGCAATTATGGGTTCTTGCGTTGCTGGTGGTGCCTATTTGCCAATTATGAGTGATGAGGCAATGATAGTTGAAGGCACTGGGTCAGTTTTTTTAGCAGGATCTTACTTAGTTAAATCGGCCATAGGCGAAGATATTGATAACGAAAGTTTGGGTGGAGCAACTACCCATTGCGAAATTTCTGGAGTTACAGATTATAAACATCCAAATGATGAAGCATGTTTAGATAGCATTAAAAAAATAATGAGCATGTTAGGTGCACCTGAAAATGCAGGTTTTGATCGCATTAAAGCGGTCATGCCAAAACTTAACCAGCAAGAATTATATGGCATTTTGCCAGAAAATAGAGAAAAACCATACGAAATGAGAGATATCATTGAGCGTTTGGTTGATAATTCTGAATTTGAAGAATACAAAAAACTCTTCGGACAAAGTATTATTTGTGGTTTGGCTCGTATTGATGGC
This sequence comes from Pedobacter sp. GW456-11-11-14-TSB4, assembly GCF_059424425.1. Taxonomy (NCBI): domain Bacteria; kingdom Pseudomonadati; phylum Bacteroidota; class Sphingobacteriia; order Sphingobacteriales; family Sphingobacteriaceae; genus Pedobacter; species Pedobacter sp. GW456-11-11-14-TSB4. The sequence continues at coordinate 118,582 of NZ_JBWKZK010000003.1, forward strand.
TGGGCAGTTGGTATTGTTGCCAATCAACGCAATGTAGTGAAATCTAAAAAAGGCGAAATGCAATTTGGCGGGGTTATCTATTCTGATAGTGCAGATAAAGCTAGTCGTTTCATCATGAATTGCAACCAAAAGAAAATCCCTTTGGTTTTTTTGCAAGATGTAACGGGCTTTATGGTTGGTAGCAGATCAGAGCAAGGCGGCATTATTAAAGACGGAGCTAAAATGGTAAATGCGGTTGCCAATTCTGTTGTTCCAAAATTCACTATCGTTATTGGTAATTCGTATGGCGCAGGTAATTATGCAATGTGCGGAAAAGCATACGATCCACGTTTAATTTATGCTTGGCCAACTGCAAAAATTGCTGTTATGGGTGGTGCGCAAGCTGCAAAGGTAATTTTACAAATGGAGGAGGCCTCATTAAAAGCTAAAGGAGAGACTATTACACCCGAGAAAGAAGCTGATTTGCTAAAAACGATAACAGATCGGTATAATAATCAAACTACATCATATTATGCGGCATCACGTTTGTGGGTAGATGGGGTAATCGATCCTTTAGAAACACGTAAAGTAATTTCTATGGGTATTGAAGCAGCAAACCAATCGCCTATTAAAAAGGCTTTTAATGTGGGTATTATACAAACCTGAAATTGAATGAAAAAAATTTTTGTCTTACTTTTTGGTATTTTATCGTATTGCGCATCAAATGCTCAGGTTGCGCCAATTTATTTTTATGGCAATCAAGTTACTCAAGACAAAGATAAAGCAACTTCTTATGCAGTATACGGCAAATTAAGCACAGGTAATATTTATACCTTTAAAAGGTACGATTTATATGACAACCTATTACAAACTGGATCTTTTTCTGATGAAACATTAGCTGTTCCTCACGGTAAATTTACTTTTTATAGTGATGTTAACGAATTTAATTATATCTATAAACATAGTTTCTCAATTAAAGGTAAAACAAGGTTTGTTGCTCAAGAAGGTAATTTTGTAAATGGTAGCGAACAAGGTAAATGGTTACTTTATTTTCCAGATGGTAATGTATTTAATAGTCAGGAGTTTGTTGATGGTAAGTTGCATGGTAAGTTTATTACTTATGATAAGTATGGGCAAGAAATAGTTTCTGGTAATTATGTAACTGGAGAAAAGGATGGTGAGTGGATATATGCCAAAGATAAAATTAAAGAAATATGGAAGATGGGCGTGCTGGTATCAAGGGAAAAGATTAAAAAAAATAAACAAATTAAAAGTACAATTCAAAATAGAAACAATTGATGAAAAGATTTATTGGTGTTTTAATAATTTCGTTATGCACAGTATATGCTCATGCTCAAGAACCTAATATAATCCATGAAAAGGCAATCTTGGTTGATACACATGGTGATATTCTTTTCAATCAAATTAAATCTGGTATTGATATTGGTAAACTACAACCTACCGGAAACTTCGATTTGGTTAGAGCCAAACAAGGCGGTTTAGATGTACAGGTATTTTCTATTTGGAGTGACGAAACTGGTGGTTTTGGTGTTGCTAATCAACAAATAGATTCTTTATATAGCTTAATCAAAAGATATCCTTCTCATATTATTTTAGTTCGCAATGCGGATGAATTACAAAAAGCAGTTGCTGAGCGTAAAATGGCAGCTATGATTGGTGTTGAAGGCGGTCATATGATTGAGAATAGTTTGGATAAGCTCGAAGAATTGGCCAAAAGAGGAATGATTTATCTAACTTTAACTTGGAACAATAGCACTCCTTGGTCTAGCTCTGCTGCCGAAGAAACTTCTGGTAAAGTAAAAGCCGATAAAGCTGGCTTAAACGATTTCGGCAAAAAGGTAATCCATAAATTAAATGATTTGGGAGTGATGGTTGATTTATCGCATGTTGGTGTGAAAACATTTTTTGATGCCATTAACGAAAGCAAAAAACCAATTCTAGTATCACACAGTTGTGTTTATCAACTTAATCCAGTTGCCAGAAATTTAAATGATGAACAGATTAAATCAGTGGGTAAAAACGGCGGATTAATTTCTATAAATTTTTATTCTGGCTTTTTAGATTCAACATATAGTGCTAAACAGAAAGTTTTTTTAAATAAATATAATGATGAGTTAAAAGCGCTAAGTGCCAGATACGGAAGGAGTAATGCAATTGATACCTTGATAGCTAAATATCCAGCAGAGGCTGAGGTTACGAAGCCTTCCATTGATCTTATTGTAGATCATATAGATTACATCGTAAAAATGATTGGAGTAGATCATGTTGGTTTAGGAGCAGATTTTGATGGTGCAGAAGCTTTTCCAAGAGGAATGAATAGTGTTGCTGATTATCCTAAAGTAACGGCTGCTTTAATTAAACGGGGTTATAAAACTGCAGATGTCAATAAAATTTTAGGCGGTAATTTTTTGAGAGTTTTAAAAGCTAATAAAGGGAAGTAGTCGGGAAGACGGGGAGTTGGGAATTTGGAAAGTCGGGAAGTTGGGAAGACGGAAAGTTGGGAAGTTGGAAAGACGGGAAGTTGGGAAGTTGGGAAGTTGGGAAGACGGAAAGTTGGGAAGTTGAAAAGTTGGAAAGACCGAAAGTAATAGGCTATTTATTTGAAATTATAAACTGAAAACTACCAACTGAAAACTACTAACTGGAAACTGAAAAATGCAAACTGAAAACTAACAACTGAAAACTGTCAACTGAAAACTGAATTATCTCCACAATTTCATCTTTCTCCACAAGCTTTGGCAATTTAAAGTTTAAGCGTAAATTTGTATCACAATAAAATAATCATGTCTCAAGAACAAGAAATAGAACACGTAAAGTGCTTAATTATAGGGTCGGGCCCAGCAGGCTACACTGCTGCAATTTATGCGGCTCGTGCCGATTTAAAACCAGTAATGTATACTGGTATGGAAATGGGTGGTCAATTAACTCAAACTACAGATGTAGATAACTTTCCAGGTTACCCAGATGGCATTATGGGCCCTGCAATGATGGAAGATTTTAGAAAACAAGCTGAGCGTTTTGGTACACAAATTCGTTTTGGTTATGTAAGCTCGGTAGATTTTTCTTCTTTCCCTCGCAAAGTTGTGGTTGATGAAATTAAAACCATAACCGCCGACACTGTTATCATCGCAACAGGTGCAACTGCCAAATGGTTAGGTTTACCAAGTGAGCAAAAATATAATGGTTTTGGTGTTTCTGCCTGTGCAGTTTGTGATGGCTTTTTCTTTAAAGGTCAAGACGTTGCCATAGTTGGAGCAGGAGATACCGCTGCAGAAGAAGCTACTTATTTAGCTAAATTGTGCAAAAAAGTTTACATGTTGGTACGTAGAGATGAGTTTAGAGCATCAAAAGCAATGGTTCATCGCGTTTTAACTACACCAAATATCGAGGTAATTTATAACTCAGAAGCGGTAGAGATTTTAGGAAATGGCAAAAACGTTACTGGCTTAGAAATAATCAATAATCAAACTAATGAGAAATCTACTCTAGAAGTTGAAGGTTTCTTTGTTGCAATTGGCCACAAACCAAACACCGATATTTTTAAAGGTTGGCTAGATATGGATGAAACTGGTTATTTAAAAACTATTCCAGGTACAACAAAAACCAATGTTGAAGGTGTTTTTGCATCGGGTGATGTGCAGGATCATTATTACCGCCAAGCAGTTACTGCTGCGGGATCTGGCTGTATGGCTGCTTTAGATGCTGAGCGTTATTTAGCTGCCAAAGGTGATGCCACTCCAAATGTACTGGCTTCAACTTACGATTAAAACCCTCAATCCCAAAATGGGGATTTGATATTCGAGAAGCTTTCTGATTAATTTCAGGAAGCTTTTTTATTTAAATAAAATAAGAGCATCTTTCCATGAGGAAAACACAAGCCCTTGGTCTGTGGCACACAGAAAAACAAAATTTAGAAAAGCAACAACAAACGCTTTTTTTAATGTTACTCGGGCTTTGCGTTACAATCTATCTGTGGGCTGGGTTTATTAAAATCGGTGAAAGTTAGTGCTGCACAAATAGGATTTTCACTGCAATCCCGTTTATATTACTTGGGCAGATAATTCTATTTACGGTTGCTATGCGTCCAATCGTTAATAGCAGCATAATTTTTTGTTTTTAAACCCGCTTGAAGTGGAAATACTTTTGGTAAATTGCAGTTTCAACTAAGCCCTTGGTCTGTGGCACACAGAGCAAAATTTAGAAAAGCAAAAGCAATCGCTTTTTTTAATGTTATTCGGGCTTTTCGTTACAATCTATTTGTGGGTTTAGTTTATGATACCGATGTAATATCGGTGAAAGTTAGTGCTGCACAAATAGGATTTTCACTGCAATCCCGTTTATATTACTTGGGCAGGTAATTCTATTTACGGTTGCTATGCGTCCAATCGTTAATAGTAGCACAATTTTTTGTTTTTAAACCCGGTTGAAGTGGAAATACTTTTAGTAAATTGCAGTTTCAACTGCGATTTGAGAGAAAGATTGGAACGCAAAACGGGACTGAGCTGACCTATGAAAAGCTAAGCCCTTGGTCTGTGGCACACAGAACAACAAAATTTAGAAAAGCAACAACAAACGCTTTTTTTAATGTTACTCGGGCTTTGCGTTACAATCTATTTGTGGGCTGGGTTTATTAAAATAGGTGAAAGCTAGTGCTGCACAAATAGGATTTTAACTGCAATCCCGTTTATATTACTTGGGCAGGTAATTCTATTTACGGTTGCTATGCGTCCAATCGTTAATAGCAGCATAATTTTTTGTTTTTAAACCCGGTTGAAGTGGAAATACTTTTGGTAAATTGCAGTTTCAACTAAGCCCTTGGTCTGTGGCACACAGAATAACAAAATTTAGAAAAGCAACAACAAACGCTTTTTTTAATGTTAATCGGGCTTTGCGTTACAATCTATTTGTGGGTTGGGTTTATTAAAATAGGTGAAAGTTAGTGCCGTACAAATAGAATTTTCACTGCAATCCCGTTTATATTACTTGGGCAGGTAATTCTATTTACGGTTGCTATGCGTCCAATCGTTAATTGTAGCACAATTTTTTGTTTTTAAACCCGGTTGAAGTGGAAATCTCCCGATCCGATTTTTATCGGAACAGTCGGGAATTGGAGCGAAAAACGGGGCTGAACTATCCTATGGAAAACAGACAGTGCTTTTCTAAATTTCGATAGCTGCATAAATTACCTCACGGAATATTTACGTGAGCAGATTTAGTAACATTTAGCCTAAATTTTCTATCTTGTGCATACCAAATTACAACAATGATGAAAAAAATCTCCCTTCTTTTTTTGATAACTTTATTTGCGTTTAACTCTTTTGCCCAAACAGATGCTAACATGGGGATTATCCCTGCACCTGTATCGGTAAAAAAAAATAGCGGTACCTTTTTGCTAGACAAAACTGTAGCTTTAATAAGCAGCGAAACAGTAAATGCTAAAACTGCAGATTTATTAAATGCATTTATTGTTAAAAAAGGTGGTTTTGCTTTAAGAGAAGCCAAGTCGGTAACAAACGGTCAGAAAGCAATTGTTTTAACTTCGGTAGGGGCAAACAAGTTACCAAATGAAGGTTATACCATACAAATAACGAAAGATCAGATTAAAGTTGTGGGTAAAGATGCTGGCTTGTTTTACGCTGTGCAGTCTTTAATGCAATTGATGCCAGATAAAAAGGAGGATAAAATAACAATTCAAGCTGCAGAAATTAACGATTATCCTCGTTTTAAATACCGCGGAATGCATTTAGATGTTTCTCGTCATTACTTTCCGCTGTCTTTTATCAAAAAGTATATAGACATTTTGGCGATGTATAAAATCAATACTTTTCATTGGCATTTAACAGATGACCAAGGTTGGAGAATTGAAATTAAAAAATATCCTAAACTAACTTCGGTAGGGGCCAAAAGAAGTGGTACAATTGTGGGTAATTATCCTGGCACTGGCGGCACAGATAATACACCGCATGATGGTTTTTATACACAAGAGGAAGCAAAACAGGTAATCGCCTATGCTGCTTCTAAATACATTAACGTGGTACCTGAAATAGAAATGCCGGGTCATGCTTCTGCCGCAATCGCCGCTTATCCAGAATTAAGTGCTTTTCCAGAAAGAGATACTTGGATTGGGGAAAAAGCACCATGGAGTGGCGATAGAAAAGGTAAACAAGTGCAACAAACTTGGGGAGTTTTTGATGATGTTTTTGTGCCAACAGATAACACCTTTAAATTTTTAGAGAATGTTTTAGACGAAGTGATCGCATTATTTCCATCAAAATATATTCACATTGGTGGGGATGAATGCCCGAAAGAGTATTGGAGACAATCTGAGTTTTGCCAAAAATTTATTAAGGACAATAATTTGAAAGATGAGCATGGCTTGCAAAGTTATTTTATACAAAGGATTGAAAAATATGTGAATGCCAAAGGAAGATCGATAATTGGTTGGGATGAAATTTTAGAAGGAGGTTTAGCACCCAATGCCACTGTGATGAGTTGGAGAGGAGAAAAAGGAGGGATTGAAGCTGCACAACAAAACCACGACGTAATCATGACACCTGGTTCTGCTGGTTTGTATTTTGATCACAAAGCATCAACTTCTCCAGATGAGCCGCTAACCATAAGTGGTTTGGGATCAGGTTTTTCAAATTTTCAAAAAGTATATAATTATGATCCAGTGCCGGCTGTTTTAACTGCAGAACAGAAAAAATATGTTGTAGGTGTGCAGGCAAATGTTTGGACAGAATACATGGAAACGCCTAGCAAGGTTGAGTATATGATTTTTCCTAAAATTTACTCGCTCGCAGAAATAGCTTGGACACCGGTAGAGAAAAAAGATTTGAAGAATTTTATGGAAGAAAGAGTGCCACTGCACTTGGCTAAGTTAGATCAATCTGCTACAAATTATTGGGTGCCTGTTCCAATTAATCAGCCAGAAAAAGTATTGAACGGAGATAACTTCACTATAGAATTGAAAGTGCCAATAGCTGGAGCCAAAATTTATTATACTTTAGATAATTATCGTCCATCAGAAAACGCTGCAACTTATACAAAACCAATTAAAGTAACTGTGCCGCAAGGACAAAAAAAGGTGCTTAAAACTATTGTTGTAACACCTAGCGGAAAAAGAAGCGTAGTGAGCGAAACCATTTTAAATAATGGAGCACCAGACATAAAGACAAAATAAATTTGGGTAAAAAAGTTAAATGCTCTAAATTGGATTAATAAAACAGATAACATCAAATGAAATTAAATAACGCCTTTAAATTAGTTTATTTAGGATTAGCCACAATAAGTTTACTTTTTGCTTGCACCAGTGATGAAAAGCCTGTTGCAACAACTAAAACAGAGGTTGTTGCAGTATCAAAAAATCCTTTTCCATTTTATAAGAGCATAGAGATAAAGCCTGGTTTTAATTTTGAAGTGGTAAGTTGGGGTAAAGGAGTTGATACCTTAGGTGGCTATTTAATTTTAATGTCTGACTCTTTAAAAAACAATTACAAATCAATTTCGGTAGAGCGTGAGGGTATCATTGCAGATGCTTGGAACATGGATTTAGATAACGATGGAGATCCTGAAGTTTATATCCAATATTTGGTAAGAAAAAATGTAAACGATATTAATGTTTACGAATATGCCAATAACAGTTTTAACAAAATTAGCTTCCCGGGTTTAAGTAGCGAAAATAAAAAAGGCTACAAAGGAGATGATCAATTTTATGTTAAAAATGGAGATCTTTTTCGCACCGTTCCAATTGTAACGATTGATAGCGGAAAGACAACTACATTGGTTAAAACTTTACAATACAGTTTACGCGGCAATAGTTTTTCTGCGAGCGAAGTTAAGGGTAAAGAATAGTCCAGTTTTCAGTTTTTAGTTGGCAGTTGTCTTTTGGTACCTGACAATTTATTGTTAACAATTTTTAATTTGAAGAGAAGTATTTTCTAAAGATAAACTCAAACTAATTAAAGTACTGATCTTAATTTTGTTACCAGTTGATGTTGTAAAACAGAACTTGGAATTTTATGCTATAAACTGTTTACTGATATTTATCTAATTGTTCTTGTAAGTAGTTATCCCAGCGTGCTTGAGCTTCTAAATCAGACCCATGTTTAGTTTCAACATCATATCTGCTTTGCATTTCACTGTAATATTTACTTACTCTATTGGCGTTTGCTTGTATGAGCCTTTTGTAATTAGAGATGGTGTATCTCTGAAAACGTACCTGTTGTTCACCTTCTTTTAAAAGTAAGTAATTGATGTTTACATGACCTTGCTCATGATTTAATAGCTGCCTGCTTATTTTTCTATTTGCAATTCTTTCAGATTTAACCCACGATTGATCAGGTACAACTCCACCTGTAAACTTAAAGTCGATGTGCAAGTTGTTTCCACTTATTTTAGAATTGTAGCTGTAATGCCAATTCGTTACAGTTAATGCTGCATACGGAGAAGATCTATCGGGTCTAGCCAGAAAGTGTGTATCCCAATCTACTTGTTCTGGAGCAAGATCTTGCTGTGTTTTAAATGAAAACAAAAATAAGCAAGCTAGCAACGATAATAAAAATGTATTGGATAATTTAATGTTTTTCATTCAAATTTACAGAACGAAAGCCGTGCCAATAAATTGTATTTTATTTTAACTGTCCGCTAATTCGCTCAAATTTTTCAATTAAAAGCGCAATTCTTTCTTTGTCTTTTTTAATAACAGCTTTTCTTACTAGCGTAGAACAGAATATCATCCATCCGAAACTCACAACTATAGCTAATACCTGCATCCATAATTCTAGATACGCTAATATTTCTACAAAATAGAAAATCATTCCTAATGATAGCGCTATTGCATAAAACCAATACAATTTATTGTACAGTGCAAAACGATCTAATTGGTATTGTTTTAAGTTAGCGATAAACTCATTTGGGTTTGCCGTAAAATCGTTTTTAGCGATAAGGCGATGTTGGCTATAAAGAATAATGGTGTAAACTGCAATTGCGGCAATAATTATACTAATACCTGCATGGGTTGTCCAGTTTTGTACATCATATAACAGCCATAACATGGCCATAGCTACAATTGAGATAGTCATACCAGCAATGTTCATTAGCGATTTGGTACGCATACCATTCACTTCTTTTTTTACTTGCTTAAGCATTTCATCGGCAGAAATTTTAACATCAACCGTATGCTTAGCCCAAAGTGCCTCTATTTGATCAAATTCTTGCATGTTGATTGTATATTTCTGTCAGTTTTTGTTTAATACGATGAATTTTTACTCTTAGATTTCCTTCACTTATACCAGAAATATCTGCTATTTCATTGTAAGGTAACTCGTCTAATACCATGGTGATAATTAAACGATCATTTTCTTCTAAAAGAGAGATTGATTTGTACAATAAGGCAACCTGTTCATTTTTTTCAGAAAATTCTTCCACCTTAGTTTCAATAATATTTTCTGTTAGCTCATCTTTAGCTTGTCTTTTCTCCGAGCGTAAATAGGTTAAACATGTATTTACAGCAATTCTATAAATCCAAGTTGATATGAGTGATTTGTTTCTAAACTTATCTAAATTTTGCCAAACCTTTAAAAAGGTCTCTTGCAGTAGGTCGTTAGCAGAATCCTTATCGCCAGTGTAACCATAGCATAAATGGAAAATCTTTTTAGAATTTTTATCGAATATTTCTTTAAAAAGTTGATCCTTCAGATCCATTAATTGATGTTTTTATAAAAATTAGATAAAAATAGTGTTAATTTGTTACAAGTATTTGTTTGCCAAAATTAATAAAAGTTTGCTTCATAAGCTCAAAACTTTAATTTTGTCTAATTGAGAAATTAGTTGCAATTAACTATGTTTTGTTAGCTGTAAAAAATTTTTGCAAACACACTAGTGCCAAGTTGTAAAATTAAATTAAGCCAAATGTAACCAATGCTTTCTTAGCAAATAATGTGAAAGTGCCAATACTGCCACATTGATTTACAATTTGAGCTCAATACCTAAAAAACAAATAAATGAGAAAAAATAAAATTGGGTTGATAACCTTAATTTTTATCACTATTGCTATTCTACTAACGGTTTTAAACCAGTTTAATATCGTTCATCTTCCAGAACATTTCTTAATGCCAATGCGTTGGACATTAGCGTTAGTTTTAGTTATATATGCTACCGTAAAGAAAAATCTTACTACATGGATTTTGATTTGTATGATTTTAGGCGTGTTTGTAGGCTTAGATTTCCCGAATGTTGCAGCTGCATTACATCCTTTAAGTAAAGGCTTTATTAAACTAGTTAAAACAATTGTAGGGCCTATTCTTTTTGGTACCCTGGTTTATGGTATAGCTGGCCATTCTGATTTAAAACAGGTAGGAAGAATGGCGTGGAAATCTATGCTGTATTTCTTTTGTGCAACATCTTGTGCAATTTTTATCGGTTTAGCTGTAATAAATATTACCCATGCAGGTGTTGGCGTAGATATTCAACATATGCCTAAAGAAGAATTGCCTACTGCTAAAATGGTTGATACAAGTTTAGAAAAATTACCAGAAAACGTTCACGGGATATATAAGTTTACCAATTTTATTTACGAACTATTTCCAGAAAACGTAATTAAATCAATGTATGAAAACAAGGTGTTACAAATTGTAGTATTTTCTGTGCTTTTCGGTATTGGCTTAGCTATGGTAGAAGAGAAAAAACGAAAACCACTTGTAGATTTTGCTGAAAGTTTATCAGAAGTGATGTTTAAATTTACCAACATTATTATGTATTTCGCACCAATTGGTGTTGGCGCTGCAATGGCTTATACTGTTGGTCATTTGGGCATAGACATTCTTAAAAACCTATTCATGCTCTTAGGTTCGCTTTATATTGCCTTAGTTATTTTTGTGCTACTGGTATTTGTTCCTATCATGCTTTTCTTAAAAATACCAATTGGCAAATTCATTAAAGCGGTAAAAGAACCGGTATCAATTGCATTTGCTACTACTAGTTCTGATGCAGCTTTGCCTAAAGCGATGAGCAACATGGAGAAATTTGGTGTGCCACGTAAAATTGTTTCATTTGTAATACCAACAGGATACAGTTTTAATTTAGATGGAACATCACTATACCTATCTTTAGCTTCAATATTTGTTGCGCAAGCTGCAGGTATGGATTTAAGTATCGGACAGCAATTGGCCATCGCATTTACGTTAATGATTACCAGTAAAGGTGTGGCGGCTGTGCCTAGAGCGTCATTAATCGTACTTATTGCTACCGCAGAACAATTTGGTTTACCTGTATTTATTATTGCCGCAATTTTAGGTATCGATGAATTAATGGATATGGCTAGAACTTCGGTAAATGTTATTGGTAATTGTTTAGCAACTGTTGTTGTGGCTAAATGGGAGAAAGAGTTTGATAACGAGGCCGCCCAAAATTTTGGAGAAGATTAGTATGACAAGCAGAGGAAAAAAAATATTTTTAGCATCAACCATAATTATCCCATTTCTAATTTATGCGATTGTTTATTATGCACCTATTATTCGCAATGCGCCATTTAAAGCTAAAGAATTTGTTTCTTTAGAGTATAAATGGGGCGTAGGTAAAAACTTAGAAAATTCTTATAATTCTGCCACAGGCGAATACAAATACTATAATAGAAATGATTCTTTAATCGTTAAAAAGCTTGATTTAACAGAAAAAGATAAAAAATTTTTAGATAGCAATGCTGATGAGCAAGGCTTTTGGAATTTGCCAGATATTGTGGCTAATAATGAAGCCGATGTTCAAAATTCTAGAGCTTTAAGATATTTCATGAAGTTTAACTATCAAACGAAATCTAAAGAAGTAACCTATTTATCTGATTTTGATGGAAATCCGAGAATGCGTGGAGCGGCTGCTCAAATGCAAAAAATCATAGAGCAAAAATTGGTCGATTTAGAGGAACGCTCAAAGAATAATTAACATTCCAAAAATCAAATCATTTAAGCTAAATAATGCTAAGCCAAATCAAGAAAAATATTTCTTTCATTGCAACAGTTATTGGGATTATTATCATCAGCATTGCTGGATATTTTTTAATTAACAAGCAAAAAGGACCTTTCTCTCCAGCAGAATTGGTTTCAGTTGAGTACAAATGGGGCTTAGGCGATACATTAGCTAATAGTTACAATTCTTCAACTGGTAATTATCAATATTTAGATGATAGAGATTCGCTGATTCGAAAAATGCTAAAACTGAGGGCAAATAATATCATCTTTATTCATAGCAGGGCAAACGAGCTTAATTTTTGGGATTTACCTACAGTAATTGCCAATAAAAATGCTGATCTAAAAACTAATCAGGTTCTCCGTTATGAGATTACGTTTAACTACGAAACCAAAGTTAAAAAGATTATTTATCTAACTGATTATGATGAGGATATGGGTGTTTTAGATCGTGTAAACCAGCTTCAACAAACATTAAAATCTACTATCGATGAAGTAGAGGATAGATATTCAAATCCTTAACATTTCTTAACAAAAATTCTTTCTCAATTAAATTGATATTTCGTACATTTACGATATATTCGTAATTAATGGAAAAGTTAACTTTACAAGAAGAAGAAGCAATGTTGGCCATTTGGCAAGTAGGAGTGGGTTTTATCAAAGATTTTATGGATGCGATGCCTGAGCCAAAACCGCCCTATACTACACTTGCATCAACTGTTAAGAATTTAGAGCGTAAAGGTTTTATTAAAAGCGAGAGATTTGCGAATGCCAATAGATATAGCGCTAAAGTAAAGGAAGTCGACTACAAGAAGCGTTTTATGAAAGGTTTTGTAAATAATTACTTTCAAAATTCATATAAAGAGTTGGTTGCTTTTTTTGCAAAGGATAACAAGATTAGTGCAGAGGAATTAAAAGAGATAATTAATCTGATCGAAAATCCTAAAAAATAAGTTTATGCCGCATTTTTTTATCATTCTGCTTAAGATAAATTTAGTGCTAATTCTTTTTGCGGTAGCTTATTATTTCATTCTGCGCAAATTAACTTTTTACACTATAAATCGATTATTCTTAGTTTTTGGAATTTTATTTTCAACTATATATCCATTTATAGATCTTACTGATTTTTTTCAACAGCAAAATCAACAAGCTGTTGCTTTTGTGCCAGAAATTAATCAACAGGTTAAATCATTAATGCCATCTAATCTAATTACCGAATATTGGTTTTGGATTAGTATGCTATTTTATATGGGTGTATTAATTATGGGTGTTAGGTTGGTGGTACAGTTTTTATCGCTACACAAAATTCACCAGCAATCATCTCCTGGCATGGTTTCTGATTTTAAAGTTAGGGTTCTAAATCAGCCAGTTGGCCCTTTTTCTTTTTGGCAAACTGTTTACATTAATCCTGCTTTGCACAATGAAAACGAATTAAAAACCATTTTAACACATGAGCTAATTCACGTTAAACAATGGCACACCTTAGATATTATTTTGGCAGAGCTAAGTGTTGTTTTTTATTGGTTTAATCCTGGTGTTTGGTTAATGAAAAAGGCGGTAAAAGAGAATTTAGAGTTTTTGACCGACGAAAAAATATTGAAGAGAGGCATGGATAGAAAAGCTTATCAATATAGTTTATTAGATGTTGGTAATCTAGTTCCTGCTGTAGATATTGTGAACAACTTTAATCTATCTGATTTAAAGAAGCGCATTAAAATGATGAATGCTAAACGTTCATCAAAATTTAGTTTAATGCGTTATTTTTTTATTGCTCCAATTTTGCTGACTACCCTAGCTTTTACCGTGGGTTCTAAAAACATTAAAAATCAATTAAAGCCCATCAAAAATGCATTGGTTAAAATTGATTTGTTAGATACCGTCTCTGAAGTAACTGTGATTCATCCTAAGAAACTCGCTCAAGTTAAAATACCGATTAAACCAACAACTAAGACTGATACCTTAAAACAGCCAACTAGCATAGTAATAAATACTACTTACACCGACCAAGATAGTTTAATAGCAATAGCTGATAATGTTAAGGTTAAACAATTTTCCTTTTCGTATAAAACAAATGGCAAATATGATGATCAGCCTGCTAAAGAAAAACCAGAGCATAAAATTCTTTTTATCAAAACAGATACGGCAGGTTTAGAACAATTGAATGGTAAAATTGATCAAATCATCTTAGAAAATAAACCGAAAGTTATAATAGGAGAGGCCAGTGCCAATAGTAAAGCCAATAGAATAATGGTAACGTCATTTAAAACTAGCAGCTTTAAACAGTCTAAAGACCAGCAACAAATAGATTTTTATTTTAACGATAAAAAAATTACCAAAGAAGAATTAGATAAGATAAAATCAGATCAAATTACAAATGTATCTGTTATAAAAGGTGAAAACGTTGGCGAAATTAGAATTACAGGTTATGGAACTCAATCAAAACCTTAATTAAGCAATAAACATTAACAATATTTAGTTTTCAACTCGTCTGTAATTTCTTCTGTAATTTTGATGATGTCATCAGGAGTATCATGGTTGTTAACCACTATTTTATTGCATTGATCTTTGTAAGGCAATAAAAACTCCTTATAGGCAGGCACTACATGATTATGCCACTTATAAAGCACATCATCTTCTGGATAGCCTCTATCCATTCCGTCGCGTTTTATGCGGCGTTGTAAGGCTACACTTTCTTCAGCTTCAATAAAAATTCTCAGATTTAGTAATTCAGAAATTTCTTTAAAGTGTAAAATGAATAAACCCTCAACAATAATAATAGGAGCTGGATTGATCTCTAAAATTTTAACCACAGCTAATGGATTGTTAAAGTTGTACTCCTTTTTATAAACAACTTCGCCTTTAATTAATTTTTTAATATCGATTAAAAACTGTTCATCATCAATTGTAGATGGAAGATCGAAATTGTATAACTTATTTTCTTCTTGTGTCATTTCACCTGCTGGGATATAATAGTCATCCTGAGATAGAAGTGTCACTTCATCATTTTTAAAATGATGCAAAAAGCTATTTAAAAAGAAAGTTTTACCAGAACCGCTACCACCTGCGATACCAATTATTAGAGGCTTATTGTTGTTCATTCTCTTGAGCGCCGTAGTTTATATTGCAATAAAATCTTTTATCTAAAGCACCAACAGCATCTGCTACTGCTTTTGTCATTACAATGATAACATCTTTTGTTGATTCATTCTCAGTAAATTTACCAACAACCTTTGCAAATGCAGAGCGGTTACTCATTGGATTGGTAACTTTTATTATAGTTCCAACAGTAGCAGTGCGATGTAGAACTAACATTTTATTTGCATCTAAATCTTGATCAGCAATCCAAACGGCTGTACCTTTTTCTTCTATTTGAGTAATGCCATATTTACTTGCTGGTTGCCTTAATGATGGGTCTTTTATGGTATTTTCATCATCAGTAGGCTCATCTGTTCCAGTCTCAGCAACCGATCTCGAAGCATCTTTAATAATTAATTTTTGACCAACAACTACCTCGTCTTTTGTTAAGTTATTTGCTGTTTTAATTTGGTAAGTCGTTAATCCATATTTTTTTGCAATCGAGTAAATAGTTTCACCAGCCAAAACATGATGAGTATAACCAGCAGAGGTTGTATTTTGCTGAACAGGTTGCTCTTCAGTAGGTCTAACAATTGGCTTGGGTAAAGTTGTAACTGGCGTAGCAACCACAGTATTTTCTACAGCAATCTGATTTACATTTGCAATTTTTAAAACCTGACCAATTCTTAAATTATTAGAACTAAGCCCATTGATCCTTTTAATCTCTTCAACGGTAGTTCCGTATTTTTCGGCTAAAAGGTTTAAATTTTCTTTCGCCTTAATGGTATGTTCAACAATTGCTGCATTTTCATTTGGCGTAGCAACTAGAGTATTAGCAGTAGCTTTAGGTACGTTTGGAGTAAATGTAGCAGGTATTTGTTGACTAACAGGTTGTGTTGTTGTTGGTGCTTGTGTAGCACTAGGTATAACCAAAATCTGCCCAATTTGTAAATTTATAGAAGTTAGATTATTAACTCTTTTAATTTCTTCTACAGTTGTACCAAACCTTTGGGCTAACATATTCAAGTTGTCCTTAGCTTTTATGGTATATTCGGTTTGATTTGAATTAGCTGGTACAGTATTAGCCTGATTTGCAGAGAAATCTACATTTGTAGGGACTTTAATTACGATGCCAATTTGTAGAAATTTGCTATCGTTAAAGGTCATTATATCCTTGTAGTTAACACTGTATCTTTTGGCTATAGAATAGTAAGTTTCCTTTGCATCAACCTTATGTAAGATTAATTTTTTACCCTTATTGTTTTCAACCCCAACAGAATCAATCGTGTTGCTAGCTTTTGATAGTGATACATTAATAAACAGAGCGGACAGAAATAATATGTATGTTTTTTGCATTAAAATCATTTAATATTTGGAACGACAATTATACGAAAATTAATTTTTACGCCATTGCCATTGTAAAACGATATTCTAATTGATGTATTGTACAATTTTTAAAAATTGTGCAAACCTTTGTCTACAACCAATTGTTGTGTAGGCATTAGAACAACATTAAAACCAATAAACATCATGGATGCAAAAGAAATAAGTTTAAGTGAAAAAAAAGTTAAGCCAGTAGTTGACATGTTAAACGATTATTTGGCAAATTATCATATCCATTATCAAAAATTAAGAGGTTGCCACTGGAATATTAAAGGTCAAAATTTCTTTACTCTTCACGTTAAATTTGAAGAATTATACACTAACGCTCAACTAACAATCGACGAAATTGCCGAAAGAGTATTAACCCTAGGTAAACCGCCACATAGCAGATTTGCAGATTATATTAAAGAATCTACCATTAAAGAAATTGATACTATTGGTATGAATGATATGGCTATGGTTGATGAAGTTTTAGCAGATATGGCTAAATTAATTGAAATTGAGCGTGATTTATTAGAAGCTTCTGATGAAGCAGGTGATGACGGCACAAACGATATGGTTAACCGCTTTATGCAGTTTAAAGAAAAAACCAATTGGATGTTACGCTCATTTGCTGGAAAAAAATAATCCTTTTCTCCTTATTGTAAACCACATTATTTTAATAAATGATGTGGTTTTTTTTTAAAGCGCAGTGTAAGCTCTGCTATTAATGTTAGTCCCACTTTACGCTATATCCCCGATGAAAAATCGGGGTATGCCGCTTCAATTGGGGCTATTATTTGGGGGTTGTGCATTAAAATACCCTCATAGCTTTCTACCCATCAATGTGTATTCTTTTATTTGTTAAGTGCTATGCTATTAAAACAGACCTAGCAGTACTGTTTTTTGTTCATAAACCTGATAGGAGTGAACATGTAGCCCCCACCTTTAGGTTGGGGCGAAATAAAACGAATAGCAGGAACGAGCTTTAAAACTTAAACAGACATTGCTTTTCAAAAAATATCAATCATATAACTAAATATTGATTGTCAGCTAAATCTTTAATTATGTTATTGGAAGGCATTTTTACATTTTCTAAAATGCTAATTCTCTATCTTTGATTATGGGTTACAAAAGCTTAGCAGAATGCGTTTCTGATCTCGAAAAAAACGGACATTTAATTAGAATTAAAGAAGAAGTTGATCCTTATTTAGAAATGGCCGCCATACATTTGCGTGTTTTTGAAAGCGAAGGACCAGCATTGCTTTTCGAGAAGGTAAAAGGCAGTAAATTTCCGGCGGTTTCTAACTTATTTGGCACCTTAGAACGTTCTAAGTTTATATTTAGAGATAGTTTATCTAAAGTAGAGCAATTGGTAGAGTTACGCTCAGACCCACTGAAAGCAATGAAAAATCCTTTAAAATACGCTGGTTCTGCATTAACAGCATTATCTGCTTTGCCCCTAAAACAATCATTATTTAAAAATACATTTCAGAAAACAACAATAAGCAGTATTCCTCAAGTTGTAAATTGGCCGATGGATGGAGGCCCGTTTGTAACTATGCCGCAGGTTTTTACAGAGGACATTGATAAACCGGGGGTGATGAACGGTAATTTAGGAATGTATAGAATTCAGCTAGGCGGTAACGATTATGTGCAGGATAAAGAAATTGGACTTCATTACCAAATACATAGAGGAATTGGTGTGCACCAAACAAAAGCGAATGCCAAAGGCCAACCTTTAAAAGTGAGCATTTTTGTAGGTGGTCCGCCATCGCACCCTGTAGCCGCAGTTATGCCTTTACCAGAAGGCCTATCTGAACTTACTTTTGCCGGTGCTTTGGGCAATAGAAGATTTAGGTATTTTAGAGATGAAGAGGGTTTTGTAATATCAGCTGATGCAGATTTTGTAATAACAGGTACCGTTTTACCACAGGACAATAAGCCTGAAGGACCTTTTGGCGATCACTTGGGTTATTATAGTTTAACACACCCGTTTCCGTTAATGAAAGTGCATAATGTTTACCACAAAAAAGATGCAATTTGGTCTTTTACAGTTGTTGGTAGGCCGCCACAAGAGGATACCAGTTTTGGTGCTTTAATACACGAAATAACCGGTGCTGCCATTCCGCAAGAAATATCGGGCTTAAAAGAAGTGAATGCAGTTGATGCTTCAGGTGTGCACCCATTGTTGTTTGCCATTGGAAGTGAGCGTTATACTCCCTTTTTGAAGGACAAAAAACCGCAAGAAATATTAACCATTGCAAATCATATTTTGGGCAAAAACCAGCTGAGCTTAGCTAAATATCTATTTATTGCGGCTAGGGAAGATAATGAGCAATTATCAACTAATAATATTGCTTCTTTTTTACAGCATATGCTAGAAAGGATTGATTTAAGCAGAGATTTGCACTTCCATACCAATACTACCATTGACACTTTAGATTATTCTGGTGATGGCTTAAATACTGGATCGAAAGTTGTTTTTGCAGCTGTAGGAGACAAGAGGAGGGAGTTGATGGCTGTTTTACCAAATGAAATTTCATTGCCTGATGGATTTGGGAATTTTAAAATAGCTTTGCCAGGTGTGTTAGCGATTGATGGTATCAGTTATACTAATGCTGCAAACTCCAAAGCTGAAATTGGCAGATTAAAAGAGCATTTAAAAACAACCGAATTATCTGCCTTGCAGATTATAGTTTTTTGTGATGATGCAAACTTTACGGCTGCAACCGTTAATAATTTAATTTGGGTTACGTTTACAAGAAGTAACCCTGCAGCAGACATTGATGGCGTTAATGACTTCATAACCAATAAACATTGGGGCTGTAATGGACCACTAATTATCGATGCTCGTAAAAAACCACATCATGCTCCAGAGTTAATTAAAGATAATGAAGTAGAAAAAAATATTGAGCGTTTTTGGCAAAAAGGTGGTTCTCTATTTGGCATTTAAATAAAAAAGCCATCTCGATAATCGCGATGGCTTTTTTATTTATCTTTATGTTATTATTAAAATCTTATTCCCAAGGTTAAGAAAACATTATTCTTATTGTTTGTTGCATTAAAGACTGGCTCTCTAAAGTCATTCAACAAATATGGGCTAGCTGTATAAGTAGCTTCAACTCTTTGGTAGGCTAAATCAATAAAATAGTTATTAATTCTATATCCTAAACCTGCTGAATAAAATTTTGTGTCAAAAGCACCTTCATTATCATCTTTAAATGCGCTTCCATTCACACCATAACCAGCTCTCAAACTAAATAGGTCAGTTAATTTTAATTCTCCTCCTAATCTATAGTTAATCGCACTCTGGTAATTATTTCTTATTTCATTATTGTTTTCATTGATAACACTAATGTCTCCACCATCGCTTGAGCTGAAACGAATACTCGAATAATCAACAAAATCAATATCAGCTGAGATAATTCCTTTGTTGCCAATAACATAACTAGCACCCAGTGAACCTTTTAATGGTGTCCTCAAATTGTAGCTAAAGTTATAAGTTTCTGCATCAATGGCGTTATTATCTGTTCCAACAGAAAAACTATCATCTATATTAAACCAAGTTGGAGATTGGAAATTTGCTCCAATTCTAAGTCCATCAGTTGGTCTAACAATAACGCCTAATTTCGCATTAATTCCTGATCCTTTGGTTTCCTGATTTTGGTAATATGACACATTATAATTTTCAGTTGTACCTTCTTCAAACAAACTACCATCATTAAGGTAGCGTAAATTAATTAATCCTACAGTTGCTCCAATATAAATTTGATTAGAGATATTTAATGCACCTGCAATATTAAATTCTGATACAGAACCTGATCTGTTAATGTTACCTGATTGGTTGTTGCCTAATGTAAAGGCATCATCGCCATCAAACATATTATAAACAGAACTTTCATTATTAAAGCCACTATAATTAGCTTCTAAGCCGTAGTCATTAGTTCTGTTATACCCTAAGCCAATAACTGAGCTGACCAAGCCTTTCGTAGTTTCTTGACCTTTAATTTTGTAGGCTGGCATAAAAAAAACAGCACCAATTTGATTGATATTTGCCTGACTCTTATTTGTTACAGTATTGCTATTCAAATAATTACCATCAATACTTGTACTGTTGAACTCTGGCGTAAATGCAAATTCTGATTTCGTGAAAAGACCCAAGCCAGCAGGATTTCCTCCGATAGAACTCATATCGCCTCCAACTCCAATTTGAGCATTACCCATTCCTTTAAATCGGGATGTGCTACCGTAATTAGTCTGCGAAAAACGAAGAGCGTCACCAGCGTAAGTTGGCAGGATGACTTGAGCGTAAGAGTAGCTCATGGAAGCTACTATAGCAACCATAGATGCAAAAATATATTTTTTCATTTGTATGTGTTAAAATGTGTAATGTTACCCTCTACCTCCACCACGTGTTGGTCTGCTTCCTCCAGAACTTGAACCTCCAGAACTTGAACCTCCACTTGATGAAGGTGGCGGAGTATTAGATTGTCTTGGCGGTGGAGAGTAAGTAGGTCTTGAATCTGTTTCTCTAGAAGGTCTAGTACTTTGCGTATTTCCTCTGCTAGGTGTGTTTGCTCTAGATGTATTACCGTTGGGATTGTAGCTACTTGGTCTAGATGGACGATCTGAACCTATAACATTACCTCTATTAGGAGTAGACCTATTAATGTTTGAACCTGGTCTAGCACTCTCATAACCTCTAGTTGGTCTTGGTCTGTAGTTTGCGTTAACGTTTCCGCCGCCATAAAAACCACCGCCGAAACCGCCTCCCCAACCACCGAAGCCACCGCCCCAATAGCCAGTTCCAAATCTATTAAAGTTTGAGTTAAACCCCCAGAAAGGATCGTATCCCCATCCTCCATAAAAACCCCAGTTATTAAATCCCCAATTATTGAAACCCCATCTATTAAAGCCTAAACCAAAACCACCACCCCAAAAAGGATCGTAAAATGAGTTGTAACCGTAATAGTTATAAAATGGATCAAAATAACCTCTGTTCATGTTTCCATAATAAAATCTATCTATTCTAGAAGAATAGTCCATGTCATAATATGGGTCAGATTTACCATAGTAATCATCAACCTCTCCATCTGCTGTAGTATTTTCTATCTGTGGAGCTTGAACTGAAACTGCTGGTTTGTATTCCTTTGCTTGAGCAGTAGTATTGTAAACATCATCTTGAACGGTATTATTTTGTGCCATTCTAGGTGCGGAGCAAGAGGCAACAAACAAGGCTGTTACCGCGAGCATACTTGTGAATAATTGGTTAGGTTTCATACTATATGTGTTTTGTTTGTGTGTTGAACAAAATTGTAGCTATAAATTTATAAATTTGTAAACTACATTACAAGAAATTTAACACAAAAAACGTTCCAAATAGTTATGAGCAAAGGTATTACAAGTAAAAATGATGATTATTCGCAGTGGTATAACGATATTGTTATAAAAGCCGACTTAGCAGAACATTCTTCTGTTAAAGGTTGTATGGTAATAAAACCCTATGGATATTCGATTTGGGAGAAGATACAGGCAGTTTTAGATCAAAAATTTAAAGATACTGGCCACAGTAACGCCTATTTTCCTTTGTTCATTCCAAAGTCATATTTTTCTAAGGAGGCTGCTCACGTAGAAGGTTTTGCCACCGAATGTGCAGTGGTTACACATTACCGTCTAAAAAATGATGGAAATGGGAACATTATTGTAGACGAAACAGCAAAATTGGAAGAAGAGTTAATTGTTCGTCCAACATCAGAAACTATTATTTGGAATACATATAGAGGTTGGATCGAATCTTATCGTGATTTACCACTATTAATAAATCAATGGGCAAATGTGGTTCGTTGGGAAATGAGAACGCGTCTATTTCTACGTACTACCGAATTTCTATGGCAAGAAGGTCATACCGCTCATGCAACTGCTCAAGAAGCAATTGAAGAAACGGAAAGAATGTTAGATGTATATGCAGATTTTGCAGAAAACTGGATGGCTGTACCTGTAGTTAAAGGTAAAAAAACACCTACAGAACGCTTTGCTGGTGCTTTAGATACTTATTGTATTGAGGCATTAATGCAAGATGGGAAAGCATTGCAGGCAGGTACATCGCACTTTTTGGGACAGAATTTTGCAAAAGCTTTTGACGTTAAATTTACAAGTAAAGAAGGCAAACAAGAGCATGTTTGGGCAACATCATGGGGTGTATCAACACGTTTAATGGGTGCATTAATTATGGCACACAGTGATGATGCAGGCTTGGTTCTTCCACCAAAATTGGCTCCTATTCAAGTTGTAATTGTACCAATTTACAAAGGTGATGAAGACTTAGCTAAAATCACAAAATTTGTTGATGAGTTAACTTTTAAACTTAAGGGAATGGGTGTTTCTGTAAAATATGATAGCAGAGATAGTCAAAGACCAGGGTTTAAATTTGCAGAATATGAATTAAAAGGTGTGCCAATTCGTTTAGCAATTGGCGCAAGAGATATGGAGAATGGTACCGTGGAGTTGGCTAGAAGAGACACCAAAGAGAAATTCACTGTTCAGCAAGATGGCTTAGATATTTATGTATTTAATTTATTAAATGAAATACAAGAGAATATCTATAAAAAGGCGCACCAGTTTAGAGAAGAACATATTACAGAGGCAAACTCTTACGATGAGTTTAAAACTTTGTTAGATGAAAAAACTGGTTTCATCTCTGCACATTGGGATGGAACTGCAGATACCGAAAAAAGGATTAAAGAAGAAACAAAAGCAACAATTAGATGTATCCCTCTGAACAATAAGCAGGAAGATGGTGTTTGTATCGTAACAGGTAAGCCATCTATACAGAGAGTTTTATTTGCCAGAGCTTATTAATTACATGTGAGAAGTTGGATATGAGATTGAAGAACATTAAAGATTAATATAAATCATTTCATATCCCATTTCTCACATCTCCAATCTATTAGAAAATGAAATTTGCAACAAAAGCAATCCATGCTGGTCAAGAACCAGACCCTACAACAGGAGCAGTAATGACTCCAATTTATCAAACTTCTACCTACTGGCAAAAATCGCCAGGAGAACACAAGGGTTATGAATATTCTCGTGGTACCAACCCAACGCGTAAAGTTTTAGAAGACTGTTTGGCAGCATTAGAAAACTGCAAATTCGGTTTGGCTTTTAGTAGCGGAATGGGCGCAACAGATTGCGTTTTAAGATTATTAAAGCCTGGCGATGAAGTAATTACTGGCGATGATTTGTATGGTGGTTCTTATCGTATTTTCACTAAAGTTTATCAGAAGTATGGAATTAAATTTCATTTCTTAGATTTATCGAAGCCAGAAAATATCATTCCTTACATAAACGAAAATACAAAATTGGTTTGGATAGAAACACCAACAAATCCAACAATGCGTATTATTGATATTGAAGGTGTGGCTAAAATTACCAAAGAGAAAAAAATTCTTTTAACGGTTGATAATACCTTTGCTTCGCCTTATCTGCAAAACCCAGCAGATTTAGGTGCTGATATTGTAATGCATTCAGTTACCAAATACATCGGCGGTCACTCTGATGTAGTGATGGGCGCTTTATTAACCAATGATGAGCAACTGTACAAAGATTTATTCTTTATCTACAACGCTTGTGGCGCAACTCCTGGTCCGCAAGATTCCTTTTTGGTTTTAAGAGGGATTAAAACCTTGCATTTGCGAATGAAAGCGCATTGTGAAAACGGAGAGAAAGTGGCTCGTTATCTTAAAAATCATCCAAAAATTGATAATATTTACTGGCCAGGATTTGAAGATCATCCAAACCATGATATTGCTAAAAAGCAAATGCGTGGTTTTGGTGGGATGGTTTCTATTACTTTAAAGGATGCAGATTTGCAAGAAACTTTTAGAGTTGCATCTAGATTTAAAGTATTTTCTTTGGCAGAATCTTTAGGAGGTGTGGAGTCTTTAATAAACCATCCAACAACAATGACACATGGTTCTATACCAAAAGAAGAACGTGAAAAGGTTGGTGTAACCGATAATTTATTGCGTTTAAGTGTAGGTGTAGAGGATATTGACGATTTATTATCGGATTTAGAACAAGCACTTTCCTAGTGCTGAGATAAGAGATATGAGATTTGAGACTGGGAGCGCAAATGATTTTAATCAATTAAAAGATTTCCTAAATTTTAAAGTTGAGCAATACAATCAGCCCAACTTTATAGCTAACGATCCCATCTGTATCCCACATCAATATAGCTTAAAACAAGACATTGAAATTGCTGCATTTTTTGCGGCAATTTTAGCTTGGGGACAACGTAAAACCATTATCAATAAGTGTAAAGAGTTGTTTTTAAGGATGGATAATCAACCTTATGAATTTATGCTCAATCACAGTGATGATGATTTGAAGGGTTTGCTGGGTTTCAAACATCGTACATTTAACGATACTGATTTATTGTATTTTGTTTCATTCTTCAAGCATCATTATCTACAATCAGATACTTTAGAAACAGCTTTTTTACCTCAACAGCAAATTTTTGATCCAGCATATTTACCAACACAATTTAGTAAGGATGAATATCTGGAGGTTACATCATCGCCCTGCGCTTTAAACGATTTTGAGGCTGATGATTTTACTGCAGAAAAAGCTTTAAATCATTTTAGGAGCTACTTTTTTAGTTTGCGAGATTTTCCTCGAAGAACATTTAAACATATCTCATCGCCTTTGCAAAAATCTACCTGTAAACGTTTAAATATGTTTTTAAGGTGGATGGTAAGAAAGGATAATTGCGGTGTCGATTTTGGCGTTTGGAACACGATATCTTCATCTCATTTGATATGCCCTTGCGATGTTCATGTGGATCGCGTAGGCCGTTTATTGGGTTTAATTAGTCGTAACCAAACCGACTGGTTGACTGCTGTAGAGCTAACTGAAAATTTAAAGAAATTTGATGAGAATGATCCTGTTAAGTACGATTTTGCATTGTTTGGGTTAGGAGTGGAAGGGGAGTTTTAGGTTTAAGTATCGAGTATCAAGTATCAAGATCTGAGATTAGCTTATCAAAATATGAGTTTCTAGTAGCAAGATTCTTTCATCAATCATTTTAATTTTTTAATTTTAAATAATGATTTACCTTAAAACTGAAATTGAAAAATACGAAACTAATGGTGAAAAAACCGGTTGGAGTTATGTTTTTATTCCTCAGGAAATAGCTGATCAAATTAGGCCGAATTCGCGTAGAGGTTTTAGGGTTAAGGGCTTTTTAGATGAGCTTGCGGTAAACGGACTTAGCGTTACCCCAGTTAAAAGTGATGGATTTATCATTGCTTTAAACAAAAATTTGAGGAAGGCATTAAAAAAAGAAGAAGGAGCTGTTATTGAACTTCGGTTAGTATTTGATGCTGATTTTAAAATAGAAATGCCCGAAGTTTTAGAGATATGTTTAGCACAAGAGGAAGGCTTGCTTGAATATTTTTTATCCTTGCCTAAATCACATCAGAATTATTTTATCAATTGGTTAAATACCGCTAAAACTGAACCAACACTTACCAAAAGATTAGTGATGCTAGTGAATGCAATGGCGTTGAAACAAGATTTTGGCGCAATGATTAGGGCCAACAAGTCGTGAGTTGAGAGTTGCCAGTCTGTAGCGGTCAATTACTCCAAACTCTATCCTCCAAACTTAATTATCGCTTATAATTCCTAAACCAGCTATTCACTTTCATCTGGATTACGCCTAAAAAAGCTTCCCTAAAAATACGGGTACTCATTTTAGAAGTCCCTTCAGTTCTGTCTGTAAAAATAATGGGAACTTCAACTACATTAAAACCAAATTTAATGGCCGTAAACTTCATCTCAATTTGAAAGGCATAACCCACAAATTTAATTTTATCCATTGGGATGGTTTCTAAAACAATGCGTCGGTAACATTTAAATCCAGCGGTAGCATCTTGGATGTTTATTCTGGTGATGAAGCGAACGTACATCGAAGCAAAATAAGACATTAAAACTCTACCCATTGGCCAATTTACAACGTTCACGCCTTTTACATAACGCGAGCCAATGGCAACATCGGCACCGCCATTTACAAATTCGCTTTCTGGCAAGCAAGCACCTCTTAATCTCACTAAGTCATCTGGATTATGAGAAAAATCGGCATCCATCTCAAAAATATATTGAAAATCACGTTCCAATGCCCATTTAAAACCATGGATGTAGGCTGTACCTAAACCTAATTTACCTTTTCGTTCTTCTAAATGTAATTGAAATGGAAATTCAACTTGTAGCTTTTTTACAATTCCGGCTGTACCATCTGGAGAGCCATCATCAATGATTAACAAATCAAATGAATACGATAAAGAAAATACTTTTCGAATAATTTTTTCGATGTTTTCCTTTTCGTTGTAGGTTGGGATAATGACTAAGCTATCAGACAATTTGATTTAGGATTTTTGATTTACGATTTTAGAATTGGCGAAATTAGGTATTAAAAACCAAAAGCCCGAAAATTTCTTTACGGGCTTTTGGTTAAATGATGTTAAATATGTTTTTAGTGAACCCCGTGCATTAATTTTTTAACTAATGGCGTTAGCAACATTACTAGTAAACCTAATCCTATTGGTATGAGTGTAAAAATTAAGAAAAATGTAGTCATAGAGTATTGTGCGGTAATTTGATCAATTACCCCGCCCATTGTACCAGCTATTTTATTTCCAATTGCAATTGATAAATACCAAATACCAAACATAATCCCAATCATACGTGCAGGAACCAATTTACTTACATAAGAAAGTCCAACTGGAGAGATGAATAACTCACCCAAGGTATGAAACAAATAAGCTATGATTAGCCAAATCATACTCACAGAAGCAACTTTTGCACCTGAAGGAATATCGCTAGATCCATAAGCCAATGCCGCAAATCCTATTCCGAGTAAAATCATTCCAAATCCGTTTTTCATTGTTGCAGATGGATTATATTTACTCTCCCAGATTTTAGAAACCAATGGTGCGCATGATATAATAAATAAGGAGTTAAGTACACCAAACCAGGTAGCCGGCACTTCTGCTTTATCATCAGCATATTGATTTTTAAGCATATAGATCACAATAACCCAGATAATTACAAAGCCAATTGCTAAAATAACATTACCTAAGGCGTATTTTTTAAAGGTTTGTCTAAAAAGCTTAAATAATACATAGGTAATAATTACCATAGGGATCACAGTAATCAAAGTGTTTCCGATGTTAAAAGCAATCTTTGCATTACCCTCTAATATCCTTAAGGTATAATCTTTTGCAAAAATTGTCATTGATCCGCCAGCTTGCTCAAACGAAGCCCAAAAGAATATGGTGATAAATGCTAAGATGATTACGGAAATCATCCTTCCTCTTAGAATAGGAGTATATTGAGCTGTTCTCTTAACCAAAAGAAAGATGAATAAAACCAAAGCTGATAAAATCATCACATTACTACCATCCCAACTTCCTAATTTAAAATTAAAAACATTAATAGAGGTGATTTTAGAGAGTGGGTCATTAATAATCCACACTAAACCGATAATAGAGATAATGGCAATAATGGCGATATCAAAAATTGAAAATGGATTTTTTGTCGCTTCATCAACACTTTCATTTTCATCTTTTTGATTGTCACCAGCTTCTGGTTTTAAACCAATATTACCAAAAATATTTCTTGTAAAATAAAATTGGAGCATACCTACGAACATAAAAATACCAGCAAGACCAAATCCATAGCTCCATCCCCAATTTTCACTTTCTCCAATGTATCCGCAAAGTAGCATACCTAAAAATGCTCCAGAATTAACGCCCATGTAAAATATGGTAAAAGCTCCATCTTTTTTTTCAGGATGTCTTTCGTACATTTTTGATACTATTGAGTTCATGTTTGGTTTGAAAAAACCTATACCCACAACCAATAAACCAAGTCCGATGTACATAAATACAGGATTAAACTCCATCGCCATCGATAAATGGCCTAATGTCATTAAAAATGCACCAACAATAACTGCCCATCTAAAGCCGATAAATCTGTCAGCGATATATCCACCAAGTATAGGGGTTAAATAAGCTAACCCAGTGTAAGAACCATAAATTGCTAGAGCTTGTTCTCTTGGCCAGCCCCAACCAGGATTATCTCCTATTATTGAAGATGTTAAAAAAAGCACTAAGAGTGCCCGCATCCCATAATAAGAAAATCTTTCCCACATTTCTGTGAAAAATAGCACAAATAAGCCGGCCGGATGCCCTAAGACTTTATCTTTAAAAAAGTCGTTGCTCGTATTAACAGTTGTTTGCATAAAACGCTAGTAAGTTTCAGTTTATAATTTGTGTGTTAGTTTCAACTTGCAATATATATACCTGCTGTGAAAGTAGCAAATAAAAGTTTATAGCCTAATTAGAAGATTTTGTTATTACTGTTGATGCTTTTACAGGCTTTCCATAAAACTCATCATTAGGCGAAGGGTCATTTTTAAGTTCAACATCTTCAACAAGAGATAATTTACCCCATGTTAAACGATAGCCATCAAAGCTTAAATCAGAACCGTAATATTCGTAATTGCCCACCATCTTGGGGTCGTAAGGAGCCAAATGATCAAATACAATCATATTCACGTTTTGATCAACTTTTAAAGTCATGGTATTTTGTTTATTGTATTCAAATACGACTCTGTTTTTCAACGCTGCATTCTTTTCCGTCTCAAAAATGTTTTTTCCAAAAATGGGTTCGCCTCTATCAAAAGACAACACATCAATTACTTTTTTAGTAGTTTTTAAGGTATTCCCTTTCCATCCTAAAAGGATGTAGTAAGGCTGCTTTCCATTTACCAGCACAGGTATCATTTCGTAGTAACGTGCTCCAAACCAATTTTTGTGCGTGCTAATGGCATTTACATCATCAAAATTCGGGTTGTCTGTTAAAGGGAATAACTTTAAGCTTCCGTTAGAAGTTCCCATCTGTATCGTACCATAATATCGGTAAGTGCCATCGTTATTTGGCAAAAACCAGGTAATGATACGAAAAGCATTGTCGGTAGATTTGATAATGGAAATGCGTTTAAGCGAATCGAAACCGTGATTAAACGAACCATTTATTTTTAAAGCATTGATGAACTTTTTGATGAACAAAGCATTTTTCTCTACCCGTTCATTATCTTCTTTTGCCGCAAATGTTTCTTCACTCAAAATTTTAAGCGAATCTTGATATTTATCTAGTTCAGGCTTGTTATCTAATTTAATGGTATGCTGTGCTTTAAGTTCATTAAGCGCACAGCATAAAAAAATGAGTATAAATAAATGAGTCTTAAAATTCTTAAACATCAAATTTTACTTGTGATCAATTAACGTAAATTTTCAACAACTATTGCACTTGCGCCACCGCCACCGTTGCAAATACCAGCTACACCAATTTTGCCATTATTTTGAGCTAAAACATTTAATAGCGTTACAACAATTCTAGCTCCAGATGCACCAAGCGGGTGACCAATTGCTACTGCGCCTCCATTCACGTTCACTTTATTTCCATCCAATCCCAATTCTTGATTGTTTGCTAATGAAACAACAGAGAAGGCTTCATTGATTTCATAGAAATCTACATCTGTAGTTTTAAGGTTTGCTCTATCTAATGCTAAAGGAATTGCTTTAGAAGGAGCAGTTGTAAACCATTCTGGAGCTTGTTGTGCATCAGCATAAGCTAAAATTTTAGCCAATGGTTTAATACCCAATTCAGCTGCTTTTTCTGCACTCATTAAAACTAATGCGGCGGCACCATCATTTAATGTTGATGCATTAGCTGCTGTTACCGTACCATCTTTTTTAAATACTGGCTTTAAACCAGGTATTTTATCAAATTTAACTGCGTTAGGTTCCTCATCTTTATCAAACAAAGTGATGTCGCCTTTACGGTCTTTAATTTCAACTGCTATAATCTCATCAGTAAATTTGCCTGATGTTTGCGCAGATTGTGCTCTTTTGTAAGATTCTATGGCAAAATTATCTTGATCTTCGCGGGTAATGTTGCAAGTTGATGCGCACAATTCTGCAGCCGAACCCATGTGATAATCGTTATAAACATCCCATAAGCCATCTTTTACTAAACCATCGGTAATCTGTCCGTGGCCTAAACGATAACCATTTCGGGCTTTGTCTAAATAATAGGGTACGTTACTCATGCTTTCCATACCACCAGCTACTACAATTTCATTTTGGCCAAGGGCGATGCTTTGGGCCGCTAACATAATTGCTTTAGTGCCTGATGCGCAAACTTTATTTATTGTTGTGGTAGGTAAATCTGGTAAACCAGCATATTTGGAAGCCTGTGTTGCAGGTGCTTGGCCCAAATTTGCAGATAGAACGTTACCCATGTAAACTTCTTGAATTTGTGCTGGTTTAAGGCCAGCTTTTTCTACAGCTGCTTTAATGGCAAAACCACCTAATTGAGTCGCCGAAAATCCTGATAAAGTGCCGCCAAAACTGCCAATTGGCGTTCTTACAGCAGCAACAATTACTACATCTCTCATATGATTTTTTTAATAATATTTGGTTGGCGCAATTTAGGCATTTGACCATTAATTACCGCACAATTGTGAGTTTATTGGCCTTTTGTAATTGCTTTGTGATATAAACCTGACCGACAGCGATTCCCATTGCAAGGATTTTGTGGGGAATGGGAAAAGCAAAGGGCAGGGCTAATGTTGCGATGAAAAACTGACATTGTTTTTCAAAAAAATAATTTATTCCTCAGTTTTGGATTTCTTTTTTTTCTTGTTTTTAATCGCTTCTGATAATAAGTATTCTATCTGCCCATTGGTGCTTCTAAATTCATTAGCTGCCAATTGTTCTATTTCTTTTAATAAAACCTGATTGATCCTTAATACAAAAGCTTTTTTATCTTTCTCTGACATCTGTTTCTATTGCTCCTATATTTTGTTTGCTCTTCAGGTTTACCAGAAAAAGCTCTAATTCATCTATTTTTGAAATGCTGAAAAGTATTTTTTTATTGTCGGTAAGTTCAATTTGTAAGCCCAAATGGCCATCATTGAAAATGTATGCTTTGTCGCTAAATTTAAACCAAAGTTTATATCTGTATCCCCAACCTCCGTATTCACCTAATGCATCATATTTTCTAAAATATAACGAGCTAATTTGTTGCCACGATATAGATTTAGCTCTTGTAAATGGCCAATATCGATAGTTTATCCCATCTGAATTAATTTTGAGCGTAAAAGAATTTTTGGTAACAAGGTAAACTATAATAAAAGGTAGTATGATGGCCAAAATGGGGAGGTAATGCGCATTATTTAGCTCTTGCCATGTTATTTTTTGCTTGCCCAAAAACAAAATGCTAGTAACTATGATGGTTTCTATACCTAATAATATATATAGCCACCATAGCTTAAGTTGTTGCTTGTCAATAAATTCCATTAATTGTATAAAGTGCCGGTGTTTACAACTGGTTGTACATTTCTATCGCCACATAAAACAACCAATAAATTGCTAACCATTGCGGCTTTACGTTCTTCGTCTAAATCTACAATGCCTTTTTCCGATAATCTAGCTAAAGCCATTTCTACCATACCTACAGCGCCTTCTACAATTAATTTTCGAGCAGAAATAACTGCCGATGCTTGTTGGCGTTGCAGCATGGCGCTTGCAATTTCTTGTGCATAAGCTAAATGTGATATTCTTGCTTCAATTACATGAATACCCGCTCTTGATAAGCGCTCATTTAGTTCATCTTCTAAAATACCACTCACTTTTTCTGCGCCATCTTTTAGGGTAATGTCAGCACTTTCATCTTCCATATTGTCGTAAGAAAAGCTGTTAGCCAAATGCCTTACAGCAGCTTCACTCTGTATATTTACATATTGAAGGTAATTTTCTACTGCAAAGGTTGCTTTAGCAGTTTCGTTAACTTGCCAAACAATTACTGCTGCAATTTCAATAGGGTTACCCATTTTGTCGTTTACTTTTAATTGCTGGCCATTTAGGTTTCGTGCCCTAAGAGATAGTTTCTTTTTTGCTGTAAGCGGATTAACCCAAAAAAAACCGTCTGACTTTACTGTGCCAACATATTTGCCAAATAAGGTTAGAACTCTTGATTCGTTTGGATTTACGATGATTAACCCAGGAAGCACTAGAATAAAATTAACGGTGAGGATAATAGATCCTATTAAGAATTCTCTGGTTGAGAGGGCGTAAATACCGCCAACTAATAATACTAAAAACAAAACTAGGGTTAAATAACCCGAAGGTGGTTTTATAACTTTTTCTGTATACATAATGATATTAATTTGATATCATAAATTGACTAATAAAAAATGATATTTACAAACTTTTAATAAGAAATATTGCTATAATTAATTGTTAAATCAATTCATAATGGTTTGTGTTAAAATAAGTCGTTTATTAGTCTAAAAACTAATTTACCCAGTTAAAAAAAATAATCTTAATTTTGAGATAATCTAATTGTACTATTTTGGCTAAAATCAAAAAGAATTCACATAAAGTCCTTTACAGAAAATATTCTTCGAACATTAAATATGTAATGATGGTATTTTGTGTTTTGGTGATCACACTTTACCTGCCTAAGCAACCAAGATTTAGGTATGAGATAGAAAAGGGTAAAACTTGGCAAAGTAGAGATTTAATCTCTCCGTTTAGTTTTGCCATTTTAAAAACGAACCCGCAGGTAAAAAGCGATAAAACAGAGGCGTTAAATAATGTTTTGCCAATTTACCAATATGTAAAAGAGGTTAAAGAAGGTCAGCTTGATGCATTTTTAAATGAATTCGATGTAAAATGGAAATCAAATAATTTTCCTGAAGCGCAAAAAGAGGTTAATAAAAAGGAAGCTGTGAAAATGCTTCAGTATATTTATAATAAAGGCATAATCGGTTTAAATGCAAAACATCAGAGTGATGGAAAATATTATGATTTTTCACTTGTAAATGATAATGTTTCATTAAAAACAAACTCTCAGGATGTATTTACAACAGATCAAGCCTTAAATTATTTTAGAAGTAATTTTAAGTCTGTTGATGTTAGGTTCAAAGACGTTTTAATAGAATTAGTGGAAAGCCACCTTAAGCCAAATCTGATTTTTGATGAGGGCCTAACTGAAACAGTTAAAAATAGCACAGTTAATAGTATTTCTACCACAAAAGGAATGGTGCAAAAAGGAGAGCTCATAGTTGCAAAAGGGAATTTTGTTGATGATGAGATCTACCAGAAATTAGTTTCTTTCAAGGAAGCTTATGAAGCACAGACTAAAAATATTGGCGACAATAAGTTGGTGTATTTGGGTCAGGTATTGCTAGTTGGCTTTATAATAACTTTATTAATGGTGTTCCTATATTTGTTTAGGAAAGATATTTTTGCTGATAATAGGCAACTCTCCCTGTTGCTAATTGTAATTACATCAATGCTATTGGCCTTAACATGGGCTTTAAAACTCAACTTAAACAGTCTTTATTATATTCCATTTTGTATTGTACCCATCATTATCAGAATTTTATTTGATACCCGATTGGCGCTAAATCTACATCTATTGGTAATCTTAATTGCTGGATTTTTTGTGCCTAATAGTTTTGAATTTGTATTTTATCAAACTACAGCGGGTATGGTTGCAATTTATAGCATCAAAAACTTACTCAAGAGAGAGCAATTGCTTATTTCTGCTTCATTTATCTTAGCTGCCTATTTTGTTTCTTTTGTAGGTATTGCGCTCTTAAGGGAGGGAGATTTTAAGCAAATTGATTGGTCTTTATTTGTGCCATTTATTTTTAGCGTTTTATTGTCTCTTTTAGCTTATCCTTTAATTTATGCGTTCGAAAGAGTTTTTGGTATTACCTCTGATGTTGCCTTAATAGAATTAACTAATACCAACAATAAATTGCTACGTGAGTTAGCATTTAAGGCTCCTGGAACTTTCCAGCATTCACTTCAGGTAGCTAACCTTGCAGAAGCGGCTATTTTTAAGATTGGAGGAAATTCATTATTGGTTAGGGCTGGAGCATTGTATCACGATATCGGTAAAATGGAAAATCCACAGTATTTCATCGAAAACCAAAATACAGCAATTAGTCCGCATGATAAATTACCTTATGAGCAAAGTGCACAGATTATTATTAAACACGTACATAAAGGGATAGAGATTACTCGAAAAAACAAATTACCAGAAACTGTAATCGATTTTATCAGAACTCACCATGGTAACACAAGGGTGGATTATTTTTATCAATCTTTTTTAAAGAATTCTCCAGAAAAATTTGTTGACGAAAATATTTTCAGATATCCTGGGCCAATTCCTTTTAGTAAAGAAACTGGAGTTTTAATGTTGGCAGATTCGGTAGAAGCAGCCTCAAGAAGTCTTAAAAATCCAGATGCTCAGAGCATAGATGATCTAGTTGAAAGGATAATTAACTACAAATTGGAACAAAATCAGTTAGATGACTGCGATTTAACGTTAAAAGATTTAGAAACTATAAAGCTGATATTCAAGACGATGCTTATGAGTATCTATCATGTTCGAATAGATTATTTACAAACTGTGTAATTTTTTTTTGAAAACATACTTGAATTGCTATATTTGCAACCTCAAAACGGATGTTCTGAGAATAGGAGAGGTGCCTGAGTGGCCGAAAGGAACAGTTTGCTAAACTGTCGTACTGGCAACGGTACCGCGGGTTCGAATCCCGCCCTCTCCGCTTTAAAATTAATTGCATTTTAATGAGTTTTTTAAAATAAAAAATCGTTTCTTTGCAATCCCTTCGAAAAAAGGGTAAAGGTGATACCAAAGTTCGGGATGTAGCGTAGCCCGGTATCGCGCCTGCTTTGGGAGCAGGAGGTCGTAGGTTCGAATCCTGCCATCCCGACAAAAAGTTCGACTATACTTTTAAATAAGAGTCATAATAAAAGGTGATACCAAAGTTCGGGATGTAGCGTAGCCCGGTATCGCGCCTGCTTTGGGAGCAGGAGGTCGTAGGTTCGAATCCTGCCATCCCGACAACAACAAAAAGCCTCTAATCGAAAGATTTAGAGGCTTTTTTGTTTTTTGCTAGAAATAAATATTTCAATCTTTTGATAATTAACATCATAAATTAATCATTTTTAGGAATTAAGCGCAATGCAAACATGATTGTATTTTAATGAAATGTATATTTGAATTTTGAAAAAAGATGAATAACATTACCATAAGTGAATTTTATAGGGAAATTTTTAAAGAAACTTGTACTGATTTAGAGCATTTTTTAGCCGAAAATTTAAATAAGGACATTGGACATGTTAATGTTTTTAATATCAAAGACATGTACAAGTCTTGTATTGGCAAACCAGAGATGCCATACAACAGACGCACTTATTATAAAGTGAGTTTAATTAATGGTGATAATTTAGTTGAATATGCTGGTAAAACGATAAAAATAAATCAGTATGGCTTATTATTCGCAACCCCAAAAATACCTTATAGATATACACCTAATACTACTCAGCAAGCTGGTTATTTTTGTGTTTTTACTAAAGATTTTGTTCCAACATCTAAAATAGGTTTAGATATTGATCAACTCCCGGTCTTTTCTAGTCAAAGTGATTTTGTATTTCAAATTTCTGAAGAGCAATATGTTGCCGTTGAACAGATTTTCGAAAAAATGCATCTAGAAATGTCATCTAATTACGAGTATAAATACGAGTTACTGCGTAATTATTTAATGGAGTTAATTCATTATGGTCAGAAACTAAAGCCTATTACACCGCAGCAAAATGTGAAAAATGCAAATACAAGAATAGCATCATTATTTATCGAATTATTAGAAAGACAGTTTCCGATCGAAAGTATCACGCAGGTTTTGCAGATTCGTACACCTAAACAATATGCTGATGCTCTGAATGTCCATGTAAATCATTTAAATAAAGTATTAAAAGAAACAATAGGTAAAACAACCACGGACATCATTTCTAGCAGGGTTAATCAGGAGGCGAAAAATTTGCTTAGACAAACCACATGGAATGTTTCTGAAATTGCCTATAGTTTAGGCTTCGAAGAAATTGCTCATTTCTCCAACTTCTTTAAAAAAAATAATAAGGTATCACCTTTAGTCTTTAGAGAATAATTATTTGATTTTTACAATTAATGGTTTGAAAAATGCAAACCTTTTCAATTGGTTTATGTGCAATTTTGAAACATAAATTAAATAAATAAAAAGATGTCTCAAAGTTTAAATAAAATAGCCTTAGTTACTGGCGGAAGCCGTGGATTAGGAAAAGATGCAGCTTTGCAATTAGCTTCTAAAGGTTTTGATGTGATAATAACTTATCAAACTAAGATTACTGATGCAGAAAGTGTTGTAGAAGAAATTAGCTCATCAGGAAAAAAAGCTGCTGCTATAGAACTTGATCTTTCGAGTTCTGCTAGCTTCAATGAATTTTACAATCAATTATCAGCTTTGCTTAACAATAATTTTAATGGCGGTAAATTAGATGCTTTGGTAAATAATGCCGGAGTTGGCGTAAATATGCCATTCGAAAGTACAACAGAGGATGCTTTAGATGCGATGTTGAATATTCATTTTAAAGGCCCTTACTTATTAACTCAAAAACTACTTCCGCTGTTAAATGATGGAAGTAGCATTGTGAATACCTCATCTGGTTTGGCACGTTTTTCATTCGCTGGATATTCTGCTTACGGACCTATGAAAGCAGCCGTAGATTCATTGTCTAGGTACCAAGCAGTGGAGCTAGGGCCAAGAAAAATTAGAGTAAACTCTGTAGCACCTGGCGCTATAGCTACAGATTTTGGTGGTGGTTTTGTGAGAGATAATGCAGAATTTAATCAAGTATTGTCTAGCCAAACTGCGTTAGGTAGGGTAGGTTTGCCAGATGATATTGGTTCTGTGGTTGCCTTTTTATGCTCAGATGATTCTAAATGGATTAATGCACAAAGAATTGAAGTTTCCGGTGGATTTTATGTTTAACTAAATTTAAACCATATTAGAGCCTACTTAATTAATTTTAAGTAGGCGTTTTTGTTTAGTATATCTCCACATTGTGGAAACAAAAACTGATGTTGATAATAAAATTTGACCTAAACTTTAAATTGTATAACCTTAGCGGCTTAAAATATTTTATAAATGAAAGATTTAAATGCTTTAAGCCAAGTTGCAGAATTCCATAAAACCTTTAAACATCCAATTTTAGAAACCCCAACTATTCCGAGTAAGGAAAGAAGCCAGTTGCGGGTTGACTTAATTGCTGAAGAATTAAAAGAACTACAAGAGGCCATTAACGACAATAACATGGTTGAAATTGCTGATGCTTTATGTGATTTGCAATATGTATTGGCTGGTGCTGTTTTGGAGTTTGGTTTAGCAGATAAGTTTAAAACTTTATTTGATGAAGTACATCGCTCTAACATGAGTAAAGCCTGTAAAACTGTTGAAGAAGCTGATGAAACCATAGCTCATTATAAAAATAGTGCTAGTGTAGATGCTTATCATAAAGAAATTGACGGCTTATTTTTAGTTTACAGAACTAACGATCATAAAACATTAAAGTCAATTAATTACTCACCAGCAGATTTAAGTGGTTTGTTAAAACAATAATGCTATTTTAGCACTTATAAGAAGAAAAAAATATGGTTGTTGTTAATAGTTACGAAGAGTTTGAAGCTCATTTAGGTAAAGAAATTGGTTTGTCGCAGTGGCATACCATCAATCAAGATCAGATTAATAAATTTGCTGATGCTACATTAGACCACCAGTGGATCCACACTGATGAAGAAAAAGCAGAAAAAGAAGGTCCATTTAAAGCTACCATCGCTCATGGTTATCTGACTTTATCCTTAATCCCATATTTATGGAAACAGATTGCAGATATTAGAAATATCAAAATGGAAATTAATTATGGGATTGAAAATTTTAAATTCGGACAGCCAGTAATTGTTAATAGTGAAGTTCAATTGAAGGCCAAATTAAAATCTATAGTTAATTTAAGAGGCATAACAAAAGTAATTATTGAAGCAACTTTAAGCATTAAAGATCAAAGTAAGCCCGCCTATACAGGTGATGTAATGTTCTTATATCATTTTAATTAAATACCACAAAGGCTAAAGAAATATATTTAGCCTTTGTTTATTTTGCATTTTTTTTTAAAAATTCTGAATACCTTTTTCTTTAGCAATTTAACTATTAATTAAAATGTTTTTTGCATTTGTTTTTGTTTGCACTCGCATCTCTATTGTTGTTATAACTATTTAGACAAATAAGTTAGATTGTTATGCATCTCACAATTTAGGTAGCTATTCAATGCCATTTTTTTCGGTATGATCGCAGAAACCATTTCCTTTTTTATAGAACTAGTTTTGATATGTTTCATTTTATTATTGATATGAAAAATTATAACCTCCATTAATTTGAATTTAGCTTTTTAGATATTTATCGATAATTAATTTTTTATAGAGCCACATTTAATTTATTGTTAATATATTTAATCGTTAATAAACAATTAACGATTAGTAGGAGCCTGATGTTATATACTTTAAACTTATTAACTTTTTTGAAACTCAATTATGGTTATTAAGCAACTAAAGATCATATTTAGATTTACTTTATTTGCGTTATTCTCAATTTCAAACCAAGTTTACTCACAACAGCTTGTAACCATTGAAAAACAAACAAAAGAACATATTTTTGTTAACAAGGAAATTGTTTGTTTAGAAGACGAAAATGGAAATTTAACGATTGACGAAGTTAAAAGCAATGCTAATAAAGATAGATTTGTAGAAAATATTAATTTTTATCCAAAAAACTACAACCGTTCTTCTGCTTATTGGTATCGCCTTAAAGTAAGATTTAAGGAAGATTTAAATCATTCGGCTATAATTGAATTTTTCGATCAAATTACTGATCACGTTGAAGCTTATTTGCCAAATGAAAATGGTAATTATGTTAAAAGTATTGCTGGCGCCGATTTAAAGTTTAGAGAGAGATCCTTTCATCATAAAAATTTCCAATTTCTAGTTAACACCGATAAAAAAGGGGAGTACTATTATTATTTCAGGGTAAAATCTAAGGATCAGGTAAATGTTATTATTGTTTTTAGAACAGTAGAACGATTTATTGGATATGCGCTATCAGAGTACATCATGTTTGGTTTTTTTTACGGCATGATTGTGATTTTCAGTTTTCATAATCTATTGATGTTTTTGGCTGTAAGAAGACGACAATACCTATTTTATATTTTATATGTTTTAAGCGTTGGGTTGTTCGAAATGTCAACCGATGGTATTGCCTTTCAATATCTATGGCCAAATCATCCGGTTTGGAACGAGTATGCTTATGGAGTTTCACTTTTTTTCTTAAGCACCTTTGGATTGATTTTTACCAAAGAACTTTTACATGTTAAAATAAAAGCACCAAAAATTAATACTGTTATCAATTTGGTAATTGTACTTAGGCTGATTTACTTTTTGGTCTGTTTAATTTATAGCAACGATTGGTTTAAATACAAATTTTTAGAATTCATTCCCTTATCGCTGTGTTTCTTTACTGGTATTTACATTTGGTGGAAAAAGGAATACGGACCAGCTAGGTTTTTTGTATTGGGTTACTTTTTCTTATCACTTGGGTTTATCATCAAAATTGTTCATATTTTAGGTTGGTCTAGGTTATTTATTGGTAATGTTGTTGGGTACTACAGTTTAAGTTTTGGGTTTTTGCTGGAGATGGTTTTTTTATCATTTGCCATTGGCGATCAAGTAAGAATTTTAAGGCGTAAAAAAGAAAATGCTCGAAAACAAATTATTAAACAAATGCAGGTTAATGCAGAGCTAAAGGACAATATTAACAAAGAACTAGAATACAAGGTAGAGTTGCGTACAAAAGAAGTGCAACAAAAATCTGAAGAGTTATTACAGAAAAACATCACTATTGAGCATCAAAACGAAGAATTGTTGTCAAAAAATAATTTGTTAGAGCATCAGGCTGATGAAATTTCTAGGATGAATATTTTGTTAGAAAAAGACAACATTAATCTTAAAAGCAATATTGAAAAAGTTAGGGAAGCGAGGGTAAATGCAACAGAGGTTGATTTTGAAGAATTTA
Source organism: Pedobacter sp. GW456-11-11-14-TSB4 (assembly GCF_059424425.1). NCBI lineage: Bacteria > Pseudomonadati > Bacteroidota > Sphingobacteriia > Sphingobacteriales > Sphingobacteriaceae > Pedobacter > Pedobacter sp. GW456-11-11-14-TSB4. The sequence goes on from NZ_JBWKZK010000003.1 coordinate 159,079, forward strand.
GTCTAAAATATCCTGATAAAGATTCGTGTTATAAATTTTTGTCGGATATGAAATGGGAAAATGGCTATGCTTGTATCAAGTGCAATAATACCAGCTACTGCAATGGTAAAGTTCCATTTAACCGCCGATGCACTAAATGCGCTTATGAAGAATCTGTGTTGCACGATACAATATTTGAAAACAATAGAATTCCAATTAATAAGGCTTTTTATTTGGTTTATTTAATTTACAATCACAAAGGAGCAATATCTTCTCATAAACTCTCAGAAAGAATTGGAATAAGACAAAGTACCTGTTGGACCTACGCCTCGAAGGTTAAAAAAGTAATGGAAGATCGGAAGAAAGACACTAAAGGAACAGGTAAATCTGGGTGGAGTAAGCTCATCATTAACAAATAAGTGAGTTACAACAGCTAAAATCTTCGTTTAGAGCTTGCATAAAACGTTTTTCTGCATTTTATTTCATTTTTTTTTAATGTGATTTTAACGTATCAGCACTTTTATTTTGCTTGGCTTTATCTACAAGTAAATCAATTACTTAAAGAAAACTAAAGATGCGAATAAAGCGTATCAAAAATTTTATAACTAATTATATATCAGCTAATTATGAAAAAAAATATTTGCATTTAAGAATGTGATTATTCTATATTTACTGAACCAAATATTTTGGAATACTAATCAACCAAATTAAACTGTATGAGGAAAATTCTATTAAAAAGAATTTTGCGGAAAATTTCTATAACACTGCTATGGTGTTTATTTCTGCAAATTAGTGCTTCAGCTATTACTATTAATCATAGTATCAAGCTCAATTATCTAACTACATCTGCAATCGACTTAAAAAAAAGAGTAAATAAGCCCAATTCTTTTTTTGCAGATATAACCGGTGTAGTTGTAGATACCAAAGGATATCCATTGCCAGGTATCGGCGTTAAAGTAAAAGGAACTCATAATGCCATATCAACAGATGTTGATGGAAAGTTTACCTTACGTAATGTAGATGCTCAGGCAATTCTTGTTTTTACCAGTATTGGTTACAAAGAGCAGGAGATAGCTTTAAAAGGCAGAACTTCCATTCAAGTTACTTTAGAGGAAGACGCTAAAGGATTGGATGAAGTTATTGTAGTTGGGTACGGAACTCAGAAAAAAGCTAGTGTAACTGCAGCTATTTCACAAATTAGTTCTGAAGACATTCTGAAATCGCCAACTCCAAATCCAACGAATAGTTTAATTGGTAGATTACCAGGTTTAATTGCTGTTCAAACCAGTGGTCAGCCAGGTGCAGATGCATCAACTATAAGAATTAGAGGTATAGCCACGCTAAACTCAGCTTCTGCATCAGCAATTGTTGTTGTTGATGGTATTGAGCGCCCTAGCTTTGCAGATGTTGATCCGAATGAAATAGAAACAGTTTCTATACTAAAAGATGCAGCTTCTACAGCCATCTATGGATTAAAAGGAGCAAATGGTGTCATCGTAATTACAACAAAAGTTGGTAAAATTGGAAAGCCACGTGTAACTTATACCGGCAATCTTGCGGCACAAACTTATACTGGTTTAGCAGTGGGCCTGCCAGCGTTAGAAAATGCAACTCTTTTAAATAGGGCATATCTAAATGATAACAAAGCAGCCCCGTTTTCTGATGAAGCTATTCAAAAATTTGCTGATAAATCTGATCCGATTGGCTATCCAGATGTACAGTGGTTTGATTATTTAACAAAGAAGTATTATTCTCAAACCCAGCATAATATCAATATTAATGGTGGTACCAAAATTGCAAAATACTTTGTTTCTGCCGGTTATTCATTTCAGGATGGTATTTTCAAAAAGTTTGACTCGCCTTATGGCATCAACACAGTACCTAATTATAACAGGTATAACTTCAGATCGAACGTTGATTTAACTTTAAGCAAAGATTTAACGGTAGGCATTAAATTAGGCGGTCGGTTTGCCAACCGTTACCAACCTTCTGGTTTGCTATCTGCGTCGGCATTTTCTTATGATACCATTGAGGGGATGATTTCTCGTATCTTACAAGTTCCTGCATATGCTTATCCTGTAACGTTACCTGATGGAAGAATAACAGCTAACCCAAATGTTGGTACCAATATTTGGAATCCATTTGCAATATTAACACGTTATGGTACTCGTAATGATGATATCAACACCATCGAAAGCACTTTTAATCTAGATTACAAGTTAGATTTCATTACAAAGGGTTTAACTTTTAAAACCATATTCGGCTATGATTCTTATTACAACAATGTGGAGAGAAGAAATGCCAATTGGGCAGCATATGTTTTTAATCCTATTACTAGAGAAGCAACATTATCAACTGATACGCGTAACCGTGATGAGCCTTTAGGAGCAGTACAAAATGGTGGAGTAACATCCGGTAGCACAAATATGAACATTCAAACCTCATTTAACTATGCACGTACTTTCGGTAAGCATAGTGTAAATGGAATGTTATTAGGTAGAAGAGAGCTTATTCGTACCACGGGTGATAACTCTTTTAGCGCTCCTCCAAGAGCTGCCCAAGGATTAGCGGCTCGTTTCTTTTATGAGTATGATAGCCGTTATATTGTAGAAGTAAATGGAACTTATAATGGTTCAGAAAATTTTGCTCCAGGATTAAGATATGGTTTGTTTCCATCAGTCTCGGCAGGATGGACATTAACGAATGAACCTTTCTTTAAAAAGAATAATTTACTGACTTATTTGAAATTAAGAGGTAGTTATGGTTTAGTAGGGAATGATAGAATTGCTGATCAAAGATTTTTATTTCTTACTTCCTACTCAGCAAATGCTTCGTCTCCATTCGGAAATCCTTTATCAATAACAAATTTCCCTACGTTATTTATCAACTCTACATCATTAGGTAATGATCAGGTAACTTGGGAAACTGGTTACAAGCGAAATATAGGTTTAGAGGCTAGGTTATTTAAAGATCATTTAAAGCTTAATGTTGATTTATTTGATGAGACACGTAAAGATATTTTAACAGCGGCTTTAAGCGGATTAGAGCTTTTTGGTCATGCTTATCCACGTTTAAATGTTGGTGAAGTTTACAACAAAGGATATGAAGTAGAGCTAGATTATCAGGCAACTGTTGGACAAGTATCACTTGGTTTAAACGCACAAGTTGGTTATGCAAAAAACAGAATTGTAGAAAATGATGAACCAGATGGTTTGCCAGATAGAGACGCTAGAAAAGGTAAAAGCGTTGGGCAATTTATTGGTTATAAAACCGATGGTTTTTACACTTCTCAAGCAGATATCGATGCTTCGCCAAAACAACAAGGTTTTAATCCAATACCTGGCGATTTAAAAATGAGAGATTTAGATGGCGATGGTTTAATTACAACTTTAGATCAAACATCAATCGGTTACACCAATAACCCAGAGTATGTGTACAGTTTTACACCACGAGTTGCATTTAAAGGTTTAACCCTATCGGTTATGTTTCAAGGTGCTGCTAATGTAAGTTCTAATGTAATTTTATCTGAGCAAAACAATGGTCAGCAAATGTACCCATTCATGCTTAATGCTTGGACACCGGAGAATGCAGCTACCGCAACATGGCCAGCTTTACACTCAAGAGGTACGGCATCTTTAAATTATGCTTTAAATGATTTTACCTTACAAAATGCTGCTTACTTAAAAATTAGAAACGTAGAAATTGCCTATAATTTACCTAAAACTTGGTCTACCGCTTTAAAACTGAGTAATATCAGAGTTTTTATGAACGGTCAAAATCTATATACATGGACAAAATTCAAGATGTATTTAGATCCTGAAAATTTGAATGTGGTTAATCAAACATTTCCACTTCAATCGCTTTATCCAAGTTCAAGAGTTTACAATTTTGGATTAAACATTAATTTCTAAAATGATGAAAAAATATATCAAACATATACTAGTTTTCCTAATTACTGTCGGCTTTGTATCCTGCAAAAAAGACTTTTTAGAAAGAACACCAGGAGTAGCCATTAGCGAAGAAGAAATTTTTGCTAATCCTGCTTTGGCAGCAAGATTTGCCGATAACGCCTATAACTATCTCATTCATAAATATGTACGTTTTAACGATCACCGCGGTTGTGTAGCTCAAGCTTCAGATGAAGCTGTTTCTGGTAATTCGGAAGGAACTGTTACATCTTTAAATCGAGGTTTGTATCACGAGCATTCTACACAAGCATCATTAAATGATATTGGAGATATTTGGGAAAGAATGTACATGGGCATAGCTATAACCAATAAAATGCTTGCCAGAATTAATGATGTGCCACCTTCTCCTAATGCCACCGTTCCTATTTTTGATCCGAAGCGTATAGAAGGGGAGATGAGATTTATACGTGCCATGTCTTATTTTGAATTAACCAAAAGATTTGGAGGTGTACCATTAGTTGATAAAGTTTATGAAGTTAATGACGACATTAATTTGCCTAGAAAAACTTTTCAAGAAATTACTGATTTTATCTTAGCAGATTTAGCAATAGCTGTAACCAAATTGGGTAACGATGAAGATTACAGTGCATCTAATTACGGTAGACCAACTATTGGTGCCGCACAGGCATTAAAAGCACGTGTGTTACTCTATGCGGCTAGTCCTTTAAACAATCCATCAAATGATAAGGCAAAATGGAAAGCTGCTGCTGATGCATCATTGGCATTAATGGATGGAAGATATGCATTGCAAGCAACCTATGCTGATATCTTGAACGTACCAAGCTCACCAGAATACATCATGATCAGAATTAAAGGTAATACACCTCTAGCTGGTGAAATGATGCAAGATTTTTCAATGTCTCCTGGTTCTGGTGGTGCTCAAGGTCAGATGAACCCAACACAAAACCATGTTGATATGTATGAAATGGCAAATGGTAAGCCAATTACAGATCCAACATCTGGTTACAATCCTGCAAATCCTTATGCTGGTAGAGAGCCTCGTTTTTACGCTAATATTATTTATAATGATTTACCTTGGCAGGGAAGAAGGATCCAAATGTGGGCTACAGGTACAGCTCCAAACTTATCGTACGGAGTAGATTGGGATCCAAGAAATATCACCTATACCGCAACAAGGTATTACTGTAAAAAATATTGGCCAGAAGTTTATAGAACTGTCGGGGGTAGTACAACTTTGCTCAACTATATTTATTTCCGTTATGCAGAAGTGTTATTGAATTATGCAGAAGCACAAAATGAATTTTTAGCTGCTCCAGATGCAACTGTTTACAATGCTTTGGTTCTTATTCGCCAAAGAGCGGGCATTGCTCGCGGTACCGGGGTTTATGGTTATGGTTTAAAAGATAATATGAACACTTTAGAGATGCGTGAGGTGATTAGGCATGAGCGTGCTATTGAGTTGGCTTTCGAAGATCATCGTTGGTATGATATTATGCGTTGGAAAATTGGTGCTACCACGATTGCTGTACCTATGAAAGGTATGGATGTGTTTAGAAACAGCAATGGTTCTTTCACCTATAATGTATTCACCTTAGGTAACAATTTCCAAAAAACATGGAATGAGCGTCAAAATCTTTACCCAATACCTCGTCCAGAGATTTTTAAAAGTAAAGGTGTATTAACTCAAAATCCTGGTTGGGAGTAAGCTGTCTATCATTCACGCAATAAGATTTTATTCAATTATGAAATTATCAAAATCAAAATATATCGTATGTCTGCTATTTTTATGGATGGCTGGGCTGCACGTTTATGGGCAACAAAATCCCGATGAACAAATTACAATTAAAGGAAAAGTGATAGATCAAGACAAAAAACCATTACCTGGTGTCGCGATTTCAATCCAAGAAGACAAAAAGAACAGAACTGTGAACACCAATGCCAATGGTGAGTATACTATAGAAACTTCAACAAGTGATGTGCTAGTATTTAAAATGATTGGTTATGGTACAATTTATAAGCCAGCAGGCGAAGTAAATAATATTGCTTTAACGTTAACAAAATCTTTAATAGATGCTGGAGATGATGATTTGGTATACATCCCATTTGGAGTTCGAAAAAAGAGGGAAGTTACAGCTTCAATTAGCACCATTAAAGCCGAAAATTTACCTCAAATTCCTTCATCATCATTAACAAATGTTTTTACAGGTCGCTTACCAGGATTAAATATCTATCCAAGTGGTTCGCAGCAACCAGGTTATGATGAATCGAGCTTTTTAATTAGAGGAAGATCATCTTACAACAGCAATCAGGAGCCATTAATTTTGGTTGATGGCATTGAGCGTAGCTTTACAGCAATGGATTTAGGCGAAATAGAAAGTGTTAGTGTTTTTAAAGATGCGGCAACTTTAGCGTGGTACGGAATGTACGCTGCAAATGGCGTAATCTATGTAAAAACCAAAAGAGGTAGCGCAACCTCTACTAAAGTTACTTTCGATGGGCAAGCTGGATTACAAGCTCCGTTAAATATTGCTAGTCCGCTAGATGCGTTTAGTTATGCAACCTTGTACAACGAAGCTTCAATTAATAGTGGTGGTACAGCAATTTACGATGCTACGGCATTACAGGCTTACCAAACCGGTTCAGATCCTATCAAATATCCAAACAATAATTTTGTTAAAGATTTTACCAAATCTGTTGCACCAACACAACGTTATGTAGCAAGTGTAAGCGGTGGTAATGCATTCATCAAATATTACACTTTATTAAGTGCTTATCAACAAGGTGGTTTTTACAAAGGTGGTTTTAACGAAACTTATGATGCTAACACGAATTTTAGCAGATATAATTTACGTACCAATTTAGATTTACATGTTAACAAAAATTTAGATGTTGCTTTAGATATTGGCGGAAGAATTACCAATCTAACCTTCCCCAACCAAGGAACTGGTGCATTTTTAAATGCGGTTTACAGCACGCCGGCCAATGCTTTTCCAGTACTTAATCCTAACGGATCTTACGGCGGAACATCAATTTTTCCGACAAGTAATCCGAAAGCGATGTTAGAAGCACGTGGGGCCAGTACTGATTTGGTAAGGAATATGATTGCTACCATTAGCGCAAGACAAAAAATGAACGGCATTTTGCAAGGTTTAACTGCTGAGCTTTTTTATGCTTATGATATTTCTGGTGCATACAGATCTGGATTTTCTCAAACTTATGAAACATCAGAGTTGTTGCCAACCGGATTATATGCCACTTATGGTACGGCCAACAAAGTTGATTATCAAGCCAACAGTTTCTCTGGCAACATTAGAAAAAGTGAATTTTGGGCAGGTTTTGATTATGACAGAACTTTTGGAGATCATGATATCAAATTCAGTACACGTGTATCACGACAAGTTTACTCTACATTCGGAAACTTGGATGTTAAACGCGAAGGTATTTCTGGAAGGATGACTTATGGCTTTAAACAACGCTATTTTATGGATTTAACAGCTGGTTATTCTGGTTCAGAAAACTTTGCTGTAGGCAGAAGATTTGGTTTCTTTCCGGCAGTTTCGGCAGGATGGATTATTTCTGATGAAGATTTCATGAAAGGTTCTGCTAGCGTTTTGGATTTCTTAAAAATTAGAGGTTCATTTGGCTTAGTTGGTAATGATGCAATCGGCAGCGCCAGAAGATTTGCTTTTAATGATTTCTTTGCCAGGAGCTCAACAGGATATACTTTCGGTACAGGTTACACTGGTGTGGGCGGTTCTGCCCAATTGGCTTTGGCAAATCCATTTTTAACATGGGAAAAAGCATACAAATCAAGTGTAGGCTTTGATGCTAAAATGTTTAAACAATCACTTTCAATAAGTGCTGATTACTTTTATGAGAATAGAAAAGATTTAGCAACAGGCTCATTATTGCCTAATATTCTAGGTCAGAATTTGGTTTTTGTTAATGAAGGTCAAGCATCATACAAAGGTTTTGAAACGGGTATTAATTACAACAAAAAAATTGGTCAAGTTAATTTGAATTTGTTCGGTAACTACACCTATCAAGTGAGTAAGATTTTAGCAATTAACGAAGCAGCAAATTTGCCAGAATACCAAAAAGCTTTAGGCAGGCCAATTACAAGTGTAATTTCGCCAGCTGCAACTGCAACAACAGGCGCAGGTTACATCAACAGCATGTTAATATCTAATGGTATTTTTCAAACTCAAGCAGAAATTGATGCAGCACCAACACAGCTTTTCTCAAGAACAGTTAAACCAGGTGATATCAGGTATGTAGATCAAAATGGAGACGGATTAATCAATGATTTAGATCGTGTAAAAACTGACTTTAATTTTGTGCCAAAATCAGTTTTTGGTTTTGGAGCTGGAGTTGCCGTTAAAGGTTTCGATTTAAACTTCTTATTGCAAGGAACATTGGGTAGCTCTATTACCATCCAACAATTAGTTAACGCGGGCAATACAAACAACGGGTTTTTGAATCAGTATAGTGTAGATAGATGGACACCATCAAATCCGAATGCTCCTTTCCCAAGACTGTTACTAGCAGATAGAGGAAACAATACGGTTAACTCAGATTTTTGGATCCGGTCTGGAGACTTTTTGAGATTGAAAAACATCGAGCTAGGTTATTCATTACCAGATGCATTTGTAAAGAAACTAAAATTACAACAGTTGAGGTTTTATGTTGGTGGTTTAAACTTAGTAACCTTTGATAAATTGGGAGATTTGGACATAGATCCTGAGTTACCAGAATCAGGTTACAACTCATCATATCCTTATATGAAAATCTATTCATTCGGTTTAAACTTGAAATTTTAATGATTAACAAGATGAAAAAAAATATATGCTATATATTCCTAGCTGCAATTTTAGTTACAGCAGGTTGTGAAAAAGATAAATTTCTTCAAGATGGATCATTCAGTGGTACAAATGATGTTACTGAGGCTCAACTTTGGGCAAATCCAGATTATGCCAGAAATTTTTTGAACAACGTTTATGCTTCACTATCAGATCGATATAATTTAGGTGATGGTGCATTATTGGCTTCGGCAACTGATGAAGCGGTTAACTCAAATTTGAACTCGGGCATCAACACTTTTACTAATGGTACATGGAACGCAGCTAGAACTGTTGATGATGTATATACTGATATGTATGCTGGTATTAGAAAAGCAAACATGTTTTTAGAAAAAGCAAATGGCAGTGCAATTATTCCTATTGATGAAGTGCTACCTGCCAATGTTGCCGCCAACCAAACTTATGATGCTCAAATCCAACGCTTGCTGGGTCAGGCTTATTTTTTAAGAGCATTTTTCCAGTTCGAATTGTTAAAACGTTATGGTAGATATGTAATTGTTACTAAAACTTTATCGGTTAATGATGAGCTAGATTTACCAAGAAATACTTTTGATGAATGTGTTAAACAAATTTCGGATGACTGTGAAGCAGCAATCTCAAGGTTGCCATTATCACCAGTAGAATGGAGAACAGTTGATAGAGGCAGAGCAACACAAACTGCAGCTATGGCTTTAAAAGCCAGACTATTGTTGTATGCAGCTAGTCCGCAATACAATACCACAAATAGTTTAGCTAAATGGCAGGAAGCTGCTAATGCGGCAAAACGTATTATGGATACTGGTAAACACGGCATATATTCTTCTTATCCAAACATTTGGCTTTGGAATACTGCTGCAGCATTTAATAACGAAACGATTTTTGCAACCGCTACTCTTAATACTACGAGCATCGAGACCAATAATGCGCCAGTTAGTTATGATGGTGCAAATGGCCGTACAAACCCTACACAAGAATTTGTAGACGCTTTTGAAATGAGAACAACAGGTAAACCAATTTCTGATGCAACATCTGGCTACAATGCAAGTGCACCTTACACCAACAGAGATCCTCGTTTAGGTTTTACAGTTCTTTTCAACTCAGCTTCGGTACAACCAGCTGTAGCAACTACCAATTTTAAATCTCGACCAGTTGAAACTTTTGTTGGTGGAAAAGATGGTTTAGGATTGAATGTAAATGCTACCAAAACGGGTTACTACATGCGTAAATATTTAAGCGAGAGTGCATCTTGGGCAGGAACAACAACAAATATCCGTCGCCCATGGATTTTCCTTAGATATGCAGAGGTTTTATTAAACTATGCGGAAGCTCTAAATGAGGCTCAAGGAGCTGCTCAAGTTACAGAAATTTTAAGAGTTGTTAATTTGGTTAGGGCAAGAGCTGGTGTAGCAATGCCAGCTTTGCAAACTACAAATCCGGCAGGTAATGCTTATGTGGCCCCAACTCAAATAGAATTGCGTAAAAGAATTAGAAACGAACGTAGAGTAGAGTTGTGTTTTGAAGAACATCGTTTCTTTGATGTGAGAAGATGGAAGGAGGGTGAAACCACTTTTAGCGGACCAGTTACAGGGATGAGAATTACACCAATAACGGCAACAACTTTTACGTATACGCGTTTTACTGTTGATAATAGAGTATTCACAGCAAGAAATTACCTTTATCCAATTTCACAAAACGAATTGAACAGATCGCCAAAACTGGGCCAAAATACAGGTTATTAGTGCTAAGAAAAATCAACAGCTGGTAGTTGCTATCAGCTGTTGATATTACAATTAAACATTCATCAAAATACTATGCTAAAATTAAAAAATAGAGTACTCATAATCTGCTTTTCGCTACTTACATCATTCTGTTACGCTCAAGTTAACTCTATACAAAACATTCAATCTCGTAAGATTATAAGCCTTAATGGAAAGTGGAATTATATTGTAGATCCTTACGAAAATGGGTTTTACGATTATAGACACGATCCTTTTGATCAGTCTAAATCTGGTTCAGGTGGTTTTTATGATGATAAGGTTCAAAAAAGTAAATCAGAATTAATTGAATATAATTTTGATCTGTCTCCACAAATGAATGTGCCTGGCGATTGGAATTCGCAGTCAGAAAAATTAGAATTATATGAAGGCACAGTATGGTTAAGGAGAAAATTTAATGCACAGCCAGAAAAAGGAAAAAAATACATCGTGTATTTTGGTGCAGTTAATTACGAGGCTCATGTTTATTTAAACGGTAAAAAATTAGGTATCCACAAAGGTGGATTTACTCCATTTCAATTTGATGTAACTGATAAACTAAAAGATGGAGAAAACTCTTTAGTTGTAAAGGCAGATAATACTCGAAAACCTGATGAAATACCCACGGTTAATACAGATTGGTGGAATTATGGTGGCATTACCAGAGATGTTTTTTTAGCAGAACTGCCAAATCATTACATACAAGATTACAAGTTACAATTAATTAAAGGCAGCAATAATACTTTAAAATTAGATGTAAAGCTTGAAGATGCAACTTCAGGGCAAGAAATAACGCTCACTATCCCCGAATTGAAATTAGAAAAAAAGTTTACTACAAATAGCGAAGGTAAAATTAGTGAACAATTTCAGTGGAATAGGCTAAATTTTTGGTCTCCAGAAAACCCTAAACTTTATGCCGTTACTATTAAATCGGCAACAGAAACGCTACAAGATAAAATAGGCTTTAGAACTATTGAAACTAAAGAAAATAACATATTATTAAATGGCAAATCGATCTTTTTAAGAGGGATTTCTATCCATGATGAAAACCCATTATTGGCTGGTAGATTACGTTCTGAAGGAGATATGCGAATGATTTTGCAATGGGCAAAGGATATGAATTGCAATTATGTGCGTTTGGCTCATTATCCACATAATGAAGAAATGGTTCGTTTGGCCGATGAAATGGGTTTATTGGTTTGGGCCGAAGTGCCAGTTTATTGGACCATTAGTTGGGAAAATCCGGGTACGTATGCAAATGCAAAACAACAACTTACCGATTTAATTGTGAGAGATAAAAACAGAGCAAGCGTTATTGTTTGGTCTATTGGCAACGAAACCCCATTAAGTGCACCAAGATTAAGTTTTATGAGCAATCTTGCTGAAACAGCTAGAGGTTTAGATGATACACGCTTAGTTGCAGCTGCTTTGGAAGTGCATAGAGAAGGCAAAACTATCATCTTAAACGATCCTTTAGGTGAGAAAATTGATTTGGTAAGTTTTAATGAATATGCAGGTTGGTATTGGGGTGGCACACCAAGTGAAATTACCAGTTACAATTTTAATATTAAATACAATAAACCGGTAGTTATTACAGAGTTTGGTGGCGATGCTTTGGGTGGTTTTCATGCTGATGAGAATACCCGTTGGAGTGAAGAATATCAGGAGGCCTTATATAAAAATCAAATTACGCTGTTAAGTAAAATTGATGCACTAAGAGGTATGACCCCATGGATTTTGGCAGATTTTAGATCACCAAGAAGACAACATCCCGTGTATCAAAATTTTTGGAATAGAAAGGGTTTAATCAGCGAAACAGGTAAAAAGAAAAAAGCATATTTTGTTTTACAAGATTACTATAACCAAATGCAGGCTAAATATAAATAACATGAACAAATTTGGATTGATTATTGGATTATTTACACTCTCACAATTATCAGCTTTCGCTCAAGATAGTTTAGATTTTAAACTAAAAGTTGATGCAAGAAAAGTAGAAAAAAATTCTTCAGTAAATGCTTATTTCACCCCATATAAACCATTTGCTACAAGAACATTAAACAGTTTAACCGGTTTTAAAGCTAAAACCATAAAAACCGATGTTTATGGCGGAAGGTTAGATCGTAAAGAAAAAGCTACTGGATTTTATTATACTAAAAAAGTGAATGGCAGATGGTGGGCTATCGATCCAAAAGGTCATTTATTTTTGCATAATGCTGTTGTAGCCGTCAACTATGGCTCATCAGAGAGAAATAAAAATGCTTTTGGCAAGGAGTATGGAGATGAAAAAAATTGGATTTCAAAAACACAATCTTACTTAAATGAAAATGGCTTTAATGGAGTTGGCGCATGGTCAAACACCAATGTGATTACCAACTCTCCGTTGCAAAAAACAAAACCATTAGCATATACCATTAACCTTGATTTTATGAGCGCTTATGGCGATAAAAGGGGTGGTACATATGTAGTTCCGGGGCATAAAGGTTATCCAAATAACGTGATTTTCGTTTTTGATCCACAGTTTGAAGAATTTTGCGACGGACATGCTAAAAAGCTTTTGGCCTATAAGGATGATCCAAATTTATTTGGCTATTTTTCTGATAATGAAATGCCTTTGGGTATTAAAAATTTAGATGGTTATCTAACACTAAAGGATAAAAATAATCCAGGTTACTTAGCAGCCAAAACATGGATTGATGATAGAGGAATTTCAGCTGATCAACTTACCGATGAAATTCGATTGGCATTTTTGTCTGTTGTAGCTGATAAATACTTTTCGATCGTTTCAAAAGCGATTAAAAAATACGATCCTAATCACATGTATTTGGGATGCAGGTTTCATGGTCAGCAAAGTAAATGGGAACCTTTGTGGCGTTCTGCCGGAAAATATACTGATGCCATTTCGATGAATTACTATAACGCTTGGACACCAAATCAGAAAGAGATGGCTAATTGGGCAAATTGGTCTGGTAAATCTTTCCTGATAACCGAATGGTACGTAAAAGCAGATGATTCTGGTTTAGGGAATACCGCAGGGGCGGGATGGGTGGTTAAGACTCAAAACGACAGAGGTTTATTTTACCAAAACTTCACCCTTGGTTTAATTGAATCTAAAAATTGCATTGGTTGGCATTGGTTTAAATATATGGACAATGACCCAGATCAAAAGGGAGCAGAACCTTCTAATACAAATGCAAATAAAGGCATTGTAAATAACGATTATCAACCTTATTCGCCTTTGGTTGATAAAATGAAAGAACTTAATCTGCAAATGTATCAACTCACAGATTTTTTTGACAAGAAAAAGCGCTAGACATGAATAGCTATTTAAAACTCATTTGCATTATCCCACTTGCTTTTTTAGCTTGTTCTAAAAAAAGCCAAACGTCAATAACTCCAGATATTTCTCCAGAAATTGTAGTAAAAGGAGACGGAACGCTAAAAGAGAAATTACCTTTCCCAATAGGTGCTGCACTAAATGTTGGGTTGCTTAAAAACAATACTAATTATCGCAATTTGGTAATTAAAGAATTTAATAGTGTAACAGCAGAAAACGTAATGAAAATGAATGCATTACGTCCATCTGCAACAACTTACAATTGGACTGATGCAGATTACCTAGTAGATTTTGCCAGAGCTAATGGCAAAAGAGTGCATGGGCATACCTTAAATTGGTATAAATCATTGCCAGATTGGGTAAATAACTTTAATGGTACTACGGCAGAATGGGAAAATCTATTAAAAACGCATATCGAAACCGTTGTTGGGCGATATAGGGGTAAAGTTTCATCATGGGATGTAGTTAACGAAGCCTTAGAAGACGACGGCACTTATCGCAATAGCATATGGGTGCAAAAATTAGGTGTAGGTTATATTGAGCGAGCTTTTCAATATGCAAGAAATGCGGATCCAGATGCTTTATTATTTTATAACGATTATGGGCATGAATATAGTGCAACAAAAAGAGCCGCAATTATAAAATTGGTAACAGATTTAAAGGCAAAAGGTATACCTATTAACGGTATTGGTTTACAAATGCATACCCGTTACAACCAAACCGACGCCAATCTTGCTGCCGCCATAAATACTGCTGCGGCTACAGGTTTAAGAGTTCATATCTCAGAATTAGATATTGCTTTAAATCCAGATAATAATCAATCGCTTACTTATACAACAGCATTAGGAGAGCTTCAGGCAGCAAAATACAAATTCATTGTAAAAACATTTTATGCTATTCCTCGAGAGCAGCAATTTGGCTTAACCACTTGGAATGTTACCGATGCAGATAGCTGGATTCCATCAAATTACAATCGCCCAGATTGGCCAATGCCATTTAATAATCTATACCAAAGAAAAGCAGCTTACCAAGGCATTTTAGATGGAGTAAAATAAATCAAACAACTATAAAATGATTAAAAATAATTTAACAGCAATCCTGTTTTTGGGGTTTTTATTGCAAATAATTTCAGTTTCTGCCCAAAAAAGAGCTTTAAATAAAATAGATTTTGAGGTAGATTCTGTGTTGAAACTGATGACTCTTGATGAGAAAATCGGGCAGTTAAATCAATACACCGGAGATAGAGACGCAACAGGCCCAATTACAAATAGTCCGAATAAATTAAAAGAAGTTAGAGAGGGTAGGTTAGGCTCAATGCTTAATGTTCGTGGTGCAAAAGAAACTAGAGCTGTACAAGAAGTTGCTATGCAATCTAGGTTAAAAATTCCTCTTTTATTTGGGCTTGATGTAGTACACGGTTATCGCGTTACTTTCCCTATCCCTTTGGCCGAAGCAGCAAGTTGGGATTTGGCTGAAATTGAAAATGCTGCTAGGGTTGCGGGTAGAGAAACGGCTGCATCTGGCATTCATTGGACCTTTGCACCAATGGTTGATATCGGCCGTGATCCGCGTTGGGGCAGGGTAATGGAAGGCGCAGGAGAAGATACTTATTTAGGTTCTAAAATAGCCTATGCCCGCGTTAAAGGTTTTCAGGGTAAGGGTTTGGGTAATTTAGATGCGGTAATGGCATGCGTAAAGCATTTTGCCGCTTATGGTGCCGCAATTGCGGGAAGAGATTACGCTGCGGTTGATATGAGCGAGCATGCCTTATGGGAATATTACTTGCCACCTTTTAAAGCTGGTTTAGATGCCGGTGCGGCAACTTTCATGAACTCATTTAATACACTAAATGGAATACCTGCAACCGGAAATGCTTATTTGCAACGCGATATTTTAAAAGGAAAATGGGGTTTTAATGGTTTTATGGTAAGCGATTGGGGCTCTATCGGCGAAATGGTTGCTCATGGTTTTTCGAAAGATAAAAAGCAAGCTGCCGAACAGGCGATTAAAGCTGGTAGCGATATGGATATGGAAAGCAGAAGTTACTTGCCTTACCTAGCTCAATTGGTTAAAGAGAACAAAGTTGATATTGCGCTAATTGATGATGCAGTTAAAAGAATTCTACACAAAAAGTTCGAGTTAGGCCTTTTTGATGATCCTTATCGTTTTAGCGATATAGCTCGCCAAGAGCAAGAAATAAATTCAGCAGCCAATAAACAAGCAAGTTTAAGGATGGCTGAAAAGAGTATCGTATTACTTAAAAATAATAATCAAACTTTACCACTTACAAAAAAATTAAAGAAAATTGCAGTAATTGGTCCCTTGGCTAAATCTGAAAAAGACATGCAAGGTTTTTGGTCGGTTTCTTGGCAAAACGATAAATTGATATCCTTGTTTGAGGGCTTGCAAAACAAGGTTGGTAAACAAACAGACTTACTTTACGCCAAAGGTTGTGAAATTGCTGACACCAGTAAAGCTGCATTTGCAGAAGCGCTAGCAATAGCCAAACAAGCCGACGTTGTGGTGATGGCAGTTGGCGAAGCCTACGATATGAGCGGTGAAGCAAAGAGTAAAGCAAATATTCATCTGCCTGGTGTGCAAGAAGATTTAATTAAAGCGATAAAAGCTACCGGAAAACCTGTTGTGGTTTTGGTAATGGCTGGCCGACCGTTGGTTTTTAATTACACAGCTGAAAATGCTGATGCTATTATGTACACTTGGTGGTTAGGTAGCGAGGCAGGAAATGCAATGGCAAATGTTTTGTATGGCGATTATAATCCTTCAGGTAAATTACCAATGACTTTTCCTCGTGATGAAGGACAAATACCCATTTATTATAATCATTTAAGTACAGGCAGGCCAGCTAAAAATGATCAGGATACCAGGTACCGCTCAGCCTATTTAGACATGCAAAACAGCCCCAAATTTGCTTTTGGATATGGTTTGAGCTACACCAATTTTGAATATTCGAATTTAAAATTGAGCGAAAAAGAGATGGGCTTAAACGATAAAATCAATGTGAGTTTTACTTTAAAAAATACAGGAAACTTTAATGGTGAAGAGGTAGCTCAACTTTATTTGCAAGATAAATTTGCTTCGGTTACCAGACCAGTTAAAGAGCTAAAAGATTTTAAAAAGGTGATGTTAAAACCTGGCGAAAGTAAAACCATCAACTTTGTTATTGATAAAGAAAAACTTTCGTTCTATAACCAAAAATTAGAATGGGCGGCAGAGCCTGGCGATTTTAAATTGATGATTGGAACTGCTTCAGATCAAATCAGGTTAGAAAGTGATTTTAGTTTAACCAACTAATTAATTATGCTAAATCAAACTATTTACAGCAGCTGAGATGAATATGATCAAGAAATATCTGCTATTGCTGCTTTGTTCGGCTGTTTTTGGATTGGACTTGGCTGCTCAGTCCCCACGTATGTTATTGAATTATAATGCGGGTTGGAGATTTAGCAAAGCAAATAGCAATGGTTCACAAATTGTAAATTTGCCACATACTTGGAATGCGGTGGATGTAGTGGATGATTTACCAGGTTATTATCGTGGCGTTGGTATTTATAAAAAGAAACTTGATCTTAAAACAGAGTGGAAAAACAAAAAGCTATTTCTCTATTTCGAAGGTGCAAATCAGGAAACTGAAATATTTTTAAATGGCAAAAAAATAGGTAGTCACATTGGTGGATATTCAGGTTTTCGTGTAGCCTTATTGGGTTTAAAATTTGATGGGACTGATGAAATTACCGTTAAAGTTGATAATAGCTATAATGAAAATATTGCTCCTTTAACTGCAGATTTTACATTTTTTGGTGGCATTTACAGAAATGTAACTTTACAGGTTTTGGCAACAACTCATTTTAATGATGAGCAATTTGGTAGCCAAGGGGTTTTTGTACATGGCGAAAATGTATCTACAAGAAATGCAGAAGTTGTGGTGAATGGAAACTTTGTGAACAATGGAGCCGAAAGGCTAATTGCAATCACAACATTAATAACCAACAGTAATGGTGAAAAAATTAACGAAAGTAAGTTTTTAACCGTGGCTCGAACTCAGCAAAATATTGCCTTTCAACTGCCAAAAATTCAAATCAAACAGCCCAATTTATGGTCGCCATCAAATCCTTACTTATACATTGCAACAACAAGATTAATTGATCAAAAAACAGGTAAAGTATTAGATGAAATTAAAACACCAGTTGGCTTAAGATTTTTTAGTTTTGATGTAGCCAAAGGGTTTTACTTAAACGGCAAACCTGTAAAATTAATTGGAGCAAGCAGGCATCAAGATTATGCAGGTTTGGGTAATGCTGTGCCAAAATCTTTGCAAATAAAAGATGTAGAGTTGCTAAAACAAATGGGCGGTAATTTTTTACGTGAGGCTCATTATCCACAAGACCAGGCTGTTTTAGCCGCTTGCGATAGTTTAGGGATTTTAACTTCCGTTGAAATTCCAATTGTAAATGAAATTACAGAAAGCGTTGATTTTACTGCCAATGCAAAAGCAATGCAGCTAGAAATGATTAAGCAAAACTACAACCACCCAAGTGTAATTATATGGGCGTACATGAATGAGGTTTTGCTAAAAATGAGGCACAGTAGCAATCCCGATAGAAAAAAACTTTATTTAGCTAACATAGAAAAACTAGCCCAAGAGTTAGAAGATTTAACCCGTAAAACTGATGCGACTAGGTATACTTTAATGAGTAACCATGGCGATGTAAATGGATATATTAAGGCAGGATTAGTTAAAATACCAATGTTGGTTGGTTGGAATTTATACCAAGGATGGTATGGGGGCAAGATAGAAGATTTTGGTCCCAACTTAGATAAAATACATCAGCTTGTTCCAGATAAGCCACTTTTAGTTACTGAATATGGGGCAGATATTGATGATAGAATACATGCTTTTCCGCCAGTAAAATTTGATAAAAGTTTAGAATATGGCATGCTTTATCATCAAACCTATTTAAAAGATATTTTACAAAGACCATTTGTTGTTGCTGCTGCAGTTTGGAATTTAGCCGATTTTAGTTCGGAAACTCGAGAAGAAACCATGCCACACGTTAACAATAAAGGCTTATTAACTTTAGATAGAAAACCAAAAAATACTTTTTTTCTTTATCAGGCAAATTTATTAAATAAGCCATTTATTAAAATTGGTGATGGAAATTGGAACTTTAGAAGCGGAGTAGCAAAAGCCAATGAAAATACGGTAATGCAAATGGTGCAGGCAATAGGCAATACTGATAGCGTAGAACTTTTTGTAAATGGCAAAAGCTTGGGTAAAAAAAATGCAGTAGAAAGAATAACCACTTGGCAAGTACCTTTTAAAGATGGTGTTAATGAACTTAAAGCAGTTTCAATGGCTATGGGTAAAAAGATTGAAGACGTCTCAAAAATCAACTTTGTTTTACAACCTTTTAATTTTAAAGAAGGGCAGATTTTTAAACAAATTAATATCCTTTTAGGCAGTCAAAGACAATTTATAGATGACCAAAACCAAGTTTGGTTGCCTAGTAAAGTTTATGAAACTGGTTCTTGGGGCAGTTTTGGAGGAGAGTTTTTTAAAGTTAAAGGCAACAATCGCCAAAGTTATGGCACTGATAAAAATATTGTTGGAACGGCAAACGATCCAATTTACCAAACGCAATTGATCGGATTGGATGCTTATCAATTTGATGTGCCTAATGGTAAGTATGAGTTAACCTTGCATTTTGCTGAATTGGAGGGCACAAACACCCTAAACTTGCCCTACAACCTCGATAGTTTAAATGCAGGCAATAGTCAAATACCAGCGCAAAGAATTTTTGATGTTTTTCTGAATGACAAATTGATCATCAAAGACTTAAATCTAGTATCAAAATATGGCGCTACAAATGCTGTTAAAAAGGTTTTTGAGTATACTGTAGTCGATAAAGGTGTAATTAAAATCGTATTTAAAAGTATAAAAGGTAAAGCCGTGTTAAATGCCTTACAGTTAAAGCAAATTCAATAACAATGGATAAAATTATCAATAGAAACATCGCTTACATTTTTATAGTTCTTTTAACTATAGCTTTATTAGTGGCTTTTAAAACAGCTGATAAAAAGCCTGTTGTTATTGGTTATGTTACTGGCTATAGCGGTTTCATAAACGTAAATGAAATTGATGCAAATAAGCTTACACACATTAATTACGCATTTGTTAATGTAAAAAACAATCAAGCCTATCTTGATAATTATAAAAGAGACTCCACAAATTTTGTGCGCTTAAATAGCCTAAAGCAAAAGAACCCAAATCTTAAAATTTTAATTTCTATTGGTGGTTGGTCTTGGAGCGAAAATTTTTCAGATGCAGTATTAACTGATTCGCTTCGTAAAGGTTTTGCTATAAGCTCGGTACAGATTATAAAAAATCATAATTTAGATGGTGTAGATATTGATTGGGAATATCCTGGAATGCAAGGTGAAGAAGGAAATGTTTATCGCCCAGATGACAAGCAAAACTTTACTTTAATGTTTGAGGCGATTAGAAAAGAACTTGACGTTTTAGAAAAGGAAACTGGCAAAAAAAAGTTGCTAACCACTGCTACTGGCGGATTTCCTTACTTTTTAAACAATACAGAAATGTGTAAAGCGGCAAAATATTTAGATTTCGTTAATTTAATGACTTACGATTATTATTCTTCTAAAGTTGCTGGTCACCACACTAATTTATTCGTGAGTAAAACCTATCCATCAAATAATTCTGCCGATAAAGCCATTAAAGCTTATATCGCCGCTGGTGTTCCTGCTCATAAAATAGTTATCGGGTTAGCTTTTTATGGTCGTAACCTTCAGCTAAATGAAACTGCAAAAACTGGTTTAGGAGATATCATTTTATCTTCTGCAAATAGTTATGGTAAGGGTTATACTTTTCTAAAAGATAGCTTAATCAATAAAAAAGGATTTATAGAATTTAGAGATGAAGATGCAAAAGCTTCCTTCTTATTCAATTCAAATACAAAGCAATTTATATCTTATGACAATGAATGGTCGGTAGCAAATAAATGCAATTATGTGCTTAAAAATAAGCTAGCAGGCGTAATGTTTTGGGAATATAGCTCCGATAAAAAAGGTTACTTATTAAATCAGATTACTAAAAGTTTTAACTAATGTTAAAAAAAGCGAGTTACTTAATTTTATTTAATTTACTTTTTGGCCATGCCATTCTACAAGCTCAAATTAAAACACGTTTAAATACTGGTTGGGAGTTTGTGAAAATGGATTTGGGAGGAGTTTGGGAAGCTGTAAGACCTGTGAAGGCGGGTAATCCAGAAGAACTTCCATTTTGGAAAAAGATTAATTTACCACATTGTTTTAATGATGTGGATGCCGTTGATCCTGATGTGAATTACTACCAAGGGCCAGGTTGGTACCGTACTAATTTAGAAATAGATAATCCTTATAGTAACGGTAAAACAATTTTGCATTTTGAAGGAGCCGGACAAAAAACGATTGTTTATATCTATAATATTAAAGTTGCAGAACATGTTGGTGGATATGACGAATGGAAAGCAGATATTACAGATGCGGTTGCGGAATTTAAAAAAAATCCACTATTTAAAACACAATTCAAAGGCAAAATACCTCTTATAATTCGTTGTGATAACAGTAGAGATTTAGAAATGATTCCTTCTAGTTTATCAGATTTTAATGTTTATGGGGGCATTTACAGATATTTAAATCTTGTGTATAATCCGCAAGTTTCAATTGATAAACTTTTTGCAACTGCCACACTTACCGATGATCTTAAAACGGGTAAATTAAAAATTATAGCACGCTTAAATCCCTTTAAAACTGGTGAAAATGCCCAACTAAAAATAAATGTTTTAGATCCGAAGGGAATAAGCGTTTTAAATCTTGCCAAATCCATCAAATCTTTTAAAACAGATTCTGTTTTGGTTGATTGGAATATTAAATCGCCCACATTATGGTCAACTGAAAATCCTCATTTATATACTGTTACGACTGAGCTCATAGTAGATGGTCAGAAATCCACCCTAACTGAAAAAGTGGGTTTTAGAAAGTTCGAGTTTGTAAAAAAAGGACCATTCATGCTAAATGGCAAGCGACTTTTGTTACGTGGTACTCATCGACACGAAGATCATGCGGGTGTTGGGGCAGCAATGACCGAAGAGATGATTATTACCGAGATGAAGATGATGAAAGAAATGGGTGTTAATTTTATCCGTTTAGGACATTATCAGCAATCTCGAATTGTTTTAGATGCTTGTGATAGTTTAGGGATTTTGGTATGGGAAGAAATTCCTTGGTGCAGGGGTGGTTTGGGTGGTAAAATTTATCAAGATCAAGCAAAGCGGATGCTAACGAACATGATTGAACAGCATTACAATCACCCATCAATTATTATTTGGGGTTTAGGAAATGAAAATGATTGGCCAGGAGATTTCGAAGAGTTCGATAAAGAGAAAATCAGAACTTTTATGAAAGAATTAAACAATTTATCACATCAGTTAGATATCACAAGAAGTACAGCCATAAGGCGATGTGATTTTTGCAGAGACATTGTTGATGTTTATTCGCCGTCAATTTGGGCTGGCTGGTATCGTGGCGATTATACCGAATATAAAGATGTTTCTTTGGCAGAATTTAATAAATCAGATCGATTTTTACATGTAGAATGGGGTGGTGATAGTCATGCTCGTCGCCACTCAGAAAATCCAGATAACGCCCTAAGTAAAATTAAAAAAGGCGGCGGCGCCGATGAAAGAGCTGGTGATGCTTCATTATATGGCGGAGCCGCAAGAGTGAGCAAAGATGGCGACTGGAGTGAAAGTTACATTGCAAACCTAATCGATTGGCATTTAAAAGAACAAGAGACTATGCCATGGTTAAGCGGTACGGCTTATTGGCCATTTAAAGATTTTTCTACTCCAATCCGACCAGAAAATCCGGTGCCTTATGTTAACCAAAAAGGAGTTATTGAACGCGATTTCACCAAAAAGGAAGCATTTTACATTTTTCAATCTTATTGGACCACGCAACCAATGGTTCATATTTATGGGCATACTTGGCCAACAAGATGGGGAGATGAAGGTGAAGAAAAAATGGTAAAAGTATATTCTAATTGCGATGAAGCGGAGCTTTTTGTGAATGGTAAAAGTTTTGGCGTGAGAAAAAGAAATAGTCAAAATTTTCCGGCTGCTGGTTTACGTTGGCAAGTGCCTATGCACAAAGGAAACTACACTTTTAAAGTTGTTGCTAAGAAAGGTAAAGTAACAGTGACTGACGAAATTACGCAAAACTACCAAACCGAAAAGTGGAATAAGCCAACAAAAATGACACTAAATAAAATTGATGAAAAAGATGGTATTGCTACTTTGGAGGTTAAGGTTTTTGATGAGAATGGTGTTCATTGCTTGGATGCTGTAAATTTGGTTTCATTTAATTTAGTGGGCGATGGTGAACTTTTAAAAGATCAAGGTACTTCAACTGGATCGGCTAAAGTGCAATTGTATAATGGCAGGGCAATTATTAAAATGAAAACCAACAATGCCAAAAGCATAGTCTCGGTTCAATCGGTAACAATGCCAACTGTATTTTTAAATCTGTAGCTATGAAAAAAGCAATGATATCTTTCCTGTTAATTACGTTTGCTTTTATCGCCTTTGGCCAAAAACAAAGTATTGGCGAACAAGCGGTTGAAGTTTTAAGTAAACAGGTTTTACTTGATGCGAATTGGGCATTAAAGCAACAACCCATCACTGTAACTGCCCACAGTTCGCCCAGAAGTGCAGGAGGCAAGAATGATTTCTTCTCAGAGGCTGATTATTGGTGGCCAAATCCTAAAAACCCTGAAGGTCCATACATTAATCGAGATGGAGAAACAAATCCCGATAATTTTGTAGCACATCGTAAGGCGATGATTAGGTTTAGCGAAATTATAGGTGCTTTAGCTTCAGCTTACAAAATTACTGGAGATGAAAAATACGTAAGGCATGCTGTTAATCATTTAAAAGCATGGTTTGTGAATAAAGAAACCTTAATGAACCCTAACTTACTTTTTGCGCAAGCTGTTAAAGGCGTAGCAACGGGCAGGAGTTGGGGCATAATTGATACTATTCATTTAATGGAAGTGGCTCAGGGTGTTATGGTGATGGAAAATGCTAAATCATTTAACAAACAAGATTTATTTACCATAAAAAAATGGTTTACTGCTTATACACTATGGCTAAATACAAGCAAACCTGGTGTTGCAGAAAAGCTATCTAAAAATAACCATAGTGCATGTTGGGTAATGCAAGTAGCGTCTTTTGCAAAGTTATGCAATGATCAAACAATGCTTGATTCATTGAGATGGAGATATAAAAATGTTTCATTAGCTAATCAAATGGCGGTTAATGGCAGCTTTCCATTAGAGTTAGAAAGAACCAAACCTTTTGGTTATTCTATCTTTAATTTAGATGCATTTACAATGATCTGTCAAATTTTATCCACACCAAAAGATAACCTATGGAATTACCAAACGCCTGACGGAAAATCAATTTACGAAGGCATCACTTATCTATATCCTTATGTTGCAGATAAAAGCAAATGGACTTTAAAGCCTGATGTGATGTTTTGGAATAATTGGCCAGTAGCTCAACCATTTTTAATTTTCGGAGCAAATCACTTTCAAAATCAGACATGGTTTAACACATGGAGAAGTTTAGATTTAAAACCCTCTAATGAAGAAGTAATCCGTAATGTTCCTATCAGACATCCTTTAATTTGGTTATAATATGAGATTAATGCCCTTTAATAATGTAATCTTACTCGTTTTTGCTCTGGTAATTACGCACACAGTTTCGGCTCAAAAATTTTGGGAATCAAAGTATGTAAAGCTTAAAAGTGATGGAAAGTTGGCTTACCTACCAGATCAGTTAGGTGATATTATACCTGATTTTAGTAGAGTGGGCTATCATCAAAATTTATTGGAAATCCCAAATGTTCCAGTTATGCTTACGCTTTCTGCTACAGGCGATAACGATCAGCAAAAAATACAAAATGCGATAAATGAACTTGCTAAAATCCCTTTGGACGCCAAAGGAATTAGAGGAGCAATATTGCTCAAAGGCGGAATTTATAAAATACCTGGCAGTATTAAAATTAATGCAAGTGGTATCGTTTTACGGGGAGAAGGAGATGAAACGGTATTGGTTGCAACAGGTAAAGGGCAACGAAAAACAATCATCGCCTCTGGCAACGGAAAATTAGAAGAAATACCTAATACACGAACAAAAATTACAGATAATTATGTGCCAGTTGGGGCAAAGCATTTTAATTTGACCTCTACCAAAGGATTAAAAGTAGGCGATAAAATTGTTGTTTTTAGACCGGGTACTGCAAATTGGATTAAAGATTTAAAAATGGATCAGATTGAGCCAAGGCCAACCTTAATACAATGGAAAGCTGAAGATTACCATCTGGAATTTGAACGTGTAATAACTGCTATAAAAGGAAACAGAATTGATATCGATAATCCAATTGTTATGGCAATGGAAACAAAATATGGTGGTGGAGAAATTTATAAATATACATTTGATGGCAGAATAAATGAGGTGGGAATTGAGAATTTATTGATTGAATCTGAATATAATGGAGATACAGATGAAGATCATGGATGGGATGCAATTTCATACAACAGAATAGAAAATAGTTGGGTGAGTGGGGTTACAGGTAGGTATTTTGGTTATTCTTGTGTTAATTTAGGTGGATTAAGCAAACAGATTACTGTAAAAGATTGCAGGTATCTTTCTCCCAAATCTCAGATTACTGGAGGTAGAAGATATTCGTTTAACAATGATGGTCAGTTGAATTTAGTGATGAATTGTTACGCATCTGAAGGCAGGCATGATTATGTTACAGGAGCCAAAGTTGCCGGACCAAATGTTTTTTACAATTGCAAATCAGAAAATGCTAAAGCAGATATTGGTCCGCACCACCGTTGGGCAGTTGGTACGCTATACGATAATGTAATAACAGATGGAGAAATCAATATTCAAGATCGTGGCAACTGGGGTACCGGACATGGTTGGTCTGGTGTAAATCAGGTGCTTTGGAATTGTACTGCGAGCAAAGTTGCTATCCAAAATCCTTATGTAAGCGGTAAAAATTATGCTTTTGGTTTAAAAGCAACGCTTGATAGTGGTAGATTAAAAGATAGGCCAGTTGGGGTTATTGAAGGATTAAACAAAACTGGTTTAATGCCAAAATCATTGTATCTAAAACAATTAGAAGAACTTAAGAAAAAATAAATCATGAAAATGAAACTAAAATTAATTGCAGTAATGTTGTTAGCTTTTACTTTGGTGCAGGCGCAAAATGTAAATGTAAAACAAGTGATGAACAGTGCTTTAGTGCAAACCAATTTTTTAATTAAAAATGTTGACTCTGCAAGGCTCATTAAACCAAACTTAGTGTCTCCAAGAACGGTAGAAAACGGTCAGTTTAAAATGGTAATCTCAAGAGATTGGACAAGTGGATTTTTTCCTGCTCAGTTGTGGTTTTATTATCAATATACTAAAGATAAAAAATGGTTAACCTTGGCTCAAAAATATACAGAGGATATCAAAAAGGAACAGTTTAATAAAGGCACACACGATTTAGGCTTCATGATTTATTGTCCTTTCGGTAACGGATATAAATCAACTAAGGATGAGGCCTATAAAGATGTAATTATTCAAGCTGCAAAATCCTTGTCGACTAGATTTAATGCGAAAGCAGGTGTTATCAAATCTTGGGATCATAACACCGATAAATGGAAGTTTCCGGTTATTATTGACAATATGATGAATTTAGAATTATTGTTTGAAGCTACCAAATTTACAGGCGATTCATCATTTTATAAAGTAGCGGTTTCTCACGCAGATAAAACCATTAAAAATCATTACCGTGCAGATTTTAGCTCATGCCATGTTATAGATTATGACACCGTTTCGGGTAATGTTCGCAACAAATTAACAGCTCAAGGCTATGCCAACGAATCTGCTTGGGCACGTGGACAAGCTTGGGGTTTGTATGGCTATACCTTGTGTTACCGATATACTAAAAATTCAACTTATTTAAAGCAAGCTGATGCGATAGCAAACTACATTTTAAGTAGTAAAATTACTCCAGAGGACGGCATACCTTATTGGGATTATAATGATCCGATGATCCCGAATGTTTCTAGGGATGCATCTGCAGCGGCAATAACTGCATCTGCATTATATGAATTGGCAAAATTTAGTAAGGCGAATGCAAAAAAATATAAAGCCGAGGCTGATAAAATTTTATCTTCATTAAGTTCAAAATACACGAATGAAATTGGTACAAACCATGGTTTCTTATTAGCGCATAGTACAGGTCATCGCCCTGCGAAATCTGAAATTGATGTGCCTATTAATTATGCGGATTATTATTACATTGAAGCATTGCTTAGAAAGACAAACAAAGGTTATTAGCCAGCATTAACGGTTATAAAATACTTTTGGTAACATCTTAAAGCTATAAGATGTTACCATTGCCCTTAAATATTTGTACTTTTGTACTTTATTTAAATAAACAGTGTGAAGTACCCAAATTTTAAAGATCTCATCCTATTCGAAAACAACGATTTTATCGTCATAAATAAACCTCCATTTGTTGCTTCTTTAGATGAGCGTGGTGCTGCTGGCGAAGTAAATATTTTGCGTTTAGCTAGGCAATACACAGATGATGCGCAGGTTTGCCATCGTTTGGATAAGGAAACTTCTGGAGCTATCGTTATTGCGAAAAATCCAGATGCCTACCGTCATTTATCAATGCAGTTTGAGCGAAGAAAGGTAAAAAAGATCTATCATGCTGTGGTTGATGGACAATATCAATTTGATAATTTATTTGTTGATTTGCCTATTTTAAATGATGGCAATAAAAATGTAACGATTGATAGGGCAGAAGGCAAAAGAGCAGAAACTTTTTTTACATCGATAAAATATTATAAACATTACACTTTGGTAGAGTGTAAGCCAGTTACCGGCAGAATGCACCAAATAAGAATACATTTGGCTACTCAGCGTGCTGCCATTTGTGGCGATACAATGTATAAAGGTAAACCAGTTTTCTTATCTTCAATAAAAAAGGGTTATCGCTTATCTAAAGATGAAGAAGAACAGCCGATTATGAAGCGTTTTGCCTTACATGCGAAAGAAATTACATTTAAAGGTTTAGATGATCAGGATATCCATGTTGAAGCACCATATCCAAAAGACTTTACAACTCTTTTAAAATTGCTTGATAAATTTGATGTTTAAAGAAAACGCTCCATTTTCTTAAAACTTAAAAAACAATTAAAATGTATGTACGGTTTGTAAGCTTAGTTGATCAACTTAATTCTTACCGCAAAACTAAAATATCGAATAGAAATTTTTTGGTTATTGCTGCTGTACTTGTAGGTGTTTTTGCTGGCTTAGCAGCTTCGTTGTTAAAAACGATTACCCACCACATCGAAAATTTCTTGCAAACCGACTTAAATTGGCAGTATAAATACTATCTGTATTTGCTTTTTCCAATGATTGGTATTTTCTTGTCGGTGCTTTATGTAAGAAGGTTCATTAAAAAAGGAAAATTTGAAACTGGTTTAACGCCTTTACTTTATACCATTTCAAAAAAATCTAGTCATGTAGAAGCGCACAATATTTATTCGCAAATTATAACCTCTGCTTTAACTGTTGGTTTTGGAGGTTCTACCGGTTTAGAGGCCCCAATCGTTACAACTGGTTCATCTATAGGTTCAACGGTAGGTAGGTTTTTAGGTTTATCTCAGCGTGAAATTACTTTGCTTTTAGCTTGTGGTGCAGCTGGAGGTATTGCTGGTGCATTTAACAGCCCCATCGCCGGAATTGTATTTGCCATAGAAATTTTGTTGCCAGAATTTACTATTCCTGCATTTATACCATTATTATTGGCTTCGGCTACTGCGGCGGTAGTTGCTAGGTTTTTTTATAATGAGCAATTGTTCTTTTTAGCAACCGAAGGTTGGGTAACCTCATCTATAGGGTATTATATTTTATTAGCGGCAGTTATTGGCTTGTTTTCAATTTATTTTACCAAAGCAAATTATGCCATCAAAAGTTTTTTTTATCAAATAGATCATCCTTACAAAAAGGTTGTAATCGGTGGCTTAATGCTAGGTTTATTGGTTTTTCTTTTTCCAACTCTATATGGCGAAGGATACATCACCATTAAAAATTTACTGAAAGGAGATCACATTGCTGTAATTACAAACAGTATATTCTCTTCTTACAGTTCATTTCCAGTATTAATCATTTTATTTACTCTGGTTACAGTTTTTGCAAAATCTATAGCTACTTTGGTTACTTTAGGTGCAGGTGGTAACGGTGGTATTTTTGCACCAAGTTTAATTATAGGCGGACTTTTAGGTTTTACAGTAGCTTTTACCATTAATACATTAGGAATAGCGCAAGTAAATACCGCAAATTTTATTGTTGCCGGTATGGCGGCTTCATTAGGTTCAATTATGCATGCACCTTTAACAGGTATATTTTTAATTGCCGAAATTACTGGCGGATATGTTTTAATGGTGCCTTTAATGATTACCACAGCTATTGCATATTTAATTAATAGAAGCGTAAACAAATATTCAATTTACACCAAACCACTGGCAGATAAAGGAGAACTTTCTCATCATGAAGACAAGGATACTACAGTATTAAACATGATGAAGTTAAAATACTTGATTGAGAAAGATTATCTAATACTCAATGAAAATGATGTAATTAAAAATAGATTATCTGATATTCTACAATCAAAACGTAACATATTTCCAGTAGTTGATGATTTAGGTGTTTTTAAAGGGTTATTATATGTGGAGGAGATTTTGAAAAAATCAGTCTCACTAAATAATGATAGTGAGTTTATGGTGAATGAGTTAATGAAAGATGCGCCAGTAGTATTAAATATTAATGCCGAACTAAAAGATGTTTTGCAAAAAATGGAAGCAGAAAATGCTTGGATTTTGCCTGTATTAGATCAGCAAAATAAATTCAAAGGTTTTATTTCTAAAACTGCAATTTTTAATAAATATAGGGCAATGTTAGTAAGGCAAGCTCAATATATGGATTAGAATGAAAGGCTGTAAAGTTTAAACTTTACAGCCTTCAAACTTAACTATTCAGATCTTTTTAAACCGAATTTTTCTATTTTACTGTATAAATGACTGCGTTGTATTTCAATATCATCTGCAGTTTTAGAAACATTCCAATTGTTCTTCTCTAGTTTAAATTTAATAAATTCTTTTTCTGCAAAGTCTTTGTAATCCTGAAAGTTAGAGAATTTATCATAAGGAACTGTTGAACTCACTTGGGCTGCAGCAGCATTGCTATTTCCTGTGCCAATGTTTGTACCGCCAGTTGGGTTTGCAAATGCAATCACATCATTTTCAGTAATGCTTTTATCACTTAAAATAATTAAACGCTCAATCATGTTATGTAGCTCACGTACATTACCTGTCCATGGTAATGCCTTTAAAGCTTCCATTGCACTTTCGCTTATTTTTTTAACAGGCATGCCATAATCGCCACAAATTTCTTCTAAAAATTGTTGTGCAATAACAGGTATATCATCCGTACGTTCAGTTAAATGTGGTACATGAATATTAATTACATTTAAGCGATGGTAAAGGTCCATTCTAAAATTACCATCCTCAATTTCCTTTAACAAATCCTTATTGGTTGCCGCTAAAACTCTAACATTTACATCTAATTCTTTTTCGCCACCAACACGTGTAATTTTATGTTCTTGCAAAGCTCTTAAAACTTTGGCTTGTGCAGAAAGGCTCATGTCGCCAATTTCATCTAAAAATAAAGTTCCTCCGTTCGCCAATTCAAATTTACCTATACGTTGTTTTACTGCAGAGGTAAATGAACCTTTCTCGTGACCAAATAATTCACTCTCAATTAATTCTGACGGAATTGCGGCGCAATTAACTTCAATTAGCGGGCTATCTGCTCTGTTAGATTTTTCGTGTATCCAACGGGCAACCAACTCTTTACCGCTACCATTTGCACCAGTAATTAAAACTCGTGCTTCGGTTGGCGCAACTCTGTCAATTGTTTCTTTAATTTTGCTTATGCTATCAGATTCGCCTAAAATATGGCGAGTTTTACTAACTCTACGTTTTAATACCTTTGTTTCTGTTACTAAATTACCTCTATCTAAAGCATTTCGAACAGTGATCAATAAACGGTTTAAATCAGGTGGTTTAGATACAAAATCAAAAGCTCCTTTTTTACTAGCCTCAATAGCAGTTTCTACAGTACCGTGCCCAGAGATCATGATAAATGGAAGATCTGGTTTTAGGATTTGTGCGTTTTCTAGCACTTCCATACCATCCATTTTATTCATTTTGATATCACACAATACTAAATCATAATTGTTTTTCTTGATGAGTTCTAATCCGTCAATTCCATTATCAATGTCATCAACATCATAACTTTCGTATTCTAAAATTTCACGTAAAGTACTTCTTATCGCTCTTTCGTCGTCTATTATAAGTAGTTTAGCCATTTTTGGGTTTAAGTGTGTTAAAGAGTGCTAATATATTATTTTTTGTTAAATGTATAGTTTTTTATACAGTTAAAACGAAAAAATTAGCGATTGGTTTTTCTAAGTTGTATTTGATTGATATTTATGATTAACTTAGGTACTGCAATTGAAAAAATGAATATTAAAAAATCAGCTGTTTATTGTGCCGTAGCTTTGCTGATGATGTTATTGTCATGCGGTAAAGACGAGCCAATTGTAATTAATGATAGTTTACATCCCTTTGAGCTCAAGGTTCCTACAAACTTTCCTAAACCAACTTTAGATATCAATAATCAACTAACAACCGAGGGAATTGCGTTGGGTAGGTTGCTATTTTTTGACGTAAAATTATCTGGTAACAATAGCATCTCCTGTGCCTCATGCCATAGGCCAGAATTAGCTTTTACAGATGCCGTACCACAAACAAATATTGGTTTTACTGGCATTCCGCTGCCTAGAAACGCTTCTGCTTTAATTAATTTAGCTTGGGCAAATAATGGCTTAAATTGGGATGGAATTTCAAATAGTCTACAATCGCAAGCGCTTATACCTTTAACCGACTTGCATGAAATGAATGAAAAGTTGCCAGATTTAGAAGTAGAATTAAAACGAATTCCGGATTATGTAACCCGATTTAGGAAAGTTTTTAATGATGATATCAAAGCCGAATTGATTGCGAAAGCATTAGCACAATTTCAAAAAACGCTCATTTCTGGTGATTCTAAATACGATCAATTTGTTAGAAAAGAAAACAATATAAGTTTAAGTGCGCTCGAGACACAGGGTTTAAATTTAGTTAAACAAAAATGTAGTAATTGCCATGCTGGCGAATTATTTACCGATAATGAGTTTCATAACAATGGTTTAGATGCAACTTTTACCGATCAATCTTTAGGAGGAGTATTTACTGGGAGATTTAGAGTGACGAGAAATACTAACGATTTAGGAAAATTTAAAACACCTACTTTAAGGAATGTAATTTTAACCGAACCTTACATGCATGATGGTAGATTTATTAACTTAACACAGGTTTTAGATCATTACAGTAATGGCGTAAAATCTTCACCAAGTTTAGATGCTTCGCTTGTGCAGCCAAATGGCAAAACTGGAATTTTATTAACCAGCGATGAGAAAACGGCAATTATCGCGTTTCTAACTACGCTAACCGATTATAAATTTGCCTCAAATAGAGATTTTAGTAATCCAAATCAATAAATCGTAAATAATATCGATTTTTTTGAAAACGATTGATAGTGCATTTTGGCTAATGCAGCCCTGCTCTTCGTTTTATTTCGTCCCAACCTAAAGGTCCGGACTACATGCTCACTCATATCAGGTTTATATTACGCAAGCTTTTGCTACTATGATGGGTTTACTTGCATAAGTCAAAGTACAAGTAAGTCATCCGATGAATATCAATTACTGTGAATATTCATCGGATGACTGTATTAACTAGCTAAAACTTACGAAATTTAATAGCTAGTTTGAAAAAAAAATAGTTTAACCTTAGCTCATACGTCAATGTGGGAGTTTTTTCATGTTGGCGTCTTCGCTAAAATTTTAATAATTCTTAATTCATTGGCAGCAGAATATGGAGCAATAAGGTTTTTGTAACTATGAGGGGTTTTACTTGCATTAGCCGATGTTTATAGCCCCGATGGAAGCGGACATGTAGTCCCGACCTTGAGGTTGGGACGAAATAAAGCAAACAGCGGGACTAAAGTTTGATAGCTTCAGATAATTGCGCTGCAAAAAAGTAATCAGTTTGAAAAAGAAAAAAATACAAGCCTGTAAGCCGGGTTCTGTCCTGATTGCTCAGTTTCTATCATTAATCCAGTCTAAACGTCGCCGTTTAGCTCTAACGACCTACCCACTAACATCGAACGAGCCGCCCTACATGCGTTAGCCTATTTGGTCTTTCAACTCCCGAGGTTTACCAAATCGCTAATCACTTAGCGAGATCGTGAGCTCTTACCTCACGTTTTCACCCTTATCCAGATGTAAAATCGGGACGGTATATTTTCTGTGGCACTTTCTGTCGTTTAGGTATTCAATCCTAAACGCCTTCCCGTTAGGAAGCGAGATGCTCTATGTTGCCCGGACTTTCCTCTCTTTCGATTACTCGAAACAGCGATAGAACGGCTTGCATTTTTTTGTAAAGATAATAAAAAGCTGAAAGACTAAAGGATAAAGAAGCTTGGCTATTTTAAAGCCCTCCTTTCTGGGAGGGTTGGGAGGGGCTACAGTTTTTTAAATCATTCTCTACAGTTTCTTGCTTATACATACCTTGGTTGTTGCCAAAAGTATTGGTAACGTAAGTAATTACCTGGGCAATGTCTATGTTTTCTAATTGATTAAACGCAGGCATTTTTTCGTGATAGGTTTTGCCATTAACTACCATTGGTTGGTTTGCGCCATTTTTAATATAACAAGCCAATTGTTGCTTGTTCTCTTTTAAAAATACACTGTCAGTTAAAGGTGGTGCCAATTCTCCCAAACCTTCACCGTTTGCACCATGGCAATTTTGGCAATATTTTACATAAATATCTTTGCCATTACTTTTGTAGGCGGCAAATTCAATTTCGCCAGAACTTTGGCAAGAGTAAATAATGGAGCAAATAATTAAAGAGAATATTGCTATGATGATTGATTTGCGCATATTAATTTTTTTCTGCCAATAACAGCGCTAAATCTTTTTTTAATAAATCTACTTGCTCAGTTTTTGTGCCATCATAGGCACCACGCATTCTTTTTTGCTTATCAATAAGTACTAGCCAGCCTTGGTGCATGTAACCATCTGGTGAGTCTAGATCTTCTGCAACTACTGTAAAATAATTTTTTTCGGCTAATTTGTAAATGTCTTCTTTGCTGCCGTAAACAAACTGCCATTTGGCTTGGTCAACACCTAATTTGTTAGCATATTTTTTTAGCACCGAAGGTTTATCGTATTTAAAATCAATAGTATGCGATAAATACATCACATCAGGGTTGCTTTTATAATCTTCGTAAACCGATTTTAAATTTCTATGCATGGTAGGGCAAATTGTGGTACAAGATGTAAAGAAAAAATCTGCCACGTAAACTTTGCCTTTAAAAGTATCTTGATTAATGAGAACACTATCTTGATTTAGTAGAGAAAAGTTTGGAATGGTTTGGTAAACCGTATCAATTCTTTCTATGCCAGCTTTATCTTTCACTATTACCGCCTCACGATCGCCGTAAATTGGCAACTTTTTTTCATTATGGCAAGCAACAAATAGTATGGAAACAAGAAAAATTACAAGTTTAGCATTTAATATTTTCATGATTTTATTTTAATAGACAAAGGTAAACTAAAAATGGTTTTAGCCTAAATTTTAATGGCATAACAAGGTAAAATAAAATGCCAAAACCATTTTTTAATTATTATTTTTTGATGTATTTTTTTTGTTGAGCCTCGAAAGATTTCTTACAACTTTCTGAACAAAAACCATAGGTTACTTTTTCAAAAACTACTGTTTTGGTATTGCCAGCTTTAACTTTCATTTTACAAACCGGATCGATGCCATCTTTCTTTAAAGTATCTATAGCCGCTTTTTGTTGTTTAATTTCTTTTTGTTTAGTGGCACTATATACTTGCGATAATGCTAAGCCTAGAGCTAAAATTAATATTGCTTTTTTCATTTAATTTATTTTAATCTTTGGTTATTTTTCTTTTAGCAGGATCTCCATATCTGCCATTAATTTATTTACATCTTCTTCCACAGTACCATCATAAGCACCTCTAATTCTCTTTTGTTTATCTACTAAAATCAAATATCCCTGATGCGCAAATCCTCCAGGTGCTTTGTTGTCCTCTTTGGTATAAACCATGTAATTTCTTTCTGCCAAGGCATAAATTTCATCTCTGGTTCCCCATAAAAACTGCCAATTGTTTCCTTTAATCCCCATTTTTTTGGCGTAAGCTTTCATTACCGATGGTTTGTCGTACTTTACATCAATGGTATGCGATGCATATTTTACTTCTGGATTGTTTTCGAACTTTTTATATACCTTAAATAAATTACGGTACATAGTAGGGCAAATGGTAGGGCAAGAGGTGAAGAAGAAATCGGCAACGTAAATGCTATTATCGAAATCTTTTAAAGTCACCACAGCACTATCCTGATTGTAGAGTTTAAAGTCAGGTATAGTTCTAAAAGTAGTGTCCTCTACTATTTTTCCATCAACCTCTTTAGCAACAACTTCCATTTGCAGGTAGGGGAGTTTTTCTGGTTTGCTACATGCTGTAATGACAACTATAACAGCTAATAACATCAATTTTGCTATTTTCATTATTTTTTAAATTTGGATAGATAAGTATCTGATTTTTTGATTTCTGTTTGATACAATTCGTTTACTTTAGCAATTTTATCATGTTCGTTTTTGTAGTAATTGTATACAGTAGTATCGGCTTCATTTTTAAAATCTCCATTAAAATTGTGCATCCAATTGTTCATGCTTTCTTCAGCTTTTACTAAATCGGTCATCAATTTTTGCATCTCTACTTTTTCTTCAGCGGTATCAATTGCCGGAAATTTAGTTTTTAATTTGCCCAAGTTTTTCAGTAGGGTGTCTATTTTCATTTGGTTGCCGATGATTTTGCTATGATCTGCCATTACTACATCATGCAGTTTCATTGTTTCATCTTTTATGGTTGTTACATCAGCCTTTGGCTTACAGGCACCAGCAAAAATTGCTATTGCAGAGATTATAATTAGTTTTTTCATGTTATTTAATTTTTAAAATGGGATTGAAATGTGTGTCATTATTCTATTGCCAGCAAAAGCTCTTCCGCCAGCTAAATTTTGAGATCTGATATTTTGATAATTGGCACCAAAAGAAATGCCCTTTAAAGCAAACTCAACTCCGGCAATAGCCGCTAACGAATGTCCTCCAGAAACCTCAACTTCATATTTACCGCTCTCAAAATCTTTGGCAGATGTTTCGTACAGAATACCAGCATTTGGTGCTATTGTAAAACTATGAAACAGCCTAAATTTATAATAAGCCAATAGGTTAGTAGTCAGTTTATTACCATATTTATAATCAAATTTATTTTCGGTATTGACTTTGTAATTTACATTGGCATTTAAACCCAAATCATTCAGGCGGATATCATAAGCTGCATTAAATGTGAAATCTGTACTAGCCGTACCCAGCTGAAAGTTATTTGGCGAATCCTGCAAAGCTAAACGTTCGCTGGGCTCATACTTGCCTGTTGGTGCTTTTACGCCAGCACCAAGCCATAATGATTGCACCAAAAGTTTACTACCCAATGTGCCAGTTTTATTAAAAAGGTTGTAATAGCCCATTAAAGCTACGTCACCCAAGCCATTTTTAGTGCCACGCTCATCCTGATTTATACGTTCATTAAAGTTGTAAGGTACAAAAGCTAAAACCCTAAATTTTTTCCCGATGTTCCACCCGCCCCAAAACTCGGCACTTTGATAGGTTTCATCAGTAGAAATTGGTGTGCGTTGACCCGTAGGTCCTAAATGAGTTTGCAAGGTTTTATATTGATACCTTAGGCCTATAAAACGCTTATTATATTCTGGCAAAATGCCGATGTAGTAACTGCCTACGCCACAACCACAAATGTCACATGCCTTTACAGTAAAACTGAAGGATATTGTTGCTAACGCGATGATTAATTTCAATTTCATTTTTATTATTGTTCTGCTAAAAGCTTGTTATTGATGAAATCTTCATCATTAAGTGTATTTAAGAAAGCGGTAATTTTTGTTTTTTCGGTTTCGTTTAAAGCAATACCTAGCTTGCTTCCTTTTAGTAATGGATCAAGGTTTTGGGTTGCTACAACCTCCGAATTGTAATGCGTTAAAACGCCATTTAAACTTAAAAATCTACCATCGTGCATATATGGAGCGGTATATCTCAAGTTTCTTAATGATGGAACCTTGAATTTATATTTGTCGGTTTCAACCAATGTACCTGCAAATAAACCTTTATCGTTAACCGGACTAATACCTAAACCATTGTTTCTAAATGAGCCATCGGTAAATAATGGTTCAGTATGGCAAGAGCCGCATTTTTCTTTAAAAATGGTATAGCCTTCTAATTCTTCTGTTGTAAAAGAAAATCCAGGTTCTTTTCTCAATACTTTATCATATTTAGAATTGCTGCTGATACACATGACCATAAATTGAGAAAGTGCTTTCATAAAACGAGCGGTGTTGATTTCTTCTGTACCAAATGCAGCCTTAAACATATTGGTGTATTTAGGCATGGCTCTCAATTTATTGTACACATTTTCTAGGTTTTCGTCCATTTCTTCGTGTGTAGTAATCGGGATAATTGGTTGTAAGTCTAAATCAAAAACACCACCACCCCAATTAAAAGCTTTGCTCCAAGCCAAGTTCATAATAGGAGGTGAGTTACGTGTTCCTAAACGGTCATCAATACCATGACTTACATCATGCCCATGTTGTGTAAAAGCTGAGGATTGAATGTGGCACGAACCACAGGTGATGGTATTGTTGCGAGATAATCTTGGCTCATAAAATAAAGCACGGCCCAATTCAAAGCCTTCTTTAGTTACTTTATTATTGGCAAAGTTGTAAACCGGATCTGGAAAATTAACCGGCTTTTGGAAACCGATAAAGGTTTCAATTTGATCAATAATAGGTTCACTTTTTTTACAGGCAAAAACTATTAATCCCATAAAAAATAAAACCGATAAGTGTTTTTTATTCATGATGATTAGTTTTCAGTATGGTCGTGTTTAAACATTTCTGTAAGGTTTGCTGCAATATTTGTACTGTAATTGCTAAACATTACATTTGGGTGTGCAGCAATGCTGAAGGCATTTTTACCATTAAAAACCTTCATTACATCTACAAAAAGGTGTACGTTACTTTGTCTGTCTTTTCTAACTTTAGCAATACCTGCTGTTGTTAAATCGACCGTAATAGTTTTGATGTTGTTAATGGTAGGCGCACTATAACCTCCAAATCCACCGATGTGGTATTTAAACTGTTTTTTACCAGTTGGATCACCATTTACATCATCAGAAATTACATTGGAGTTACCTTCGTATTTAAAGAAGATGTAGCCGGAATTCCATCCCCAGTACATTCCTCCGCCATCGTGTCCTCCGCCAGCGGCAGGGTCTAAAACTCCTGTTCGCTTCGATAAATCCATCGTACTGCGTAAACTATCAATACCAAGTGTAAAAGTTACTTTGGTATAATCTCCCTCAGGCACTTCTACTTTTGTAAAACGTGTAGTTTTGTCTGCCCCATTAATTAAAAAATAACTTTTTTCTTGTGGTACAGTGTAGGTTTTACCATCGGCTGTTGCCACCTTAATGTTGCTAATAAAATATTGCAACATTGAAATAGAAAATCTTTCTCCAGCCGCATTTGTATATAAACTACCAGTATTATTAATAGACAAAGTTCTTTCGCCAACAATATTGTCGAACTCTATAGAAAAAGGAGCTAGGTTTTCTTCTTTAAATTCTGGTGCAGGATCTTCAGTTTTAGCACATGATGCTAATAATATAATAGTGCAAATAGTGAGGAGTGTTTGTTTTATATTGATTTGTTTCATGATATTTAATTAGGATTACTAAATTTTTTATTGCTGATAAAGTCATTATCAGTTAGTGCATGAAGAAAAGCTTTTATTGCCTCTTTTTCATTTGTTGAGAGTGGTATACCTAGTTGGTTATCGTTTTGGAAAAGTTGATGGTCTATTGTTTCGGAGCTTTTTAATCCTGTATTGTAATGTTCTAAAACATCATCAATAGTTTTTAATCTACCATCGTGCATATATGGGGCAGTTAACATTATGTTTCGCAAGGTGGGTGTTTTAAATTTTCCCACATCTAGCAGATTGTGGGTTATTCTGTATCTGCCTTGGTAAATACCCTCATGCTCATCATTAAATGTTGCATCTAATCCGTTATTGTGATAACCATTATCTGTGAATAGTTCGCCAGCGTGGCATCTTTTACATTTGCTATTGATGAGGTTAAGGCCAGTTGTTTCCAGGTTGCTTAACGTTGCACCATCCTCTTTTCTAATGTATTTATCGTACTTGGAATTGCCAGAAATTAAAGTTCGCTGAAACTGAGACAAGGCTTTTACAACATTGGCCGATTTAATTTCATCATTAAATACAAGCTTGAACTTTTTTACATAATCTGTTACTTGTTTCAACTCATATTCCAGTTCTGTTAAATTTTGGTGCATCTCATCGGCACTGGTTAAAGGTGCAAAGGCTTGCGATTCGAGGTTTGTTACTCCACCATCCCAAAATAAACCATTGTTGGCCCATGCTAAATTGATTAAAGT
The DNA here is from genome assembly GCF_059424425.1 of Pedobacter sp. GW456-11-11-14-TSB4. Lineage (NCBI taxonomy): Bacteria > Pseudomonadati > Bacteroidota > Sphingobacteriia > Sphingobacteriales > Sphingobacteriaceae > Pedobacter > Pedobacter sp. GW456-11-11-14-TSB4. The sequence goes on from NZ_JBWKZK010000003.1 coordinate 198,844, forward strand.
TGGAGAATGACGGTCGAGCGTTTTACCAGAAACACCAATATTATTTAATGCAATAGCATCGCTAAAAGCAATATTTTGTTTGTGACAAGAACCACATGAAAGTTTATTGTTGCCCGAAAGTCTGGTGTCAAAAAACAGCAACCTGCCTAACTCTATTCCTTCTGTAGTTAATGGATTATCCAAATCATCAGAATATTTTGGGAAATTAGCAGGTACCTCCAATCTTACTGCTTGGGGTGTTTCATCGGTTACCATCACCTCTTCTTTTTTACAAGAAAAGATGATGATTAAAACCAATGTTATAAGGTAAATAAACCGCTTTTTAGCAATTAAACCCATCATTTTTTTAGTTTGCAGATTTAACTGTAAAAACTTTGATTGCGTAATTAGTAGCAACAGATGCCATGATAGTTGCTTTGCTAGCCCCAACAACTGGATTAGCGAAAACATCAACACCATCAATTGCTTTTGCAACATCTGTAGTTAAAACAATGGAAGTTTGTTTGCTAGAACCGATACGTAAAGCAGTTGGAAAATCTATTGTTGTTGTTTTATGGTTTGCATTTAAACCAGTTTCTACCAACATATTTTTAGTGGTAGTACCTTCAGTAATTTTACCACCAATTGAGCTAAAAATATAGCTGGTCATCCACATCCATGAAATATTTGTCATGCCGTTTAACTGTGAAAGTTCGCCAACCTGTAAACTCAAGTTATCGTTGTATCTGCTTTCTACACCAATATTAAACTTGATAGATTTGTAATCGCCTGCCGGAATTCCTTGCAAGTTCACAGTCTCACGCTTGGTAGCTGGGTAGGTAAAAGCGCCTTCTTGTACAGGAACTGCAGCGGTTTCTTCAATTAAATAGTAAGAATTTGGGATTTTAAACTCTTAACCTTTTGCATTTATCAAGGTAACATTGTTAATCCAATATCTAAATTTATTGAAGTTGTAAGTTTTTGTTCCTGCAACAAAATCTTTGTTTAATGCAAAATCTTGAGTTCCGAAAACAGCATCAAAGGTTACAGACGCAGTTCCTTCGGTTTCTGCAACCGCCAATGGTTCTTCGTTTTTATCGCATGATGTAAATAAAACAGTAGCTAATAATATAATAGATAATAATTTTTTCATATAATCACTTACCCTAAAATTTGATAGGTAAGTAGTTGAATTTATAGGTGTTATGATATTGATTGATGATTTTACTCATCTAATCGTTTTAATTTTTGGGATTTAGCATTCGCTAAAAAAGGATGATTATTTCTTGCTGAAAATGTTTGAATAGGCTATTAATAGCTAATCAAAAAGTAGTTATTCCTCCAGATGGATCATAAATGAATTAACACTCCCGATGGAAAATCGGAATTGCAATGACGAAACTTCTTTAAATATCCAGCAGAGCTGAAAACAGAAAAATTTATAGCAAGAAATAATATTTAAGCCGTTTTTGGCGGTTGAAATATAGACACTACTTTACCATATGGTTGTCGTAGCAAGTAAGGAGTTGATGGCAGTTCAAGATAAGTTTCGAAAACTTGGGGAAGTAGATTAGCTTGAGCAGGGGCCAATGTTTCTATCATCCTTTTTAAATTATCTTGCTCTTGTTTGTTTTTCTTCTCCAACTCTTTTAATTTAATATCCAAGAAACATTTACCATCACAATGTAAGTGTGGTTTGTCTTTATTGGTACATAAAACGGTAGAGATGTATTCTTTATTTACAGTATAAGAAGAAAATAACAGCCATTGATTGAAGCTATTGGCAACAATTCCGAGTAATAAAAAAATCGCAATAATTTTTCTAAACGCTGTCATTGCTGCAAATGTAGCTATTGGGTTTAGTTTTTTGTCATTAATTTTACAAAATCTGTGATTAGGTTGACAAAAAAAGGTTGATGCGAAATGCACCAACCTTTTTAATTCTTGTTCTATTACGAACAACTGGATTTTCCTAATATATGCAGTTTTGTCATTCCGAGGAACGAGGAATTTCACGACAAGAGATCCTTCACTGCATTCTGGATGACAAAATGTTTTGCATTTTAGCATTTTAATTTTTCTACAATAAATCTTTAAACCACTTAGATATCAATTATGCCTGCAAATCTTCCATAATTGCTTTTATTTTATCCGCTAATTTTTCTTCAGTAGCTTTAAAATCTTCGGCGGCTGCCAAAGGCGTATTTACACTGCAATAAAATTTAATTTTTGGTTCTGTACCACTTGGGCGGGCAGAAATAATACTGCCATCTTCGGTAATAAATTGCAGCACATCAGATTTAGGGAAACCTAATTCTTTACTCGATCCAGCTTTAATGTCAGTTTCTTTATTTAATTCGTAATCTTTTAAGGTAACTACATCAGAGCCGCCTAATTTTGCAGGTGGATTATTTCTGAATTTTTCCATCATCGCTTTAATTTCCTCAGCGCCAGTTTTACCTTTTTTAGTGATTGATACCAGATCTTCTTTGTACATTCCATAAGTTACATACATATCAATCATCGCTTGATATAAACTGCTGCCTTTATCTTTGTAGAAGGCGGTCATCTCAGCAATAAATGCGCATGAAATTACCGCATCTTTATCACGTACCAAATCGCCAATTAAATAACCATAGCTTTCTTCACCGCCAGCAATAAAAGTTTTTTTACCTTCATTTTGGGTCATCACTTGTCCAATCCACTTAAATCCTGTTAAGGTATTAAAATACTCAACGCCCTTGGCATCGCAAATGGCTTTAATTAAACTTGTAGTAACAATAGTTGATACAACGTATTCATTTCCAGTTAGTTTTTCTTTTTCTTGCCAAGCGGTTAATAAGTAATTGATCAATAAACTTCCAGTTTGGTTACCATTTAGCAATACAAATTCGCCATCATTATTTTTAACCGCAATACCAACTCTGTCAGCATCCGGATCTGTTGCTAAAACTAAGTCGGCATCAATTTCTGCAGCTTTCTTTAAAGCTAGTGTTAAAGCTTCTTTTTCTTCTGGATTAGGGTAAACAACTGTTGGGAAGTTACCATCTGGTTCACTTTGCTCCTCAACTATTTGCACATTGGTAAATCCAAATTGTGCTAAAGCTTGTGGTACTAAAGTAATTCCGGTACCGTGAATAGGAGAGAAAACAATTTTTAAATCGTGCTCGCGAGCAATTGCATCCGGAGAAACCGAAAGTGCTGTAATTTTATCTAAATAAAGTTTATCAATATTTTCGCCAATGCTTTCTACGTTCGCATCAACTCTATCAAACTTCACTTCATCAATACTTTTAATAGCGGCAACTTCATCCATCACCATTTTATCATCTGGAGAAGTAAACTGTCCGCCATCATTGCCATAGGCTTTGTAGCCATTATATTCTTTTGGGTTATGAGAGGCTGTTAACATAACACCGCTTTTGCAGCCTAATTCTCTAATGGCGAAAGATAATTCAGGAGTTGGTCTTAGCGCATTAAAAAAGTAGACTTTTATGCCGTTCGCCGAAAATACATCGGCAGTAATATTTGCGAAAACATCAGAATTATTTCTGCTATCGTGAGCAATTGCTACACTAATTTCTTGACCTTTGTATTTTTTATTTAGGTAATTGGCTAAACCTTGTGTAGCAGTACCGATGGTATATTTGTTGATACGGTTTGAGCCTGCACCCATAATTCCGCGTAATCCGCCAGTACCAAATTCTAAACTTCTATAAAAAGCATCAGTTAATTCTGTAGTTGATTCGTTATTTAATAAAGATTGAATTTCTGATTTAGTTTGTTGGTCGTAATTGCCATTTAACCATGTATTTATGGTATTTAAGGTAGATTGTTCTAATTGCATACAGTATTTGATTGATTTTTTTATACATACTACAAAACAAAATAAAAATTGTTCACGACAATTTACGCTAACGCTATCAGAATTTTATTTTGTCATTTAGGCGAAATTTAGCAGTCTTTTCACTATTTTCACGCCCCGTTACAATATTAAGAAAAAAACGCATTCTAAAAATAAAATGAAGATATTAAAATTTGGTGGTACGTCTGTAGGTAGCCCAGAGCGCATGAAAAAATTGTTGGATATCATCAATCCAGCAGAAGAGCAAATCGTAGTTTTATCAGCTGTGTCTGGTACAACAAATAGTTTGGTAGAAATTTCTTCTAAATTATTGAAGGAACAAAAGCAGGAGGCAACTACATTAATAAAGGCGTTACACCAAAAGTACAATGATTTTGTGATTGAGTTATTGCCAGAAGGCGATTTTAGAGAACAAGGTCAAGAAGTTGTTGATTATCATTTTAATTTTTTACAATCGTTAGCTAACGATATATTCACATCTGTGGAAGATAAAGTGGTTTTGGCGCAAGGTGAATTGTTGTCAACTACTTTATATCATATCTATTTAAAATCGATTGGAGTACCATCTGTGCTTTTGCCGGCTTTAGATTTTATGAAAATTGATGAGGATAATGAGCCAGATATTCCATTTACTACTAAACACCTATCGCCAATTTTAGAACAGTATCAAGGCAATAATTTATTTATTACCCAAGGTTTTATTTGCAGAAACAGCTTTGGCGAAGTTGATAATTTGCGCAGAGGCGGAAGTGATTACACAGCTTCGTTGTTAGGTGCAGCAATTTTAGCAGAAGAGGTTCAAATATGGACTGACATTGATGGAATGCATAATAATGATCCAAGAATTGTAAAAGGTACCAAGCCAATTTCTCATTTGTCATTTGATGAAGCTGCTGAGTTGGCTTATTTTGGTGCAAAAATCTTACATCCACAATCGGTTTTTCCGGCACAGAAATATAAAATCCCTGTTCGTTTGTTAAACACGATGGAGCCAAAAGCTTTGGGAACTGTGATTAGTACCGAAAGCGAAAAAGGTAAAATTAAATCTATTGCTGCTAAAGATGGTATTATTGCTATCAAAATCCAGTCGAGCCGAATGCTTTTGGCTTATGGTTTTTTAAGGAGAATTTTTGAAATTTTCGAAAGATATAAAACGCCAATCGATATGATTACAACTTCTGAAGTTGCTGTATCATTAACTATCGATTTTACTGATAATTTAGAGGAAATAGTAAAAGAATTAAACTCTTTTGGATCTGTAGAAATAGATAAAAATCAATCTATTGTTTGCGTAGTGGGCGATTTTGGTGCAGAAAAACATGGTTATGCAGCTAAAGTTTTAGACTCTATTAAGCATATACCGGTTAGAATGATCTCTTACGGTGGCAGTGCATACAATATTTCTTTATTGGTTAATACAGACGATAAAGTAGAAGCTTTAAGAAGCTTACATAACAGAATATTTGAATAATTATTTTTTCCGAAAGAAGAAATAAAGAAAGATGATAATTAGCGCTAATAGAATGGTAAATCTTATTCTTCGTTCAAATTCTGCACGAGTAATATTGCCTTTTCTGTAGTCGATGTAATTGCCAATATAAACCACGGTTATAAAGACCAAAAAAATTATTAATAGAAATTTCAAGAGTATGTTTTCCGATAAAGATATAGCACATTTTTCTAAATTAGAAACTCCATTTTATTATTACGATTTAAATTTGCTTGAAAGTACGTTAAACGCTTGTAAAAAGGCTGCCGATGCTCATCAGTTTCATGTGCATTATGCGATGAAAGCAAACTTTAATCCGATAGTTTTAAAGAAAATTGAAGCCGTTGGGTTTGGAGCAGATTGTGTAAGTGGTGGCGAGGTAAGCAGAGCGATTGAAGTTGGCTTTAAAAATGATAAAGTTGTTTTTGCGGGCGTAGGTAAATCTGATAAAGAAATTAATGATGCATTAGATAAAGATATATTCTGTTTTAATGTTGAATCAGTTCAAGAACTTTCGGTAATTAATGAGCTTGCAGAGCAAAAACAAAAAATTGCGAAGGTTGCCATTAGAATAAATCCAAATGTTGATGCAAATACGCATGCAAACATCACCACTGGTTTAGATGAAAATAAATTTGGCGTAAACTCTTGGGATATGCAGGCTTGTGCCGATGTATTGAATATCTCTGCAAATTTGGAATTTATAGGGATTCATTTTCATATTGGTTCACAAATTACCAATCTAGATGTTTATAAAAATCTGTGCGTTCGCGTAAACGAATTTGCTGCTTGGTTCGAAGATCATGGTTTTAAAGTTACCATATTAAATGTGGGTGGTGGTTTAGGGATTGATTATCACAATCCAAATCAACAAATACCAAATTTTGAAGCTTACTTTAAAATATTTTCTGATTTTCTGGAAATCAAACCGTATCAAGAAGTTCATTTTGAGTTGGGTAGGGCTTTGGTTGGTCAATGCTCATCGTTGATTAGCAGAGTTTTATATGTTAAAAATGGAAAGAAGAAAAATTTCTTGGTGCTAGATGCAGGGATGACAGAATTGATGAGACCAGCGCTTTATCAAGCATATCATAAAATTGAGAATATTTCTCAAATCTCAAATCTCACTTATAACATCTCAACAAAATACGATGTTGTTGGTCCAATTTGCGAGAGTACCGATTGTTTTGGTAAAGAAGTTGAATTGCCTGAAACCCTAAGAAACGATTTAATCGCGATTAGAAGTACTGGAGCTTACGGAGAGGTTATGGCTTCTCATTATAATCTAAGAGAAACTATTGCTACGGTTTCTAGTGAGGATATATAGCCTAATAGTCGTTTCTAAATAAGCTTTTTGAGATCGAGAAATCTTTTACATAGATACAATTACTATTTTACTTAAAAGATTTCCCGTCGCTGCGCTCTGTCGAAATGACGAATTTCATTTTACTTCTTCCTTGAACCAACAAAAACAATTACACCAGCAATTAAAACGATGCCGCCAACATATGGTGGCCAGTTTACCGATTTTTCTTTATCTGCAGAAACCTGAATAGGACCTGCATCAATTACTTTTTCTTTTTTGGTGTATGTAAAGCCTGTCCAAATTAACAATACAATACCAAGTACAATTAATCCAATACCAAATGATTTGCCCATAATTTTTTGCTTTAATTGATGAACACATGATGAGGTTTAAAAGTTTGAAGAATATTAAAATGAGTAGCCTAAACTAAATTTTGCACTAGCGCCTCTGCTGATGCCAGTTTCAAAAATCCCATAAAACTTACTTATTTTAAAATAAACTGAAGAATTGAAAGCACCACCTTTTGGCTTATCTTCAAAAATGCCTCTATTAAAACTTTCATTTAAACCTGGCGTAAAACCATAAAATAACCTAAATGCATAATGGTTATTTATGTTTTTTTTGGGATGCCAAATAATTTCAGTAGAAATGCCTGTTGTATACAACGTAGTTTTGCCTGAGGTTATAATGTCAGGATCATTTAACTGATAAACTTCTTTTCTAAATTTCGAATAATTTCCATTCTCAAAACTTAATGAATTTTCCCAGCTTAAAATTCTAAATTCTGCATTGCCTGCATTGTCGTAATAGCCAATTGATGATCTTAAACCACCGCCAAAAATTCCTTTGCCAACAAAACCTTCAACTTTATTGTCATTTCCATAAAAATTACTGTCATAACTTGTAGATCCGGCAAAGCCATAAGCGCCATAACCAATATTTATGTTTTTAAAAGTATATCCTCTACTAAAGTTTAAAAAGCCAATATTTACATCTCCTGTGCCATATGGCAAAGATAAACCAGCTATGCTAGCACTAACGTAATTCTTCGATTTAACAGAATCTGATTCCATAGGCTTAGGAAGATAAGAAATGTCATTTCCGGCCAGTGCCGGTACAAAATAAGAAGGGGTAGAACAAGAAGCTAAAAATAAACTAGCTATTGCAAATAGAGAAAGAGCGTAATTGAATTTCATGAAAAGAAAAATTTATTTCTTATTTGTACAAATATATATTGCTAAGGTTAAGATATTATTAATTTTTTCCATTGGCAAATCAGCTTCGGTATCTATAAGCAAAATTTTCATTCGAGCTCTTTTTTCTTTTAGTAAATCTGGATGATCAATTAGTCCACCATCTACAAAACCAATGTACGGTTGTTTGTATTTTTTATGGATCCACAAATAACAAAGCATTTTTCCCTTAAAATAAAAAAATGGAAGTTTGTACTTCCATTCTGCAGTGATATTTTCGTTGTGTTTTAAAATAAGATTTCTTAAAGCTAATAAGCAACCTTGAGTAGGTTCCTCAAATTTTAAGTAAAAGTTGTCTAATTCACTAATCATTACAATTCAATTTCGAAGAAATCGGCCAATCCTCCTAAAAAGTATTCTTCTATGCCTTCTGTAAAATCTTTGTAATCCTCATCAGGTATGTTGGTCTGATTAAATTCTAAAGAGGTTCCTTTTTTGTCTTCATGCAATTTGATGGTAACAATTGAAGGTTCGCCACCCTCGCCAAAATACCATTGCTGAACAATTTTTTTATTAGACTCAAATTCTATGTTTTTGCCTACAATATCACCATCCCAATAAGAGAATTCAGTGCCTGGCTCTTCGGTAAATTCAACTTCGGCACCGGTCCATAATTGTATGCTTTGCGCTTTAGTTAAAGCTAAATAAACTTCATCTGGTGGTGCTGGTAGGGGTAAGTATTTTTTATAGTTCTTCATCAGGATTTATTTAAACGCATTTAAACCAGTTACATCCATACCGGTGATCAACAAATGAACATCATGAGTTCCTTCGTAAGTTACCACAGATTCAAGGTTCATCATGTGTCTCATGATTGAATATTCACCAGTAATGCCCATTCCGCCTAACATTTGACGGGCATTACGAGCAATATCTAATGCAATTTCAACACTGTTACGTTTTGCCATAGAAATTTGTTCTGCGGTTGCTCTGTTTTCGCTTTTTAAAACACCTAAACGCCAAACTAAAAGCTGTCCTTTAGTAATTTCAGTTACCATTTCTGCCAATTTCTTTTGTTGTAATTGAAATCCGCCGATTGGCTTGCCAAATTGAATACGTTCTTTTGAATATCTTAAAGCAGTATCGTAACAATCCATAGCAGCGCCCAAAGCGCCCCAAGCAATACCGTAACGAGCTTGGTTTAAGCAACCCAATGGGCCTTTTAAACCTTTTATGTCAGGGAAAATATTTTCTTTAGGAACTTTCACATTATCAAATACCAGTTCTCCCGTAGCTGATGCTCTTAAACTCCATTTGTTGTGCGTTTCAGGAGTAGAAAATCCTTCCAACCCACGTTCAACAATTAGCCCGCGTATTTTGCCTTCTTCATCTTTTGCCCAAACTACTGCAATATCTGCAAATGGAGCATTCGAAATCCACATTTTGGCACCATTTAACAAATAGTGATCGCCTTTGTCTTTAATGTTGGTTACCATCCCGCCAGGGTTAGATCCATGGTCTGGCTCGGTTAAACCAAAACAGCCCATCATTTCGCCTGTGGCTAATTTTGGTAAATATTTTTTACGTTGTTCTTCGGTTCCGTAAGCGTAAATTGGATACATTACCAAAGAGCCTTGTACAGAAGCGGTAGAGCGAATGCCCGAATCACCACGTTCAATTTCTTGCATAATGATACCGTAGGCGGTATAATCTAATCCTGCGCCACCATATTCAACAGGTATAGTTGGACCAAATGCACCAATTTCTCCTAATCCTTTTATTAAATGTTTAGGAAACTCTGCTCTTTGTGCATAATCTTCTATAATTGGACTAACTTCTTTTTTTACCCAATCTCTTACCGTAGAACGGATTAATAGATGTTCTTCTGATAATAATTCATCTAACTGGTAATAATCTGGGGCTTCGTAAAGGTCTTTTTTAGCTGATTTGTTCATGTTTTACACTATATTTGGTTATGTAAGTGATTGTTCCAAAGTTAATAATTTAGTGTAATCACCAATGAAATTGAGTTAAATTTTAATTTCAAACAAGAAATATCACTTTAAATAATTTAAACCCAATGTTTATACAAACTGTTGCCTTAAAAGATGTGAAATTTAAAGCTTTTCATGGCTTTTATCCAGAAGAACAACTCATAGGAAGTCATTTTTCTGTAGATGTTGAGGTAACATTTGTACCGAATAATGATACGGAGAATTTAAACGTTACCGTAAATTACGAAGACATCAATTTAATTATAATCAATGCGATGCAGCAGACGCAAAAATTATTAGAAACAGTAGTTAAAAATATTATTGATGAGCTAATTTCGAAATATCCTTATATAAAAACAGCTGTAGTTGGTATAAAAAAAATGAACCCGCCTATGCCAGGAGAAATAGGTAGTTCATTTGTTCAATTAAGTTATAAAGCTATTTAAGGTAGCTGTTCAAAACTGATCATTTTTTCTTTTTCCTTTTCGGGTATTGGTGTTGGTTTTTTTGTGGCATAATCAAAAGCAACACAAACGGTTTTTCCTCTACTGCAAATTACTTCTGTGCCAGTTTGCTCTTTAACTATTAAGTATTCTAAGTCGAAACTTGTATTGCCAATTCTTGATGTTTTAACGTAGATGTGGATCTTATCGTTAATAAATATTGGATTGATGTAATCTATAGAAGCGTTACCAATTACAACTCCATTTTTTTGCCAATCCCATTTAATGGCGTGTCCCCAATATTTGGTTCGTCCCATTTCCATGTAGGTAAAATATACAGCATTATTCACGTGTCCCATCATATCGAAATCCGCGAAACGTGTTTCTAAACTGGTTTTATACTTAAAACTGTCTTTATTACTCAAGTTTACTGACTTTTTGTCTGTTGATTTTTCTTTTTTGCGCCAAAATGACTTAAATAACATATTTTATCGGATTGGAATAAGGTTTGAATATGAACAATTATAATTTAAAATAAAAAACGGAGGATATAAAAATGACTTTAGTAAAATTTAACAACAAAACCAGAAATACCGCACCATACTTTAACAACGTTTTTGATTCATTGTTTAGCGATGCATTAAATAAAAATCAAGGTATAAATAAAGTGCCAAACGTGAACATTTATGAGAATGAAAACGAGTATAAAATTGAGTTGGCGGCACCTGGGTTAAGTAAAGAAGATTTTAAAATTGATTTAAAGAAAGATAACCTTTCTGTTTGGGCTGAGAAAAAGATTGATGCAAATGTTCAAAAAGATTACAGCAGAAAAGAGTTCGAATACTCATCTTTTGCTAGATCATTTATTTTACCAGAAGGTGTTGATGCAGAAAAAATTAGTGCTGAGTACGTTAATGGGATCTTAAATATCACCATTGGTAAACAAGATGAAGCAAAAAATACGCATAAAGAAATTGTAGTTTCATAACAATGATTAATTTAGTTTAAGTTTAAGGTTGAAAGGGCGATATCGAAGGTGTCGCCTTTTCTTTTAATATAGTTCATTGGTATCATTTGTTCACTTGGCTGGATGAGTAAACCAATCAACCAATGAGACTAATGAACCTATGATTAATAACCAAATGATGTAAATGAACAATTGAACTAATGAACCAATTTGTTACTTTTGCACCATGGAAAGAGAAATTCTTGATACCAAGCGTAAGGCGCTAAAGATAAATTTGAACGAAAAAATTTATGGCACATTTGCCGAAATTGGAGCTGGACAAGAAGTAGCACGTAATTTTTTTACAGCTGGAGCAGCCGCTGGTACCGTTGCTAAAACCATGTCGGCCTATGATATGACTTTTAGTGATGCCATTTATGGAGCGGAAGCTTCGGGCAGATACGTTAGTCAAAACCGATTGTTAAGGATGCTTGAGCATGAATTTAGTTTACTTAATGAACGTTTACAGGGAGAGAAATACGATCATCGTACCTTTTTCGCCTTTGCAAATACAGTTACAACTTTAAATTTTAAACGTACAAATGAGCCTCATGGTTGGGTTGGTATATGCTTTAAAACAGAACCTGGAGGTTTACCAAATGAAATATTTTTTCATGTAAGGTTGTTTGATACCGATGTAAACATGCAACAGCGTGTTTTGGGTATTATTGGCGTAAATTTAGTGTACGCTGCTTTTTATCATTATCATGAACCAAAGGTGATGATAGAATCATTGGTTGATAATTTAACTGTAGGCTCTGTTGAAATTGACTTGATATCGGTTAAAGGCCCAGCTTTTGAAGGAGTGAATAATATGTTGCTTAATCTTTATTTAATTATGAAAGATTTTTCTGCAGCCGCAATTTTTGATGAAGATAGTCACCCTAGACAGGCAAAAGACCTCCTTTACAAAAAAGATATTATGATTTTGAGAACCAAATATGGTCAGAAATCATTGCCCAACTTTAATTTATTTAACAAAGCAACCGATCAATTTAAGCGCACCAACCAAGTTCAAGATGGTAATTTAGCGGTTATGATTGAAGTGCTGTTGACTAATGTGTTAACTAACGATCAAGAAACTCCAGATGATATTGATTTAGAAGCAGTTGCTTTGAGGGCTGAAGAAATGTGCGCTACGGGCAACTTGGTTATCGTTTCTAACTTTACTCGCCACAATAGATTAGCAAAATATTTAAGCAGATGCAAGCCTAAAAGTGTTGGTATTTCTACAAACATCAACAACTTGAAATTCGTATTCAATTCTAAAAATTTTGGAGAAAATTATACAAGTCAGCTTTTGGCTTATGTAAGTGATATGTTTACCCAAAACGTAAAACTTTTTGCTTATCCGTTTTTAGATAAAAAAACTAATACTGTGGTTTCTACTTCAAATATGCCAGTTACCGATGATGCGAAACCATTGTTCGATTTTTTATTGCTTAATGGTTACATCACTGATATAAAAGACTACAGTGAAGATGATGTAAAAACTGCTTAATGGATAAGAAGAAATTAGAAGCAGAAAAAAGCAGTTTACATCCTCGAAACAAGCATAAAGCTAGGTATGATTTTGAGGCTTTAACTGAAAGTTTAAATGAACTGAAAGATTTTGTATTTGTAAATAAATATGGTAATGAATCTATTGATTTTGCAAACCCTGATGCAGTAAAAACTTTAAATAAGGCACTTCTTAAACATTTCTATCAAATTGATTTTTGGGATATTCCAACAGGATATTTATGTCCACCAATTCCAGGTAGGGCAGATTATATTCATTATGCAGCAGATTTACTAGCTTCTTGTAATGCTCAAAATATCCCGAAAGGGAAAAAAATTAGCGTTTTAGATGTTGGTGTTGGCGCCAATTGTGTTTATCCAATTATCGGTAATAGAGAATACGGTTGGCAGTTTGTAGGTTCAGAAATTGATAGCGTAGCTGTACAATCAGCAAAAAATATTATTGAGGTAAATCCAGCATTAAAGAATAATGTTGAGATAAGGTTGCAACCATCAAAATCTGCAGTTTTCAATAACATCATCCATAAGCAAGAAAAGTTTGATTTAACAATTTGCAATCCTCCATTTCACGCATCTGCAGAAGAAGCAAATGCTGGTTCGCAAAGAAAAAATAGAAACTTAGGTCATAAAAATTACACTAATCCGATATTAAATTTTGGTGGTAAAAACACCGAATTATGGACTAAAGGTGGTGAGGTAGCTTTCATAGGGCAGTTAATAACAGAAAGTAAACTATTTAAAAATCAGTGTTTTTGGTTTACGAGTTTATTATCTAAAAGTGAAAACTTAGGTAGTATTTATGCTATGCTCAATAGGGCAGAAGTAGCAGAAATTAGAACAAGTGAAATGAGTACAGGTAATAAAATTACACGTATTGTGGCTTGGACTTTCTTAAATGCAACGCAGCAAGAAGATTGGGTTAAGGGTTGGTAGTTAAATTTTTGGTTATTCATGTAGCTAAGTAGACCTGAGCGTTATGTAAAAAAATAGCGATAGTTGTAGGATTGCTTCGTTCCTCGGAATGACGGTTTATATTTATTAAATCATTTTTTTTATATTGCATTATGAAACTAAAACGATTTATCTATCTCTTATTGATGTTTCCGATGCTATCGCAAGCTCAGTCTTCAGGAAATCCTATTTTCCCGGGCTGGTATGCAGATCCAGAAGCTCAAATTTTTGGTAAAACTTATTGGGTTTATCCAACTTATTCTGCCAAATACAAAGAGCAAGTTTTTATGGATGCTTTTTCTTCCAAAGATTTAATTACTTGGAAAAAGCATGAAAGAATTATCGATACAGCATCAATAAAATGGGCTAACAAAGCGATGTGGGCTCCATCAATAACTGAAAAAGATGGCAAATATTATTTATTTTTTGGTGCAAATGATATACAAAGCGATAATGAAGTTGGTGGTATTGGGGTAGCAGTTGCAGATAAACCTCAAGGCCCGTTTAAAGATCATTTGGGTAAGCCGTTAATCGATAAATTTTACAATAAGGCACAGCCGATAGATCAGTTTGTTTTTAAAGATAAAGACGGACAGTTTTATTTAATTTATGGTGGATGGTCTCATTGTAACATCGCAAAGCTGAACAATGATTTTACAGGTTTTGTGCCATTTGAAGATGGATCAACCTTTAAAGAAATTACGCCAGAAGGATATGTGGAAGGTTCTTTTATGTTTATGAAAGATGGAAAATATTACTTTATGTGGAGCGAAGGTGGTTGGACTGGTCCGAATTATTCGGTTGCTTATGCCATTGCTGATTCGCCATTAGGTCCGTTTAAAAGAATAGGAAAAATTCTAAAGCAAGATCCGGCTGTTGCAACAGGAGCGGGACATCACTCTGTGATACACGATAAAAAGAAAGATTTATGGTATATTGTATATCACAGAAGACCATTGGGCGAGAAAGATGGGAATCATCGAGTAACTTGTATAGATATGATGACTTTTGACAAAGATGGTTTGATAAATCCTGTTAAGATTACGAATGAAGGGGTGAAGAAAAACAAATTATAGCTTGATATATACCAAGGGAAAGGGAAGATGCATTAATTTATATTTTCCCTTTTTCGTTTAAATAAATATCCTTTACAACAATTTCCATCTTTCTTTCTGGTGCAGCTAAAGCCTTAAAACCAAATTGTTTGTATAAACCATGTGCATCTAATGTTGCAAGATAATAAGTTCTTAATCCTTGCAAATCTGGATGAAATAGCATCAACGACATCAGTTTTTTAGATAAGCCCAATCCTCTAAAATCATTTTCTACATATACATCGCATAGGTATGCAAAAGTCGCTTTGTCTGTTACCCAACGGGCAAAACCTGCTTGCTTACCATCCTTATAAATCCCAAAGCAAAGCGAATTGGCAATTGATTTTTGTACGAGTGCTAACGGAATTCCCTTCGCCCAGTAGGATTGTGTACTTAAATAATGATGTACAGCTTTAACATCGACTAAATTAACATCATCAGAAAAAATAAAACCGTTATCCTTTATTTCCATATTTAAGTTCATTGGTTCATTAGTATCATTCGTCCATTAATGTATTTTCCTTGCGTAATGAACCAATGGCTAATGAACTAATCTAATTTCTCATATTTATAAACTGCAATGGCTGCCCAAAATCTTCGCCTCTGCACAATGAAATTACTTTTTGCAAGTCATCAATATTTTTACTTGTAACGCGAACCTGATCATCCATCATTGAAGCTTGAACTTTTATTTTGCTATCTTTAATTTTAGCAACAATTTTCTTAGCGGCCTCTTTATCAATACCTTCCTTAATATTGATCTCTTTTCTGATCATATTTCCAGAAGCGGCATGTTCTTTTCCGAAATCCAAACTTTTTGGGTCTAAATTTTGTTTCATCATACGAGAAATAATTGAATCGGTAATGGCTTTTAAACGCATATCATCTTCAGTTACAACGGTTATAGAATTTGTCTTTTTATCCAATTCTATTGTGCTTTTAGAGCCATTAAAATCGAAACGATTTAAAATTTCTTTTTTTGCATTGTTGATGGCATTATCTAAAGTTTGAGCATCTACTTTGCTTACAATATCGAAAGATGGCATGATTTTAAATTAAATGATTAAAAATTAATAGATTTAGTAAAATATAATTACCCCTACAAAAAACGCTAAAATAATTATGAAAACCAATAAAAGTAAAGTAACAAACAAAACCACTAAAAAAGCGGTTAAAAAACAAATAGAACAAAGTTTAACCGATAAGTTTTTAGAAGCAGTAAAAGGTTTAGGCCATAACGCCGAATTAATTGCTGAAGATATTGCTAAAATGAGTAAGGCAGCTGCTAAAAAACTTTCTAAAAAGTTTCAA
The DNA here is from genome assembly GCF_059424425.1 of Pedobacter sp. GW456-11-11-14-TSB4. Taxonomy (NCBI): domain Bacteria; kingdom Pseudomonadati; phylum Bacteroidota; class Sphingobacteriia; order Sphingobacteriales; family Sphingobacteriaceae; genus Pedobacter; species Pedobacter sp. GW456-11-11-14-TSB4. The sequence continues at coordinate 214,996 of NZ_JBWKZK010000003.1, forward strand.
GAGGTTAAATCTGTGGTAGAAGATAAAATTGAAGATGTAACTTCATCAACTAAAAAAGAGGCACCTAAAAAGTTAAAATTGGCTAAAAAAGATGCTTCTAAATTGATGAAAAAGGTTGATAAATCAGTAACTAAAGTGGTAAAAAAAGCAGTTAAAAAAGCCAAGCCGGTTGCTACAAGTGTTAAAGTTGAGCCTGTTAAAGCACCTGCAACACCTGTAAAAAAATCGCCAGTTAAAAAGGCTGTTACCGCTACTAAAGCCACAGCTGCTAAAGCAGATAAAGCTGTTTCAGCTAGTGCAGCTACAGCAAAAAAGTCGGTAGTTAAGGCAGTAACAAATAATCCTGTTAAAAAAGTCGCTAATAAGGGAATTCCTGCTAAAGCCAATACAACAGTTAAAGCAGAAACTAAAAAGTAAATCGTTAATTTTTGATGAATTAGCTTTAATTTAACACTAAATTAACTTTAAAATTTGCAGATTTGAAAATCCTCCAACTGGAGGATTTTTTTGATTATACATGCCAAAGAAAAAACTCCCATTCTTAAACAGAGAATTAAGTTGGCTTTATTTTAATGAACGTGTTTTGCAGGAAGCTGCAGATGAAACCGTCCCATTAATAGAGCGAATAAAGTTTTTATCAATTTTTTCATCAAACTTAGAAGAGTTTTATAGGGTAAGGGTAGCCACTTTAAGTAGGCTGGTTAACCTAAATGATAAAACAAAAGAGCTACTCGGTTTTAACGCCAAAAAGGTTTTAAACGAAATTAAAAATGTTGTTGTAAAGCATGAGCGTAAGTTCGAAAGTCTTTTTCAAGATATTTTTATAAACGGTTTAGCTAAAAACAAAATATTTATTTTAAATGATACTCAGCTTAACGTTGCTCGTGGAGGCTTTGTAAGAGAACATTTTAGAGATAAAATTTTGTCTAACCTTGTTCCAATTCTTATCGATTTAGATAAGCCTTTTCCAGAGTTAAAAGATAGGCGTCTATATTTCTTTGTTCGCTTATCCAAAAAGGGCAATAAAAAAAGTGAAAAATTTGCTTTGGTAGAATTGCCTGTTCTTTTACCTAGGTTTTTGGTATTGCCAGAAACAAATGAGCTTAAGTTTATCATTTTAGCAGAAGACATAATCAAATATTGCTTAGACGATATTTTTTACGTTTTTAATTACGATCAGATCGAAGCCTTTTCTATTCAATTAACCAGAGATGCAGAACTAGATATTGATAAAAATGTTAGTGATAAATTTATTGAGGAACTTAAAACCAGTTTAGACAAGCGTAAAAAAGGTAAACCAATGCGTTTATTGTATGATACCGCTATGCCTTTTGAAATGTTGGGCGTTTTGGTTACCAAACTCAAAATAGAAGCTGAGGGTTTAATTCCTGGTAATAGATACCATCGTTTTGGTGATTTTATTGCTTTTCCTAATGTGGGTAGTAAAGATTTAGAATATCCACCAAGTGTGCCTTTAAAGGTAAAGGGTTTACACAGAACTGAAAGTATTTTTAATAAACTGGCAGAAAAAGATTACTTGGTTAATTTACCTTATCAATCTTACGATTACATTATTTTATTTTTACGTGAGGCAGCCATCGATCCAAAAGTTGTAGAAATAAATATAACGCTTTACCGTTTGGCAGAAAATTCGAAAGTGGTGAATGCACTCATCAACGCTGTTAAAAACGGTAAAAAAGTAAATTGTGTGGTAGAGTTAAAAGCTAGGTTTGATGAGCAAGCAAATATCTTTTGGACAAACAGGCTAATGGAAGAAGGGGTGAACGTAAATTATGGCTTAACTGATTACAAAGTTCACTCTAAAATTTGTTTAGTTAAACGCATAGAAAAGCGAAAGGCAGTTTATTACGCTAACCTAGCTACAGGTAATTTTAACGAAAAAACAGCCAGAATTTATTGCGACCATAGTATTTTCACCGCTAAAAAAGAAATCACAGCAGATTTATTAAAACTCTTTAATGCACTTAACAAAAGAACAGTGGTTAAGGGTTTTAAGCATTTAATTGTATCGCCACTTGAGTCTAGAAACAAAATATACGGACTAATAGAGCGGGAAATAAAAATTGCAAAAAGTGGTAAACCTGCTTACATGATTTTAAAGGTAAATAGCTTGGCTGATGAAGGTATTGTAGAGAAATTGTATGATGCGAGCAATGCTGGGGTAAAAATCAAATTAATTGTTAGAGGGATTTGCTGTTTGGTTCCTGGCGTTGTTGGTTTTAGTGAGAATATAACCGTGATCAGTATTATCGATAAATTTTTAGAGCATGCCAGGGTTTTTATATTTGGAAATAATGGCAAAGAAGAAATGTTTCTTTCATCTGCAGATTTAATGAGCCGAAATTTTGAGCACAGGGTGGAGGTTGGATTTCCTGTTTTAGATGATGAAGTTAGACAAGAAATTAAGGATATTATTGATTTTCAGCTGCAAGACAATGTTAAGGCAAGAGATATCAATCATTTAAACAACAATAAATACCATAGAAACAGATTAAGCACTAAAGTTAGGGCACAAATTCAAACGTATAACTATTTAAAAAACAAACATCAATAAGGATGAGATATGCCGCTATAGACGTAGGCTCTAACGCTGTTCGCTTGCTAATTGCCGATATTACCCATAACGATAAGGGCTATGGATTTAAAAAAAATACCCTGGTTCGCGTGCCGCTAAGATTGGGCGATGATGCTTTCTTGGATCATAAAATATCTCCAAAAAAGGTTGAAGATTTGGTTAAAACCATGACTGCCTTTAAAAATTTGATGGATGTTTATCAGGTTACACATTATTTAGCTTGCGCTACATCCGCTATGCGTGAGGCTGAAAATGGAAAAGACATAATTAAAAAGCTAAAAAAGCTGGCTAATATCGATTTAGAAATAATTGAAGGTCAGCGAGAAGCAAATATCATTTACTCCAACCATATCGAACAAAATTTAGATGCCAACAAAAGTTATTTGTACATTGATGTAGGTGGCGGTAGTACCGAACTTTCTGTATTTGTAAACAAGCAGCCATTAGCTTCCAAATCTTTTAATATCGGTACCATCCGGATTTTAGATAACCAAGATAAAGATGAAACTTGGGATGAAATGAGAGAATGGGTTAAAACTTATACCAAAGATTTAAAACATTTAGCAGGTATCGGAACTGGCGGAAATATCAATAAGTTATTCCGTATGTCTGGCGAAAAGGAAGATATGCCTTTAAATTTTGCAAAGCTTAACGCAATGTACAATGAGTTAAATTCTTACTCGCTAAAAGAGCGTATTACCTTGATGAAATTGAACCAAGATAGGGCAGATGTAATTATACCGGCTTGCGAAATTTATTTAACCTTGATGAAATGGGCAGGTATTAAACAAATTTATGTGCCTAAAGTTGGTATGGTTGATGGGATTATCAATTTATTGATTGAAGAGAATTTGGTAGTATAGTTTCGTCATTCCCGTGAAAACGGGAATCTTAAAGCGAAACATGAACAGCATTTTTATAGCATTACGATTGCCAGTCAAGCTGGCAATGACGCTAAAAAACTATACAACAATCGTTCTAAAAGTCAAGTTGATCCTAGGTTTGTTTATCAACTTTGTTGGAGGTAAACGATGCAGCCAATGGGTTTGGGTTTCATCTTTCATTACCAATAAGCTACCATTTTCTAATAGTAGAGAAATTGTTTGTTTGCTTTGCTTGTGTTTAAAAGCAAATTTCCGCTCTGCGCCAAAACTTAAAGAGGCAATTGCACCGTTTTTCTTCAAGTCCTTTTCTCCATCGCTGTGCCAAGCCATACCTTCATCACCACTATGGTAGAGGTTTAGTAAACAAGAGTTATAGTTCTCGCCAGAATTTTTTTCTGCTAATGATTTTAACTCTAATAATTCCTTATTCCATGGCAAGGCACTTTTTGTGATATTTGAGTAGGTATATTCAAAAGGTTGATCGCCATACCAAGCAACTTTGCGTTTGGTAGTAATGTGTTTTCCAAAAATAACTGCTTCATCATTTTTCCACTCAATATTATTCATCAAGCAATCATAATAACAATTCGCTTGTTGCTGTGGCATTAGCTTTCCATAGTAATTCACCGTTCCATCAAATGGGAGTAGATTGATACTTTGAGGAGGTGAGGAGTTGAATAGGTCCATGATCTAGCTCATCAACTCATTTGCAGGTAAAACATATATTGTTTTGCCTGCTTTATTAAACGTCTCCTTTTGATTAAAACTTATGATTTTACCAGTTTGCATATCAAAAAAATCCATTGCTTCCATTAACCCGTTCATTTCTCTTTCCATATTCTGCGTGTTTAACTCATAACATACTTGAATTAATTCTACCGCTTTTCCTTTTTCTACTACAACAAAATCACATTCTTTTTTTTCCTGAAAATAATATATTTCCTTATATTTTTGTCTTAAATATAGATATACTGCATTTTCTAAACGTCTTCCGTTTTCATCAGAAAAGATTATAGAGTTTTGACTAAAGAATCCTAAATCAATAGCATATACTTTTTTAGGGTTTCTTATTTGTTTTTTTAAAGAGTAACTAAACTTAGGTAAAAATTGAATGATGTAAGCATTTTCTAGATAGGAGAAAAATTCTAATATTGTTGAGGTAGATTTTATATCAAACAATTCTTTTAAATTATTTCCTGAAACTAATTTACCAATATTAGAAATAAGGTATGTTGCTAATTTTTTTAATGTTAATACATCTCTTACACCGTATCTCACAGCAATATCTCTATTCAAAATATCTTCTAAAAGCTGATTAAGAATTATTCCATTATCTGTTTTCAGGAATTCAGGAAATCCTCCCTTTTGTAAATATTCTTGTAATGAATTTGAAGAGTTTTCTAATTGTTTAAACGATAAAAATTCTTGATAAGAAAATGGAAATAATTCAGTTGATAAATGTCGTCCAGTTAACTTTGTTCCTAATTCTTTACTTAAGAGTGTCGCATTTGAACCTGTTATAACCACCTTATAATCTTCATCAAGCATTTGCCTCACAAATAACTCCCAATTTTCTACTAGCTGTATTTCATCAAAAAATAAGATTTTTACCTTTCTTCTTTTTATTTCAGCTATTAATCTTGTAAAGTCATCATTTTCAAATCCTACTAACCGTGTGTCTTCAAAATTTATAAAAAGAGCATCGTTTTTTTCTTCTTTCAATAATTGTAGAAGAAGCGTACTTTTCCCGCATCTTCTAATTCCAGTAATGATTAAAGCAAAATTTTCAGTAATTTTTAAGTCAAGTAGTTTATACCTTTGTAAACCCGAATTTTTATTTACAAAAGTTTCATTTTGGGAATCTAAAACGTTGGCTATTTGAGCTTCTAACAACATGAAGGTTATCTTTCATTACAAATATAAGATATTGTTTGTTACCAAACAACAATATTGTATGTTAGTAATGGATGATATCGAAAAAAAATATTTTTTAGCTCTGCCAATTTCATAAAGTTTGCTACATAAATAGACGAAATAAATGGTTAGCTTAATAAACTTGTAGCCGCCTCATCTGTAAACCACGTCAATTTTCCATCAACTGGGTTAATTAATTGAGCAGGATATTTGCTAAAATCTTTCTCTTCATCGCCAATTACATGTTTAGTTGCTTCAGCTTTGTTTTCGCCAAAAACTAAAAATGCAACATGATCTGCTTGGTTAATTAATGGTGCAGTTAAGCTAATGCGATGTGTATTTAACTTTTCTACATAAACAGCCGCAACTGTAGCCTTATTATTTTCTACTAAATCTGTACCCGGAAAAATTGAAGCTGTGTGTGCATCATCGCCCATGCCCAATAAAATTAAATCGAAGTTAATTTCTTGATGTTTAAAATGTTTGTCTATAGCTTTTTTATAATCAGCGGCAGCATCTTCTGGCGCCAAAGAAGTATTTACATAGAAAATATGATCTTCTTTAATACCTAAAGGATCTAGCAAAGTTTTTTTTGCCATTAAGCCATTGTAATTTTCATCGGTTGATGCCACATTTCTTTCATCACCAAAGAAGAAATATACTTTTTCCCAGTCAATTCTATGCAGGCATTCGGTAGCTAAATACTGATACAATGCTTTAGGAGAACTTCCACCAGTAAGTACAAAATCAAATTTATCATCTTCTTCTATAGACATTTCTGCTATTTTGATAATGTAATCGGCTAAATCTTTATTCAGTTCGTCGACTGTTTTATAGATGAGTAGGTTCATATTTTTAATTTTTCATAATTGCGAGAGTTCAAACAACGAAGCAATCTATCTAATAGGAAAGATTGCTTCTGCTGATCGCAACGACGGTTTATGTATTTGTTATTTATCTTTTAATGGTAAGGTAAACCAGTGGAAACCATCTCTTGCAATTAGTGCTTCGGCTTCTTCTGGTCCCCAACTATCTGCTGCATAATTAGGGAAGTTCAGCGATTTTTTACTTTCCCAAGTATTAATAATAGGCATTACCAATTCCCATGCTGCCTCTACTTGGTCGCCTCGCATAAATAATGTTTGGTCGCCGTTCATCACATCTAAAAGCAAAGTTTCATAAGCTTCTGGAGTATCTGTATCATAGGTCCCTTTATAATCAAAAACCATATCAACAGGATTTAATACCATTTTTAAACCAGGTCTTTTAGCTTGAACTTGTAAACGAATGCTCATTTCTGGCTGTATGCTGATGATTAAACGGTTTTGTGTCCAAGTTTCGGTTGCTCCAGCAGAAAATATGTGGTGTGGCACATCTTTAAACTGAATGGTTATAATTGATGAGGTTTGATTTAGTCGTTTTCCTGTTCTTAAATAAAACGGAACACCCTGCCAACGCCAATTGTCGATAAAAAACTTAACAGCTGCAAAAGTTTCGGTATTTGAATTTTTATCAACCCCTTTTTCAGTTCTGTAACTTGGTACTTCTTTGCCCTCTACCCAACCTTTGCTGTATTGTCCGCGAACAGCATTGGCACTTATTTCTTCTGGCTTAAAAGGGCGCATTGCCTTTAAAACCTCAACTTTTCTGTGCCTAATTTCATCCGCATCGTAGTTTATTGGAGTTTCCATGCCAACCAAACATAACAATTGCAACAGGTGATTTTGGATCATATCTCTCAAAGCACCAGCGCCTTCATAATAGCCACCTCTATCTCCAACGCCCAATTGTTCAGTTACCGAAATTTGCACATGTTCAATGTGGTTTCTGTTCCATAATGGCTCAAATAACGAATTCGCAAAGCGGAAAGCCATCATGTTTTGTACGGTTTCTTTACCCAGATAATGATCTATACGATAGATTTGTTTTTCGGTGAAAATTCCACTTAGTAGTTGGTTTAATTCTTTTGCAGTTTCTAAATCATGACCAAAAGGCTTTTCGATAACGATGCGGCTGTTATCTTCATCTTCGGTTAACTTATATTTTTTTAAACATTCTGCAATTAGCGGAAAAAAGTTTGGAGCCACAGCCAAATAGTAAATTACCTGGGTATTTTCGCCAAATTCATCCTGATATTTTTCTATTTCTTTTTTTAGGTTTTCAAAAGTTTTTGGATCACTTATATCAACAGAAGAATAATGAACGTTAGGCTCAAATTCAGCCCATTGCTCTTTATTTACTTTTCCATTTCTAGAGAATTGGTTAACGCTACTTAAAATTTCTTCTTGGTATTTTTTATCCGTAAACGAAGTTCTTCCCGTACCAATAATCGAATATTTTTCTGGCATATAACCTTCTGTGTATAAGTTATATAAAGCTGGGGCTAGTTTTCTTTTGTTTAAGTCGCCAGTACCGCCAAAAATTACAAAAATAGTAGGATGAAGATTACTCTTTTTTTTCATGATTTATGAATTTGTATTCATTTGTTGAGCTTTGCTCAGTGTAAAAGGGTATGTATTTAATTATAAATTTTTGTTCCAATCAGCGTGAAATACACCTTCGCTATCAATTCTCTCGAAAGTATGAGCGCCAAAAAAGTCTCTTTGTGCCTGAGTTAAATTAGATGGCATTCTGCCTGTTTTTAAAGTATCGAAATAAGTTAAAGCAGCAGCAAAACAAGGGATAGCCAAGCCTGCATTAATTGAAGATGAAACTACATTTCTTGTACCTTTTAAGCTCTGTTTAATTTTCGCTTGTACATTCTGGTCAGAAAAAAGATGCTGTAAATCAGGCTGTTTTTTATAAGCTTGATAAATGTCTTCTAAAAACTCTGCTCTAATGATACATCCACCACGCCAAATTTTAGCAATTTCTGACATATTTAAGCCGTATTCATAATCAATAGATGCTTTCCACAATAAGTGCATTCCTTGTGCGTAGGCATTTGCCATTGCAAAATAAAATGCTTCTTCTAAATCATCAATAAAACTCGCATCAGCTTCTATTTTTTCTGTTGGTCCAAATGCTTCATTTAACTCAACTCTTAATTTTTTAAGTTTAGATAAATTTCTAGTAGAAACTGCTGCATCAATAGTTGGTATTGGCATTTCTACATCCATAGCAACTTGCGATGTCCACTTACCCGTTCCTTTAGATTTTGCTTCATCTTTAATTTCATCAACCAATAAATTACCAGTTTTCACATCCTTAAATAAGAAAACATCTTTGGTAATATCCATTAAAAATGATTTTAATCTTCCATTATTCCATTTTTCAAAAACTTGCTGAATTTGATCATTGTCATAATCCAATCCGTTTTTCATAATTTCATAAGCTTCGGCCAATAACTGCATAATGGCATATTCTATACCATTGTGGGTCATTTTTACAAAGTGACCAGATGCACCGGCACCAATGTAGGTTACACATGGATCGCCATTAACTTTAGCAGAAACTGCTTCTAGCATATCTTTTACAACTGCATAAGCTTCTTTATCGCCACCTGGCATCATACTTGGGCCAAAACGAGCTCCTTCTTCACCACCAGAAATTCCCATCCCGAAAAAATGAATGCCTTTATCCTTTAGCTCTAAATATCTTCTGCTGGTATCGGCGAAATAAGAGTTTCCACTATCAATGATGATATCTCCATTTGAAAGTAGTGGCCGTAATTCTTCAATTACACTGTCTACAATTGCACCTGCTGGTACTAAAAGAATGATGGTGCGAGGCGATTGAAGACTATCAACAAACTGATTAATATCTGCAAATCCTTTTAGGTTATGCTTTTTGCCTTCTTCTTCAAAAATTTGAAGCATTTTTTCGCTTTTGTCGTAGCCAGTAACTGCAAAACCGTTATCTGCCATATTTAGCAATAAATTCCTTCCCATGGTACCTAAACCCACCATCCCAAAGGCAAATTTTGCTTGATTTTCTTTATTCATTTTATGCTTTTATTAAACTTTCTAAAATTGATTTACTTTTCTCGAAGCTCTCATGCACATGTGCATTTAAACCCATCTGCTTTGCTATAGCCACGTGAATTGCCCTATCATCAAAATACAAACAGCGTTGAGGATCTTCTTGCGCTATGCCCAAGGCCAGTTTAAAAATAGAAGGGTCTGGTTTCGAAAAACCCACTTCGCAAGACGAGACGAATGCATCAAAACAATCGTGAAGCTTAAAGTGCTTAATACGGTAATCGTTAAACTCTTTGCCTTCGTTATTAATAGAGAAGATTTTTATACCTGTTTCCTTTTTAAAATTGATTAGCCAAGGTAAAAATCCTGGCAATTGTGTCGATTTACTGAACATAAAATCAGCAAACTCTTGTTTACTAAAATCTCTTTCTACATTAAAGATAACCGCTTCTAGGTATTGATCTAAAGTAAGTTTGCCATTTTCAAATAAACCAAATGCAACAGCATGATCTTTTGGAAACTGAATTGGATCAAGCTTAAACTTTTCAATCGCCTCTTTTCTTGATGAATGATTCCAACCATCGCTCAGTAAAACTCCACCAATGTCTAAAAAAAGTAATTTGATGTTGCTCATTATTTTTTCTTCGGATGTACGGTGAACACATGGTATTTTTCTTTAGCAAGCCATAATTTAGCGCCACCTTTTATTCCATCTTTATTTGATACTAATTTAATGTTCTTATCTAAATCAAAACTAATTTCGTTGGAATTACCTCCGCCGATGTAAAGCTTATCATAATTAAAAACAGTTTTGTAAATCTCGATGATATATTGTAAACGCTTATTCCATTTCTTTTTACCAACTTTATGAAAACCTCTATCACCAATAAATTCATCAAAATCTTCGGTTTTGCTTACTGGTAAATGTGCCAATTCTAAATGAGGTAAAAGTTCTCCATCAAACAAAAGTGCAGTACCAAATCCGGTTCCTAGTGTAAATACAATTTCGAAACCTTTGCCACTTACAATACCTAAACCTTGCTGATCTGCATCATTAATTAAGCGAACAGGTTTGCCAAACATGTCTGCAACTTGCTGCGCTAAATCTACGTTTAACCATTTATTTTCAGCTAAATTAGGTGCAGTTTCTACTATTCCTTTTTTTACATAACCTGGAAAGCCGATTGATACCTTCTCAAATTTTTTAAAATCGGCACATAATTTTTTTATTGATTTTAAAATCTCTTCTGGTGTTGAGTTTTTAGGAGTAGGTGTTTTTTTAAAATCTGTTAATAATTTTCCCTTCGGACTTAATAAGCAGGATTTTATATTGGTGCCGCCAATGTCTATTGATAAAATATCACCTTGTGGAACCTTTGTTTTTGTAGGCATAAGCTTTATTTTTATAATGAAGAATTCAATTCATCAATTAAACAAAAATACAAGGATTAAGTTGGCTTAAAGGTATATTTAATGTAATTAATTGTGGTTAATTATCAACACAGCTCTTTTTTTGTTGGTAAAATATTTCCAATACGTTTCAATTTATATTGCATAACAGTTCATAACAGTTAACTTTTAAGCAATTTATATTTTAGTAAACCAAATATTCATTGTATGCAAGCATTTTTAGGCGTAATCTTTCATTTTATCGGCGGTTTTGCCTCTGGTAGTTTTTACATCCCTTACAAAAAAGTTAAAGGTTGGTCGTGGGAAAGCTATTGGATAGTTGGAGGAATTTTTTCGTGGTTAATCGTTCCGCCATTGGCAGCTTATTTAACCATCCCAAACTTTGGAGATATTATTGCAACCACTACCGGAAGTATTTTAACCTTAACCTATTTTTTTGGTGTTTTATGGGGTATTGGTGGCTTAACCTACGGCTTAGGTGTTCGTTATTTGGGCGTATCTCTTGGTAGCTCAATCATATTGGGCTTATGCATGGTTTTAGGCTCTATTTTACCTTCTATTTATTTTGATGTTTTCCCAAAAGAAGGCAAAGATACTTTTACGATGTTTTTAACTACCGATTGGGGCCGAATGGTGCTTTTGGGCTTAGTTGTTTGTGTAATTGGTATTGTTATTTGCGGCAAAGCCGGAATGATGAAGGAAAAACAGTTAAAATTAGATTCTAAAGATCCACACGGTGATGTAGTTAAAACAGAATATAAATTTGGCTTAGGCTTATTTGTTGGGATAGTTTCTGGTGTGTTAAGCGCTTGTTTTAACTTCGGTATTGAAGCAGGTAAGCCAATGGCAGATATTGCGAATGCTGCATGGAAAACTTTAAATCCGACAGAAACTGGTAATTTCCTTTTCTCTAATAATGTTACTTACGTTGTTGTGTTGTGGGGCGGTTTAACTACCAATTTTATTTGGTGCATGATTTTAAATGCCAGAAACAAAACTTTTGGCGATTATACCAATCCTAAAACACCGCTATTAAAAAATTATATCTTCTCGGCATTGGCCGGAACAACATGGTTTTTACAGTTTTTCTTTTATGGTATGGGCGAGAGTAAAATGGGCAATGGCGCAAGTTCGTGGATTTTACACATGGCATTTATCATTCTAATTGCAAATGTTTGGGGCCTTGTGCTTAACGAGTGGAAAGGAGTTTCTAAAGCTACGCTTAGAACAATCATTATTGGTATTGCAACCATTATAGTATCTGTACTTATTGTTGGGTACGGTAATTCAATTAAAGTTTAAAAAATAAAAATATATACAAATGTCAATCGATACAAAGAGTTATAAATACGTTAGTTACTTGTGGGATGATGAAGAGGCGGCTAAATTGGCTGGAGATGAAGTTGCCTTATTAATTTATCGTTCGAATTTATTGGGAGCTGATTTACGTTTAACCAATTATGGTGGGGGAAATACATCATGTAAATTGATGGAGAAAGACCCACTTACGGGTTCAGAAACTGAGGTGATGTGGGTTAAAGGTTCTGGAGGTGATTTAGGAACATTGAAAAAAAGTGGGTTAGCTGCACTTTATGTAGATAGATTGAGAAGTCTAAAAAATATTTATCGCGGTGTTGAGCGTGAAGATGAAATGGTTGAATTATTTAACCACTGTATTTTCGATTTAAGCTCTAAAGCACCATCAATTGATACACCGTTGCATGGATTTTTGCCTTTTGCACACATTGATCATTTACACCCAGATGCAGCAATTGCCATCGCGGCAGCTAAAGACGGAAAGAAAATAACAGAAGAGTTATTTGGTGGTACAATTGGTTGGGTTGAGTGGAAAAAGCCTGGTTTTGAGTTGGGCTTATCTTTAAAAAAATGCTTAGATGAAAATCCTGGCATAAGAGGTATAATGTTGGGCTCACATGGTTTGTTTACTTGGGGCAATACTGCTTACGAAAGTTATGTAAACACGTTAGATGTGATTGAGATTTGTTCTGAATATCTTAATGCAAACTATGGTAAAAAAGGTCCTGTTTTTGGCGGACAAAAATTGGAGAGTGCTACTGATGAGAATCGTAAAAAACAAGCTGCTGCTTTAGCTCCAGTTTTACGTGGTTTATGTTCATCAAAACAACACATGATTGGTCATTTTACTGATGATACAAGGGTGTTGGAATTCATTAACTCAAATGACTTAAGTCGTTTAGGGCCAATGGGTACGAGTTGTCCAGATCATTTTTTGCGCACCAAAATTTCTCCATTGGTTTTAGATTTAGCAGTTGATGCAGATTTAACAGATGTTGCTACTTTAAAAGAGAGATTAACCCCAGCATTTGAAGCGTACAGACAAATGTATACCGATTATTATGAGGCTTGCAAGCATGATAATAGTCCTGTAATTCGAGATACCAATCCTGTTGTAATTCTTTATCCTGGCATCGGAATGTTTACTTTCTCTAAAGATAAACAAACGGCAAGAGTAGCTTCAGAATTTTATATCAATGCCATTAATGTAATGAAAGGTGCTGAAGCAATTTCTGAATACACCTCATTGCCACATCAAGAAGCATTTAATATCGAGTATTGGTTGTTAGAAGAAGCAAAATTGCAACGCATGCCTAAACCTAAACCATTAACAGGTAAAATTGCACTAATTACAGGCAGCGCAGGCGGTATAGGGAAAGCAATTGCTAAAAAGTTTGTAGCCGAAGGTGGTGTTGTTATTTTAAATGACATGAATGCAGAGCGCTTAGCAGAAGCAGGTGAGGAGTTTAAAAAACTGTATGGTAAAGATGCCTATAGTACAGCTATTTTAGATGTAACTAGTGCTGCTGATATCAACTCAGCTTTCGATAGCGCTGCTTTAGCTTTTGGCGGTATAGATATTGTGATCAACAATGCAGGTTTGTCAATTTCTAAAACCATTGCCGATCACGGCGAAAAAGATTGGGATTTGTTATATGATGTATTGGTAAAAGGTCAGTTCTTTATTACGCAAGCGGCAGCAGCAACCATGAAAAAACAAGAAATTGGTGGTGATATTATCAATATTGTAAGTAAAAATGCTCTAGTGAGCGGACCAAATAATGCTGGTTACGGTAGTGCAAAAGCTGCTCAATTGCATTTAAGTAGATTAAATGCTGCAGAACTTGGTGCAGACAATATTCGTGTTAACGTAGTAAACCCAGACGCGGTAATTAGCGATAGCAATATTTGGGCAGGCGGTTGGGCTGAAGGAAGGGCAAAAGCATACGGAATTACTGTTGCAGAATTGCCTGCTTATTACGCAAAACGTACCTTGCTTAATCAAATTATTTTACCAGATGATATTGCAAATGCTTGTTTTGCTTTTGTTGGCGGCTTGTTAAGCAAATCAACAGGTAATATGTTAAACGTTGATGGCGGAGTAGCCATGGCGTTTGCGAGATAAATAAAAAATTAACCACGGATGCAAAGGATGAACACAGATAAGAAATTTGATCTGTGTTTATCTGTGTAAATCAGTGGTTCAAAACTAACCTATAACCAAATACTCATGAACATCGAGAAAAACCAAATAGCACAACATAACGATATCCTAATTAGCAAGCACGAACAAAAGCTCAGTTATTTAAAAAATGAATGGTCTCATGTAGATCTTGAAGCAGTAATACAAAAGTTAGTTGATTTTCAAATTGCGATACCTAGTTGGGCATTGGGAACTGGCGGTACACGTTTTGGCCGTTTTGCTACAGCTGGTGGAGAGCCAACAAATTTGGAGCAAAAAATTGAAGATGTTGGTTTGCTACACGCACTAAACAATTCTAGTGGTGCTATTTCTTTACATATTCCTTGGGATATTCCTCAAAATCCAGAGCAGATTAAAAGTTTAGCCGCTGGTTACGGGTTAAAGTTCGACGCAGTAAATTCAAACACTTTTCAAGATCAGCCTGGTGCGCCAGTAAGTTATAAATTTGGTTCATTGCAACATGTAGATAAAGCGGTAAGAAAACAGGCAATTGAGCATAATATCGAAGTAATTAAACAAGGTATATCTTTAGGTTCAGAATCGTTAACCGTTTGGTTGGCAGATGGATCATGTTTTCCGGGTCAATTAAATTTTAGAAAAGCTTTCGAAAACACGTTGAGCAGTTTGCAAGAAATTTATTCGGCCTTGCCAGCAAATTGGAAAATGTTTGTAGAGTATAAAGCTTTTGAGCCTAATTTTTATTCAACAACTGTTGGAGATTGGGGCCAATCGTTATTATACGCTAACAAATTAGGTAAACAAGCCTACACATTGGTAGATTTAGGTCACCATTTGCCGAATGCCAACATCGAACAAATTGTATCCTTATTGTTAATGGAAGGCAAATTGGGTGGTTTCCATTTTAACGATTCTAAATACGGAGATGATGATTTAACAACGGGAAGCATCAAACCCTATCAGTTATTTTTAATTTTTAATGAATTGGTTGAGGGAATGGATGCAAAAGGAATGGATCATGCCACAGGTTTAGGCTGGATGATTGATGCATCACACAACGTGAAAGATCCATTAGAAGATTTGTTACAATCTATAGAAGCCATTATGATCGCTTATGCGCAAGCTTTATTGGTAGATAGAAAAGCTTTAATCTCAGCGCAAGAAAATAATGATGTGGTAACTTGTCAAGAAATATTACAACATACATTTAGAAGCGATTTAAGAGCTCTTGTTGCCGAAGCAAGATTAAGGGCTGGTGCAGCGTTAGCTCCATTAAATTTATATAGAGAATTAACTTGCAGAAAAACGCTAGTTGCACAACGTGGATCTAATACTGTAGCTACAGGATTATAAAAAAGAGAAATGCCAAAACCTGTAATCGCCATATTTGACGTTGGAAAAACCAACAAAAAGTTATTCTTAGTTGATGAAGAGTATAAAATCGTTTACGAAAGGGCAGCTAGATTTATCGAAACCTTAGATGAAGATGGCGAGCCTTGCGAAAATTTAGAAAGTTTAATTTCATCAGTTTATGATTCTTTACATCAGGTGCAAAAGATGGAAGAATATGATATCAAAGCAATTAATTTTTCTACCTATGGAGCAAGTTTTGTTTATTTAGATGAAAATGGAACACCATTAACACCACTTTATAACTACTTAAAAGCTTATCCAGCAGAGCTGAGTAATGAGTTTTATGATCGATATGGTGGAGAAGAAAAAATCGCTCAAGAAACTGCTTCGCCAATATTAGGCAGTTTAAATTCAGGTCTTCAACTTTATCGACTAAAAAAAGAGCAACCTGCAATTTTCGAGAAAGTTAAATATGCACTTCATTTGCCGCAGTATTTGAGTTATTTAATTACAGGTAAGGCATTGGCCGATATTACCAGCATTGGTTGCCATACACAACTGTGGGATTTTAATAAAAATGAGTATCACCATTGGGTAAAAGAAGAAGGCTTATTGCCAAAACTTGGAGAATTTACACCCGCTGATTCGAGTTTAGATATCACCTACGAAGGGAGAAATTATAAAGTTGGTGTAGGTTTACACGATAGTTCGGCAGCTTTAATCCCTTATTTAGAGAATTTTAATACGCCATTTATACTATTATCTACCGGCACTTGGTGTATTGCTTTAAACCCTTTTAACCAAAATCCTTTAACAGCAGCAGAGCTGAAACAAGATTGTTTATGTTATATGCACTTTAAAGGTAAAGCAGTTAAAGCATCAAGAATATTTGCTGGTAATGAGCATGAGCAACAGTTAAGTCGTATTGCCAATCATTTTGATAGAGCAGCCTATTTATTCAAACATTTAAAATTTAATGCATCATTATTTTTAAAGTTGGCCGCAAAAGTGCCAGAAAATGCAGAGCCAATTAAAGAATTTACAACTGTATCAGCTTTTGCTAATCGAGATTTAAGTTTGTTTAAAACAGCTGAAGAAGCATATCATCAATTGATATTTGATTTGGTAAAACAGCAAATTTATTCTTTAAACCTAATTTTAAATGCTGGTGTTACTCGGATTTTTGTTGATGGAGGCTTCGGTAAAAATGCAATTTATATGCATTTGTTAGCTATTTCATTACCAAACATTGAGGTGTATGCATCTTCTGTATCTCAGGCAACTGCAATTGGTACTGCTTTGGCAATTAATAACGCCTGGAACAATAATCCCGTGCCTACGGATATTATAGAGTTAAAATACTTTTCTGCTATACAGCGTACGCTATAAAGCCTATTTTCGTTAAATATTCCTATCTTCAAATTGTTTAACAAGCCTAGTTTTGAAACCAAAAGACCTTATAGCGCATATTGTTGTAGATGAATATTCATCAACGCCTAAATACAAACAGCTTACCAATGCTATTTTGTCGGCCATTTCTAGTGGTAAACTAAAAAAGAATAGCCTGCTTCCTTCCATAAACGAGCTTAGTTTTAAATTAGAAATTTCTAGAGATACCGCCGAAAAAGGATATCGACATTTGCGTAAACTTGGTGTTGTAGAATCGGTTCCTGGTAAGGGATTTTTTATCGTTAACGTAGATTTCGCACGCAAACTTAAAATTTGCTTGCTCTTTAATAAATTGAGCACACACAAAAAAATCATTTACGATTCATTTGTAAAATCAATTGGTGAACAGGCAATGATAGATTTTTACATCTACAACAATGATTTTGCACTCTTCAAAAAAATCCTGATTAGCAAAAAAGATGATTATACTCATTTCGTAATTATTCCTCATTTTAATGAAGGAGGAGAAAATGCGCATGAAATAATAAATACTATCCCAAAAGAGAAGTTAATCATTTTAGATAAACTTTTGCCTGGTATTACTGGAGATTATGCGGCGGCTTACGAAAATTTTACTTTAGATATTTACAATGCTTTAGAGCAAGCATTAGAAAGACTGGCAAATTACGATACGCTTAAAATTATCTTTCCAAAAGATAGTTACTTTCCTCAAGAAATCTTAACTGGCTTTTATCGCTTTTGTCAGCAATATGCTTTTAATCACAAAGTGATACACAATATTAAAGATGAGGAAATTAATAGGGGTGAAGTGTATATCAATTTAATGGAAGATGATTTGGTAATTCTTATTGAACGCTTAATTACCTTAGACTTGAAAATTGGAAAAGATGTAGGTATAATTTCTTATAATGAAACTCCTCTTAAGCGTTTCATTTTAAATGGGATCACCACCATTTCTACAGATTTTAATGAATTAGGCAAAAAAGCTGCTGAACTAATTATAGAAAATCAAACCCAGAAAATAGAAATTCCATTTTATTTGAGGTTAAGGAAATCGTTGTAATTTTTTGAAATTAATTACATAAGAATTCTAGGTTGTTTTTTAAAACAGAGAAGCACTATCTCCATAGTGCGACCTAATTACACTCAAAATCTCTGTTCCATATTGCATTGCTTTTCCTTCGCCTATGCTCTTTAGTTTTGCCAATTCGCTTAGTGTTTTGGGTGGTTTGGCAGCGATGTCAATCAGGGCCTGTTCTGAGATGAGTTGATGAACAGAGATGTTCTTTGCTTGAGCGGCGAGCTGTCTCCAATTTTCAAGTTTAGTAAAAAGAATAGGGTTGGAGCTAACCGAAACCTTTGGAACTGGCTTGGTGTATTGCTCAAGTTCGCGGTAATCGGCACTGGCACTTGTAATGGCTTCTTTAAGTTGGTAAAGTTCATGCAAATCTTCCATCTGAATAAATGCTGAAGTTTTTTCTTTAATCCATGCCATCAGTTGGTTCATTGTAGGCAGATATTCTGGATGAAATGGAATATTTTCGGTCTGCTCATGTATAGAAAGCAGTCCTGATGAAAGCTCATTAAGCTGCGGTAAAAAATAACCTGCCGCTTTTTTTAATCTTAGTTTAAATTGTTCATTAAGTCCACTGTATCCATTCATTTCCCGTTGGATAAAAAGTTGCCCAACTTGGTTAATCTTCTTTTTAGTGAGTTCAGAAAGTGCTGCGCTTTGCTTACTCAAGGTAAGCGTTATTGGTGATGTGCTATTATAAAGAATTGCTGTAAGTTGCTGTAATGCTCTGTTAAAGGCCGAAAAATTGAAACAGGATTTGATAAGCTGCTTGTCACTTTCTATAATCGATTTTTCAAGCTCAGTTTTTTCTGGCTTTTTTTGGCCGTTTTTAGCCATAAAGCTAAATACCGCTGGGTCAGTAATAATATTACGCATGTGAACTTTTTCCCTTAGCACCATTCCTTCAAGGTTTCTACATCTGCTAAGTGCTACATAGGTTTGTCCGTGAGCAAATGCAGCACCTACGTCAATAACTGCTTTATCAAAGGTTAGCCCTTGACTTTTATGGATAGTAATTGCCCATGCAAGTCTAAGCGGGAATTGCGAGAAAGTACCAGCAGTTTGCTGGTTCAGCTCTTTTCCATCTTCTGAGAGCGCATACTTGTTATTCTCCCAGATTTCTCTGCTTGGCTGAAAGCTTGATTGGTCATCAAGGAAAGTCAAATTGATTTCTTCTCCACTAATGCTGTCAATTTTTGCTGTTCTTCCATTGTAATACTGCTTTTTGCCCGAACTGTCGTTTTTAATAAACATCACCATCGCTCCTGGCTTAAGTATTAGTTGCTCAAGTGTAGGATGCGCTTCCTTTGGAAAATCTCCGGTAATCTGCGCAGTAAAGGCATGCGCTTCACCCTCAAGCTTCTCAAGCCGCTGCTGATTAATCTCATTAACAAGCGGGTTGTGCGTAGTTAGGGTTACATAGGTAGAGAGATCTACCTCGTTTAGGTTATCTACATGCTGACCATTAAGCTTATCCAATAAATCTGGTGAAATGTTGCCGCTTCTCACTCCAGCTAATATATCAATGAATTCTGGATCATTCTGCCTGTATACTTTTTCAAGTTCAAAAGTAGTCAGAGGGCTTTGCCTTAAACTAATGCTATCAAAAAAGTAGGGGCTTTGATAATGTTTAGCGAGTAAATGCCAATCGTTTTGGAATACGGGCGGTAGTTGATAAAGGTCGCCCGTCATTAAAAGCTGTACGCCACCAAAAGGCTCATCATTGCCTCGTATAAATTGTAGTGATCTATTGATATAGTCTATCATATCTGCTCTAACCATACTAATCTCATCTATAATCAGTAGTTCAAGGGTTTTAAAAAGCTTTGATTTTTCACTATTAAAGCTTTTTGCAGAGAATTCTGGACTATTTGTTTCTTGTGGTGGAGGTAATGGTCCGGGAGGAATTTGGAAAAAGGAGTGTATGGTTACTCCACCTGCATTAATTGCCGCAACTGCTGTTGGCGCAGTTACCACATATTTCTTTTTTGTTGTACCACGGATCTTAGTCAATAGCGTAGTTTTACCCGTTCCCGCCTTTCCTGTCAAAAAGATGGGGTTATTGGTCAGCTCTATGAACTGTAGAATAAGCTGCTGCTGGTTATTGGGCATAGATGAATTTTTGAAATAAGACTGTTGATGCTGAATATTAATTTATTTGCCTTTCTGGGTTTCTTGATGTGTAGATAGAAAGCCAACTATCAACTGATGGATCGCATCATCTTCAATTGCTGGATCGCACCTTTCTAAAGAGTGCTGAGCAGAATTATACTTTTCGATAAATGTTCCAGTCTTATCGTTAAATTTAAGGTATCCTTGATCGAAATATCTTTCTTGGATTTCTCCAGAATTATCCATAGAGCAGAAATCAAGCTTTGTAATCGAATTGTCGATTCTTTCAATCCATAACCATTTAAACCTGTCTTCTGCGGGAGCATCATTCCGGAGATCTTTTCTTTTAATCTCGAGGATAATGATGTGTTGGTTTTGTAGGTAGAAAAGGTATTCAAAATTGGCCATGGACTGTTTGCTATTGATGTGGCAAAAATAAGGCAAGTTAGCTTCAAGGCCGACAGTTTTTTTCCACATTTAAGCTTTATAGCTCAAGGTTGATTTTGATTTTTTTTTAATCAAACGCAACATTTAAGAAACGCTTACGTTTTTTATTGTGAGAGCGTTAATTTAGATGAGCGGGAAGTGCCTTTGGCTAATTTCCGCTCTCTTTTTTTATACTTTATCATTAACTCGTTTGCTAACTATAACCGCAAACTCATCCATCATTTTATTTAGAAAAAAATTAAACCAAGAAGGTCATCAGTTTTACATCTGAAATCTTTTTGAGTTAATGTAACCGAACTTTACTAAATTCTCATTTAAGAAAATAGGAATATTTAGAAACCTGCTAGAATCACAAAAACCTTTAGAAAATATCTAAAGGCTTTTGTTTTTTTGAGTGGCGGAGAGCGAGGGATTCGAACCCCCGGACCTATGACAGTCAACAGTTTTCAAGACTGCCGCATTCGACCACTCTGCCAGCTCTCCGCGACAAAAGTACGAACTCTGATTAAATCTGCAAACTGTGAATGCATCTTTTTTTAAAAAATGTGCTAAGCGCCTAAAACAGAGCAATAAAAAATTTTATTTATTTAGTTTTTCTTCCTTTTGAAGTGGTTTTTTGAACAAATTAAAGTTCGGACGAATGATTTTCACGCTTCTTTTTGATAAGTCTACGCTTGCATTTAACTCAAATCCGATCAATAAAATTAAAGAATTAAGATAAAGCCAAATCATTACCACAATTAAAGTACCGATAGAACCATAAAGTTTATTATACGAGCCGAAGTTATTAATGTAGAAAGAAAATCCCCAGATGGTTAAAAATGCTAAAATTGTAGCCAACCAAGATCCCGCACTAAAAAACTTCCATTTTTTAGCATGGGCTGGTCCATACCTGTATAAAATAGATACGGTAATAAAATACAAAATCCCTAACAATGCCCATTTAATAAACTGTATAATAAATAAGGTTATTCCACCCTTATAATCTAATTCATTTTGTAAATAGGTTAATAAGATTTCGCTTATGGCCATTGCCGCAATACAAACTATTACCGAAACTGCAATAATAAAAGTTAATACCATAGCTACTAAGCGTTGTTTTAGCCAAGTTCTCGTTTCAACAATTAGCGATGATTTATTGAATGCAACCATTAGCTTGTGCACACCATTGGTAGAGAAAAATATAGATAAGATAAAACCTACAGATAATAAACTTCCATTTTGAATATTTACAATTTCATTGATGGTAGTTTCGAAAGCTAAATAAGCATTGTTTGGCAGCACCAAAGCCAATAAATCCATTAATGTTTTTTGAAAGCCAATGCTTTTAGGGATGTAGGGGATGAGCGTAAAAAGAAAAATGATTGCCGGAAATATGGCTAGCATAAAATTGTAAGCCAAAGAAGATGCTTTGTTCACCAAAGTTTCTTTGCCAATTTCTTTAAAAAAGAAAGTTGCTACAGTATATAAAGGTAAAGGGCTAAAACCAGGTAATACGCAAGCTTTTGTCCATTTAATGAACAATCGGTAAGGAGCAAGGCGCAATAGCTGTTGGTGTACCCAATTCATTTATTTAAAATATTGACGAACCTGTTGCATAAAATTTTCTGGTGGTTGGCAAGGTCTCCGTGTTTGTCTATTTACAAACACCAGAACGGTTTTTCCAATATTAATCAATTCTTCTGCTTCGTTATATATCTCATAATCTACAGTTAGTCTTACGGTTGGTAATTCTTTTACTATAGATTTAATGGTTAAAGTTTGGTTGTAATGTGCAGGCTTTAAAAATTTAGATTGCATTTCTAAAATAGGCAACATCACACCCTCATCTTCCATGGTTTGGTAGCTCATGCCAGAGCAGGCTTCAAAACATTCGGTTCTTGCTAACTCATAATATTGGGCATAATTACTATGATGTACAACACCCATTTGGTCGGTTTCTACGTACCTAACTTTAACTTTACTTTCGTATACAAACATTATTTATAAATATTGCGTTTGTTCATTGCTGCCCTGTACTTATTGGCATTAATTTCATGTTGTTCTCTAGTCTCAGCAAAAGCATGGTAGCCAGAAAAATCCTCTTTGGCACACATATAAATGTAATTATTCTTATCAGGATTTAGAACAGCATCAATTGCATTAATGCTAGGCATCATAATCGGCCCTGGAGGCAAACCTGCATACTTATAAGTGTTATATTTAGAGTTTACAGCTAAATGCGAATTAAGCACTCTTTTAATGGTAAAATCATCGTTTGCAAAAATTACAGTTGGATCTGCCTGTAACAAAATACCACGATTTAAACGGTTAAGATATAAACCTGCAATAGTTGGCATTTCTTTATCAAACAATGCTTCAGAATCAACAATAGAAGCGAGGATTGTTGCTTGAATAGGGCTAAGGTTTAAGGCAGCAGCTTTTTGCTTACGATCTGCATTCCAGAATTTGGTGTATTCTTTTTGCATTTTTTCAAAAAAATCAAGCGGACTAGTATTCCAATACAATTCGTAAGTATTTGGAATAAACATTGTGTAAACAGTCTCTTTATTAAAACCATATTTTTCTATTAATGCTGCAGAATCCAAAACTTGCATAAAAGAAGCAGAGTCAGCTTCTACATTTTTCGCTAAATAAGCTGCAAAGTTTTCAATTTTCCTGATGTTTTGAAACTTTAACTGTACTGCATCTTGGTTTCCAGATTTTAACTTATTAATTAGCGTTCTGTTGTTCATGCCAACCTTTATCGCATACCTGCCAGATTTTAAGCTGTTTGCCAAATTCATTTTAGCTGCGGCCTCTTTAAATGTTGCTATGCTATTTAAAGCATCCTTATTTTCTAGGTTGCTAATAAATTCATCGTAAGTTGCTCCAGTTTTTATATAGATGTACTTTTCATTGCCGGTTACATTTGCCGATAAATAAGTTCTATAAACATTCAATCCAAAATATCCGCCAATGGCTAAAATTACTAAAGCAATTACTAAAATAATTTTGGTGCTTTTCGAAGTCGTTTTTTTATTCAATTCAGTCATCTCTACGATCTAATTTTTTGGTTTATTGGTTAAGGTAATGTTTACAGGCGTGCCTATTTTAACTTTAACAATGGTGTCTGCTGGTAAAGGAAATTGAGAAACAATAACAGCATTTGCTGTATCGGTAATTTCTCCTTCATAACTTATTGTACCTAAGGTTAACATGGCTCCTCTTAATGAGAACTTAGCCTCATCTAATGGTAGACCTAGCAAACTCGGTAACTCTACATCTTCATTTCCTCTACCATCGCCTAAGGTTAAGTTTATTCTCGATCCAGTTGGCAACACTTCTCCAGTTTTAATTAGCTGCCCGCCAAAGTAAGTCTCTAAAACTACGTCTTTTGCAACATCTGGTTTGTAAGTAGTGTCGCCAAGTTTTAAACGATAACTTTCTAAAATTGCTACAGCTTCCCTTAGCGATTTATTTTCAATGTCAGGGAAATTTACATTAGGTGCCTGAGAAGTGTTTATTGTTAAATAGATCGTCCTGTTATCTTTCACAAATGTATTTGCATCAGGATCTTGATCTGTAACAATGCCTGGAGGTTTATCCATTATAAAAACCGAATCAATCTCATATCTTAAACCAAGTTCTTCTAACTTACTTACCGCTTGAGATAGTGTTAGACCTTTGAGCTCTGGCACATTTAAGCCTTCACCATGTTTGGTGTAATAACGTAAACTAAAAAAGGCAATCAGCAAGATTACAGCAACTGTAAAAATGGCGGCTATAAAGTTATTTCTAAAAGATTTTGTTTTAAGATATGCAATAAATTTGCTCATTTATTTTCTATTAGGATTGATGTTAAGCGCTCAAATTTAGTTTAAAAAAAATATTTTATCTCAATTAAAATCAAATCTGCATCAACAAAATTTATATTTTTGGTTTTTAATTTTATCTCCATGAAGAAAACGATCGCATTATTGACAGGTGGCACTACAGGCGAATGGGTAGTTTCAGTAAAAAGTGCAGCTACAATTGCTCAAAATTTAGATACCACAAAGTACGATGTTTATAAAATAATGCTAACCGAAAATGGCTGGTTTTATGAACCTGCAGATTCTGTTAAAATCGATATCGACAAAAACGATTTTTCTTTGACAATAAATGGTAGAAAAATTAAGTTTGATGGCGTTTTTATAGCCATTCACGGTTCGCCAGGCGAAGACGGTAAACTACAAGGTTATTTTGATATGTTAGGTATTCCTTATACCACTTGCAGTGCTTTAACCTCTGCCATTACGATGAATAAAGGTTACACCAAAGCAATTGTAAATGGTATTAAAAACCTTAACGTTGCCAAATCTGTACAAATTTTTAAAAATACTATCTTTTCTATTGATGAGATTAAGGCCGAACTTAAATTACCTTATTTTGTAAAACCTAATAATGGCGGTAGTAGCATTGGCATGAGTAAAGTTAAACATGCTGATGATTTGCAAAGCGCTTTAGACAAAGCGCTTAAGGAAGATAGTCAAGTTTTAATTGAAGAGTTTGTAGAAGGTAGAGAGTTTTCTGTTGGCGTTTTTAAAACCAAAGGTAAAATTGTGGTTTTGCCTGCTACAGAAGTAATTCCTGCAAACGAGTTTTTTGATTTTGAGGCCAAATATACACCTGGTGCTACCGAAGAAATTACACCTGGTAGAATGTCTGATGAGGAGAAAAATAGGGTAGAGCAAGTTGTTGCAGAAGTTTATGAGAAACTAAATTGCAACGGCATTGTACGCATTGATTATTTTTTAGAGCACAATACCAGCAATTTTTACTTCATCGAAATTAATACCATTCCGGGCCAAACAGCTACAAGTTTTATCCCTCAACAAGTAGCTGCCATGGGTACGCAACTTAAAGATTTTTATACTCAGGTAATTGAAGAAACGATTTAATAGCTAATATTTTAAACTGCCGTCACCCTGAATTTATTTCAGGGTCTGATTTGTATTTAAGATATTTAAGTAAGATTGACTAGGTAAGAGTTCTTGTTAGATGTAGATCAATCTTTCTTAAACACGCTATAATAACGAAAGTGTAAAAATACCCAGATAAATTAGGAGAAAAGCAACGCAAGTATTCTATATTTCTGGTAGTCCTGCTTTACGCTACAATCTTTTGCTAAAAAACTTACGAAGTCTTTGGTAGGTTGGTTAGAAGACTTCGAAAGTTTAGCAAAAGTATTTTCGCTGCTATCAGGTTTAAAAGAATTGGTTTATGCAACTATGAGGGGCTTTAATAGCACAAGCCCTTGTAATTAGCCCCGACAGCAGCGAGCACGAAGCCCGAAGTTTACGAAGGGCGAAGTAAAGTGGATGGCGGGACAATACATTAATTTTTGTACTATTAGTGCGCTTCTAGAAAAAACTTTAGCCTTAACTATAAAGCCTCCTAATTCTTAAATAAAACTATAAAATTCTATGCTATCTATGTGGTTAAAAATTGTTTTGTAGCTTTTAAAATTAAACCACTTTTTTCTTCCAACCGCCGCGTTTAAATAAAATAAAAGCGGCAATGGTAATTCCAACTTCTGCTACAGGAATGGCTACAAATACGCCTGTTGGACCCATATTTAAATACTTGGCTAAAAAGTAAGCAAATGGAATTTGAAATAACCAAAAAGCGACAATGTTTATTTTGGTCGGTGTCCAAGTATCGCCTGCGCCATTAAATGCACTAACCAATACCATCCCAATGCCATAAAGTACAAAACCGTAGCTTAAAATTCTCAGAGCCTCAACTGCAACTGCTTTAATTTGCTCATCTGTGGTAAAAAAGGAAGCGAAATATTTGCCACAAGTTAAAAAGAGAACGGTTACAAAAGCCATAAATAACACCGAATATTTCATGGTGGTAAATACAGATTTTTCAGCTCTATCAAAATGACCAGCACCCATGTTTTGGCCAACCAAAGTTGCTGCAGCATTGCTTAAACCCCAAGCCGGTAACATAAAAAACATCATTAGGCGCAATGCAGTTTGGTAGCCAGCAGAACCATGGTCGCCACCAGTTGTGGCCACCAACTCCGCTAAAAATATCCAGCTGCATGAGGCAATTACAAACTGTAAAATGGCTGGTGCAGCAATCTTAATAATAGCTTTAATTTGGTCAAATTGAGGAATAAAGTAGGCTAATTTTATCTTTAAAGCGCTATTTCCTCTTGCTAAATGAAATACCTGATAACAAACACCTAACCCTCTGCCAATGGTTGTGGCAATGGCTGCACCAGTTAAGCCATAAGCTGGTATAAAACCAAAACCTCTAATAAATATGGGGCATAAAATACAGTTGGCAACGTTAGCAATAATTAAACTTTGCATCGCTATAGAAGCATTACCTGCGCCTCTAAAAATACCGTTGATTAAAAATAGTAGCATAATAATAACGCTACTTCCCATCATAATTTGTACAAAAGTTGTTCCTTGTATGGCAGTGGTTTCAGTAGCCCCCATGACTAGCAAAATCTCTTTTGCATAAATTAATCCAGCGATGCTGATGATTACATTGATAAAAACTGCAATTAAAATGGCTTGCATGCCAGCTTTTGCAGCTGCATCTGGATTTTTCTCGCCAACTCTACGGGCAACTACTGCTGTAGCGGCCATACTCATTCCTATAGCTAAAGAATAAATTATGGTTAATACAGATTCGGTTAAGCCTACTGTTTGTATGGCATTACTGCTATTGGGTAAATGACCAACGAAATATAAATCTACCAAGGCAAATACAGATTCCATCATCATTTCTAGCATCATAGGTATTGCCAAAAGAAAGATTGCTCTGCGAATACTTATTGAAGTTAAATCTGCTTCTTTACCAATAATGGCGTGCCAAAGCAGCGTAAAAAAGTTTATAAAACTATTTAAAGTTTTTAAAGATTGTGACATTATAAAAAGTTATGAATGAACCATTTGATGCTAGATCAGCACCAGTTTAATTTTAGATGTAGAAAGTGGAGCCCTAAGCTATTCTGATACGGACTTCGATAAACTTCATGGTTCTAAAGGTTTGATGATATAAATGTAGGGAAAAAAATATATGTTTAAAATATATTTGATATTATCTTCAAAGAAATAGAGAGCTAGCTAATAGGTTATATACTGTAAGCTTTAATCATCTCTTCATTTACTTTACAAGAACGTTGAGTTGCTAAATCGATCATTACATAATCAAAAACCCCATCAGAAGCTAATTTGCCAGTAGCTTTATTGATGATTTCGAATTGTACGTTACTTCCTTTTTCATTCATTTCTAAAATCCCAGTCCGAATAATCATTTTATCGCCCATTTTTAAAGCACGTTTAAAATTGATTGTTACTTTTGCTACCACCCAGCCGAAACCTTGTTCAGAGAATTTTTCCCAGCTCATGCCGTAAAATTTTTCCATTTGCTCGTAACGAGCGGCCAATACATAATCAAGGTATTTGCTGTTGTGTACATGGTTAAACATGTCTATATCATCAGGGCGAACATTTAACTCGGTTTCGAAAATGCTGTATTGGTTTTTAATCATCGGGGCAAAAGTAAACAAACCTTGTAGGTTTTTAAAACCTATAAAGTTTATAAATTTAAATAGTTATTAATCTAAGGGAAATGAATAACCTCTTTGTTTTAATTAAAGATAATTTTTGTATTTTTGATAGAATGGGCAGTTTAAAACTATATGATACAAATATTTCGAGAGCTAGCATAGTTGCAGAGCGAGAATATGCTTATTTAAATCGCTCTTCGGAACAAAAATTTTTTGCCTTGTTAAATCTTAATCGTATTTCTGTTCAAATGAATGGAGGTAATCCCTTGAAAAAACCACAAGGCTTGGGGCTTGTTATTCGTAAGCCTAACATTTAAAATTTTATGTCTTTTGATAAAGAGAGTGCAGAAATGTTATTGCTTTTGCAAACATTTGAAAAACATAATGTTAATTATCTAATTGTAGGGGGGGTGCAGTTAACCGTTATGGTTATAACCGTACCACAGGTGATTTGGATATTTATTTGGAAGATACAGTAGAAAACAGGAAAAACTTAATTGAAGCCATTGATGAAATGGGCTATGGTAGGTATGATATGCTAATTGATGTTCCGATTATTGCAGGTTATTGCGAGGTGTTGATGGATGATGGAATGTAAGCCGATTTAATGACAGATATCCCTGGCCTTCAGAAAGAAAAGTACGATGAATATTTATCTATGGCCACTGTAGATAAAATAAAAGATTTTAATGTTTACTTTTTACACTACAACCATTTGATAGAGAATAAAAAAGCAACCAATAGAATAAAAGACCAGTTGGATGTACAGGAGTTGGAGCGTATAAATAAAAAGGATTAACTTTTTTAAAGGTTTTGCTAACTATGAGGGGAAACCTACTTTTCAAAAGCGCTTCATCCTCAGCTAAATAAACCCGACTTAGCGAGATGCCGCCTTCACGGCAGAAGCGAGGGCGGGGCTGTAACTGCCAAGCATTACTAACATTGTTTTTCGATAATTATTTTCTGTGTTTAAGCTTAATGATATATTCGCAACAATTTAACAATCAAACAATTTAGCAGCTTGTTTTTAAATTAAAATACCTTATCTTTGCGCCACAATTAATTAATTTTAACTTTAATATTATTCAAGAATGTATTTAAGTACAGAAAAGAAAGCCGAAATCTTTAAAGAGCACGGCGAAGTAGCAACCAATACTGGTTCTGCTGAAGGTCAAGTGGCGTTATTTACATACCGTATTGCGCACTTAACAGAACACTTAAAGAAAAATCGTAAAGATTTCTCTACTCAGTTGTCACTTCAAAAATTGGTAGGTAAACGCCGCGGTATTTTGGCTTACCTATACAAAAAAGATATTAATCGTTATCGTGCTATTATCAAAGCTTTATCGCTAAGAGATATCATCAAATCGGTGTAATGTTAATAAAAGCCATTCTTTTAGAGTGGCTTTTTTAGTTTAATACTCGAAGAAAATATATATAAACTCGATCTGTTCGAAAGAGGAAAAGCAGATCACAACAATTAAATATGAATGTAATAAAAAAATCGTTCGATTTGGGCGATGGTAGAATTGTAGAAATTGAAACAGGTAAATTGGCTAAACAAGCTGATGGAGCTGTTGTAGTAAAAATGGGAGATACCATGTTGTTAGCAACTGTTGTATCTACTGTAGGTGCCAAACCTGGTACAGATTTTTTACCTTTATCGGTAGATTATCAAGAAAAATATGCGGCTACTGGCCGTATTCCAGGAGGATTTTTACGTCGTGAGGCAAGATTATCTGACTACGAAGTGTTAATTTCTCGTTTGGTTGATAGAGCTTTACGCCCTATGTTCCCTTCAGATTATCACTCTGATACACAAGTAATGATTTCATTAATCTCGGCTGATAAAAATATAATGCCAGATTGTTTAGCTGGTTTAGCGGCATCTGCAGCTTTAGCAGTTTCTGATATTCCTTTTAACGGTCCTATTTCTGAAGTACGTGTGGCTAAAATTGATGGCAAATTGGTAATTAATCCATTAGCTAGCGATTTAGAACGTGCAACTTTAGAATTTATGGTAGCTGGTTCGGCTAACGATATAGGCATGGTTGAGGGTGAGTGTGATGAAATTCAGGAAGATGAAATGGTTGAGGCTTTAAAATTTGCACATGATGCAATTAAAGTTCAATGTGCTGTTCAATTAGAATTAACTGAAGCAACAGGTAAAACAGTAAAACGTGAATATAGCCACGAAGACCATAGCGAAATTTTAAAACAACAAGTTTATGCTGCAACTTATGATAAAGTTTATGCTGTAGCAAAATCTGGTTCAAATAAAGATGAGCGTAAAGTTGGTTTTACAGCAATCATAAACGAGTTTTTTGAGGCTATGCCAGAAGAAACTGAAGATTTAACTAAAGCAATGGCTAAACATTATTACCATGATGTGCAGTACGATGCAATTAGAAATTTGTTGTTAGATGAAGGTATTCGTTTAGATGGTCGTAAGACTACAGAAATTCGTCCAATTTGGAGTGAAGTAGGTTATTTACCTGCAGCACACGGTTCGGCGGTATTTACCCGTGGCGAAACTCAATCTTTAACATCGGTTACTTTAGGTAGCAAAGATGATGAGCAAATGATTGATGGAGCTTTCTTTAACGGTTACAATAAATTCTTGTTGCACTATAATTTCCCTGGTTTTTCTACAGGTGAGGTTAGACCAAACAGAGGCGCAGGCCGTAGAGAAATTGGTCATGGTGCTTTAGCTCAACGTTCGTTGAAAAAAGTATTACCAGAAGGTGCAGAAAATCCTTATACAATTCGTATCGTTTCTGATATTTTAGAATCTAACGGTTCATCATCAATGGCAACTGTTTGTGCTGGTACCTTAGCATTAATGGATGCAGGTATAAAAATCAAAGCACCTGTTTCTGGTATTGCAATGGGTTTGATTACTGATGAGAAAACTGGTAAATATGCAATCCTTTCAGATATTTTAGGTGATGAAGATCATTTAGGAGATATGGATTTTAAAGTAACTGGTACTGAAAATGGCATTGTTGCTTGTCAGATGGATTTAAAAATCAATGGTTTATCTTACGAAGTATTAACTAAAGCTTTATTACAAGCTAAAGAAGGTCGTTTACACATCTTAAACGAGATGAAGAAAACAATCGCTAAACCAAACGAAGATTTAAAACCACATGCTCCACGTATTGTTTCTCTAACTATTGATAAAGAATTTATTGGTGCGGTAATAGGCCCAGGTGGTAAAATTATTCAAGAAATGCAACGTGAAACTGGTGCATCAATCTCTATTGAAGAGGTAGGTAACAAAGGTATCGTTGAGATTTTTGCTGATAATAAAGCTGCAATTGATGCTGCTGTTGCTCGTATCAATGCAATTGCTGCTAAACCAGAAATTGGTGCTACTTACCAAGGTAAAGTAAAATCTATTATGCCATTTGGTGCTTTTGTAGAGATTATGCCAGGTAAAGATGGTTTGTTACACATTTCTGAGATCTCTTGGGAACGTTTAGAAACTATGGATGGTGTGCTTAAAGAAGGCGACAAAATTGAAGTTAAATTGTTAGATGTAGATAAACAAGGTAAAATGAAACTTTCTCGCAAAGTTTTGTTGCCACGCCCTGAAAAACCTGCAGCTCCACAAGGATAAAAGTCCGGAAATCCGTATGTCGGAAAGTCGGAACTTTATAAGTTTTATCGGTTGGTGTCTCCATCGACCGAAATTAACCCTTTCAGTTTTACTGGAAGGGTTTTTTGTTTTTTTGAAAAGCAGTTTAAGTGAAATATTTTAATGTTAGTCTGGCTTTACGCTATATTCCCGATGAAGAATCGGGAGATGCCGCTGCAATCCAGTTTACAAACATAAGGTAGTGCTAAAATTTTAAGTTTGCCATTACAAAGTTCCCTACTTCTTTTGTAACTTGCCTTTCTAAGATAATGCGTCATTGCGAGGTACGAAGCAATATTAATGCGAATGCAATCAACCTAGGTGATTGCATCGTGCCTAGCAATAACGATAGCATAAAATTTCAATAATATGAAACACATCATAGCCCCGTCTATACTTTCAGCAGATTTTGCTAATCTGCAACGCGATATCGAAATGATCAATAACAGCCAAGCAGATTGGTTTCATGTTGATGTAATGGATGGTGTTTTTGTACCTAATATCTCTTTTGGATTTCCAGTTTTAAAGGCGGTAAACAAGTATGCCACAAAACCTTTAGATGTGCACTTGATGATTGTAAATCCAGATCAATATATAGCAGAGTTTGCGAAAAACGGAGCAGCAATTATTACAGTTCATTACGAGGCTTGTACACATTTACATAGAACTATCCAATTGATTAAGGCTCATGGTTGTAAAGCAAGTGTAGCGCTCAATCCACATACTTCTGTAAGCTTACTCAAAGATATTTTAGCAGATTTAGATATGGTACTAATCATGTCAGTAAATCCAGGTTTTGGTGGGCAGCAATTTATAGATCAATCCTTAAATAAAATTGCCGAATTGAGGCAAATGGCTAATGAAGTTAATCCCGATTTAATAATTGAGGTAGATGGGGGAGTTGGCATTTCAAATATCGATAATTTGATTAAGTCTGGAGCTAATGCATTTGTTGCTGGTAACGCGATTTTTGCTGCTAATGACCAAGCTCAAATGATTGCAGATATGAAAAACAGATCAATAGATAGCTATCAAATCTAAATTTCATTGATGACAAAATTATATTTGTTGATTTTTACTTTTGTATTTGGCATTACTTTGGTAAATGCCCAGCCATTGGTAAGGGTAACAGGTAAAATTTTAGATCCAAAATCCTTTCCGTTGCAACAAGTTACAGTTGCAGTTTTAGGCCAACAAGAATCTACTTTAACAGATGCAAATGGCGATTATACCATATACTCTAAAACGACTGCTTTTACACTTAAATACAATCTTTTAGGCTATAAACCCGTGTTGCTAAAAATCAATGAAAAAGCTGCTGGACGAATTGTTAGAGATTTATTTTTAGAACCTAATATAAACGAATTAGAACAGGTTACTGTTACAAACAAGCAAAATCAATTAAGCAATACCAATACCATAAACATTGCAGATTTAAGATCTTTGCCTTCCGTTTCGGGTAATTTCGAATCTATTTTAAAAACCTTGCCCGGAGTTTCTACTAATAATGAATTAAGCTCGCAATATAGTGTTAGAGGTGGTAATTTCGATGAAAATTTAGTTTATATCAACGATGTAGAAATAAGCAGGCCAATATTAATTAGAAACGGACAACAAGAAGGTTTAAGTTTTATCAATGGAGATTTGGTAACCAGAGCCAAATTTTCTGCCGGTGGTTTTGAAGCTCGTTACGGAGATAAATTGTCATCGGTTTTAGATGTGAAATACGACAGACCAGATAGTAACCAGATCATTTTATCAACAGGTTTTTTGGGTACATCTGCAACAACTAAACTTGTAAATGCTAAAAGTTTTTTTTTAGCGGGTTTAAGGTACAAGAATAATAGTAGCGTACTTAACCAACAAGATAATAAAGGAAGTTACAATCCAAATTTTGGTGATGCGCAGTTGTTATATCAGTACAATTTTTCAGATAAGTTTAGCCTAAGTGCATTAGGAAATTTAAATATCGGTCAGTTTAAATTAATACCAGAAGATAGAGAAACCCAGTTTGGAACTTTAAATACACAATTGAGGCTAAATATATCATATAACGGACAAGAAATAGATAGTTATCAAGCTGCTGGAGGTGCTGTTACTGCAATATTTAGTCCGAAACCGAATTTTGCAATAAAATGGATAAATAGCTATTTTAATACTAGAGAGAGAGAACGGTTTGATATTGAAGGAAGATACGTTTTTGATGAACTAGAAAGTGGATTTAATACCAGCGGTTTTAGCTCCGTACGTGTAAATAGAGGAGTAGGCACTTATTTAAGTTATGCCCGAAACAGCTTAAACTCTCAAACAATAAGTAGCGAAATTAAGGCTGATCAAAACTTCGAAAATCATGTTTTTTCCTTTGGTTTTAGATTTGAGGGTAATAAATTTCGAGATGAGTTAAGCGAATATCATTTAACAGATTCTGCAGGTTACATCTTGCCAAATGATGCAAGTCTGTTTTATCTAGATCAATCTATCCATCAAACCAATAAGGTTAATATTAATAATTTTACTTCATTTATTCAAGATAGTTATAGTTTATCGGCCAATACCAATTTACAATTAGGTGTTAGAGGAAGTTATAGCAGTTTAAGTGAGCAATTTTTAATTAGTCCGAGATTGCTCTTGGCGTACAGGCCTAATAATAATCGTCAAATTCTACGCTTTACGGCAGGTGTTTATCAGCAAGCACCAACTTACAGAAGCATAAGAGCTTTTGATGGAAGTTTAAACTTAAACCAAAAAGCACAACGATCTTACAATACTTCTTTTGGTTTCGATTACGCTTTTGATGGCTTAGGCACTCGATTAAAGTTTAGTTCAGAAGCTTATTACAAATATTCAGACAGATTGATCCCTTACGTAATTGACAATGTTAGGATCAAATACTTATCCACACAAACGGCCATTGGTAATACATTAGGTGCAGATTTTAGTATCGGAGGAGAGTTTGTAAAGGATCTTGTTTCGTATTTTAGATTGTCTTTCATGAAAGCAAACCAAGATATTTTAGGAGATTCATATATTGTAAAAAATGGCGATGGAATTTCTACAACGATTTATCCTGGTTATTTAAAAAGGCCAACAGATCAACGCGTTAATTTTTCAGTGTTTTTTCAAGATCGATTACTAAACAGTCCTACCTATAAAGTTCATTTAACCATGCTATATGGCTCTCGTTTGCCAATTGGTTCTCCACAAAGTAATACTTATAGTGATGCTTTTCAAATCCCTGCTTACAAGAGAGTTGATATTGGTTTTTCTAAAGATTTTTTAGATGATTTTGCACTACGTAAACCAAAAGTGTTAGAAAAATATTTTAGTTCGTTTATGGCTTACATTGAAGTATTTAATTTGTTGAATGTAAATAATACGGTTTCATATTTATGGTTAAAAGATGTAGATAACGTTCAATATGCGGTGCCAAATTATTTAACTGGGCGTCAATTTAATTTTAAATTGATTTTAAAGTTTAAAAATCAATAAAAATTAATACCAAAGTGTTAGATTTACACCTATAAAAATACAATAAAGAAATCGCGATTTAATGGATAACTATCTGTATAAATCAACATTATTTTATTACCATTGAAAACATATTTTAATAAAAATGAGACATAATTTTGGTGCAGGTCCCTGTATTTTACCACAGGAAGTGTTTAAGCAAGCTTCTAGAGCTGTTTTAGATTTTAAAGATGGTTTATCAATTTTAGAAATCTCTCACCGTAGTCCTGAGTTTGAAGGCGTAATGGCAGAGGCAAATAAATTGGTAAAAGAACTTTTAAATGTACCATCAGGATATTCCGTATTATTTTTGCAAGGTGGTGCAAGTTTGCAGTTTGCAATGGTGCCAATGAACCTATTGCCTGAGGGAAAAACAGCGGCATATTTAGAAACGGGTGTTTGGGCAAATAAAGCAATTAAAGAAGTTAAATTTTTTGGTAAAGCTGAAGTTGTTGCTAGTTCAAAAGAGGCTAACTTCACTTTTATTCCTAAAGATTTTGCTATTCCTACTGATGCAGCTTATTTTCACTATACTTCTAATAACACGATTTACGGTACAGAGCTTTTCGAAGTTCCAGAAACTAATGTGCCAGTAGTTTGTGATATGTCATCAGACATTATGAGCAGAGTGATTGATGTTGCTAAGTACGATTTAATTTATGCTGGTGCTCAAAAAAACATCGGCCCGGCTGGCTTAACTATTGTAATTGTTAAGGATGAAATTTTAGGCAAGAGTGGCAGAGCAATTCCATCGATGTTAGATTATGCTTCATACAAGGATAACGATTCGATGTACAATACACCACCTGTATTTTCTATTTACACAGCAATGTTAAACCTAAACTGGTTAAAGTCTAAAGGTGGCGTTGCAGAAATTGAAAAAGAAAATAAAGCAAAAGCTGACGCATTATATAAAGAAATTGACAGAAATACGTTGTTTAAAGGTACTTGTGCTGTTGAAGATAGATCTAGAATGAATGTTTGTTTTGTGATGGAAAACCCTGAACTAGAAAAACCATTCGCCAAATTTGCAGATGAAAATGGTTTTGAAGGTTTAAAAGGACACAGAAGTGTTGGTGGTTTTAGAGCATCAATGTACAACGCATTGCCAATTACCAGTGTTCATGCTTTAATAGACTTGATGCAGGAATTTGAGGAGAAGCACAACAAAAATTAATTTAAGGTTTAACAAATATTCGATTGTACACATCTCAGCCTGTTGGCTGTAACTTATGTTGTCAATCTAATCCGAGAAATCAAATATATGATTAAGATACTCGCCAATGATGGCATAGACCCAATTGGGAAACAATTATTAGAACAAGCAGGTTTTCAGGTTGATACAGAAACTATTCCTCAAGATCAGTTAACTGAAGCTTTGTTAAATTATGATGCCATTACTGTTCGTAGTGCTACAAAAGTTAGAGCCGCTTTAATTGATGCCTGTCCGAATATCAAATTAATTGGTAGGGGGGGTGTTGGTATGGATAACATTGATGTAGAATATGCCCGTAGCAAAGGTGTTGCTGTAGTAAATACACCTGCAGCATCTTCTTTATCGGTAGCAGAATTGGTATTTGCACACCTGTTTACAGGTGTTAGGTTTTTATATGATGCCAATCGTAAAATGCCTTTAGATGGTGATGTTAAATTTAACGATCTGAAAAAGGCATACGCAAAAGGTATTGAATTACGTGGTAAAACCATTGGTATTATAGGCTTTGGCAGAATTGGTAGAGAAACTGCTGCCGTAGCTTTAGGTTTAGGGATGAATGTGTTGGCTTACGATTTATTTCCATTTGCAGGCAACATTACGTTAAACTTACAAGGCGGTATTAAGGTTGATATTCCTGTGCAAACAGTAAGTTTAGCAGAAGTAATCGCACAAAGTGATTTCATTTCATTGCATACTCCATTTGCAGACAAACCTATTTTAGGTGCTGATGAATTTGCAGCCATGAAATCAGGTGTGGG
The DNA here is from genome assembly GCF_059424425.1 of Pedobacter sp. GW456-11-11-14-TSB4. Lineage (NCBI taxonomy): Bacteria > Pseudomonadati > Bacteroidota > Sphingobacteriia > Sphingobacteriales > Sphingobacteriaceae > Pedobacter > Pedobacter sp. GW456-11-11-14-TSB4. The sequence goes on from NZ_JBWKZK010000003.1 coordinate 252,274, forward strand.
CATCGTAAACTGTTCTCGCGGTGGTACTATAGATGAGCAAGCATTAATTGAAGCTTTAGATTCGGGTAAAGTTGCGTTTGCTGGTTTAGATGTTTTTGATAATGAACCTACACCGATTAAACAATTGCTAAATCATCCTAAAATATCTTTAACTCCACATATTGGCGCTGCTACTAACGAAGCTCAAGAGCGTGTTGGTACAGAGTTGGCTAATATTATTATAGATTTTTTTAAGAAATAAGTATTTATTTGTCATTCCGAGGAACGAGGAATCTCTTATGAGAATTCTGTTTCTTTGAATGACAAATTTACTTCATAGAATTTGTTAACGCCCAATATCTAAAGCCTAATACCGCTTTTTGAAAAGTGCTCAATTTCATTGGATCTTTCTGATAATAACTAGGTAAAATCAGATTATTTAATTTAACCAATAATTTAAAAGCTTTTTGTTTCATCATAATGCTTTAATTTTTTGCGTTTTAGGTTAAACAAATAGGCTAAAACTCCACATCCTGCCATAAAGATAAACATCATTAAATAAGCCAAATCTCTTGAGTTTTCAACCTTGTCTTGGTTTTCTGAAAGGATTAGGTTTTGTTCCTGTAGCGATTTAATGGTCTTTCTATAATTAATTATACTTTCTGTATTGCTGCTTGCAGCTGTCTTTACCTGCTCAACCTGTAAGTCTTTATAATCCATTAAAACTTTTAGTTGCGTAAAAATCTCATTATCTGTTAAAGCTATCTGACGAAGAATTTCATTTGAGTTTTTGATATCTCTCTTAGTCTGAAAACCAAAAATCCCGGTTCTTGCACTTAAACTTTCGTCATATTGACCAAATTTCGAACTTCGATCTGCTAATAATGCGTTAATCTTTGCCCGCTGAACTTCATATGCAGAAGTATCTTGAGCAACCGAAAACGAACAAGTAAATGCGGTTAAGCAAAGCGACCAAATAAGTTTTTTAATCATGATTTTGTTTTTATTGTTCAAGCAAACTCCATGCCTCAGCTTTTGCTGTGAAATTGGGTTTAACTTTAGCCCATGTTTTTATAAACAAATCAGACTTTCTATAGTTTTCCAAATCATCCGCACTGCGCCATTCACTTATCGTAAAAAATAAACTTAACTCGTTTTCATGCTGCAAGAGTTTAACACTTAAACAGCCATCGGATTTTGCTATTTGAGGTTTAACTTCATTAAATAATTTTCTAAACTCATCGATGAAATTACCATCACATTGCATTTTTACAACACGTACTATCATAAAATAAAATTAAGTTATGGTCGGTCTGACCGTAGTCGAAGACCTCAGTTAAGAAATTCGACTATGCTAACGATGATTTTTTGTTTAACCTTTTGTGATTCAATTTTTAGTACAAAAAGGTTTTGTCATTCTGAGGTACAAGGAATCTCTTATAGAGATCCTTCAATGCGTTCAGGATGACAAAGCGGGCTAAATTTAACTTCATTTATATTGATCTTTATGCAAATTACACCTCAGTGACAAGCTCTTTTAAGGTACTCCCTTTTGGGCAGGGGTGGGTGGGGCATTCTTTCTAAGGATGAAACTCAACCCTTACAATATCGCTCAAATGCAAGCCTAACAAACCACTTGCTTTACCTTTATTGATCGCGATTTCTAAATGGTTACTTATTCCAAACAAACAAAGTTTTTCTCCCTCTGGTACTTCATTATAATGCCAACTTAATTGGGTAATAGTTTCACTCTTTCTAAAGTACAAAGTGAAGTCTCTATTGCGTTGTATTTTGGTAAATAAATCTTTGGTAATGTTGGTAATTACATTGCAAAAAGTATCAATATAAATTACACTTCCTCTAATGATATCTCGCTCTATAACAGGGTGTAAAAGCATTCGTTGCTCAATTTCTCCTGTAGGTACACCAATGTCTTTTAACTTGCCACCTTTAGCTAAATGAATGGCTGCTTTTACAAAAATATCTACCAAAGGAAAGTGTAAATATTTTAAATCTTGCATAATGTTTAGCTCAACTAATTCATCAGGTGTTTCATCTAACAATAAGGAAAAGATACCATTATCTGCACCAACAAAAAAGTGGTCTTTATAACGCAGGGCGATGTATTTAGTGTTTTCGCTGAAAACTGAATCGATACCAATAAGGTGGACGGTATTTTTTGGGAAATAAGGGTACGCGTTTTTTAAAACGAATGCAGCATACTGAATATTAAATGAAGGAACTTCATGGGTTATGTCCACAATATTAGCTGTAGGCAAGATGTTCAGGATACTGCCTTTTAAAGCAGCCTGATAAAAATCTTTAGAACCTAAATCTGTAGTTAATGTAATTATGGCCATTAAAAATTCAATATTTATTCTTATTCTTGTGTATAGGCAAATCGCCTACAAATATTCAATTTTTAAATCGAAATACACACTGCTAAAATAAAAATACAATATTTTGAACGAACTAAAGCTAACATTAGAGACAACAGATCAAGTACAATTTTGGGGTGCTAACAATGAGCACTATGAGTTGGTTAAAGCAGCTTTCCCGAAATTAAAAATAGTAGCAAGAGGAAATGACGTTAAAGCTTTAGGTGATGAGGCTGAGCTAAAGGCATTTGAGCAAAAGTTTGAACAGCTGGTTGCGCATTTAGAAAAATACAGAACACTTTCGCATAATGATGTTGAATCGATACTGGGTTCTAAGAAATCAATAACTAAAACTGAAGAAAATCCTGTTGCTTCAGCAGCAGCAAACGCAGGCTCTGGAGAGGTAATTGTTTTTGGTAACCATGGGTTAATGATTAAAGCTCGTACGGCTAATCAGCGTAAAATGGTCGACAGTATCAATAAAAACGATGTGTTGTTTGCCATCGGCCCTGCCGGAACAGGTAAAACTTATACAGCTGTTGCTTTGGCGGTTAGAGCATTAAAAAACAAAGAAATAAAAAGAATTATCTTAACTAGACCAGCTGTAGAAGCAGGGGAGAGTTTAGGTTTTTTACCTGGAGATTTAAAAGAAAAGGTAGATCCTTATTTGCGTCCGCTTTATGATGCCCTGGATGATATGATCCCGCCAGATAAGTTAAAACTATATTTAGAAAACAGAACCATTGAAGTTGCCCCACTCGCTTTTATGCGTGGCAGAACGTTAGACAACTGTTTTGTGATTTTAGATGAAGCCCAAAATTCTACAGATTTACAATTGAAGATGTTTTTAACCCGTATGGGGCCAACGGCTAAGTTTATTGTAACTGGTGATATTACCCAAATCGATTTACCTAAAAAAGCACAATCTGGCTTGCATAATGCACTGCGTATATTAACAGATATTAAGGGCATTGATGTAATTTATTTAACTGGAGAAGATGTTGTAAGACATAAGTTAGTAAAAGCGATTTTGAAAGCTTATGGGGATATACAGTAATTTGAGTAGCAAGATATGAGTATCGAGTATCGAGATTGATTAACGCAAAAAAAAGATAATGACACTAAAAGAAGCTGTTTTAAAAAGTTTAGAAGATATAAATGATGTAACTAACTACTTAGAGGTTTTAAATCATATTTTGATTAATAAATATTATGATTTTAAGGTTTCAAAAACTCCTGGAAGCACAATATCTGCTGTTTTAGGTGATTTCATAAGAAACGGCGATGCTAGAGTAAAACGTATAAAGCAATCTGGCGGTACTTATTCATATTATCTAACAAAAAATGAGCAAAACATAGGAATTGAGGTTTTAAGTGGTGATGTAGAGATAATAGAAATTAAAGAACATAAAATAAGTAAATCAAAAGTTTATGAAGAAAGAGATTTACATAAACTTTTGAGTAGTTATTTGAAAAATACCGATACATACTCAAAAACAATTTTCCACGAACAATCAAATGGAAAGGACAGCAATCAAATATGGACACATCCTGATATGGTTGGTATAAAATTTCTAAATCTACAAACAAAAGCCAGTCAGAATTTTTTAAAATCTATAAATCGGGTTGATACATTTAAAATCAGTTCATACGAACTTAAAAGAGAAATTAATAGTGATAGTGAACTAAAAAAAGCATTCTTTCAAGCTGTTTCTAATTCCAGTTGGGCTAATTATGGATATTTGGTAGCATTCGAATTTAGTGATAGTTTAAATGACGAAATGGCAAGATTAAATCAATCTTTTGGAATTGGGATAATTGAACTTAATGCAAATCCTTACCAAAGCAGAGTGTTATTCCCTTCTGTTTTTCGAGATTTAGATTTTAAAACAATCGATAAACTTTGTAAAATGAATAAAGAGTTTGAAAAGTTTATTGAGCAAACCGAAAAACTTATGACCGCAAGTGAGAAGTATGCTTCAGGGGCCGAGAAAGAACTTGATGAATTTTGTGATAACTATTTCTCAAATGATAGTGAAATTGAAGATTATTGCAAAGAAAAGTATATTCCCTTTAATGAAGAGCTAAGTCGATAATTTAGTTTCCAAGCATTTTAAAGTCCGAAGATGAGATTGTAAAAAATCCTATTTTCGGACTTTTCTCTTTTAATTTAATATCAAAATTGTGCATTAAAACTTAAAGATTGCAAAGTAAGTCTCACATCTCATATCTCAATACTCATATCTTTTTATTATTTTTATCCCCTAATGAAAGCAATCAAAGAAACCAATTTTAATTTTCCGCAACAAAGCAATTTTTACAAAGGTAAAGTGCGTGATGTTTATACAATAGATGATCAACTAATGGCCATGGTGGTAACCGATAGAATTTCAGCATTTGATGTGGTATTGCCAGAAGCTATTCCATTTAAAGGCCAGGTTTTAAACCAAATTGCCGCAAAATTTTTAGCTGCAACACAAGATATTGTGCCCAATTGGGTTTTAGCTACTCCAGATGAAATGGTAACAATTGGTCGTATTTGCGAGCCATTTAAAGTTGAAATGGTAATTAGAGGATATTTAGCCGGTCATGCTTCTCGTGAGTATGCTTTAGGCAAAAGAGCTGTTTGCGGCGTTGCTTTGCCAGAAGGATTAAAAGAAAACGATAAATTACCCGAACCGATTATTACGCCAACAACAAAAGCAGCAGTTGGTCACGATGAAGATATTTCTAAAGAAGATATTTTGGCAAAAGGCATTGTTTCTTTACTAGATTACGAAAAATTAGAAGCTTACACTCACGCACTATACAAACGTGGTACAGAAATGGCTGCCGAACGTGGTTTAATTCTAGTTGATACCAAATATGAGTTCGGAAAAGTAGGAGATACTATTTACCTAATTGATGAAATTCATACACCAGACTCTTCTCGTTATTTTTATGCTGATGGGTATGAAGAAAGACAACAATCTGGCGAAGCTCAAAAACAGTTAAGTAAAGAGTTTGTACGCAAATGGTTAATCGAGAATGGTTTTCAAGGCAAAGATGGTCAAGTTGTACCAGAAATGACAGAAGAGATTGTGAACTCAATTTCAGATCGTTATATTGAGCTTTACGAACAAATTACAGGCGATGAGTTTGTGAAAAATACATCATCAAATATTTTGCAAAGAATAGAAACAAACGTTAATAATGCACTTTCTAATTTATTATCAAATTAAAAATAGCTACTTTCGTTTTACAAAAACACAATAACCATGAAATTTTCTACAGATAAACACGAAAAATATGTTGTTTTAAAATTGGATGAACCTAAGTTTACCAACGACAATACACCAGCTTTAAAATCGGAATTTATCTTATTAAACACCGAAGGATATCGAAACATTGTATTAGACTTATCTGAAGTTAAAGAATGTAATGATTCGCAAGATTTAAGCTGCCTTTTGGTTGGCGATAGACTTTGCAAAAGTGCTGGAGGAATATTCGTGGTAACTGGTGTAAACAATACCATCGCAAATATTGTTAAAATATCTAACCTACATCATTCGGTTACATTTGTAAACAAACTAGATGAGGCTACGGATTTAATCTTTATGGAAGAAATAGAGAAAGAATTACGCGGCAGTGTAGATAAAGGATAATTAATGACATTTGAAGTAACTATTTTAGGCAGCAGCTCAGCAACTCCAATTTTTAATAGAAACCCAACATCGCAATTATTAAATTGCAATGAGAAATTTTATTTAATAGATTGTGCAGAAGGTACACAGCAACAATTGATTAAATTTGGGTTAAAAGCCTCAAAAATCGATTATATATTTATTAGTCATTTACACGGCGACCATTATTTTGGTTTAATTGGCCTTCTTTCTAGTTTGCACCTAAATGGCAGGATCAAACCAATTCATATTTTTTGCCCTAAAGCGCTTCAAGAAATACTCGAGCTGCAATTTAAACACTCCGATACGCATTTAAAGTACGAGTTGATTTACACATTTACTGATGCAACTAAATCTGAAGTGATTTTTGAAAACAACGATGTAACCGTACAAACCATTGTGTTAAATCATCGTATACCCTGCACTGGTTTTAAGTTTACAGAAAAGAAAAGATTAAGAAAATTGCTTGTCGAAAAGTTAGAGCATGATCAAGTGCCTGTAGAACTTTATCCGTTATTAAAAAGAGGGGTAGACCTAGATTTGCCAAACGGCGATTTGATCAAAAATTTAGACTACACCACCGACTCAGCAGACCCAAAATCTTACGCTTATTGTTCAGATACTCTGTATGATGAAGTATATTTTGATACTATAAAAGATTGCGATACACTTTATCACGAAGCTACTTTTTTGCATGAAATGCTAGAGCGAGCTAAAGAAACACATCATACAACTGCTTTACAGGCTGCTGAGGTGGCTAACATTGTTGGCGCAAAGAAACTATTGATCGGTCACTTTTCATCGCGTTACAAAACCTTAACCGAGCTTTTAGACGAGGCAAAATCAATATTTCCGCAAACGGAATTAGCTATCGAAGGAATTACTTTTAAGATTTAATTTTTCAAGTTTTATTTGAAGCGCAATTACAGGTGTTAATTTTTACGTCAGTCCTGCTTTTCGTTCCAATCTTTTTGTGTGCTTCTACTACAAGCAATGGCGGGTAAGTACTTAATCTTACACAAAAAGTATTTGCACTTTAATCAGGGCTAAATAACAAAGGCTTTTGCAAGTAAAACCCTGCAAAGTTCCCATAATTTCGAACCAGTTTTTCGCGAGAGCATGTTTCTAACTTTCAGAAAAAATCTGTCTTTTACCTTAGGAAACTTATTTATTTAGCTTAGATAAATAGCAAATGAAACCATCCACCTGAATTCCTTCAAATTGTTATTATACAAAAAAGGCCAGAAATTTATTTCTGGCCTTTTTTAAATCCGTTTAAGTTATTATTTATCCTTTTTGTTTCCTCCACCAAAAACAGAGAAGTGAACGTAACGTTTCGGATTAGCTTTTAAATCGATCATCAAGGCATCTAAGTTTTTAGAAGCGTTATTTAAATTATTGTACATCTCCTCATCAGTAAGCAATTTACCTAAAGAACCTTTACCAGCTTTTAATTCTGAAACCATTCCTTGTAAATCGGCAACTGCTTTATTCGCATTATCAATAGTAGTTTTAAAGTTTAATGCTGCAACTTTATCAGTAACAGTATTCAAGTTATTTAAAACTGCATCAATTTTTGCTCCGTTATTTTTAAAGTTTAAAGTAATCGCTTCTACATTAGATAAAATACCCGATAATTTTGCACTTTCTGAACCAACCAAAGCATCAACCTTTTTAGATGTAGCTTCTAAAGAACCTAAAGTCGATGCAATACTTGTAAAACTTTTATCAACATTTTTTTGGAAACTTGGATTAAGTATTGAGTTTACACTTGTTAAAATCGAATCCATTTTTGTAATAATCAGCTCTGCTTTCTTTTGAACCGGTTGTACAGATTCCATTAAGCTTTTCTCTACATTGGCGTTTAAAACGTATTCATCTTGAGCATATTCTTTACTGTTACCTAAAACCATTACAACTGCTTTACCACCTAACAAATCAGTACTCTCTAATCTAGCAATAGTGTTTATAGGGATTTGATACTGATCTTTGATTTTTAACGTAGCCTTAATTCTACCATCGGCTTGTAATTCTAATTTATCAACTCTACCGATCTGAAAACCATTAATTAATACTGGTTTAGAAACACCCAGTCCATCAACCTGAGAATAAAGTGCATATAATACAGTTTCATTAGAGAAAATTGAATTTCCTTTTAGAAAATTATAGCCAATTATTAATAAGGCAATAGCAAAAGCTGCTAATACACCTACTTTGGTTTCGTTTTTTATTTTCATTTGTGTTGTAGCGTTTTAAATGGTACTAGCTTTACTAAAATGCTGTTAAGCAAAGCTGATTTATTTTTTAATTTTCTATCTGTTTTTTGTACTCTTTAACGGCATTTACAATAGCCCTAACAATTTCTTGTTGCCCATCTTCAGAGTTTATATAATCTTCCTCAGCCGGGTTGGAGATAAATCCTATCTCAGTTAAAACCGAAGGCATTGCTGCTCTCTGCAAAATTAGTAATCCCTGTTCTTTAACACCTCTGTTGGTTCTTTTGTTTACTTCAGTGTAGTTTTTTTGAATTAATTTCGCCAAGGCTAAACTTTTAGTTCTAAACAAAGATTTGTACAAAGATAGCATAATTAATTCTTCAGGATCGGTTGGATCATAAGCACCTTTCTTTTTGTAATCCTTGTCTTTTAAGATATCCTCATTTTCTTTTATGCCTGCATCCATTTCATTAATTCGGCGGTAGGCACCCACAAATGTCTCTGTTCCTTTGGTATAATTATTCCCTTTAGGCATCGAATTGCAGTGTATAGAGATAAAAAGATCTGCTTTTGCATCGTTCGCAATTTCGGCTCTTCTGTACCAATCTACATCAACATCTGTTTTGCGGGTTTGAATAATTTTTATATTTGGTAATTCATCTTCGAGCATTTTGCCCAATTTTAAAGCTACTTTAAGAGCTACCGTTTTTTCTAAAGAATATTTTCCGGCAGCACCAGGCTTAACACCTCCGTGTCCGGCATCTATAACTATAGTTTTAATTTTATAACCTTGTGCATTGGCGCCAAATGGCTTAATTGAGAAGAGGATTAAGATGAATAATAAGACCGATTTAAATTTCATTTATTGTGTGTTTGCTGCAAATTTATAATAAAAATTATAAACTATATTTCTACGCTGGTTTTATAAGCTTGTATTGCTTTAAGCAGACAATTGGTAATTTCTGCTTGTCCAGCCTCAGAGTTCATGTAATCTTCTTCGCCTGGGTTACTAATAAAGCCAATTTCTGTTAGTATTGCAGGCATGCCCGCTCTTGCTAATACCGCTAAACTTTTCTCTTGCACCCCTCTATTTACCCTGCCAACTTTTACATATTCATCTTGTACCAATTTGGCCAATTTTAAACTTTGGGTTCTGAATGTGTTTTTCATTAACGACAATATTATTGCCGATTCAGGATCGTTAGCATCAAAACCTTGGTAGTTCTCTTTATAATTCTCTTCTAAAAACATTGATGCATTTTCTCTTTTAATCACATCATCTTGCTCGTCTAACCTTCCACTTCCCGAAACAAATGTTTCTACGCCTCTGGTTGATGTACTTTTTGCATACCTGGTGTTGTATACAGGTACTTTTTTACCTTTTTTGTTTCTTACATATCCGCTAATGTAACGGGTACTTACAACAGGCATGTCGTTACAGTGTATAGAAATAAATAAATCTGCTTTTGCATTATTTGCTATGGCAATTCTTTCATACAAAGGAATAAAAACATCGGTGCTACGGGTATAAATCACCTTTACGTCTTTCATATTTTCTTCAATCGCCTTGCCTAAACTTAAAGCCGTTTTAAGCGCAACTTCCTTTTCTGTAGAGTAAGCACCTCTCGTAGAGCCGTCTTTGCCTCCGTGACCTGCATCAATTACAATTGTTTTAATTTTATATTCTTGTGCAAGTATTTGATTATCAGCAAATAAAACTAATACTATACAAATAAATAACATCAAAATTTTATTTGACTTATGCAATGGTATATTTTTCATTAATTTTGAACGTTTTGTGATAGACATTATTGCAAAAATAACATTCATACACAAATTTGAAACTTTTTAGGTACATCATTTTATCATTTTGCGCTCTTTTATTAACATCCGTTGATAATAATTCATACGCATTAAACTTATTTTCGTTTCAACAGGTTGTGCAACAGGTAGACAGCACCAAAAGAGACACCACCAAAAAAGTAATGAAAAAGGGTGGAGGATTGGATGATAAATTAGAGTATTATGCAAAAGACACCACGGACATCGACAGAAAAAATGGTGTAATGCAATTATATGGTAGTGCTCGAGTAATTTACGATGAATTTGAATTAGACGCAGAATACATTAGGTTCGATTCTAGAAACAACACCATATTTGCTCGCGGTATAAAAAATGATAAAGGAAAATATGTTGGTCGCCCAATTTTTAAAATGGGTCAGGAGGGAACTTCATTAGCTGACTCTATTAATTATAATACCAAATTAAGAAAAGGAATAGTTTATGGTGTTTCTACCGAGCAAGAAGGTGGTTTCTTTTCTGGTGGAGTTGCCAAAATACAACCCGATGAAGAAATTCATTCATTAGGACAAACTTTTAGTACTTGTAATTTACCAGAGCCACATTTTGGTATTCACTTTACCAAAGCGATAATCACAAAAAATCAGATTATTACTGGTCCGGTTTACATGGAATTTGAGCGAATACCAATGCCTTTAGGTTTGCCATTTGCATTTTTTCCTAAGCCCAACAAAAAGTCTTCTGGTTTTATATTGCCCACACCAAGTGAGGATGGTGTTAGAGGTTTTGCACTTAATGGTGGTGGTTATTACATGGCATTTAATGACTATTTGGATGCTAAGCTCACAGGTAACATATTCACCAACGGATCTTATGATTTAAACTTAGGGAGTAATTACCTTAAAAGATATAAGCACAATGGTAGTCTAAATCTTGCATATTCGAGTACCAGAAATGGTTTAGAGGGAACTCCAGAATACACACCCCAAAAAAACTTTAATATTGCATGGACACATAGTCAAAATCCTTTAGCTAGGCCAGGTTCTACTTTTAGCGCCTCGGTAAATGCAGGTACGGCAGATTATTTTAGAACAACCGGTGCAAACAATACAAATGATTTTAATCAAATCGCCAGAAACACCTTAAGTTCAAGTATCGCCTATGGCAAAACATTTGGCGATGGTTTATTCAATTTAACTTCAGCATTAACTCACTCACAAGAAACAGTAGGAAAAACAATTACACTAACTTTACCATCGGTTAGTTTAAATATGTCTACCATCAATCCTTTCGATCCAAAAGATAGGGTAGGTACACAAAAATTTTATCAGAAGCTAACAGTTGGTTACAATTTAGAAGCAAAAAATACTGTTAGTGATAAAGAGAACTTGGTATTTGCCAAAGGAGGTTTAAACAGATTTCAAAACGGTTTTCAACATAACATACCAATCAGTTTGCCATTTAATGTTTTGCAGTTCTTAAATTTTAACAGCAGTGTAAACTATACAGAGCGTTGGTATTTTCAAACCATTCAAAAAAGATTTATCAGGTTAGCTACATCAGATAGTGTTAAAATAGATACAGTTAACGGATTTAAACGAGCTGGTGAGTATAATTTAAATTTAGGGATGTCTACCAAATTGTATGGTAAACGAGAATTTAAAAAACCAATAGGAAATATATCGGCAATTAGACACGTAATTACGCCAAACATCGGCTTTTCTTACCGACCAGATTTTTCATCTGAAAATTACAGTTACTTTAAAGATCAGGTTTATTATACCAATGATATTAGACCAGGAAAAAGCGTGCCAATTGCCAATGACGGCTCTCAATTTGTTAGAGGTTCAGATGGTAGACCGTTGCGCTATTCAATTTTTGAGCAGGGTATTTTTGGTGGCCCATCTGCAGGGAAATACGCTGGTTTAAACTTTTCTGTTGATAATAATGTAGAGCTAAAAGTATTATCATCAAAGGATACCACTGGCACAGGTGAAAGAAAAATACCAATTATACAAGGTTTAACCTTCTCGAGTGCCTATAATTTTGTAGCTGAGAGTAAAAAATTAGCGCCTATAAATTTTAGTGGTAGATCTCAATTTACCGATAAACTAGGTTTTAACTTTGGTGGTGTGTTAAGCCCATATGCTGTCGATTTGGTTCAAACAACTACCGGCTCAGGTGCTTCTCAATTTACTTCATCGAGCTTTCAGGAGGTTGATAGATATGTTTGGAAGGATGGAAAATTACCACGCCTGGTTTCGTTAAACTTCTCAACTGATTTTAGTTTCAATCCTGATGCTTTAAAAAGTAGAAACAAAAACATGGATGCCGTTAAAAATGCAAATGATGTAACTAATAATGGTAATAGAACTCCAGAGCAAATTGAGCAACTTGCGGCAATTAGTAGAGATCCAAATGCTTTTGTAGACTTTAATATTCCATGGAACATTGCAATTAGTTATAGCTTTAACTACAGCAATCCACTAGGGCAAAGAGCAACGAGAACTATTAGTAATACCTTAAACTTCAATGGCGATTTTAATTTAACGCCTAAATGGAAAATTCAATTTACATCTGGTTACGATTTAGTAAGAAGTGAAATTTCACCAACTTCTTTTTCAATTTATAGAGATTTACACTGCTGGGATTTAAGCGCAAGTTGGGTTCCATTTGGTCAATACCAAAGTTATTCTATAGATATTAAAGTTAAAGCTTCCATCCTTCAAGACTTAAAACTAAGCAAACGTAAAGGCTTTTATACCAGAAATTAAAAAAGCAGGTACATTGGATAATGTATTTTTTGAAGACAAAATCTAAAAATTGTAAACACATTTGTTCTGTATATTTTCATTATGTACAACTACCCACTCATTCAATTCACTCATTCGAACATTAAAATATGCTAGCTGAAATTATAACAATAGGTGATGAAATACTCATCGGACAGATTGTGGATACCAATTCTGCATGGATGGGAAAAGAGCTCAATAAAATTGGCGTAAGTGTAAAACAAATAACATCAGTTTCTGATAATGCAGATCATATTGTAGAAGCATTAAAAGAAGCTCAGCAACGAGCAGACATCATCTTAATTACAGGTGGTTTAGGTCCAACTAAAGACGACATTACCAAACTTACATTATCTGCCTATTTTAAGATGCCGCTTAGGCGTGATGAAGAAACTTTGGCGCATGTTGAGGAACTTTTCAGGAAGTTTAATAGGCCAATGATTGATGCAAACATTAAACAGGCAGATGTTCCTGATGGTTGTACAGTGATACAAAACAAAAATGGTACTGCGCCTTGTATGTGGTTTGAGGTTAATGGAAAAATTTTTGTTTCAATGCCTGGCGTACCTTTTGAAATGATGTATTTAATGGAAGAGGAAATTTTACCTCGGCTAAAAAATAACTTCGATTTACCTTACATTGTTCATAAAACCATTTTAACGGTAGGGCAGGGCGAATCTTTTCTTGCTAAAGAAATTGAAGACATAGAAGATAGTTTACCAAGTCACATTAAATTAGCTTACTTGCCAAAATTGGGTCAGGTGAGGTTAAGGTTAAGTGCTATCGGGCCTAATGAACAATCTTTAAAAGCAGAAATAGAAATTTACGCTCAGCAAATAATTGAACGTGCAAAAAAATATGTAGCAGCAGAAGATGATGTAGCTTTAGAAAAGGCAATTTTAGATTTGATGAAAGCCTATCAACTTACCTTATCTACTGCAGAAAGCTGCACTGGCGGATATATTTCTCACTTATTAACACAGCATGCTGGCTCATCGGCAGTGTTTGCAGGTGGTGCAGTTGCTTATTCGTATGATTTAAAGGAGTCTGTGTTGGGTGTAAAACATGAAACTTTAACCGAATTTGGTGCAGTGAGCGAGCAAACAGTTAAAGAAATGGCTGTTGGTGCTATAACGCATTTTAAAACAGATTATTCAATTGCAGTTAGTGGTATAGCCGGGCCAGATGGTGGCTTGCCAGGTAAACCAGTTGGCACAGTGTGGATTGCAATTGCTTCTAAAAATACAGTTGTTGCTAAATTATTTACTTTTAGCAATAAACGAATTCAAAACATAGAACGTTCTGCAACAGCCGCTTTAACCTTGTTGCTCAATCTGTTAAAACAAGATTTGAATTAAATGGTTAAAAAGGTGTACTTTTGCGGCTGATTACCAATTATAAACACCAAAACAATATGGCTCAATACGAATTATTGTTACCAAAAATGGGCGAGAGTGTTGCTGAAGCAACAATTATCAAATGGACAAAACAACCTGGTGATACTATTCAACTAGATGACACCATTTTAGAAATCGCTACAGATAAAGTGGATTCTGAAGTTCCTTCTCCGGTTTCTGGTAAATTAGTTAAACAACTTTTTGTTGCAGATGATGTGGTGCAAGTGGGTGCCGTAATTGCGATTATTGAAACTGAAGGTGGCGATAATGCTCCATCAGCACCAGTTGCAAAAGAAGAAGTACAACAGCCAGTTAAAGAAGTTGAAAATATTCCTGGTGTTAATCAATTACCAACAGAAACAACAGAGAATAATCAAACACAAGATTTTAAGAGTTCAGATCGTTTTTACTCTCCATTGGTAAAAAGTATTGCCGCACAAGAAAATATTGCGTTATCAGAATTAGAAAATATTAAAGGAAGTGGTGCTGAAGGTCGTTTAACAAAGGATGATCTTTTAAGTTACATTCAAAATAAATCTGGTGCTGTTGAAAAAGAACAAACTGCAAGTGCACCGGCTCCTGTTGCTGCTCCAGCGGCTGCGTCTAGTACAAATTCACCAGCAGCAAAACCATTAGTTTCTGTAAGTGGTGGCGATGAAATTATAGAAATGGACAGAATGCGTAAACTTATTGCCGATCATATGGTGATGAGTAAGCAAACTTCTCCACACGTTACTTCATTTGTAGAGGCTGATGTTACCAATATGGTAAAATGGAGAGATAAAGTGAAAAAATCTTTTGAGCAACGTGAAAATGAAAAAATCACTTTTACACCTATTTTTATTGAAGCGGTAACTAGAGCTATTAAAGATTTTCCGATGATTAATGTTACTGTGAATGGTACACAAATCATTAAAAAGAGAGATATCAATATTGGTATGGCAGCAGCTTTACCTAGCGGAAATTTAATTGTTCCTGTAATTAAAAATGCAGATCAGCTAAATTTAGTTGGGTTAACAAAAGCTGTAAATGATTTAGCAACACGTGCCCGCAATTCAAAATTAAAACCAGATGAAACTCAAAATGGAACTTTTACATTAACAAATGTTGGTTCATTTGGCAATGTGATGGGTACTCCAATCATTAATCAGCCTCAAGTTGCAATTTTAGCTGTTGGAGCCATTAAAAAGAAACCAGCAGTTTTAGAAACAGAATACGGTGATGTAATTGCGATCCGCCACATGATGTTTTTATCACTTTCTTACGATCACAGGGTGGTTGATGGTGCTTTAGGTGGTTCTTTCGTTCGCCGAGTTGCAGATTATTTAGAAAATTGGGATATCAATAGAGAGATTAGTTAGTTTCCCTAAAAATCGGCGTTTCGTTTCACTCAACATTGTTCATTAGTTGATTTTGACTGATGTATAAGATAGGATATCAAGGTCTGTGGCTCACAGACCTTTTTTTGTGCGAGGAGTATTTCAGGTACTTTTTTGCAAGCTTTTGAGTTTGAAAAAGAAAGTTGCTACTTATCGGTTTATTCAGTCCCGCTCTCGTTTCAAGTCCTCGTTTCGTGCCTCACTGCGGGCTTTTCACTAAATCGGGTTTATATTTTAAAGTTCGTGGTTCTTGGCGGTGGCAACCCCTCATAGTTGTAAAAGCTATTGTACCTAAACCCGATGGTAGTGAACACGTAGGGTCAACCCTTGCGGTTGACCAGAAGTAAAACGAACAGCGGGAACAATTTTTAATTACTTTACTGCTTTTGCTTTTCAAAAAAATATTTTGCGCTCTTTGTGCTTTTGCTGTTAATTGTAGCTAAAAAGCAAAAGCCCCGACATCCATCGAGGCTTTGTGCATCAAAACAAAACAAAAAAAAATCTAGTTTGCAAAAACGCCTTCTTCTGCAATGGCTGCAATATCTTGTTGACTGTAAGTTAACTTGCCAGTTTGTGCAATAAATACATCTTTATTTAACAACAATTCGCGGTGTGCGATTAGGTTTTTTAAACTTATACTGCCAATTACATACTTGTAATCGTTACGAGAGAAACGTTCTGAAATATTTTCCACTTCTAATTTTTCAACTGTATATTCATGAACGTATCTTAAATAAACTTCTATACTCACTTTGTCAGTATGGATAAGTCCATCTTGTTGGTGGTATTTTTTGTACTCATAACGATAATCATAGCGTAAAGCTGCAATGTCCGAAAGTACTGCCGCACCGGTTGGATGTCCACCTGCACCTTTACCGAAGAAGAATTGTTTATCCGCAAATGCTGCCTGTACAGTTACGCCATTGTATTCATTTTCTACGTTGTACAGAAAATCATCAGACTTCACAAATTTAGGAAGCACATAGGTTACCACTTGTTTGGTACTAATTTTACGAGCGGTTGGTACCAATTTAATTTTAAAATTCTTTTCTCTTGCGTATTGAATATCAGCATCAGAAATGTTTTGAATACCCACATTTAAGATTTGATCTGGATTGATAAATAAGCCGTAAGCATGAGCTGTAGCGATAGTTAACTTAAATTTAGGATCGTAGCCTCCAACATCTAAAATCGGATCGGTTTCTGCAAAACCTAAGTCTTGAGCTTGTTTTAATGCAGTAGAATAGGCTAAACCTTCATTAAATATCTTCGATAAAATATAATTTGATGAACCATTAAAAATTCCGCTGATGCCATGTAAAAGTTCATTATCATAATATTCTTCCAAATTTCTAATAATTGGAATACTACCGCAAACTGCACCTTCATACAATAACGATGTGCCATTTTCTGCCTGTAATTTCACTAATTCTGCTAAATGTGTAGCAATCATTTTTTTGTTAGCAGAAACTACATTTTTACCACTGCTCAATGCTTTTTTAACAATTCTAAAAGCTACTTCTGCATCATCAATTAACTCAACAATGGTATTTATTTCTTGATTATCTAAAATTTCATCATGATTGGTGGTAAATAAATTCGCATCTAAAGATCTTTGCTTTTCAGGATTTTTGATGGCAATTTTTACTATTTCTAAATTTAAGTTTTGGCCACGGATGATGTCATGTAATCCTTGTCCAACTACACCAAAACCAAATAATCCAATTTTTAATTTTTTACTCATTTCTTTTTTTGTGATTACTCAGATAAAATGATTTCACTGATTTTATCTGTTTTATTTTTTATTCTGTTTAGTCTTTCTGAGTTAAGCTTAAGCTATTCTACTTAATTTTATAATTTTTTTGTCTGCGTTGTTTTTTAAAAAATTGCCGATAATATTTGTAAGCTTATCAGTTTCTATTAAAAAGCCATCATGCCCATAAGCGCAGTTTATGGCGCTAAATTGTGCATCGGTAATATGTTCGGCTAAAAATTTTTGCTCAGAAACAGGAAACAAAACATCATTTTCAATACCAATAACCAACGTGTTTGATTTTACTTCGGCCAATGCCGCAATAATACTTTTTCTTCCTCTGCCAACATTATGACTATCCATCGCTTTGCTTAAATACCAATAACTGTATGCGTTAAAGCGCTTACAAAGTTTTTCTCCTTGATGATTTTGGTAAGAAGAAGCTCTGTATCCAGTAGTTTTATCGTTAACACTTTCAACTTGGGTATCAGCATAGGCCTGATAAGTTCTGTATGATAGTAAAGCAATGCTTCTTGCTACCTTAAGACCTTTTAAACCACCATTTGGCTGATTAGCATAAAAAGTTCTGTCGGTGCTAATTGCCAAACGCTGACTTTCGTTAAATGCAATACCCCACGGAGAATGAACTGCATTTGTGGCAACCAAAATTAAATTTTCTATGGTTTGTGTTTTTGCCAATGACCATTCCAATGCTTGCTGTCCACCTAACGAACCGCCTATTAAAACCTTAATTTTATCAATACCTAAATGGTTCGCTAGCAAATTGTGTGCAGCTGCTAAATCTCTAATGGTAAATTCTGGAAATGATAAAAAGTATGGTTGCCCAGTAATTGGATTTATACTTAACGGATTTGTTGTGCCATAATTAGAGCCTAAAATATTTGCACATACAATGAAATGTTCTTCAGGATTAAATAGATCATTATTACCAAATAATCCTTTCCACCAATCTAAAACATCAGCATTTGCGGTAAGCGCATGACAAGCCCAAATCACATTATCTTTTTTATCATTCAGTTTACCAAAAGTTTGATAAGCAATTTCTAGATTGCGTAATTTTTTACCGCTTTCTAGTTTGAATATTTTTGGATGTTTATATGTAGAAGACATTTTGTAAAGTTGAATTGTTGAAATGTTGAAATGTTTTGGCCAAATGAACTATTGAACCAATGAACCAATTGTAGCAAAAGCCTGCTCAAAATCTGCTTTAATATCATCAATATGCTCAATACCAACAGAAACTCTCAGTTGATTTGGATAAACTCCAGCGGTTAATTGTTCTGCTTCGCTTAATTGTTGGTGAGTGGTTGCAGATGGCTGGATAATTAAAGTTTTGGCATCACCAACATTAGCCAAATGGCTTATTAACTTCAAATTATCAACAAAGTTGATGGCGTTTTCTTTACTTCCTTTGAGCTCGAAAGACAACACTCCACCAAATCCATTTCTTAAATATTTTTTAGCATTAGCATGATAAGGGCTAGTTTCTAAACCTGGGTAATTTACTTTTGCAACAGCCGGATGATTTTCTAACCAAGTAGCTAAAGCCAAAGCGTTTTCTACATGGCGTTGCACACGAAGCGATAAAGTTTCTAAACCTTGTATTAATAAAAATGAATTAAAAGGAGAGATGGCAGGGCCGAAATCTCTTAAACCTTCTACACGAGCACGAATGATAAATTGGATATTACCGAATGGGCCATCTTGACCAAAAACATCTCCAAAAACTAAACCGTGGTAACCATCAGACGGTTCACTAAATTGAGGGAACTTTCCATTCGCCCAATTGTAATTTCCACCATCAACAATTACACCTCCAATACTTGTTCCGTGTCCGCCTATCCACTTTGTGGCAGATTCTACAACAATATGTGCACCATGCTCTAGGGGTTTAAATAAATATCCGCCAGCACCAAAAGTATTGTCTACAATTAAAGGCAAATCATGCTGTTTAGCTATTGCAGCAATTTGTTCAAAATCTGGAACACTAAAAGCAGGGTTTCCAATCGTTTCTACATAAATGGCTTTAGTGTTTTCATCTATTAAATCAACAAAGCTTTGAGGCTCGTCTATATTCGCAAATTTAACTTCAATCCCTAAGCGTTTGAAAGCTACTTTAAATTGATTGTAAGAACCTCCGTACAAATGGTTAGATGAAACAAAGTTATCACCTGCTTGCAAAATATTATTTAATGCAATAAACTGTGCAGCTTGTCCAGAGCCAACTGCCAAAGCTGCAACACCGCCTTCTAAAGCTGCAATTCTTTTTTCAAAAACATCTGTAGTTGGGTTCATTAATCTGGTATAAATGTTTCCAAATTCTTTTAAACCGAAAAGATTTGCACCGTGTTCAGAGTTTTTAAAGCCGTAAGAGGTTGTTTGGTAAATTGGTACTGCTCTAGATCCAGTTGTTGGATCTATTTCCTGACCTGCATGTAGTTGTAGTGTTTCGAATTTATGTTGAGTTGACATTTTGATTTACAATTTTAGATTTACGATTTACGATTTGTTGTTAGCCGAATTTGGCTTAAGTGATATTGCGTATCCCGTTAATCGGGACCTTCAGAAATGAAATATTTTTACAGAGCCGAAGTTTTTATTTAGTACATGCAAATGCACATACAATTCATAGCAAAAATATTTGCGCATAGCTGATTAGAAATCAATACTGAAGCCTCATTTTTAGCTTTAAACTTAAGAATATCGCTACCAAGCGAAATAGAATTTAATTTTTTCATCTTCTTAATTTATATTTCCAAACAACACCATGTTGAGTGGTCAGGAATTGGCACCTTCTCCGTTAGGGAGGGTTGCCAGTGGGTCTTAGAGCCTGTCTCTCGCCACTTCTTTATAAATCAATAACCATGTTGGTAATTGACTTTTACTTGGTTTTTCCAAATAATGTTTCAAATATAGTATGAAATATTTAATACTGCAAAATATAATTCTGATTATTTTTTATTATACTGATAATAAGTAAATTACAATGATATATTTACTGGCTATTTTTAATTTGGCATTATACTGACTTAAATAATTACCTATCAAACTAAAGTATAGTAACTTTGTAGTTTAAATTAAAACTTTCAATAGTGGATAATTATTTTTTAGATAGTATCATTTTTCGCCAAAAGCAGCAACAGGTAGTTCCATCTAACCAAACCATTGCTAATTGGGCTCAAAATCTACTCAACCTCATATTTCCTGAAAGAGGAGCATCAACTAATTATACACATGATGTATTAAAAGGCGTATTTTTTGAGTCAAAGGAAGAGTTACAATTGATCTTAAAATCAACTAAAGATTGTAAATCTGATAGACACAAAGCTATCGCAGACGGCTTTTTTGAACAATTGCCAGAAATTTATCGCAAACTAAATACAGATTTAGCTTCGCTAGTAAACGGCGATCCGGCAGCACAAAGTGAGTTTGAAATCATAAGATGTTATCCAGGTTTTTTTGCTACCGCGATGTATCGTTTTGCGCATGAATTATACCTGCTTGATGTTCCATACATTCCGCGTATCATAACCGAATATGCCCATACAGTAACAGGAATAGACATTCATCCGGCAGCAGTGATAGGCGAATATTTATACATAGATCATGGAACTGGCCTTGTTATTGGAGAAACTACCGTGATTGGTAACTATGTAAAATTATATCAAGGTGTAACTTTAGGCGCTTTAAGTGTAGATAAATCAAAGTCGAATACCAAAAGGCACCCAACTATCGGAAACCATGTAGTAATTTATTCTGGAGCAACCATTTTAGGCGGTTTAACGGTTATTGGCGAGCGTAGTATTATAGGCGGAAATGTTTGGTTAACTACAAGTGTTCCAGAAAATTCTACAGTTTTTCATCAAGCAGAAATTAAAATTAAATCATCATGAAAACCATTATCGATTGCATTGGAAACACACCGCTAGCGGAAATTAGGTATTTAAATACCAATCCTGATGTTAAAATTTACGCAAAGCTGGAAGGAAATAATCCTGGTGGTAGCGTTAAAGATCGAGCGGCTTTAAATATGATTCGCAGTGCGATGGAACGTGGGGAAGTTGATAAAAACACGAAATTAATTGAAGCAACCAGCGGCAATACAGGAATTGCCTTAGCTATGATTGCCTCCATTTATGGGATTGAAATTGAACTGGTAATGCCATCAAGCTCAACCAGAGAACGTACTTTAACCATGGAGGCTTTTGGTGCTAAAGTTACTTTACTTGATTCTATTGAAATTTGTAGAGATTATGCAGAAGAAAAAGGTAATCGAACTGGTTATTATTTATTGAACCAATTTGCCAATGCTGATAATTATTTAGCACACTATAAAACTACTGGTCCAGAAATTTGGAATGATACGAATGGACAAATTACTCATTTTGTAAGTAGTATGGGTACAACAGGGAGTATAATGGGTAATTCAAGATATTTGAAAGAGAAAAATTCAGCTATTCAAATTGTGGGTTGCCAACCAACAGAAGAGTCATCTATTCCGGGAATTCGCCGCTGGCCAATTGAATATTTGCCAAAAATTTATGAGCCAGAACGTTTAGACCGAATTATGGATGTTTCTCAGCAAGATGCCACAATGGCTGCTCGAGCTTTAGCTAAAAAAGAAGGTATTTTTGCAGGTATGAGTAGTGGAGGCGCTTTGCATTGTGCTTTGCAATTAGCCGAAGAATTGGAAAGCGGGCTAATTGTATTTATTGCTTGTGATAGGGGAGATCGGTATTTAAGTAGTACTTTGTTTGGGTAATGTAAAGCGTCATTCCTGCGAAGGCGAGAATCTTAAAGCGATTGAATTATAAAGCCTCGTTAAATTGGGTATTACCATATTGAATTAGTTTAAAGTGGAACAAATTTAATAAATCGCGTTGACGGGGTCGCCAACGATGGATTTTGATTATTCTTGCGTAGGTGAGAATCTTAAATATCTAACACAATGATTACTCGTTAAGTTCGGAAGTAAAATATGGCTTATTCTCCAAGCCATCAATATTATTTAAGTGACAAAAAAGTATAACTTTTAATTTATTTATCTGAGTAATGACCCATTGCAGAAATTACTTCCACAATGACAGTATTTTCACTTACAATATAAATCATTCTGTCTTTTTGATTGATCCTTCTTGACCAAAACCCAGTTAGATTATATTTTAGTGCCTCTGGCTGGCCAGTTCCGGTATATGGGTGTACTTTTAATTCTTCTAAAATTTCTTTTATCTTATTTTCTACAGCTTTGTTGCCCGATTTTTTATGTTTTCAGTGCATTTTTTGTTAGGTAAACTATAAACTTTCCCATAGTTCGTTTACATCTTTTACCTCGTAACGTTGTTGGTTTGCTGCAGAATCTTTAATTTTTTGTACAAATGCAGGAGCGTAAGGACTTTCTTCTTCTACCACCTCAATTCCTTTATTTTCATCAATGCCAACTTTTATAAGTTCTAAGAGGGCTTTTCCGTAAGTCCTCTTCTCGTTTATTTTTAAGGTAATTGTTGTCATGATTAGGTTGATTAAATTTTTTTAATTAGCTCTAAACAAATATAATAAAGTTTGATCGATTTTTTATTTATCCAAAGCCTGTTCCAAATCAGCAATTAAATCATCAATATGCTCTAAACCAACTGAAATTCTAATTAAGTTTTGTGGTGTTTTAGTATCTGGACCTTCAACTGATGCACGATGCTCTATTAAACTTTCTACGCCACCTAAACTGGTAGCTTGGGCAAATACCTTCACACTGTTTACCACTTTTCGGGCGTTATCACCATCGCCTTTTACTAAAATAGACATCATTCCTCCAAAATCTTTCATTTGTTTTTTGGCAATTTCATGTTGCTTGTGCGATGCTAAGCCAGGGTAATAAACTGCTTCAACTTTTGGATGATTGTCTAAAAATTGTGCTAATTTCATTGCATTTTCGCAATGTCCTTTAATTCGGTAAGCCAATGTTTTAATGCTACGGAGTAATAAAAAACAATCGAATGGAGATGGAACTGCACCACCAGTTTGTTGTACATTTAAAATTCTTTCCCAAAACGCATCCTTTTTAGCTGTGGTTAAAGATCCTCCTAAGACATCACTATGGCCACCAATATACTTTGTGGTAGAGTGCATTACCATATCAGCTCCTAATAATATTGGATTTTGTAGAATTGGCGAAGCGAAAGTACTATCTACTACAAATATCAAATTATTAGCCTTTGCAATTTTTCCCAATCCTTCAATATCAGTTATTTTTAGCAATGGATTGGATGGTGTTTCTGCCCAAATCATTGCCGTATTTGGATTAATGTAGTCGGCAACTTTATCTAATTCCGTTAAATCAACAAAATCAAAAGTTAAAACATCATTAAAAATAGTTAGTAATTGTTTTTTCAATCCCCAGTACATATCATCAGGTGCAATGATATGACTACCAGCTTTTAACGCTTGAAAAACAGTCATGCCGGCTGTGTTACCAGAAGAAAAGGCACAGCTAGCCTCACCAAATTCTAGTTTAGAGATCACTTCTTCTAAAGCTGCACGATTTGGATTGCTTACTCTACTATACATATGTCCACCTGGATATCCGCCAGTTTCATCTCTTAAAAAAGTGGTGGACAAACTAATGGGCATTGTAACATCGCCTGTGGCACTTTTTACAATATTTTGGGCATGTATAGCAATTGTTTCCGTTTTCATTTTAATATTTTAGATGGGGTTTGCACAAAGCTAAAATTAAAATCTGTTCCATTATTTTGTTTTGGCAAGATTTATGTAATTAGCTTATCAAAAAACAAGTATATGAAAAGAATATTTTTAATAGCAGCGTTAATTTGTAGTTCAATAATAGTGTTACAAAGCTGTTCTCCGAAAACAACAACAGGTGCTGTAGCAGCAAAAAGAGGTGATGTATCTGGTAATTGGGTAGTAAATGATATCACTTTTGATGGCATTCCTGAAATTGCAGTTAAATCTTTTTTAGGCGAGGCATCTTACAAATGTTTTGTAGGTAGCACATGGAATTTAACTAACAGTGGTAATGGAAGTTACAGTTTGCCAGCAAGTGCTAGCTGTGCAGCAAAAACACAATCAATTTTTTGGTCGGTAAGCCCCGCTGATGGTACATTCCAATACAAACAACTATTTGAAGGAGAGAAAGCTAAAGAAGTCACTTCAGGTTATCGTTTAGCTTTAGCATCGGCTGATGGAAATAACATGGTAATTAAATCGCCAATTGAATATGGTAACAGGACCGCTTATATTGTAATGAATTTTACAAAAGCAGCTAAATAATCAAAATAGTAACAAGTATTGTAAAGCCCTTCGAATATTCGAAGGGCTTTTATTGTTTCTAAATCATCCATTTTTACAACAAAATGATTTAGAATTAGGGCAATGTTGTACTTTTGTATGAACAATAAATTTACACCGTGCAAGATTTAGCTATACTTCTTAATAATCAAAAAATTTTATCTGAATTAAGAGCGATTGCTCAAAATGTAGCAGATGGAAAACGCATCACTTTCGATGAAGGTGTTTACCTATATAAAAATGCCGAGTTAAGTTATTTGGGAGTTTTAGCCAATTACATCAGAGAAAAGAAGCACGGCGATAAAACTTATTTTAATCGTAATTTTCACTTAGAGCCAACTAATTTATGTGTTTACGATTGCAAATTTTGTTCTTATTCTCGTTTAATTAAGCAGAAGGAAGAGGGTTGGGCATTAACTTTAGATGAAATGCTTGATGTGGTTAAAAAATATGATAATGAGCCTGTTACAGAAGTTCATATTGTAGGTGGTGTATTGCCACAATACGATGTTGCCTTTTATTCGGCCTTATTTACAGCTATAAAACAACACCGACCAGAGTTGCACGTAAAAGCATTAACACCTGTAGAGTATCATTATATTTTTAAAAAGGCAAAAATTGATTACGCTACAGGTATGAAATTGATGAAAGAAGCAGGTTTAGAATCTATTCCTGGTGGTGGCGCAGAAATTTTTCATCCAGAAATTAGAGAACAAATTGCAAAAGATAAATGTACGGGCGAACAGTGGTTGGCCATACATGAAGAATGGCATAAACTAGGCATGCGCTCAAACGCAACCATGCTTTACGGTCATATCGAAAGCTTCGAACACCGTGTAGATCATATGGAGCGATTGCGTCAACTTCAAGACAAAACGGGTGGTTTCCAAACTTTTATTCCTTTAAAATTCAGAAATCAGCATAACCAGATGAGTAACGTACCTGAGGTTTCTGTTATTGAAGATTTGAGAAATTATGCCATTAGTAGAATTTATTTAGATAATTTCGATCATATTAAAGCATATTGGGCAATGATTAGTAGAGAAACTGCACAAATGTCTTTAAGTTTTGGGGTTGATGATATTGATGGTACTTTAGACGATACGACTAAAATTTATTCGATGGCAGGAGCTGAAGAGCAAAATCCAGCAATGAGTACGCAAGAATTGGTTGCTCTAATTAAACAAGTTGGAAGAAAACCTATTGAAAGAGATACTTTATACAATGTTGTTACAGACTACACTGATGTAGTTTTTGAGAATGAAGTAAAGCCATCTTACTATAAATTACCAGTTATAAATTAATTTAGAATGAATGA
This sequence comes from Pedobacter sp. GW456-11-11-14-TSB4, assembly GCF_059424425.1. Lineage (NCBI taxonomy): Bacteria > Pseudomonadati > Bacteroidota > Sphingobacteriia > Sphingobacteriales > Sphingobacteriaceae > Pedobacter > Pedobacter sp. GW456-11-11-14-TSB4. The sequence goes on from NZ_JBWKZK010000003.1 coordinate 278,271, forward strand.
GTTTTGAATGATTGAATTGTTTTTCATTCAAAACTCATTCAATCTATGATTCAAAATCTTAAAAATTGAAAGAAATATACATTATCCGCCACGGCGAAACAGAATTAAATAGGTTAGGGATTGTACAAGGCAGAGGTGTGGATAGCGACTTAAATGATACCGGTAGAGCTCAAGCTGAAGCATTTTATCATCATTATAAAAACATCAATTTTGATAAAATTTATACTTCAGAACTTAAGAGAACGCACCAAACCGTTAAACATTTTATAGATTTAGGATTACCATGGCAACAATTGGGTGGCCTAGATGAATTAGCTTGGGGTTTATGGGAAGGGCAACCGAATACAGAAGAGGCAAGAATTGCATTTAGAGAAGTAACCGAAAAATGGATTGGTGGAAATTATGAAGCCAAATTTGAAGGCGGTGAAAGTCCGAATGAAGTTAAGGTAAGATTACAGGAAGCCATGGATGTAATTACTAAGAACACCAACGAACAATGTGTTTTAGTTTGTATGCACGGCAGAGCAATGCGTTTATTACTTTGCTTGCTAATGGAAAAAGAGCTGAGCGAAATGGGAGATTTCCCTCATCAAAATACAACATTGTACAGGATGGGTTATGAAAATGGAAAATTTTCTGTTTTAGATTTTAACAATACGATCCATTTAAAAGATTAATAAAAATACCGTCATGCTGAATTTATTTTACTTCGTAGCTTTCCGCTTTGCTACAGGTCAGCATCTTTTTAGCAAGACGGACCTTGAAATATACAGCGAGATCTCTTGAAGGCAAAAATCAATAGAAGCGACTAAAAAATTCAGGGTGACGCGATAGATAGAGAAAAAATAAAGTGAATAAAATAAAAATATCAGCAGTTTCTTATACCAATACCAAACCATTTATTTACGGAATTGAACACAGCGAGATTAAAAATAAAATCGAGTTAAGTTTAGATATTCCTTCAGATTGCGCAGCTAAACTAATTGATGCAAAGGTAGATATCGGCTTAATTCCTGTTGCTGCAATTCCATTTGTACCTAACGCAAATATTATCGGTTCTTACTGTATCGGTTCTATCGGGGCAGTAAATTCTGTTTTTATTTTTTCTGACTTAGAGGTTAATAAAATCAAAACAATTAGGCTAGATCCACAGTCGAGAACATCAAATAATTTAGCCAAGGTTTTATTGAAATTTCACTTTAAGCAAGAAGTTGAATTTGTGTCTGATGATACTGAAACTGATGGAATAGTTTTAATTGGCGACAGGACTTTTGGTAAAAAAGATGATTTTAGTTTTGCTTATGACTTAGGCGAAGAGTGGATGAAATTTACGGGTTTACCATTTGTTTATGCGGCTTGGGTGGCAAATAAAGACATTTCTACATTGTTTATTGAAGAATTTGACATTGCTTTAAACTTAGGCTTAGCTCACAGAAATGAAGTTTTAAAAGATTTAGCTCCGATTGCTAATTTCGATCTGAAAGATTATTTGTTCAATAAATTAGACTTTGAACTAACTGCAGAGAAGCGAAAGGCATTGGATTTGTTTCTTGATTACATTAAAAGGCTGTAAAAAAAGAAACGGGGATTAAATCATACCGATCTTATCCCCGTCATCTAAATTAACGCTCTCGTATATATAAACATCCAAAAATTAAAATTGTTGTGTAGGATGTTAATTTTTTTTATTTTTTTTCAGCTTTCACTTTTTTAGCCTCTGCTGGAGCAGCTTCATCAGTGTCAACTTTATTTTTTGCGGTAGCTTTTTTCTTTGGCTCCTTAACATCTTCCGCTTTTTCAACAACTACTTTCTTTTTTGCTGCAGTTTTTGGTTTTTCATCAACTTTATCTTCTTTAACAATTTTTTCAGCTTTTTTCTTAGGAGCAGCTTTAGCTTTTAACACAAGAGTTTTTTCAATTATTTCTTTTTCCTCAATTACTTCAGCTTTTTTCTTTGGTGCAGCCTTGGTTTTTACTGCTGGAGTTGCCTCAACAGTTATTGCTTCAGCTTTAGCTGGATTAGCATTAAGGTAAGTTTCTAAAATTTGTTTTAAATAAAGATCTGGTTTAGGCATATTAATTACAGTACCAGGTTCTTTATCCTGATTTTGTTTAATAAACGCTGCTTTAATTTTGCCCCAATCTTTAGAATATAGCTTGATAAACATTTCTACAAACTGTTCATGCGTATATTTTTTAGGCAACCTACCTAACACTACTTGTATTTTTTCTTCTTTATGATGTAAAATTGCCATTGTATTTTTTAATGAGTTGCAAATATAGGTATAAGTATTCGGCTCATAAAATGACGATTTTTGAGCCGATTAATTATTTTAATCGGCTCATTATTTATTTTTGCATCCAATACTTTAATAGTTTTACATTCTTTTGCCTTCCAAACCTGATGGAAATGGCAGCCCCGAACAGCTTTTTAGCTGTGAGGGCTATAATGTACAGCAGGGGTAGCATAAATAGATGTGTTGAAACTTGCTTTTCTAAAAGAAAAATCTCTTTTACCTATCCACACGCTAATAATTTATCAACAAAAACTTCATGGCTTAGGCCCAAGATGCTATCTTTACAACTTAGTAATTTTTTAAGATTTTGGCTAAAGCAAAAGAAACCGTAACCCCATTAATGCAGCAATACAATACCATTAAGGCAAAATATCCTGGTGCGTTATTGTTATTTAGAGTAGGCGATTTTTACGAAACTTTTGGCGAAGACGCCATTAAAACTGCCAATATTTTAGGGATTGTTTTAACCAAAAGAGGAACCGGGCCAAACGGTGCTTTAGAATTAGCTGGTTTTCCGCATCATTCTTTAGAAAATTACTTGTCTAAATTGGTTAGAGCCGGACAAAGAGTTGCGATTTGCGACCAATTGGAAGATCCGAAAACGACAAAAACCATTGTAAAACGTGGCGTAACTGAATTGGTAACTCCAGGTGTTGCTTATAACGACAATATTTTAAGTCAGAAATCTAACAATTATTTAGCTGCTGTATTTTTTGATAAACAGCAAGTTGGCGTAGCATTTTGCGATATTTCTACAGGAGAATTTTTGGTTGCACAAGGTAATGCAGAATATATTGATAAGCTTTTGCAAGGTTTTAGGCCTAATGAAGTAGTTTTTCAGAAAAGCAAACGTCAGGAATTTTTAAATCTTTTTGGCGATAAATTTTATACCTACACGCTTGATGATTGGGCTTTTACCAATGATTATGCGAATGAAATATTGACCAAGCATTTTGAAGTAAACTCATTAAAAGGTTTTGGTGTTGATAAATTACAATCGGGTGTTGTTGCTGCTGGTGTAGTGCTTTATTATTTAGGCGAAACAGAACACCGCAATTTGCAGCACATTTCTGCTATTTCGAGATTGGAAGAAGACCGTTATATGTGGTTAGACCGGTTTACCATTAGAAATTTAGAGTTGGTAACCACAGCAAATGATAATGGTGTAACGCTTTTTGATGTGCTTGACCAAACTAGCACACCAATGGGAGCGAGGATGTTGCATAAATGGATTATTATGCCGCTTAAAGAACTAAAACCTATACAAGAGCGCCTTGGAATGGTTGAGTATTTAGTAGCACATGATGATTTATTACAAGAATTTTTAAGTCATATTAAGCCTATTGGCGATTTAGAAAGATTAATTTCGAAGGTTGGTTTGCAAAAGGCTGGTCCGAGAGAATTGGTGCAATTGAGAAGATCACTTTCTCATATTGATGAAGTTAAAAAACTTGCCGAAAAAACCGGAAATGAGTTTCTTTCTGTGCTAGCATCTCAGTTAAATCCGTGTTTAAGTATAAAAGAAAGGTTAGAACGTGAGCTAAATCAAGATCCTCCGGCTTTGCTGATTAAAGGAAATGTAATTGCCGATGGTATTGATGAGGAGTTAGATCGCTTGCGAAAAATCGCCTTTGGCGGAAAAGAATATTTAGTTGAAATACAAAAGAGAGAAGCTGCAACGACTGGTATTCCTTCTTTAAAAATATCTTTTAACAATGTTTTTGGCTATTATTTAGAAGTAACTCATACCCATAAAGACAAAGTACCTGAAAGTTGGATACGCAAACAAACATTGGTTAATGCAGAGCGATACATAACGCCTGAGTTAAAAGAATACGAAGAACAGATTTTAGGTGCGGAAGAAAAAATACAGGCGATTGAAATACGTTTATATGGCGAATTGATGTATCAAGTTGCGCAATACATTAAACCGATACAGTTAAATGCTTATTTAATTGCCAAGTTGGATGTGTTGCTTTGTTTTGCTCAGTTGGCTGTTAAAAACCACTATGTAAAACCAACAATTAACAACACAAAGGATTTAGATATTAAAGGTGGGCGACATCCGGTAATAGAAAAACAGTTGCCGATTGGACAAGAGTATATTACCAATGATGTTTTTTTAGATAACGATAACCAGCAAATCATTATCATCACCGGTCCAAACATGTCGGGTAAGTCGGCTATTTTAAGGCAAACTGCATTAATTGTTTTAATGGCCCAAATGGGATGTTTCGTACCTGCAAAAGATGTGAGTTTTGGTTTGGTTGATAAGATTTTTACCAGAGTAGGAGCGTCAGATAATTTATCGAGTGGCGAAAGTACATTTATGGTAGAGATGAATGAAACGGCCAGTATTTTAAATAATATTTCGGATAGAAGTTTGATTTTATTGGATGAAATTGGCCGTGGAACAAGTACTTATGATGGAATTTCTATTGCTTGGGCAATTGCCGAATTTTTGCACGAGCATCCAAACGCAAGGCCAAAAACTCTTTTTGCAACTCATTACCACGAGTTAAATGAGCTAGAAAATACCATGAGCCGTATTAAAAACTTTAATGTTACCATTAAAGAAATGAGTAACAAAGTTATTTTCTTGAGGAAGCTGGTTCCGGGTGGGAGTGAGCATAGTTTTGGTATTCATGTTGCAAAAATGGCAGGCATGCCTTCAAAATTGATCAATCGCGCCAATGAAATTTTAAAGCGTTTAGAGATTGATAGAACTGAAGGACAAAGTATAAAAGATAGCATCAAAAAAGTTCAAAATCAGGCGTATCAATTACAAATGTTTGCTATTGATGATCCAGTTTTAGTCAAAATTAGAGATACGCTCAATAATTTAGATGTAAATACGTTAACTCCGGTAGAAGCTTTATTAAAGTTAGACGAAATACAGAGGTTGATTAAGAACTAGATGGTTGTAAGGTTGAAAAGTTGGGAAGTTGGAAGGTTAAAAGTGCTTAGTTGTAATATTAAATAGATCAAATGATAAAATTAAAGACTGTAATTTTCTTTTCAATATTTTTAATTTTTACAATAGGCTTATCCTCATGCGGATCTAGAAAATATACAGTTAAACCCAGTGAGAAAGCCGCAAAAGCTGCTGATGCAATGGCAAATTTGAAAAGTAAAGATTTATATCGGTTTATTACCGATTGGACAGGAGTTAAATATCGTTTAGGAGGTTTAGATAAAAGAGGAATAGATTGCTCTGGATTTGCCTTATTGCTACAAAAGGATATTTATGGACATGGTTTGCCAAGAAGATCGAGGGATCAGGCAGATGCTGTAAAAAAGGTAAATCAAAATAACTTAAAGGAAGGAGACTTGATATTTTTCTCTTTTGGAGGCGGAGCAGTAGATCACGTTGGTGTTTATTTAAATAATAATTTCTTTGTACATGCCTCAACCACTCGTGGTGTTATTGTTGATGATCTGAATTTGCCTGTTTATCAGAAAGCAATTGTTAAAACAGGAACTTTAAATTAAAATTATGAGAAAAATTATCCTTACTATTTGTTTTGTTGTCTTGTTAGCTAACGTATTTGCTCAGCAGGTTTTAAAAGTTGGTCAAACATTGCCAAATATAGCGTTGCTTAGCACTAAAGGAACAGTTTATGATCTCAGCGCTCAAAAGGCGACTAAAGGTTTTATTTTAGTATTTATGACACCCACTTGCGACCATTGCATTATGTATGAAAATAGGGTAATAGCTTTAGATAAAAAATATAAGGCAAAAGGTTATCCTGTTGTTGCTATTGGTCCGTATGGAGATAACCCAATTAAATATCCGTTAGATGCGATGCCTGAAATGAAGAAAGTAGCCATAAAAAAAGGTTTTACTTTTCCGTACTTGGCTGATGATAATTTTAAGTACACGACTTTATTAGGTATTAAGCAAACTCCAACAGCTGTTGTGTTGCAAAAAAATAAGAGTGGTTACCTCATCAAATACATCGGCAGAATTGATGATGAAATGGATGAAAACAAAGTAGCCAAAAACAAATTTGTAGAGCAAACAGTTAATAAATTGCTTTAAAAATATCGAAATGTTTAAATACATATTGCTATTTTCTTTCTTAAGTCTAAGTGCCAGTGCTCAAGTTAAGTTATTATCTTTAAATGAGTTAGAACAAAGAATGGCAAAAGGAAAGGATACTACCTATGTTGTTAATTTTTGGGCTACTTGGTGTGGGCCTTGTATAGAAGAATTACCAAGTTTTGAAAAACTGCAAGCTGATTATAAAGATAAACCGCTTAAAGTAATACTGTTAAGTTTAGATTTTAAATCTAAATTGTCAAGTGCTGTAATTCCATTTGTTAACAAGCATCAACTTAAAACAGAGGTTTATGTAATCAATGAGAAAGATCAGCAAAAGTTTATAAAACGTGTTGATCTAAAATGGGAGGGGGCGATTCCAGCAACATTATTTTACAATAAAGAAAATAAAATCAGACATTTTTACGAAAAACCTTTTGAGCGCTATAAAGATTTAGTAGATAAGATGGTGAGCCTAGGCTTAAAACTTTAGTAATCTAGCCGTAAAAGCTAATGGTTACTGTATCAAATAGAAAAAAGAAGATACAAGCAAATAATAATTGATTAAATTTATCCCAAACAAACACTCGGGATTTTTTATGCCTAAAATTAAAGAAGATTATTCATTTTGGTCTAAATACAAACGTTTTGCCAGTACCGAAATTCTAATGTATCTCATCATGATTATTGGTATAGCCCTCGGAATTATTTTTTTAAGCTAAAAATCAATTTCAAAGTATCTGAAATATTAACATCGTTAATAAATTTGAAGAACTGTTCGTAATCAGCAGCAGGATAGGTGCCTTCATTGAGCTCAAACTTTCTATAATACAATAATTTGTTGTTTTTTACAGTGGCACTAATATGATACGTTCCAAAATTACTTTTTATCTCTTTGCTAATCGGCTCAATAAAAGGAACAACATTTTCTGGTAAAACATATTCAATGCTATCAATATCGGTATAACCTCTATTCAGATAAATAGGCATTGTTCTATTTCTAATTTCTGGCACTGCAGATTTTACATTAAAAGCATTTAAAACAATAAACATTTTGGTGTCCGTAATACTGCAATATGCTCTAATGTCTAATTTCAAATCTTCAGTAACTGTTGGTATAATATTTTTTTCAAGCTGATAAGAAGCTGTAGAAAAATTAATGTTATCTAAACTATAATAATCTTTTAGTGATTTTTTTTGCTCAGTAGCAGGTTTATCAACCAATTCTAAGTGATTATCATATTGTACGCCACTAAATTTTGTAATCACATTACCATTAACATCTCCATTTTTTGCAATGGTTAATGTCGCTTTGCGTAATTGCAAGTTATTTGCGACTGTATATTTTGGTGTTTTTAAAAGTTTGCCTCCATTTGCTGTACAAGCCAAAACATACCTATCATCAGTAAAATCACTTAGAAAACCAAAAGGTATTTTTTGATCAGTACATTCTAACCAAGTAGTATCTCCTTTTAATGGCATACATAAAATGATGTGATTGCCCTGGTTCATGCTTGCAAAATTTTGATCTAAACTTTTTTTCTGAGAACCAGCCTGCACTACGCAATAATACGATTCAATACCAGCTACACTCAAGAGGCTTTTCATATAGTTAACCAGCGCTTTACAATCACCATAACCATTTTTATCTACATCTAAAGCTTTAAAAGGTTGGTAACCTCCAATGCCTACCTGTATGCTAATATATCTGGTTTTTTCTTGTAGGTATTGATAAATCTTACGAGCTTTATCCTTATCGGTTTTTTCATCCTTAACCAAGTCCTTAATCAAATTAATAGTCTGGATAGGAAGTTCATCTCTATCTTTTAACAAATTATCGTAATACCATTTGCCTAGCTCTTGCCAATTAGAGTAGCTTCCTTTGTAGTTATAATAGCTAAATTGTTGAGGCGCAATTTTTACATAGGTTTGGTAAGTATCTGCCAGCGGACTGTATGGTTCTTCTTTTGTACCCACTAAATTATTAGCTTGCCAAATCATCATTTTCTGCTTATCATCCAATTTTTCTTCGGCTTTGGCTATATTTTGAGTTTTAATATTTACAGTATCTGTTGGTTTACAAATAAAAGTATAGGTGCTTTTTTCTACCGCAACGTCTGCTGATGGTTTTGGTATCCAATTAGGGATATTCAAATTTTGCTTAAACCTAATTTCGTAAGTGTAAACTACAGTATATGGATAAGAATTTACAGCTGGTAAAAAATGTTTTACCCGATTGTCTTCAAATAATGAAAAGCCCTGTACTGCACTTTCATCCTTAAAATCACTTTGTGAAAATTTATGAGTTAGCTTTCCAAATTCGTTAAAAACTTCGCCTTTAATACTTTTTATGGCTGTGTTTTTATCATAAAAAAGAACCAATCTTGCGTTTTCATCTCCATTTTTATTGTGCACAGTTATAGCTTGTTTAACAGAATAGAGCACGTTATCTCTAGATCGCATATCAACAACTGTTTCTTCATTTCTTATGGTTGCATTTGCTCTATTACGCAAAGCGGATGGAATTAAATCTGCATCATAATTGTCTTGTGCAAAACTGAATTGAAACGTTGAAATGAAAAGGAGGATAAGAAGAACCTTCACTATTTAGTTGCTTTAATAATTAAGTCTGTTTTTTGATTTTGGATAATTTTACTGTAGAATTCTTTTAAATATAGATATTCTTCTGAGCTGTATATCGCCTTATTAAACTGCAGCATCTGGTTCAAATTTAGCTGATTATCACCCACAGTAGATTGCAATAAATACCTACCTCCGCCGTTTGGCAAGCCGATAGCCATGTCTTTAGGTTTTTCTAGCAGTTCGTATTTTTCTGGTAAAGTGAGGTTAATCACAATTCGTTCATCAGAAACTGAACCTAAATCTACCGGGTATGTTCGTTCATTTAAATTGAATGGATTTTTAGAAATTCGATTGATAAAAAAAGGATTGATGTATAATTGATCCTTGCTATTATTATCATAAACTGCAAATTCTACTTCATAGCTTTCTATTAAAGGAAATTCTACGCTATCAACTCTTAAAACTTCGTGTTTTTTTATACTTAGCTTTGGTAGAGATTCATCCAGTTTTTCTACAAATTCTTCAATGGAATTATATTTTTTAATTTCTTTTCGTCGGTTAAAAGCTGCATATCCAACAGTTGTTGAAGTTAATAGACCTTTAATTTTACCTTCATTATCTAATTTGCCAGTTAAAACATAACTAGTAGTGCTTTTTTGAGCCGCTTTTAAATCTATCCAGTAAGAAGGTTTTTTTAGATTAATAACTCTTCCTTGTCCGTTGATACAGCGTAATGGTAATAATCCAAATGGTAATAAAGGTTCTGTAGCGTCCAATAAATAGCTTTCTGTACCAATATTAACTTTAGCAATTAGGTAATTGAATTCTGATATTACAGGATATATTTTATTTACATTTCCATTGTCTCTGGTAGATAAAATCACAGCCTCAGCATCTAGATTGGCGGCAGATAGTGCAGAAATTAAGCTTAAATTGATATCTGCAACATTTCCAAATCTTGTATCAATTGCATTTTTTATACTTTCTTCACTATACTTTCCGTAATAATTGTTCCACTTAATTTGCTTTTTGATATAGTTATAAACTGCTTTTGCTTTGCTTAAATCATCTGTAGTATTGGCTAAAATTGCAGGCATTACGTCTTTAAACAAGTCTTTACGCTTCATTTGCGAACCTAACATTTTTTCAGATACCAAATCGTAATCTATACTTTTCCAATCTTTTGTGTAGTTCTGTTTGCTTCCATTAAGCATTTGCACATCAGATAGTTCAAAGTACATGGCCGATTTAAAATTACTTGCCGCTGTCATGTAATCTTCTTCTACAAATGCCGGAACATTGTTCATAATGTAGGTCATTTTAGAACAATCAATGTTTATCCCATTAATCCTTAAACACTCTCTATCTATTACAGATTTTTGATCGCTTAATTTATAAAAACCTCTCAAAACAATATTGTAATTGTAATTGGCGGGTATAAAAGCAACATATTCACTGGTCACCTTCGGTATATCACTCTGAAAATTCCATTGTCTGAAATTAAATAATAAGGGCGACTGGATATTATAGCTATATTCTATAATAGATCCATCTTTGATGTTTGGAAGTGTAAATTTTGTTAAGGTTGTATATTTCGATCTATTTTCTTCAAACAAAGCTTTTTTATCCATTACAGACTCTACCGGATTACCATTTACCCAATTAAAGGTGCTTGCTTTTAATTCACGAAGATATTCTTGTCTATTTCCATCTTTATAAAGTGGAACTACAATATTTGCCTGTGAGAAACCTTCTTTATTATAAATTTTGATCTTAACGTGGTAATCATACAATAAAACTAAATTGCCCGTTGCATCATCAATCTGTAGTCTTGCTGTACCAAATTCTTTTAAAACAACTGCGTTTGCATTGCTATCAATCTTGTTTTTATCAAAATTAAAATCATCGTAATTACTAGCACCAAAAGTAAAATCTTGAGCCTGTGTGGTAGAGAAAATGCAAAATAAGAATGAGAAGAGCGCTAAAAAAAATTTCATAAATAAGAACAATATTTTAGCAATTTAATGGATAGGCGTTACAATATGAAATTAATATGAAGTAAAATTTTAGATTGATTGTTGCTGACTAACCAAACCTTTTTAGCATTTTTGAATGATAAGTAGCTGCAAGTTCAGTCTACCTAAACATTACAGCTATTAAAAAATGAAATTAAACTTAAAACGTCCGTTAGCTTTTTTCGATTTAGAGGCAACTGGGATAAATGTTGGTGCAGACCGTATTGTAGAAATTGCTATTTTAAAGGCAATGCCTGATGGAACAGAGCAAATTCTAAGTAAAAGAATAAATCCTCAAATTCCTATCCCTTTGGTTACTTCTTTAATACATGGCATTTATGATGAAGATATTAAAGATGCGCAAACTTTTGGACAAGCTGCCGCAGAAATAGCCGCATTTATTGGTGATGCTGATTTAGCTGGTTACAATTCAAACAAGTTTGATATCCCTATGCTATTAGAAGAGTTTTTACGTGTAGGAATTGATTTTGACATGGGCGATAGAAAATTTGTTGATGTGCAAAATATTTTTCACCAAATGGAACAGCGCACTTTAAAAGCTGCTTATAAATTTTACTGCCAAAAAGATATTATAAATGCCCATTCTGCAGAGGCAGATATTAAAGCTACTTATGAAGTTTTGTTAGCTCAATTAGATAAATATCAAGATGTTGAATTTGAAGATAAAAAAGGTGTAAAATCTAAACCGGTACAAAATAATGTTGATGCTTTGCATGAATTTACCAACATGAATAAAGTGGTAGATTTTGCTGGCAGAATGGTTTATAACGAAAATGGTGAAGAGGTAATTAATTTCGGTAAACACAAAGGTAGAACTGTAGAGTCTGTTTTAGATGTAGAGCCGAGCTATTACGCCTGGATGAAACAAGGAGATTTCCCTTTGTATACCAAAAAGAAATTGGATGAGATTTGGGCTCGTTGGAGTAAAAAGAAAGAAGAGACAAAACAAAACAAACAGCAAAATCAAGCTCCTAAAACAGAAGTTAGAAAACCAGAAGCCTCACGTATACCAAAACCTCAAGAACCTGCTAAGCCCATTAACAATGATATGCTAGAGCAATTGAAAATGAAATTTGGGAAATAAATTGAATCGTTAACCAGAAAAATGAATAAAAATTAAGTGTTCTTAGGTGACTTAGGTGGTAAAAAAATACAGTAATACATCTTTATAATAAAAAATGATCGACAAAATTCACAAAAAGTTCTTTGTTAGCTTTCTAGCATCTTTAATACTTGTACTTGCAGTATATAGCAATCTACAAGCTCAATTAGCTGTAGATCCAGTTTATAAGGCAGCTTACCAAAAAGGTACTCGTGATGTTTCGGGTGCTCCCGGAAAAAACTATTGGCAAAATACAGCCGATTACCAAATGCAAATCAGCTTCAATCCAGAAACTAGATTGATTAAAGGAACGGTAGAAATTAAATACACCAATAACAGTCCTGATAATTTAGAGGAAATTTGGTTTAAACTCTATCCTAATTTATATAAAAAAGGAGTTCCTCGTAAATCAAAATTTAACGAACGTGATTTAGGAGAAGGTGTAAATATTAAAAGTATTTCGATAAACAACCAGCCGAAAGATACCGCTAGTTTAGTGATAGATGGTACCAATATGCACATTAAAGTGCCAACTTTAGCGGTTGGAAAATCAATGACCTTCAAGATTGAATATCAATACATTTTGAATAAAGGATCTCACCAAAGAACCGGACAAGTTGATGATGGTGCACATTTTATTGCTTATTTCTTTCCGCGTGTTGCAGTTTACGATGATGTTGATGGTTGGAATAAAATACCATATAGTGGAGCGGAAGAATTTTATAATGATTTTAGCAATTTTAAAGTCGCCATTACAGTACCAAAAAATTATGGAGTTTGGGCCACAGGGGATTTAGTAAACGGAGCAGAGGTTTTAAGTAAAAAGGTATTTACTAAACTACAAGAGGCAGAAAAAAGCGAAATAACTATTGATGTAATTGATAGTAACGACTTGGCCAATAATGCGGTAACGGCTCAAAAAACTTTTAATACCTTTAAATTTGATGCCAAAAATGTGGTTGATTTTGCTTTTGCAACAAGTAATCATTATTTATGGAAATCGAATAGTTTGGTTGTAGATCCAAAAACAAAACGCAGAACAAGAGTTGATGCAGTTTTTAATGCAAAACATAAAGATTATTACGAGGTAATAGACTTTGCTCATAAAACTGTTCACGCTATGAGTTATGAATTCCCAAAATGGCCATTTCCATATCCTCATATAACTGTTTTTGATGGCTTAGACCAAATGGAATATCCAATGATGGTAAATGATAATCCAACCGATAATACTTTTGATGCCATTACTTTAACCGATCATGAAATTTTTCATACCATGTTTCCTTTTTACATGGGCATAAATGAAACCAAATATGGTTGGATGGACGAAGGTTGGGCAACAATAGGAGAGTGGTTGATTTCTCCGATGATAGATACAACCATAGTTGATGATTATGGAGTTGCACAAACTGGTAGTTTATCTGGCGGAAAGGATGATGTGCCAATTGTAACACAAACAACCGAACTTAAAGGAGCAGGTACATTTATCAATAATTATCCAAAACCTGGTTTCGGTTATCTTTTTGTTAAGGAATATTTGGGCGATGAACGCTTTACCAAGGCTTTGCATCATTACATTAAAAACTGGAATGGAAAGCATCCAATGCCTTTGGATTTCTTTTACAGCATGAATACCGGAGCTGGAGAAAACCTAGATTGGTTTTGGAAACCCTGGTTTTTTGAAACTGGTATTTTAGATTTGGCCATTAAAGATGTAGTTAAAACAACAAATGGATATCAAATTATAGTGCAAAATAAGAGCAATAACCCACTACCAGTTCATTTAACCTTAACTTATCAGGATGGTACAACTGAAAAAGTAAACACTAGTATTATAGCTTGGAAAGATGGAAACAAAGAATTTACTAAAACTATTGAAACCAATAAAACCTTAAAAAAAGTTGTTTTAGGAAGTAGTCATGTGCCTGATAAAGACAGAAGCGACAATACATTTAATGTTAAAAATTAGTAAAGCAAAAACACAAGCCCGATTAATGTTAGTCGGGCTTTTTGCTACAATCTTTTTTGCCCTGTTTAAACTGTACGTAGTCGAATGAGAACGAAACAAAAAAGTATTTACGCTTCAATCCCGTTTAATTAACTAAAAACAATACAATTATTTGAGGTTGGATCATGCTAATATTCAGTCGCTGGATAGTAAGATTTTTCTATCCTTCCTTCATCACTAAGTAAAATGCTTAGCTTTTCGTCTTTTATAACCTTAGCCAGGTTCATCTTTTTTTGTTAACCCAAACGTATTTTTGCACCAATCTAACACCATGGCTGTAATCTGCCCAAGTGTTAGTATGTTTATTATACACAGGCTGTATTGGTTTTCCATCTAATTTATGCCAGCCATAAATTACTACTCTGGGTGTTTTTTCACCATAAATTCTGTTAGATATTATGATGTCTTTTTTATGGCCAGCTGTGAGATTTCCATTTTTATGTGCTAACTCAAAATCTTTTAATTGCATCTTTATAATTTCTGTGTGAGCAATAAATAAAGGAACGGTTGTCATAGCTTTAGAAGTCGGAATAGGTTTTGGCTCTAATTTGATGGTAGCATTTTTATAAATTTGATCGACCATTCTTTTTGTGGGTAAATTACATTTTGTTAAATCTGCAATTTTTTGAGCTAAAATTGGTGTCATTGGTACATAAAAAAGTCTTTATCGGTGCCAATGCAAAAGTAATCGGCCAATACATAATAGATAGAAAATTTACCAACTCCCAAATCCGATTTAGTACTATCAGTTATTTTAGTCAATTTTCTTAAAAAGTTAGGCACATTTCCATTCTTAATTTCTTTAAAAATGATTTTTTCTCGCTGCGCTAAAGTGAGCGAGCTATCAGAAATTGATTTTGCGAAGGCAGAGCCAGTTAGTGCATCCGCTTTGCGATGAGGTAATTGTAGTGTTTGCGCACTTAAACTTTGGGTAAGTACAAAAAATATCAAAGTTATATATTTCATTACACCTCCTTCAAAAAATCAATATTTCTTTTTAAGCCATTAAATTTTGTTCTTTTTACAGCCGAATTTTTAAAAACTCGTTTAAAAACTTCATCTGTCATTTCTATGAGCTCGTCTTTTTTAAGATTTAACAATTCCATAGCTGGCTCAAATGCCGGTTCGCTGTGTTGGGTAGAAAATCTATTCCATGGGCAAACATCCTGACAAACATCACAGCCAAACATCCAATTATCCATTTTACCTTTAAACTCGGTTGGTATTTCGTTTTTTAATTCAATAGTTAAATAAGAAATACATTTGCTGCCATCAACCGTATAAGGGGCAACAATTGCATCAGTGGGGCAGGCGTCTATGCAACGCGTACATGAGCCACAATGATCTGCGGCAAAAGGCGTATCATAATCTAGTTCCAAATCAATTATCAGCTCTGCAATAAAAAAGAAGGAACCAGCATTTTTACTTATTAAATTGGTGTTTTTCCCTCTCCAACCCAAACCAGCTTTCTGTGCCCAAGCTTTATCCATTACAGGGGCAGAATCTACAAAACATCTCCCGCCAACTTCACCAATATTGTCATTAATAAAAGCCATTAATTGTTTTAGCTTTTCTTTTATCACAGTGTGATAATCTAATCCGTAGGCATATTTAGATATTTTTGGCGCATTAAGATCTGCTTGCTGCTGCTCAGTAAAATAGTTTAATGTTAGTGAAACAACCGATTTTGCACCTTCAACCAGTAAACGAGGATCAAGACGTTTATCAAAATGATTGGCCATGTAGGCCATTTCTCCATGGTGATTTTTATTAAGCCAATTTTCTAATCTTGGTGCTTCTTCCTCCAAAAAATCAGCTTTGCTAATTCCGCAAGCCATAAAGCCAAGGCGTAAGGCCTCATCCTTTATCATTTTACTATATTTTGCAGAATTATTGAACATTGAACAAAGATAGGGTTTTGACCAAAAACCTTTTAAGCTTTCTGCTTGTTTAGTATTTGATAGGAAAGCTATCACTTTTAAACTAAATTATAGAAATCATGGAAAATTCAACGCCAAACCATACCGAAGATCCAAACAAACCAGTTCCACCAATTGAAACTGATTACGAAAAACATAAACAAAATCCTGGTCCAGCGCCAACAGTAAACGAACCTGACAATGAGGGAGCAGGACAAGCAATGAAATGGATTATCCCGATAGTTGTGATTGTATTATTGGTTATTTATTTCTTGTTTTTTAGAAATAATGTAACCCAATAAAAACTGAAAGCCATGATGTTTAAATATCATGGCTTTTTTTAAAAACAAAGTTTATTTAATTATTTAACTCTTCAATAACTTTACTTCATATAAGTCTTTACGTCTGTCTTTCAAAATCTTAACAGTTCCAAAATGGTGTAATTCGTCTAAAAGATGCAAGTCAACATCAACAACTAACATCATCTCTGTATTAGGCGTTGTTTCTGCCTTAACTGCATTTGTAGGAAATGCAAAATCTGAAGGTGTAAATACTGCTGATTGTGCAAATTGAATATCCATATTGTTTACTTTAGGCAAATTACCAACACAACCAGCAATTGCTACATAACATTCATTTTCAATTGCTCTTGCTTGTGCACATCTTCTAACTCGAGTGTATCCGTTTTGCGTATCTGTTAAAAATGGAACAAATAAAATTTGCATCCCTTGATCGGCGTAAATTCTACTCAATTCAGGAAACTCAACATCATAGCAAATTAAAATTCCAATTTTACCGCAATCTGTATCAAAAACACCAATTTTATCACCACCACTCATGCCGTAATATTTCTGCTCATTTGGTGTAATATGTATTTTTCTATAATCTTCAGTTAATCCATTTCTGTGGCATAAATAAGTTGCATTGTAAAGTTTCCCGTCTTCAATAATTGGCATACTGCCAGATATGATATTTACGTTGTAAGAAACGGCATATTCTTGAAGTCTTTTTACAATTTCTTCAGTGCTTTCTGCCAATTTACGCATCGCTTCCATTTCTGGTAGGTGGTTATATGGCTCTAATAAAGGTGTATTAAAAAACTCAGGAAACATGATAAAATCCGATTTATATCCGCTTACTGCATCAACAAAAAACTTCACTTGCTCGTAAAAAGCATCAATATCAGGGAATAAACGCATTTGCCATTGCACCAAACCTAACCTAATTGTCTTCGCAGATCTGGCAGATACATTATCTTGATAATAAATATTATTCCACTCAATAAGTGTTGCAAATTCTTTTGATTCTAGATCGCCAGGCAAATAATTTTTAAGAATTTTACGTACGTGAAAATCGTTAGAGATTTGGAAAGTAAGCGTAGGATCGTAAATTTCTTTAGATTTAACCTTATCAATATATTGTCTGGGATTAAGCTTGTCTGCATGCTCATGATAACCCGGAATTCGGCCGCCAGCAATAATACTTTCAAGATTTAAAGTTTCACAAAGCTCTTTTCGGGCTTCGTATAATCTTCTGGCTAAACGTAAACCACGATATTCTGGATGCACAAAAACCTCAATACCATATAAAACGTTTCCGCTAGATGTATGCGTTGAAAATGAATATTTCCCCGTAATATCTTCATAGGTATGATTATCTCCAAAAATATCATAATCAACAATAATAGACAGCGAACAAGCTACCACCTTATCATCAACCGATATACATTGTTGGCCTTCTGGAAAGATATTTAGCAAGTTTTGGATATTTGCTTTGCTCCAAATTCCGTTACCACTGGTATCATATGCCTGCACCATGGATTCGCGTAAATCATTATAATCCTCTATGGTGAGTTTTCGTATGTCTATATTCATAAAATATGTTAAAAGGCAGAAAGAAAATTCTTACCTAAATTTAGAAAATGTAATTGTTAATTTAAGAACAGTAAATACACTAAAAAAGTTTGCCTGTTTGTCCCAATTTAATTCTATTTAAATGTTTATAAGCAGCTTCGGTAACTTCTCTACCTCTAGCGGTACGCATTAAATAGCCCTCTTGTATTAAAAAAGGTTCGTAAACTTCTTCAATGGTTCCATCATCTTCTCCAACTGCAGTTGCAATGGTTTTTAAACCTACTGGACCGCCTTTAAATTTATCAATAATGGCTAGTAAAATTTTATTATCCATTTCGTCTAAACCATGTACATCAACATTTAAGGCGGTTAAAGCATAACGAGCAATTTCGGTATCAATGCTTCCATTACCTTTAATTTGGGCAAAATCTCTGGTTCTACGTAATAGCGCATTGGCAATACGTGGTGTACCACGACTACGGCGGGCAATTTCATAAGCACCTTCGTCTGATATTGGTGTGTTTAATATCGCAGATGAACGTAAAACGATTGTAGTTAAAATTTTAGCATCGTAATAGGCTAGTCGAGAGTTAATGCCAAACCTCGCTCTTAAAGGTGCAGTTAGCAAACCAGAACGCGTAGTGGCACCAACCAAAGTAAACGGATTTAAACCAATTTGCACCGAACGGGCATTTGGTCCGCTTTCTAACATAATATCAATCTTAAAATCTTCCATGGCTGAGTACAAATACTCTTCTACCAAAGGCGATAAACGGTGAATTTCGTCAATAAATAGAATATCGCCAGTTTCAAGATTGGTTAATAAACCAGCTAAATCGCCTGGTTTATCTAAAACCGGACCAGAGGTTACTTTAATATTTACCCCCATTTCATTGGCAATAATGTAGGAAAGTGTTGTTTTCCCTAATCCGGGTGGCCCGTGTAAAAGTACATGATCTAAAGCTTCGCCGCGTAGTTTTGCTGCTTTAACAAAAATCTTTAAATTTTCTAAGATCTTATCCTGACCCGTAAAATCTTCAAACTCCTGCGGACGTAGCACCTTTTCGATATCACGTTCAATGGGAGTTAAATGATCTGAAGATGGGTCTAGGTTTTCATTCATTGTACAAAGATATATTTTTAATAAAGTATTGAGCTGATAAATATAATTACAATTACTAGAAAAGCAATTGCTGCAGCTCTTGTTTAAATAATGTCCTGCTTTTCACTACTATCTTTTTGTTTTTCGTCATTTCGACGATAGGAGAAATCTGTAAGATAGAAGTATTAACTAACAGATACCTCAATCGTTCCTCATTTCGGTATGACGCGAGGCAAAAAACAAAAAAGTATATTCGTTGCAATCAGGTTTGAAACGCAAAGCTTTTGCAACTATTTAGGTTTTATTTTGCACCGCTTTAAGTACAATAGCCCCAACAGCAGCGATATCCTTTTGGCTTTTTAAAACTTACATTGTAAGTTTTGCCAAAAGATATAGCGAATGGTGGGACTACCGTAAATAGATGCAGTTATTTGCGCTTCAACTTTAATTAGCTAAACTTTGCAGCCACTTTCGCTTCTTTTACACCATTGCTGTAATCGTAAAAACCTTCGCCACTTTTTACTCCTTTTTTACCAGCAGTAACCATATTTACCAATAATGGGCATGGTGCGTATTTTGGGTTTCCAAAACCTTGATGAAGCACGTTTAAAATGGCCAAGCATACATCTAAACCAATAAAATCAGCGAGTTGCAATGGCCCCATTGGGTGCGCCATGCCAAGTTTCATTACTGTATCGATTTCGGTTACACCAGCTACACCTTCATATAAAGTATAAATTGCCTCATTTATCATGGGCATTAAAATTCTGTTGGCTACAAAACCTGGGTAATCATTTACTTCTACGGGAGTTTTTTCTAATTGCTTAGAAAGCTTCATAACTTGTTGTGTAGTCTCGTTGCTAGTTGCGTAGCCTCTAATTACCTCAACAAGTTTCATTACTGGCACTGGGTTCATAAAGTGCATGCCAATTACTTTATCGCCACGGTTGGTTACCGATGCAATTTTAGTGATGGAAATAGAGGAGGTGTTGCTTGCCAAAATTGCATTAGGTTCTGCAAATTGATCTAAATCTTTAAATATTTGAAGTTTTAAATCTATATTTTCTGTAGCAGCTTCTACAACCAAGTCGGCATTTTTAACACCACTTTGTAAATCTGTAATTGTTGTAATGTTAGCTAAAGTAGCTTTTTTTTGTTCGGCGGTTAATGTACCTTTTGTAGCCTGTCTATCTAGGTTTTTTGTAATGGTTGTAATTGCTTTTTCTAAAGCTTCTGCATTAATATCAACTAAATTAACGCTGTAACCAAATTGCGCAAAAGTATGTGCAATGCCATTGCCCATAGTGCCAGAGCCTATTACTGTAATGTTTTTCATGTTCTCAATTATATTCCAAATTTAACATTAACATCCATTATTACATATAAAATTAATAATACGATTTCTATAGGTGTCGCAACTTAATTATGCATGTTTAGCTGTTTATTTCATAAAATAATAGAAATTAACTTACGTATATTCTGATGGTGTCTTGATTTTAACTAAAATTTTAGTTTTTTATGTCTGTTTTTGATAGAAAACACCTAAAAAGTATTGAAAATTGACTTTTTATGAGCTTTATTATATAAATTTTAACCGCTTGTCTAAAATTACTTTCTTTTTATTTAAAAATTTATCTTATTTGTAAAATAATTAACTAAATAATAATCTAAATTAACTTAAATGAAAAAAAAATTACTCGCTTTAATTGTTTTTACATTGGTTTTTGCGAATTTCTTATTTGCGCAGAACAAATTAATTACCGGAAAGGTAACAAGCAAAGATGATGGTTTGCCAATACCATCAGTGTCTGTAAAAGTTACCGGAACTTCAATTGCTTTACAAACTAAATCAGATGGTACTTATTCAATATCTGTTCCATCAACGGCTACGTCTTTAGAATTTAGCTATTTAGGTTTCCAAACTGTAATTGAGCAAATTAACAACAGGTCTGTTATAAACGCCATGTTAGTCGGCGATCCAAAATCTCTTAACGAAATTGTTGTTACTGGTTTTGGAGTTCAAAAGAAAAGAGATATTGCTGGCGCTGTTACCCAATTGAAAGGTAGCACGATTGAAAATATTCCGATACAATCTTTTGATAGGGCAATGCAAGGACGTATGGCTGGGGTGCAGGTTGCTGGTAACAATGGCTATCCTGGCGGGGCTGTAACAGTAAGGATTAGAGGTACTGGATCTATAAATGCTGGTAACAACCCTTTATATATTATTGATGGTGTACAGGTTGAAGGTGGTGATCTATCTAGAAGTTTAACATCATCTAACTCTTTGGCAGGTTTAAATTCAAACGACATTGAATCTATTGATGTTTTAAAAGATGCTGCTGCAGCAGCAATTTATGGTGCCCAAGCAGCCAATGGAGTTGTAATAATTACAACTAAAAAGGGTAAATCTGGTAAAACTCAGTTCAATGTTAGTTACCAAAGTGGTATAAATGAAATGATAAGGACAGTACCATTAACCAATGGTCCAGAATTTTTGGCAGCTGTTTACGAAGCTAGAGCTAACAGCGGTATTAATGCTGGCAGAACGCCTAGTTTAGATCCAAACATAACCACTAATTTTCAGGGTGCTTATGGGTATTTGCCTGCTACGTTTAGTCAAGCGCCTACTTATAGCTGGATAGATGAAGTAACAAGAACAGGTAAATCAGATATTATTGAATTGACTGCAAATGGTGGAAGTGAAAATACTACCTTCTTTTTGTCAGGATCTTATAATAAAACTCAAGGTCAGTTGATTGCTACAGATTTCACTAGAGGAACTTTTAGAGCAAACCTTAATCATAAAGCATCATCTAAATTACAATTTGATGCAAAAATTAACTTAGCTACCTATTCACAGAATGCCGTTCCATCTTCTAATGCTGGTGGTAGCATGTTGCTTTCGGCTTTAACCGTTCCTTCTATACAACCTATTTATAAAGCGGATGGATCTTTTGCTGATGAGCCTATATTAGGTACTAGAACAACGAATGTTGTAAAATCAGCAACTTATGACATTAACAAAGGTACCACAAATCAATTATTAGGCAGTGTGAGCGGTACTTATCAAATTATACAAGGTTTGTCTTTTAAATCTAGCTATTATTTAGATTATACTGATATCTTAGAAGATAGATATATTGATCCAAGAACTTTAGGTGGATCTGGAGTAAGTGGATCTGCAAGTGCGTTAAACACCAGACAAATAAATTGGTCAACGGATCAGGTTTTGAACTATACAAAGAAGTTTGGTCAGGCTCATGACTTTTCTGCATTGCTAGGATTTAGTTATAGAAATGTAATTAATACAACAATTACTGCTAGCGGACAGGGTTTTCCTAATGAACTATTTAATACCTTACAATCAGCTGCTACGCCAACAAGTGTTAGTGCAAATTATACAATATGGAGGTTAGCAGGTTATTTTACTCGTGCAAATTATACGTTTAAAGAAAAGTATATTTTAAGCGCGACATTAAGATATGATGGTTCTTCTCGTTTTGGAGATGCGAATAAATTTGGTCTTTTTCCATCTGTATCAACTGCGTGGAGAATCTCACAAGAAAACTTCTTAAAAGATGTTGATTTCTTGAATGAGCTTAAAATTCGTGCATCATATGGTATTACTGGTAATAGTGACATTGGTAATTTTGCTTCAAGATCGTTATTTATTGGTACTGGTGCATACAATAACGTTGGTGGAATAAACCCTAGTCAGTTAGGAAACGATTTGTTAACCTGGGAAGAAAGTCATTCGGCAAACTTAGGTTTAGATTATGCTTTTTTAAAAAATAGAATTACTGGAAGTGTAGATGTTTTTAGAAGAACTTCAAAAAACCTTTTATTGAATAAGCCACTCCCAACCACTTCTGGTTTTTCTTCTATATCACAAAATGTTGGAGAAGTTAGAAACCAGGGTTTAGAATTTGAAATTAGTAGCTCTAATATCGATAAGGGCTTTAAATGGAGAACAGATTTTAACTGGACGTTATTAAGTAATAAAGTAACTAAACTTATCGAAGGTCAAGATAGGATCGGCACAACTGTGTTTTTAGGCAAATCTTTATCACCAATTTATATTGTAGAATTTGCTGGTGTTAATGCAGCAACCGGTAGAGGTTTCTTTTACGATGTAAATAATAATCCTACTTATTTACCAAGCGAATCAGGAGTAACGGATGCAAGAAGAATAATTGGATATGGTTTGCCGACTAGTTATGGAGGATTATCTAACACTTTCTCTTATAAAGGCGTAGAATTAATTGTGTTTTTACAAGGTCAATTCGGAAATACTATTATTAACAATAATAACTTCTTTATAGAAAGATCTGGTGCTGCAGAAACAAATTATAGCTTAAGGGCATACGAGAGAAGATGGACTACTCCAGGCCAAATTACCGACCAGCCAAGGTTTATTAGCAGCGAACCAAATCATAGAGGTATGACTTCGTTTACAAGTAGAAATTACGAGTCTGGCTCTTATGTAAGATTAAAACAAGTTTCATTATCTTATCAATTTGATAATAATTTGCTAGCCAAAATTAAGATGAGAAGTGCAAAAATATTCTTACAAGCTGTAAACCTAGCTACTATAACTGGTTATACTGGATATGATCCCGAAGTTGTTGGAGGTGATCTAGGTGTGTTTCCACAAGGAAAAATGTTAACTGCAGGTATTCAAATCGGCTTATAAAATTTATAATCATGAAAAAAAATATATACTATTTATTACTATTCTGTTTCATTTTTACAGTCTCTTGTAAAAAATTATTAACAACAGAACCTAAACAATCTATATCTCCAGAGATTGCTTTAACATCTTCAACAGGAGTAAATGCTTTATTAAACTCAATCTATACCAGCTTTGGAGCTTCAGGTAATTATGGGCTTAGCAGAATTTTGTTGCCAGAACTTTTAGCAGATCATGTTATTAACACATCAACAAATAACAATAGCTACAGAACTCAGGAGGCAAATCAAGTTGGAACAACTTTAGGGAACTGGTCTGATAACTATAGCCAAATTTTTAGAGCAAATTTGGTAATTGATGCTATTGATAATGGAATATTGGTTGATGCAAGTGCTGATAATAAGAATCTTTATAAAGGAGAAGCTTTATTTTTTAGGGCATTAGCATATTTTCAATTAATAACATCATATGGTTATATACCTGGTAATGAAGTTGGTGGCTGGAAATTAGGTGTTCCGATCATTACTAAACCTTCTAAAACGCTTGAAGAGGTAGAGTATCCCGCTAGAAGTACAAATGAGCAGGTTTATGCTTTAATTAAATCTGATCTAACGGCTGCAATTGGTTTGCTTAACAATACAGCTAGACCAAGTAAAGCTTATATTTCAAGAGCTGCTGCACAATCGTTATTGAGTAGGGTATCATTATACACGTTAGATTTAGATGCAACAATTTCTAATTCTACTGCTGTGCTAAACACAACTAGTATAAATACAAAGCAAACAAATGTTGCAGCTACGGGGGCAGATCTGGTAACAATGTGGAGAACATACAAAGATAAATCAGAATCGATATGGCAGATTAGTAAAAATCCAGCAGATAATTTGGGTGGCGGTTCATTACAAGCATGGTTTAGTATTTATCCAAAACCAATTAATAATAGCTGTACTGGTAACCCTGCAAGAATTAGTTTGTCAGATTTACGTGTAGCTCCTGCATTTTATGCTTCTTTTGCAGCTAACGATATTAGACGTACGCAATTAATTGATGGACCTTGGTGCAAAGCGGGTCAAACAGGATTATATTACTCAAATAAATATAGTGGCACGGGTGGAGAAAATGGTTTGGATGATATAGTAGTTTTTAGAACATCAGAAATTTTACTAAATAGAGCAGAAGCCTATGCAAGAAAAGCTGATGCAGCTAGCGTTGCTTTGGCCATAGCAGATATTAATTTAATTAGAACTAGAGCAGGACTAACAGCTTTACCATTATCTACTACTGCTGCTAATGTTTTAACAGATGTTTTAGCTCAAAGAAGGTTTGAGTTGGCATTTGAAGGGCATAGATGGATGGATTTGGTTAGAATCAAAGCAAATATTCCGAAAGATCCGGCAGCACTTTATGCTATAGCGGGTGTTGATTATACTGATAGGAGAATATTAGCACAAATTCCTACTGCCCAAATAGATGTGAATAAAAGTTTGGTTCAAAATCCAGGTTATTAAAATTATAAATATGAAAATCATTAAAATATATACTTTACTACTAATTTCTCTTGTTACACTTTTTTCATGCAAAAAGCTGGAAGAGACTAGATTTTTATATGATGGTCCGGCTCAAGTTGAATTTGATGCAACATCTTTAAATGCAGTGGCTTCAGGAAGAACTTATCCAATTTTAACTCGTGTACCAGGTTATGGAAGATCTATCATTGCAACATCTGTTGCTGCCACTGGAGTAGTTGCAGATCCATTACTAACAAGAACATCGGGAACTGTTAAATTCAGGATTAATTTGATAACTGCTCAACAACCAGTAGATCAAACAATTGCTTATAGGATTGTTGCAACTGAAAAAGACGCAACAGGTGCAGATGTTACTGTAACTACAGCTGTTAGTGGCGTACATTATACTACAACAGGTAGTTTTATAATTCCTGCTAATTCTAGTTTCGGAGAATTAACTATTCAAATTTTAAATCCAGGTGCTACTTCTGGTTCAAGAGATTTAGTTTTAGAATTGGTTGGAAATGATAATGTAAAACCTAGTGTTAATTACAGTAAATTAGGACTAAGAATTTCTCAAACTTAAATTATTCGGTTGATTAGGCTTTGGAATTCCAAAGCCTAATTTTATTTTTAATAAACATGAAATTATATTTTCTCCAATTCATTCTTTTCTCATTATTGGGATATTCACAAGCTAAGTCACAAATAGTAAATCTTAACGATGTTAGCGGCACTGTTTTAAAAGAACAAAATTATCTTGAATTAAATGGAACATCCTTTTTTAATGACAAATGGTTGAAAGGTGATGTTACTTTTGAGGATGGAAAGAATATCAAGAATATAGCCTTAAAATATGATTTGGTTCAAGATCAAGTTATTTTTTTAGGCAAAAATGACTTTGAATATTATTTTAACCAGCCGGTAAAAGAGTTTAGTTTGATAAATGATGAAAATAAGTACCTTTTTAGAAATGGCTTTCCTAGCATCAAAAACTTTGATGAAAATTCTTATTTCGAAGTGCTAAGCGATTTAAAAGTTAAACTTTTAAAAAAAAATAGTAAATCAATTTCAGAAACCAAAGAATTCAATTCAGCAACTGTAGTTCGCAATGTTCTGGATAACGTCACTTACTATTTCTTCAAAAATGGAGGACTAGTTAATTTTAAAAAAGACGATATAAAAAATGTAGCCAAACTTCTAGACGCAGAAAAATCTCCCCAGATAA
The DNA here is from genome assembly GCF_059424425.1 of Pedobacter sp. GW456-11-11-14-TSB4. Classification (NCBI taxonomy): domain Bacteria; kingdom Pseudomonadati; phylum Bacteroidota; class Sphingobacteriia; order Sphingobacteriales; family Sphingobacteriaceae; genus Pedobacter; species Pedobacter sp. GW456-11-11-14-TSB4. The sequence goes on from NZ_JBWKZK010000003.1 coordinate 304,642, forward strand.
TTGATTTTTATTTAAAAAATAAATTAAATATTAAAAGGGAAGAAGATCTAAAAAAAATTATTGAGTATTACAATACGATCTTGTAATTATGGTGCCAACCTATTGGTTTGCCATTTGCCGTTAATTAAATCGTATTTTATCCTGTCGTGTAACCTGCTTCTTCGGCCTTGCCAAAATTCAATTGATGTTGGTTTAACAATATATCCGCCCCAATGCGCAGGTTTAGGTATAGTTTTTCCTTCGTATTGTGTTTTTAATGCTTCAAATTTATTTTCTAGCTCTTTCCTATCATTTAAAACCTGACTTTGAGGAGATGCAATTGCACCGATTTGGCTTGCAAATGGTCTGCTATGAAAATATTTTTCTGATGTCTCTTTAGACAACTTCTCTATTTTGCCTTCAATACGTATTTGTCTTTCCAAATCACCCCAAAAAAATACCAAGCAAGCCTGAGGGTTTTTTTTCATTTCCTTACCTTTTTGACTTAGGTAATTGGTGTAAAAACTGAAACCATTTTCATCAAAACCTTTTAACAAAACAATACGAGCATTAGGCTTACCTGTTTTATCGGCAGTTGCCAATGTCATGGCATTTGGTTCAAATATTTTAGCATTCAATGCATCTGTAAACCATTTTTCGAATTGCTTAATCGGGTTTTTGTCTGCGTCTTTTTCACTCAGTTCAGCAGCTTTATAATCTTGCCTTAAACTTTGTATCATCTCGTTTGTTAGTTCCATATTACAAAAATAGGCTTTAGTTTATCAATACGTACAAGCTATCTCTAATTTTTGTAAGCTTATGACAACAATCATAATTTATTTAATTATTGATGTTGTATTTTATTAATGCTTTATAAATGCAATTATGTTAAGTAGCACAATCCCATCTACTGGGAAATTACTCATCTCTGAACCTTTTTTAAATGATCCAAATTTTAAACGCTCCGTAGTTTTAATGGCAGAGCATAGTGAAGAGGGTACATTAGGCTTTATCTTAAACCAAATTAGTCAGTTCTTTTTAAAAGATTTAGTTCCGGATTTATTGCGAGCAGATTTTCCAGTGTTTATTGGTGGGCCTGTAGAAATGGATACCATACATTTTATTCATCGTTGTAACGACAAGATGAATAGTGGAGAAGAAATTGTAAATGGTATTTATTGGGGTGGTAATTTCGAAACACTAAAAATTTTGGTGAACAACAATAGTATTTCTAACAACGAAATCAAGTTTTTTTTAGGATATTCTGGCTGGTCAACTGGTCAGTTAGCTGAAGAAATTGCATCAAACACTTGGATTGTTTCTGATCAATTTACACCAGATATCATTTTTTCGAATAATGAGGAAGATCTATGGAGAGATGTTATCGTTAGCTTAGGTCCAAAGTTTGCTCATGTAAGTAATTTTCCAAGTGATCCTAGTTTGAATTGAGGGGTCAGTGAGTCAGAAAGATAATATAAATATGAAGGTTATCGATTTTCAATGAAACTCTATATCTTTCCGACTAAAAATTTGTCCGACTTTCGTACTATCCTTCCATTTCAGCAGCACTTTCCTCTACTTTTTTTCTCAAATCTTCTTTGTATGCCTGCATTTTTTGAGCCAAATCATCATCGGAAGTTGCCAAAATTTGCACAGCCAATAAACCTGCATTTTTAGCAGCATTTAAGGCAACAGTAGCTACAGGAATACCATTGGGCATTTGTAAAATAGAAAGAATACTATCCCAACCATCAATTGAGTTTGATGATTTTACAGGCACCCCAATTACAGGCAATGTAGTAATAGAAGCAACCATGCCAGGTAAATGTGCGGCACCACCAGCACCAGCAATTATAACTTTTAAGCCTTTACCAGCAGCTTCTTTTGCATAATTAAACATACGCTCGGGCGTTCTATGGGCAGAAACAACTGTGATTTCAAATTCTATACCAAATTCCTTACAAATATCTGCAGCATCTTGCATAACTGGTAAATCAGATTTGCTGCCCATTATTATACCTACTTTTGCGCTCATATAATTTTCGTATTTACTTCTTTTTTAGCAATGCGGTTGATTGTGACCCTGACTGCTGCACACAGGGATTTATAAATTATGTTGATTTGAAAGTAGTTTCAAATCTCATATCTCAATTCTAGTTTCTCCTAAGAAACAACCTTCAAAGTTTGCTGTACAAACCTAGCTTTTTCAATTGCATAATCACGGTTTTGATCTACAATTGTAACATGGCCCATCTTGCGAAAAGGCTTAGTATATTTTTTACCGTACAAATGCACATAAACACCATCAATAGCCATAATTTTTTCTAAGCCACTGTATTTTGCCAAACCATCGTGTCCTTTTTCGCCCAATAAATTTATCATCACAGCATTGCTAACTGACCTAGTATCGCCCAATGGCAAATTAAAAATAGCACGTAAATGCTGTTCAAATTGCGAAACGTAATTACCTTCAATCGTATGGTGACCACTGTTATGCGGTCTTGGAGCTAACTCATTTACTAAAATCTCTCCGTCTCTGGTTACAAACATTTCAACAGCCAAAATACCAGTAACGTTAAGCGCTTGAGCAATGTTACAGGCAATTTGCTCTGCTTTTTGCTGTATATCTTCTGGGTAGGTAGATGGCGAAATTAAAAACTCAACTAAGTTCACTTCCTCGTTAAACTCCATTTCTACCATCGGAAAAGTCTTCATGTCGCCATTCGAATTTCTGGCAACAATAACCGCAATTTCTTTCTCAAAATCAATTAACTCTTCAATTAATGATGGTGCATCAAAGGCATTTTCAACCTCTGTAATGCTGTTAATTTTCATCACACCTTTGCCATCATAGCCATCTTTACGCTGCTTTAAAATAAAAGGATAAGTGAAGTTTGCGTTTAAAATATCTTCTTTACTATTAACCAATTGAAAAGGAGCAGTCGGAATATCATTTTCTTTAAAAAACTGTTTCTGAACTCCTTTATCTTGTATCAATCTTATCACTCTCGATTGAGGAAAAACAATTTTTCCTTCTTTTTCTAACTGTTCGAGCGCTTCAATATTAACTTTTTCTATTTCAATGGTAATGATATCGGCTTTTTTGCCAAAATTATATACAGTATCATAATCGGTAATCGATCCACATTCAAATTTATGTGCAATATGTTTACAAGGTGCATCAGGATCAGGATCCAAAGCAGAAATACTTAAATTATAATTGATTGCTTCTTGAATTAGCATCCTTCCTAATTGTCCGCCACCTAAAATACCCAATTTTAATTCGCTTATCTGTTTTGCCATTATTACTTTAAAGTTTGTGCAAAAATAGCAAAATTTACCTATAAGATGGTTAAATTGTAGATTAGATTAACATTAGAAGCGCAATAATTCTGCACATAACTACGCATAGTCCCGCCATACGCTGCAATCTTTTTGTGATGGTTTGGTGGTGTAAAATGGTCTGTACAACAAAAAGTATTTACGCTACTGTCGGGGCTATTTAACAAAAGACATTGCTGCTAGCAAAAAACAACAATGCAACCAATCAAAAATTCTACCTTTGCAACAATGAATGTAGATGCAATAATTATTGGTGCCGGTGCCTGTGGATTAATGTGTGCAGTGCAAGCTGGATTTTTAGGTAAAAAAGTAATTGTACTCGAAAAAAACAGTAAACCTGGTGCTAAAATTTTAATCTCTGGAGGTGGTAGATGTAATTACACCAACCAATATGCAACTACAGAACAGTTTATTTCTGAAAACCCACATTTCATAAAATCATCATTTAAACAATGGACGGTTGAAGATAGCATTACCTTTTTTGAAACTTATGGCATAATTGGGAAAGAAAAAACATTAGGACAATTATTTCCATTAGATAAAAATGCCAAGGATATTGTTGAGGTTTTTACATCGCTTTGCGAAGAAATGGAACAAGAAATTTGGTGCAATATTGATGTAAAAGATGTTGAACAAATAGCCGATGGTTTTAAAGTTAATTATGTTTCTGGAGAGAAAAACAAATCAATATTTGCTCCCAAATTAGTTATTGCAAGTGGCGGTTTGCCAATTCCGAAAATGGGTGCAACAGATTTTGCTTTGAGATTTGCTCGTAACCATGGTTTAAATATTATAGAAACCGCTCCAGCGCTTGTACCACTAACCATCACTGGTAAAGATGAAGATTGGTATGCTCAGCTCTCAGGCAATTCGGTTTTTTGTGAGGTAAGCAATGATGAAATTTCCTTCGAAGAAAATATTTTATTTACGCATTGGGGTTTAAGCGGCCCAGCAATTTTACAGATTTCTAGCTACTGGCGTAGGGGTGAGGTGTTCAATATCAATCTGTTACCTCATCAAAATATAATTGATGTGATTGATGATGAACGTAAAACAAATGGCAGAAACCAGTTATCAACCTTGTTGAACCGTTTTTATGCTAAAAAATTTACAGAAGCATTAGGCAAGTTTTTACCACTAACTAAAACGGTTGCTGATTTAAATAAAGTAGAAATGGAACTCATATTTAAAACTATTCATGAGTTTAAAGTAAAACCAGCTGGCGACAAAGGCTACGACAAAGCAGAGGTAATGCGTGGCGGAATTGACACCAATGAAATTTCTTCTAAAACTTTAGAATGCAAGAAGTTACCTGGCTTGTATTTCGGGGGCGAATGTGTAGACGTTACCGGTTGGCTAGGTGGTTATAACTTTCAATGGGCTTGGGCAAGTGGTTTTGTAATTGCACAAAATTTGTAAGTTACTTACGTCATTGCGAGGCACGAAGCAATCTTAAAGCGATAAAAGACAACCCACCCATGGTGGTAAGATTGCTTCGTGCCTCGCAATGACGACAATTATAACTAGTCTGTTTAGTAATTTATAAACAAAGATTTGCCTAAATTTGCAGAAAACAAATCCTCTTGCAAAGCGACCTACTTTTAATTACACCCCCATTTACGCAACTGAATACTCCGTATCCAGCAACTGCATATATTAAAGGGTTTTTAAACACTAAAGGCATTTCATCAACCCAAGCAGATTTAGGTATTGAAGTAATTTTAGCACTCTTTTCTAAAGAAGGACTAATCAACTTGTTTTGTCACGCTGAGCAACGTCGAAGCGCTGTGACATTGTCTTTTAACTCGCAACGCATCATCGCATTAAAAGAAGATTATCTTAAAACCATCGACTCGGTTATCGCTTTTCTTCATGGTAAAAACCCAACATTGGCTTTGCAAATTTGTCAAGAAGATTTTTTGCCAGAAGCTGCTCGCTTTGCGCAATTAGAAGAACTAGACTGGGCTTTTGGAGCTATGGGTACGCAAGATAAAGCCAAGCATTTAGCCACGCTTTACTTAGAGGATCTTTCTGATTTTATAGTAGAATGTGTTGACCCAAATTTTGGTTTTAGCCGTTATGCTGAGCGATTAGGGCGAAGTGCCAATTCATTTGATGAGTTGTATGAAGCTTTAAATCAAGAATTAACTTACATTGATGGGATTTTAATTGACATTCTTAAAAGTAGGATAGAGGAAGTTAAACCTAAGCTATTTCTGCTTTCGGTTCCTTTTCCAGGTAATTTATATGCAGCTTTTCGCTGTGCGCAATTTGTAAAACAAAACTATCCTGATATTAAATTAGCAATGGGTGGTGGTTTTGCAAATACAGAGTTAAGATCCTTATCTGATAAAAGAGTTTTTGAATTTTTCGATTACATTACCCTAGATGATGGAGAATTACCGATTGAATTGTTGTGCGCTGCAATTTTAAAAGGCGGTGAATTTAATCTCTACAAAAGGACATTTTTGTTAGAAAACGGAGAAGTAACCTACAGAAATGATGCTTTGAGAAGCGATTACAAGCAAGCAGATGTGGGTACGCCAGATTATTCTGATTTGCAATTGGATAACTATATTTCAGTTATTGAAATTGTAAATCCAATGCACAGAATGTGGAGCGATGGCCGTTGGAACAAACTAACCATGGCACATGGCTGTTATTGGGGTAAGTGTACTTTTTGCGATATTTCTTTAGACTATATTAAAGTTTACGAGCCCGTTGCTGCAAAGCAAATTGTTGATCGTATTGAAGAACTGATAGAAAAAACCGGACAAAATGGTTTTCACTTTGTGGATGAAGCAGCACCACCTGCGTTAATGCGTGAAGTTGCTTTAGAGATTTTAAGAAGAAAGATTTCCGTTACATGGTGGACCAACATCCGTTTCGAAAAAAGTTTTACTGGCGATTTATGTCTATTGTTAAAAGCATCTGGCTGTATTGCCGTTTCTGGCGGATTAGAAGTGGCATCTGATCGATTATTAAAAATGATTGATAAAGGCGTAACCGTAGAACAAGTTGCCAAAGTAACCAGAAACTTTACCGAAGCAGGGATTATGGTGCATGCTTATTTAATGTATGGCTACCCAACACAAACAGTTCAAGAAACGGTTGATAGCTTGGAAATGGTTAGGCAGTTATTTGAAGCTGGCGTTTTACAATCTGGCTTTTGGCACCAATTTGCCATGACGGCACATAGCCCGGTAGGATTATATCCTGAAAAATTTGGTGTAATTAAAGAGACAGAAGAAATAGGAACTTTTGCGAATAACGATATTAATTACACAGATAAAACTGGTATAGACCACAATAAATTTAGCTACGGTTTAAAAAAATCACTCTTCAATTTTATGCATGGCATTTGCTTTGATTACAAACTGCAAGATTGGTTTGATTTTAAAATTCCAAAAACAACAATTCCATCCAATTTTATTAATAAAGCCCTGCAAGCTGACGAAAATTTTAATATAAAACCTACTGCCAAAATAGTTTGGCTAGGAGGGAAGCCATCTGTAGAAACCTTCTGCAAATCTAAAAAAGGCAATACTTGGGAAATGATGACTTTAAGTTTCCATAGCAAAAAAGAGACTTTTAGTATTCAAACCAACAAAAAAGAAGGCGAGTGGTTAGTTGCTATTTTAGATAAGATTGCCATTTTAAATCCGAATACACTAACTTTTCAAGATGTTAAAGCAGATTTTGAAAATAGTATTGAACATTTTGAATTATTCTGGTATTCAAAACCAATTCATACTTTAAGGGAGTTTGGGCTGTTAGTGCTGTAATGGGTTAATATACTGTTAGCAATGTTCAGTAGTCATTTCGACGAGGAACGAGGAGAAATCTGTTAGCTAAGTACTACTATAAAACAGATTTCTCTCTACGTTCGAAATGACGGCGTTCTTTTGTATTTTCCTTTAGGAGTTTAATCGCAATTTGGTATAGTAAACGTCCAAGTTTCAGACATTTTATAAGGAATAGAAAACGCCACGCCTCTATTTAACTCAAACCATAATTTAGATCTAACTTTCTCTCTTGTACCGGTTTCATTCATGGTCATGCTATCATAAAGCCTACCATTTACCATCACATATTTAATCTTTTCAGAATTTCTAATGTCATCTAAAGGATTAGAATCCATCACTACTAAATCGCCTAACTTACCAACTTCTAATGAGCCAATTTCTTTATCCATACCCAAATAAGAAGCACCATTTAAAGTGGCATTACGAATAGCTTGTAATGGCGTTGCACCACCTTGTACAAACATCCAAAGCTCCCAATGTGCACCTAAACCCTGTATCTGTCCGTGAGCACCTAAGTTAACTTTTGTACCTGCATCGGCCAATTGTTTTACCGCTTTTGCTACTTCAATATGTCCATAATCTCCATATTCTGATGTTGTTCTTCTTCTTGATCTTGCATCAATAATCGCCCTTGGCGTAAAATTTAATAAACGCTCATTTTCCCAAACATTAGTTCTATCGTACCAATAATTTTCTCCCCATTGACCACCATAAGCCACAATTAAGGTAGGTGTATAGGCAACTTTGGTATTACTCCAAAAATTAACCACATCCTTATAAATTGGCGCTACCGGAATACTATGTTCAATACCAGTATGTCCATCGGCTACCATATTCATGTTATGGAAAAACGTTGATCCTCCTTCTGGTACAACTTCCATTTTTAACTGTCTTGCTGCCTCTAAAATTTGCTGGCGCTGATCTCTACGTGGTTGGTTATAAGATTTAACCGAAAATGCGCCTACTGCTTTTAATCTTTTTAAGTGCGACAGCGCATCATCCAAACTATTAATTACTACTTTAAAATCGCCATCTGCTCCGTATAAAATTGAACCTGTAGAATACAAACGTGGACCAATCATTCTGCCAGTTTTAAGCATTTCGCTTTGGCTAAACACCATTTCTGTATTGCTACTTGGATCATGAGAAGTAGTAACCCCGAAAGATAAATTAGCCAAATAAGACCAGTCTTGCTGTGGGCTTATCCCATCCGGACTAGTACGCAAATGCGCATGCACATCAATTATACCTGGCATAATTGTTTTGCCATTAACCTCAACCACCTTCGCATCAGCCGGAATAATCACATCGGCAGTTTTGCCAACAGCAATAATTTTATTGTTTTCTAACATAATTGTGCCTTCTTCAATTACCTCATCACCCTTCATGGTAATAATTCTTGCACCTTTTAAAGCTAGCAATCCAGTTGGTGCATCAGCTTTTAATTTTAATCCAATACTTACACTGGTGGTATCTAATTCTGGCAAAACTTGTGGTGCGCCTTCAACAAAGTTGAAAGTGTTTTTTACCTCACGATTGTAATATTGTTCACCTAACGTCCATAACAATTTTTTGCTATCTGCACTCCAATGTAAATAAGTTCCGGCATCTTTTGTAACTCTAGCCAAAGGGATGGCTTTGTTGTTCGCAGATAAATCCATCGGGATACCTGTGGTTACCATTGGGGTGATATATGCATTAAATAACTCGGTAAACGCCATCCATTTTCCATCCGGACTAGGTACAAATTGATTGGCATATTGCGATGTATAGTGTGTTCTTTCGTTACCACCGTTTAAATCCATGCTTTTAAATGCTTTTTTACCTGCATCATATCCTTGGAAATAAATTCGAGTATCATCTATATTAAACATCGGTTTGATGCCACTTTCACTTACTAAAGTCTTAACTCCACCATTTGCAGAAACTACAAAAATGCCTGTGTTTTTGCCATAGGTTAAGCCTAAAGTTTCATTGCCACTTCCTTTTCTAAAAACAACTTTATCTCCTTTATTGGAGAAAGCTGGAGTATAGTAATATCCTTTTTCATCAGTTAATGAAATGGTTTTGCCAGATTTGATATCGGTCTTTTTTACAGCACCTTTAAATTCATCACTCCAAGTAGTGTAAACGATGAATTTGCCATCTGGACTAAATTTTGGCTCGAACTCAAAATCTAAAGCGTTTGTAATTCGCTCAGGCACACCGTTTGGCATTTCTTTTTTATACAAATAGCCAGCAGCATTAAACACAACCATTTTGCCATCAGGCGATGTAGTTAACTGCCTAATCATTTTAACTGTAATTTCTGGACTAAAAACTTTTTGCTCAAATTGAACGGCTTGTTGTACAGTTTGCTGGCTATTTACTTCAAACGGAATTTCATTAACCATTAGGTTATTCAATTCAATTTGTTTAATTTTTCCTTTTGCGTAAAAAACAATTTTTTTAGAATCTGGTGTCCATGCAAAGTTCGGATAGACTCCGAAAATTGCCCAAGTCTCTTGCTGATCGTGAGTTAAGTCCTCAGTTAATGGCCATTGTTCGCCAGTTTTTGTGTTTTGAATATACAAAGCAGATTTTAAGCGAACGCGTTTAACATAGGCCATAAATTTGCCATCGGGCGATATTTGCGGACGAGCAGAACCACCTTGCTCTGCTATTAGATTTGTTAATTTTCCAGTGGTTAAATCTAATTGTCTAATGGCATAAATTAGTCCATTCGGGTCTTTGCTATATTCGAAATTGGGGCCAGGAGAAACATCCTCACTAAAATATAAAAATTTGCCATCTGGCGATACATTTGGCTCACCAGCATCTTGCTGATCATTTTTCCTTTTCGTTAATTGAACACCATCACCACCATAAATGCTATACATCCACATTTCGCCTGCACCTAAAGAACGAGAACCGGTAAAATGCTTACGGGCAATTATATAGTCACTGTTTGGCATCCAAGTAGCATTGTTTAATAACCTAAAGGTTTCTTTGGTAATTTGCTTCTTGTTTCCTCCTTCACGGTCCATAATCCAAATGTTATCTCCGCCACTTTTATCACTAGTATAAGAAATATATTTCCCGTTAGGACTAAAACGAGGTTGAACATCAAAGGCAATTCCGCCACTTAATAATTTAGCCGGACCGCCATTGATAGACATTTTATAAATATCACCCAATAAATCGAAAACAATTTCTTGCCCATCCGGACTAACATCCAAGTTCATCCAAGTACCTTCGTCGGTATTTATGGTAAAGGTTTTTGTTTGTCCTTTGTATTTTTCAATATCCCACTTTGTGGTTTCTTTTTTATCTTGAGCGGCTGCAGAAAGCGTAAGAAATAAACAGCTAGTTATGAGAAAAAATTTATTCATATTAAGGATTTCGATTAATTAATTCGCAATTTAATAATATCGCGTCGTTTTTATTAGTTTTGATGCTACCTTTTTTATGAAAGCAACAGAAATTTTAAAAAGATATTGGGGTTTCGATAATTTTAGGCCTTTACAGGATGATATCATTCAATCTATTTTAAATGGTAAAGACACGCTAGCACTTTTGCCAACTGGCGGAGGAAAATCAATTTGTTTTCAGGTGCCAGCAATGCTAATGGATGGAATTTGTATCGTAGTTTCTCCATTGGTGGCTTTGATGAAAGATCAGGTTGAAAATTTAAAGGCAAAAGGTATAGAAGCTATCGCAATTTATGCCGGAATGGGTAAACGAGAAATTGATATCCTTTTAGATAACTGCATTTATGGCAACATTAAATTTCTGTATTTATCGCCAGAAAGGTTGCTGTCTGAAATTGTTCGTATTCGTATTTCTTACATGAATGTGAATTTGATAGCCATTGATGAAGCGCATTGTATTTCGCAATGGGGTTATGATTTTCGCCCTCCGTATTTAAAAGTTAAAGAACTACGTGAAATACATCCTGATAAGCCAATTTTAGCACTTACAGCAACGGCTACATCATTTGTAAAGCAAGATATTATTGAAAAACTAGAGATGAAAGATGCTCAGGTTTTTGTAAAAAGTTTCTCTCGTAGAAATTTAAGTTATGTTGTTTATGATTTAGAAGACAAGCATAAAAAACTGATCGACATTGCAAATAATGTAAAAGGATGTGGTTTAGTTTATGTAAGAAACCGTAGAGAAACTGCAGAAATTGCTCACTTTTTACAGCGAAATGGTATTGCTGCAGATTTTTATCATGCTGGTATAGAAAAAGATCTTCGCTTTAAAAAGCAGGAAGACTGGAAGACTGACAAAATAAGGATTATGGTGGCCACCAATGCCTTCGGGATGGGAATTGACAAACCTAATGTGCGTTTTGTAATTCATTTAGATTTGCCAGATAGTTTAGAAGCCTATTACCAAGAAGCGGGTAGGGCAGGAAGAGATGAAAACAGAGCATTTGCTGTGCTTTTAGCCAATAAATCAGATCAATTAATTTTAGAATCAAAATATAAAGAAAGCTACCCAACCGTAGAAGAAATTAAAAAAACTTACCATTATTTAGGTAGCTATTTTCAGTTAGCTTTTGGCGCTGGAGAAGGACTAAATTTCGAATTTGATATTGCAGATTTTTGCAAAAAATTTAGCTTAGGCGTGCTTAAAACTTTAGCCGCTTTAAAATTTTTGGAGCATGATGGTTACATTGCGTTATCAGAAAATATCTTTTTACAATCTAGAATTATGTTTACGGCTTCACATGAAGATGTTTATCGTTTTCAAATAGAAAATTCTGCTTATGATCCGATCATTAAAACTATCCAGCGAAGTTATGGTGGCGCTTTTGATGGCTATGTAAAAATCAAGGAATCTGATTTGTCCAATCGGTTAAAAATTTCTTACAAAGACGTAATTGAGTATTTAAACAGGCTCCAGCAGTTTCAGATTTTATCCTATTTACCGCAAACCGATCAGCCACAATTGCAGTTTATTTTACCACGTAGAGATCAGATCAATCTAGATATCGACGTGAAGTATATCGAACTCAGACAGCAAATACAAAAAAACCAAATTAAAGCTGTGTTAAGTTATGCATCTACCCAAAGTTGCAGAAGTAAACAGTTGCTACACTATTTTGGAGAAACCAATGCCTCGAAATGTGGATTTTGTGACATCTGCCTTGCTGAAAAGAAGTTAGAAGATGCTGCTATAATAAACGATAAAATAGACTTTGAAATTGTAACCGTTTTACAAAGTGAGCATCGCAATTTAGATGATTTAGTAAATGGAATTGAGAGTGGAACCGAAAACGAGAAAATTCAAAGGATTAGGGAGTTACTAGATGCCGGCAAAATAAAATCTGATGGAAATAAGTACTATCTCTAGTTTGCTGTTGATTAATGTATTTGATTAAATTAATTATAAATTAAATATTTTTATATTTGAGAAATATTACTTGAATAGATTTTGTTTAGTGAATAATGATGTCTAGCAACAGCTCTTTTTTAATTAAATTTAGCTCAAAAGCTTTTTTAATAATTCTAATAATTTCATTATCAAATAGCTTTGCATTTGCGCAATTAGGTAGAGATTGTTTAGTAGATGGGCTTTTGTATACTTCAAATACAAGTAGAGGAAATAGGTTTTTTTATAGAACTGTGGGCGTTCTTTCCACTGCATGTGAGTTTGTTCAAACTGGCTCAAATGTTGGAAACTGTAGGCTTTATAATGGAGGCAATGAAGCTGATAACACAAGCTACACCTTATATACCGATGCATTTAGCAACGATTGGGAGGAAGTGAAGCCATGTAGTTTAGATAATCATTTTTACATGTTACTTATTTTCGTTTTTGGTATATTTTCAATAAAACTCAAATTTTCTAGCGTGCAACAAAAACAAATCAATTTATAGCTGCATAATTGCATTAGTTTTTTGCTTTAATCTATTTTATCTACTTTTAGTTTCTCTTATAAAAATATGCAAGCTAAAAACGACAAAAAAACAATCCGCTCTTGGGCGTTTTTCGATTGGGCAAATTCTGCTTATAATTTAGTAATAACATCAACCATATTTCCGGCATATTACACCATAATTACTTCAGATAAAAATCCTGAAACAATTGATTATGTGACCTTTTTCGGTAGAAAGTTTGTTAATTCTGCTTTGTACAGCTACGCCATGTCTTTTGCTTTTTTAGTAATTGCTATTCTTTCTCCAATACTTTCATCGATTGCAGATACTCGCGGTAATAAAAAAGTTTTTATGCAAATATTCACTTACTTAGGGTCGTTAGCATGCTGTGGTTTATACTTTTTTAAAATAGAAACGCTAGAATTAGGTGTGGTTTTATGCGTTGTAGCAGCAATAGGTTTTTGGGGAAGTTTGGTTTTTTATAATTCTTACTTACCAGAAATTGCCACTGTTGATCAGCAAGATAAAGTAAGCGCAAAAGGTTTTACCTACGGTTACATTGGAAGTATCATTTTGCAAATTATCTGTTTTGTATTTGTATTTAAACCAGATTGGTTTGGCATCACCGATGATTCTATTCCTGCTAGGTTATCGTTTTTTATGGTAGGTATTTGGTGGGTGGTTTTTGCACAAATTCCATTTAAAAATCTACCAAAGGGGAGTCCGAATTTTAAAACCAACAAAAATGTGTTTACGAGCGGTTTTAACGAATTAAATAAAGTATGGCATCAAGTAAAACAAATGGCTTACTTAAAGCGGTTTTTATTTGCTTTTTTCTTCTACTCTATGGGGGTGCAAACGGTAATGTTGGTAGCTACAATATTTGGCGAAAAAGAGCTTAATTTGCCTACAGAAAAGCTAATTGCAACTATTTTAATTTTGCAATTGGTAGCTATACCAGGAGCAATGTTAATGTCGTATTTATCGTCAAAAAAATTCGGCAATGTTAACGTTTTAATTGGTGTGGTTATCATTTGGATAGGCTCATGTGTTGCTGCTTATTTTATCCATACCGAATATCAATTTTATGCATTAGCTGCTGTAATTGGGTTAATTATGGGAGGTATACAATCTCTATCTCGTTCTACATACTCAAAATTTTTACCGCAAGAAAGTCCAGATCACACTTCGTTTTTTAGTTTTTATGACGTGGCAGAGAAAGTTGCCCTTGTTTTCGGTATGTTTATTTTCGGTTTTATCGACGAACAATTAGGAATGCGTAATTCTGTTATCGCTTTAACCGTGTTTTTCATTTTAGGTTTACTATTTTTGCTGTACTTAAAAAAGGTAGAGCCTAAAACTGTTATGGTAAATTAGGGTGCCTCAAATTTAACATCCACTTAATGAAAACTGAATTATTCGTACCCTGTTTTGTAGATCAATTATATCCAGAAACTGCATTTAATACCATTAAAATATTAGAAAAAGCTGGCTGCCAAGTTAGTTACAATGCTAAGCAAACTTGCTGTGGGCAACCTGCTTATAATGCTGGTTATTGGGAAGATGCCAAAGAAATTGGAAATAAATTTCTAAATGATTTTTCTGAAAATGAATATATTGTAGCTCCATCAGCATCATGCGTAGGCATGGTAAAAGGTGGTTTTAATGATTTGTTTACTAACACTATAGTGCATAACAAATGCAGAAACATTCAAGCTAATATTTTTGAATTATCAGATTTTTTAATCAATATCCTCAAGAGAGATTATTTTGGCGCAGAGCTAGAAGGCAAAGCCGTTTATCACGATTCATGTAGTGGCTTACGCGAATGCAAAATAAAAGATGAACCTCGTCAATTACTTTCTAAAGTGCTTGGTTTAGAAATGGTTGAAATGAAAGATACCGATATGTGTTGCGGTTTTGGTGGTACATTTGCTGTTAAATTCGACGCTATTTCTACTGCCATGGCAGAGCAAAAAGTAAATAACGCCTTAGAAATGGAGGCAGATTACATCATCTCAACAGATTTATCGTGCTTGATGCATTTAGACGGTTACATCAAAAAAAATAACATCAATATTAAAACCATGCATATTGCCGATGTTTTGGCCAATGGTTGGTTAGATTACTAATTAACAAATTTTTTATAGAAAATGAAAGTCGGCATTTCATCGCAAACTTTGTCCCGCTTTCGCTTATAGTCCTCGCTCGTTCCTCGCTGTGGGCTATTTAGCTCAATCGGGTTTAACAACAGCGGTATTTCGCTATAAGTTTAGCAATCATCACTTTGTAAAACTATAGTGATGTTCAAACAAATTAACCTTTTTTAACATATTAAATCTAAAAACTACGATAAATTTGTAGTATCAAAATAAATAAATATCAATGAAAAAAATATGCGTTGCCATTGTTGGCATGTTAACATTAACATTTGCTGCTCAGGCACAAAAAAAATCTGGTGCTATACAGTTTGAAAGTACCATAGACCCAGCTGCTACAATGGCTGCAACTGGGATGCAAATCAGCGATGAAATGAGAGCTCGCATGCCAAAAGCTGTGAAAACTAATTTCGAATTATTGTTTACTCCTACAAATGCGAGCTACATGCCTGTAGAAGAAATTGAAGACAGCAACGGTGGCGGTGGCGGTGGAATGGGCCGTATGATGATGCGTTTTGGCGGTGCTGGTGGCGCTAGAGAATATTATTATTCTTTTGCTGATCAAAAATTAGTAGAGGTTTTTGATTTAAGTGATACAACTTATGTTATGCCAGGCAAATTAGCAGTTGCTAATCCGGTGCAAGCAATCAACATGGGTAACAGAAATCAAAACAATGCACCAGTAACTAATGGTAACACTACAACCATTAGTGCAGTTCAGTTTTTGCCTGGTCCACCAACTTTAGAGGTTGTTAAAACCGATGAAACCAAAAAGATTATTGGCTTAAACTGTAATAAAGTAATTGTTAAATCTATTCGTAAAGCTAAAGTTTTAGGCGAGGATAAAGATGTTATTGATGAAACTGCAGTATGGTATACAAACGATCTTGGATTTAATTTTTCTCCTGATCCAAATTTTTGGACTGAAGGAACTGTATTAGCCATCGAAAATAGAGGTAAAACTACAATGGCTAAAAGCATCGAGTACAGAAATGTTAGTGCAAGAGATGTAACAGCTCCTAAAAAAGCAACGCCAATTACTGCTGATGAGTATAAAATGAAAATGGAAAATATGATGAAAAGATTTACTGGTGGTGGCAACAGACAAGGTGGACAACCAAGAAGTGTGATTATCAATTAATTATAACTGAATATAAGTATTAGCCTCAACATTTTGTTGGGGCTTTTTTATGAAACTAGTTTTTATAATGCTTTTAACTTTTATCTTTGCGGCACAATAAAATCACGTAGTAGGTGATTTAGCTAATTAACAAAAATTTATAAACAACAACGAAATTATCCGCCGCGGCGGAGATTTAGGGGTAAATCATAGTTGTAGATGATTAACATTACTTTACCTGATGGCTCAGTTCGTCAGTACGAAAAGGGCACATCTGCCCATCAAATTGCCTTATCAATATCAGAAGGCTTAGCAAGAAACGTTTTAGCAGCAGAAGTTAATGGAGAAGTTTGGGACTCTACAAGACCAATTGAAAGTGACTCTGCGGTAAAATTGTTAACATGGAATGACAATGCTGGTAAAGCTACTTTCTGGCATTCATCAGCTCACTTAATGGCCGAAGCTTTAGAAGCTCTTTATCCAGGTACGAAATTTGGCATCGGCCCTGCCATAGAAACTGGTTTTTATTACGATGTAGATTTTGGCGATAGAGAATTTTCATCTGATGATTTTAAAGCTATTGAAGCCAAAATGCTTGAATTGGCAAAGCAAAAATCAGAGTTTAGCAGAAAAAGTGTTAGCAAAGCTGATGCAATTCAATACTTTACAGAAAAAGGTGACGAGTATAAATTAGATCTTTTAGAAGGTTTAGATGATGGTAAGATCACTTTTTACACCCAAGGTGAGTTCACCGATTTATGTCGTGGTCCGCACATTCCAAACACTGGTTTTGTTAAAGCCATTAAATTGATGAATGTTGCTGGTGCATACTGGCGTGGTGATGAAACCAAAAAACAATTAACCCGTATTTACGGCGTAACTTTTCCGAAAGCGAGCGAGTTAACAGAATATTTGTTAATGATCGAGGAAGCGAAAAAACGCGATCACCGTAAGTTGGGTAAGGAATTAGAATTGTTTATGTTCTCAGAAAAAGTAGGTGCAGGTTTACCAATGTGGTTGCCAAAAGGTACCGCCTTGCGTGAGCGTTTAGCCCAGTTTTTAACCAAAGCACAAGTTAAATCTGGTTACGAACAAGTAATTACACCGCATATTGGCCATAAAAATTTATATGTAACTTCTGGTCACTATGATAAATATGGTAAGGATAGTTTTCAACCAATAAAAACACCACAAGAAGGAGAGGAGTTCTTCTTAAAACCAATGAACTGCCCGCACCATTGCGAAATGTACAAGTTTAAACCTCGTTCATATAAAGATTTACCAGTTCGTTTTGCAGAGTTTGGCACAGTTTATCGTTACGAACAAAGTGGTGAGTTGCATGGTTTAACTCGTGTACGTGGTTTTACTCAAGATGATGCACACTTGTTTTGTCGCCCAGACCAAGTTAAAGAAGAATTTAAAAAGGTAATAGAATTGGTTTTGTATGTTTTTAAATCTTTAGGGTTTGACAATTACATTGCTCAAGTTTCATTACGTGATCCAGAAAATAAAGCGAAATATATCGGTACAGATGAGAACTGGAAGCTAGCTGAAACTGCAATTATAGAAGCTGCAGAAGAAATGAACCTTCCAACAGTTGTTGAATTAGGAGAAGCAGCATTTTATGGCCCTAAATTAGATTTTATGGTTAAGGATGCTTTAGGCAGAAAGTGGCAGTTAGGTACAATTCAGGTTGATTATAATTTGCCAGAACGTTTCGAATTGGAATATACAGGTAGCGATAATCAAAAACATCGCCCGGTGATGATTCATAGAGCTCCTTTTGGATCTTTAGAGCGTTTTGTGGCAGTTTTGATTGAGCATTGTGCTGGTAACTTCCCATTATGGCTTTCGCCAGAGCAATATATTATTCTTCCCATCTCTGAAAAATATGAAGAATATGCAAAAAAAGTTTCAAATGAATTAAATAATTCCGATATTCGCGGGCTGATAGACTTTCGTGATGAGAAGATTGGAAGGAAAATCAGAGATGCTGAAGTTAAAAAATTACCTTACATGCTTATTATTGGCGAAAAGGAAATGGAAGAACAAAAAGTTTCGGTTCGTAAACATGGCGAAGGAGATTTAGGTTCGATGACTTTAGCGGAATTTAGTGCATTAATTATTAAAGAAATAACAGTTTAAACAGGATTTACATTTGGCATTAGGAAGACCAGGATTTAATAGGGGACCACGTCCTCCTTTTAAGAAAAAAGAAGCAGAACATAATATTAATCAGTATATCAGAGCTCAGGAGGTGAGATTAGCTGGCGATAATGTTGAACCAGGGATTTATCCCTTGTCAAAAGCTTTGGCACTTGCTGATGAGTTAGAACTAGATTTAGTTGAAATCTCACCAAATGCAGTTCCGCCTGTTTGTCGCATTATCGATTATAGCAAATTTGTTTACGAGCAAAAGAAAAAGCAAAAAGAGATTAAGGCAAATGCAAAGCAAACTGTAATTAAAGAAATTCGTTTTGGTCCTAATACCAACGATCACGATTTTCAATTTAAGTTAAAACACGCAGTTAGCTTTTTAGAAAACGGCGAGAAAGTTAGAGCTTACGTACACTTTAAGGGTAGAGCTATTGTTTACAAAGAACAAGGTGAAATCTTATTGTTAAAATTTGCTCAGGCTTTAGAAGATATAGGTAAAGTAGAATTATTGCCTAAATTAGAAGGAAAGCGTATGTTTTTAACATTAGCACCTAAAGTTGCAAAGAAGTAATACATATATAAATTAAAACAAGGTTATGCCAAAAATGAAAACCAATTCCAGTGCTAAAAAGCGTTTTTCGCTTACTGGAACAGGTAAAATCAAAAGAAAGAACGCCTACAAAAGCCACATTTTAACAAAAATGAGCACAAAACGTAAGCGTAACTTAGGCCAGACTAGTCTGGTAAGTGATGCTGATATGGGCAACGTTAAACGTATGCTTGCCATCGGTAAATAATTAATTTTTAACCAGATACTCGGTAACTAAGATTGCTAACGCAACACCGCTTATCAAAAACAACACACTATGCCACGTTCGGTAAACGCAGTAGCTGCTAGACGCAGAAGAAAAAAAGTCCTAAATATGGCCAAAGGCTATTGGGGATCAAGAAGCAAGGTATTTACCATTGCTAAAAACACGGTAGAAAAAGGTTTGCAATATGCTTACCGTGACCGTAAAGTTAAGAAAAGAGAATTCCGCGGTTTGTGGATCCAACGTATTAACGCTGGTGCACGTGAACACGGCGTATCTTACTCTCAATTAATTGGTAAATTGGCAGCTAAAAACATCGGTTTAAACCGTAAAGTATTAGCAGACTTAGCAATGAACCATAAAGATGCTTTCAAAGCAATCATTGATGCAGTAAAATAAGAAATACGATAATAAGAGAAAGGGGAACAATTTGTTCCCCTTTTTTTGTGATTAAATTTTTTGTTGGATTGGAAGGTGGATAATTAGATTGACATTTTGCAGGTTTGAGTTGAGCCTTATTGCTTACATTAATTATCTACAGCACTAATCTAAATAAATTGCTTCAAATTATCGTGTTATCACTTCGCCCGAGGCTTAACTTAAACTTGCTGTTATACGTAGTTGCAGATAGCATTAAGGATTATATTTTCTCAAGAGCTTACTTATTTTCTTATCGTTGATACTTAAAATAATAATTCCTGTCCAAGCTTTGTTTACATAAACTCCTTCTGGTTCCTTATCCAATATTGTAATCTGAACTTTGTCTGGTGTAAGTTGATTGACAAATAAATTCCTTAATTCGATATTTGCTACTTCATTGACAAAAATGCCATTTGCAATTATTATTGGTACAATGTCATCTACCGATTTCTTAATTTCCTTGTTTCTAAAAAACCTGTTCTGAATTAATGTTAGTTGTTTTTCCTTCTCTGATGACATAACTTTTTTTACCCATAGCTCATTTTCTTTAGCAGTCATTCCGTAGGTAATGTCAGAAATGTCTTGACCAAACGATGTTATGGTCACAAATAGAAAAATTATTATGGAAGTCAGTGTTCTCATTTTTTCAGGCAATTACGTATAACGGTTTGGGGCTTTGCGATGTGGCGGATTTTTAGCACAAAAGTTCAATAGAATTACTGCTGTTGAACCTTATACAAATGTTTCATAGAAGTACGAAACCCGCCATATTTCCGAAGCTACGTTAGCTGTTCGGCTTTTTGTTCATTGTTGAGTTCATTTTTCACAATTTGTTTTTCTGATTTTCTGTAAGATTTTCTCATTTCAGATTTTGTTTTTTGATGATAATTATTTTTATCGCTGAAAAAATGCATACTTGTCCAAGCCAAACCAGAACCTTGTCTTATCATTACTCCATTCCAAACACAATCTTCATAAGGACAATTATGCTTTGAGTAACTTCCGAAATTTCGGTGTTTTATTCTCTTTTCGGACAATATTTTTTGTTGATTTACTTTAATGTCGTTCCATATTTTCTCTTCGTCACCTTTTGTAAATTCTTGTCCTAATGTCGAAACTTCTACAAATGTTTTTGGATCTTTAAGTTGCAAAAAATCAAATGTCTTCTTAAAAGTTTTGTTTGCATATTCACGCACTTCAATTTTTTGTTCGATATTCAATTTTTCGTTTTCTACAATTGAACGATAAAGTCCAAGTGTATTAAAGTCTTCACATTTTTTGTAATTGTCAATGAAAAAGAAATATTCTTTTAAAGTGAGTTCACTAAATTTTTTTCCTATTTCCATTTCTTGTTTCGTTTAATGCCTGTCGTCTTTTAAAGGTTGCCCATAACGGTTTTGGGCTTGGCGAAGGTGGGGTTTAAAAAGTACTAAAGTTCAAATTTAGTACAAAAGTTTATAGAAAGTACAAATGTTCAGCCTAGCACTAAAGCCCCACTTTTGCCAAACCCATGTTAGTGGCTGTTTTTTCTATCTAACTTTGTTCTCCGTTTTTATCCGTCTAATTCCGTTTCAGCGTTTTGGTTTGTTTAATAATATTGTATAGTTCAGTTTTATGTTCTTTGTTTTCTGTCTAAAAATAGTTCAGTTTATTTGAGTTTAAGCATTTTGATTTTCTGCTTCAAGTTCTATTTCTACACTTTGCTTTATTCAACTCAACGTTTCGTTCAGTTTCTACGCTTTGGTGTTCTTCTGTTTGTATCAGTTTTTATCCGTTTCAGCGTTTTGATTTTCTGTGTAAAGTTTTGTTTCTACGCTTTGATTTGTTCTACGTTTTATTCAGTTTCTACGCTTTGGTGTTTTTCTGTTTGTATCAGTTTTTATCCGTTTCTGTGTTTTGATTTTCTGTGTAAAGTTTTGTTTCTACGCTTTGATTTGTTCTACGTTTTATTCATTTTTTCACTCTTTTATTTTTTGTAAAAACCTATGTTTTAACTATTGCAAATAGAGTAGCGTATTTGTTTTTTTGCTTTGGTGTTCATCCGTTTATATCCGTTAATTTCCGTTTCAGCGTCTTGAATTGTTCTGCTTATTTTTAGGTTCAAATTCTCTTCAAGTTTCGGATTTTCCAAATAGCCACTAACTTACTTATATGCTCTATTCAAATTTATTAAATGTGCTTCGAGTATAGTTAAATGGCGTTTTTATATTTTTAATAATATTCGTGTATAAACGATTATAAACGTTTATACACGCTTTTTTTAATAAATCTTCGGATGATTTTTTAATGCAAAAAGGATGTTGATAACCAAATGTAATAAAGAGTTATGGAGCTATGCAAATATTTGGCAATATAATTTTAGGATTAAATATTTATATAAAATGCTTATTCTTATTTGATAGCTTAATTTGATGATACGCCTTGCAGCCTTAAATAGAAGGAAAAAACTGCGTAAAATAAACCTGATTGAGCCAAATAGCCCGCAGTGAGTTTACGAACAAGGCTATAGGCGAAAGCAGGGCTGAGGGAGCTATGAAAAACTGTATTCGCTTTTCTAATTAAAGATTTAAACTTTTGCCAGCGTTTACAATGTTTTCTTTGCTGAGTTGTTTTAAAGTGGGGATATTGCCCAAATGTTTAACAGAAGTGTATTTGAGGATATAATCTTCGCTTTCGAAATTTGTATCGCCGTTAAATATTATTCCTTTAATGCTAATTTGGTGTTGCTTTAAGGCGTTGATGGTAAGTAGGGTATGGTTAATGCTGCCCAAATAATTTTGAGAAACCACAATAACCGGAATGTTTAAATGCTTAATTAAATCTAAAATAAGTGCTTGGTTATTGAGTGGTACCATTAAGCCACCAGCTCCTTCTACAATTAAATGATTAGCGGTTTGTGGGAGTTCGAATGTATTTAGGTCAATGTCAATTCCATCTAACTTTGCAGATAAATGAGGTGATAATGGTTGGTTTAAACGATATAACTCTGGGTGGATTTTAGTTGTTTGGTTACTAATTAAATCTTCAATTGCTAAGCTATCACTTTGTGCTAAATCTCCAGATTGGATGGGTTTCCAATAATCGGCTTTTAGTTTTTCGGTAAGTACTGCGCTGGTTATCGTTTTACCAATTCCGGTTCCGATACCTGTTATAAAATATTTTTGTATCATGCTGTTATTGATTTAATTGCTTGCACCAAATCTGTAATTTCTTGGTTGCTGTTGTATGTATGCAGGCAAATGCGCAAGCGTTCTTTGCCAAGTGCAACCGTAGGTCTTAAAATAGCTCTAACATCAAAACCTTTATTTTGCAATTGTTGTGCGGCATTTCGAGCATCTTTATTGTTGTAAAACAGGATAGTTTGTATTGCGCTATTGCTTGAAATTATTGATAAGTCTAATTGTTTAATTAAGGTATTATATCGCTCAATTTTTTCGGTTATTTGATGTTCAAAGTTTCCGTTGTTTAGCATTTGGTATGCACAATTTATGGCTACAATGCTGTGTAGTGGAGCCGCTGTTGTGTAAATAAATGATCTAGAGAAATTGATAAGGTAATTTCTGAGGTTTTCACTGCCTAAAATGATGGCGCCATGTGTACCCATTGCTTTACCGAAGGTAACGATACGGGCAAAAACTTTACTTTGCAATTTAAGCTGTACGACTAATCCTTTGCCTTTTTCGCCAAAAATACCTGTGGCATGAGCCTCATCGACAATTAAATTTGCATTATACTTTTCGCATAAGTTACTAATTTCTTTTAATGGAGCCAGATCTCCATCCATAGAATATACACTTTCTACTACTACGTAAATAATGCCTTTTGCGTTTCTGAGTTTTTGGTCTAGATCTGTTAAGTCGTTATGCTTAAATTTAAATCGATCTGCATAGCTTAATCTTGCCCCATCAATTAAACTAGCGTGGATTAATTCGTCGGTAATTATGGTGTCTCCACGTTGTGGGATGGAAGAGAGCAGGCCTACATTTGCATCGTAACCAGAGTTAAAAATTAATCCACTTTTTGCCTGATGAAAATTTGCGATATATTGTTCGGTTTGCTCGGTGTAGAAATGATTGCCACTTAATAAACGTGAACCACCAGAACCATTTTTTATGTTGGTTATGGCTTCGGTTTGTGTTTTAATAAGATTTTTTAATGTTGATGATTGAGCAAAGCCTAAATAATCGTTAGAGCTAAAATCTGATGGGAGTGAAGTGCTTGTTAATTTTCTCAGCAAGCCATTTTCGGTTCTTTCTTTTAATTTATTTTCGAGAAAATTTTCTGCCTCATTCATCGTGGTCAAAAATAAGCAAAGCCCCGATATTTTTGAGGCTTTACTTGCTTTTAAAACTTGAAAAGACTGAAACGATGTAAAGATTTAAGAAAATTACTTGATATTTAAAGCCAGATAAGCGAATGCTGCTAAGGCGGAGCCGATAATTGGGCCAATAATTGGTACCCAAGCATAGGCCCAATCGCTAGTTCCTTTTCCCTTCATGGGTATTACGGCATGAATAATTCTTGGTCCTAAATCTCTAGCCGGATTAATTGCATAACCTGTTGTACCGCCTAAAGCCAAACCAATTACCCAAACTAAAAAAGCTACCGGAATTGCACCTAATGAACCTAAACCAATTGGTGTAGTTTCTTCTTTGGTTCCCATACTTGCGTCAGTAAAGTAAAATATCACAAAAATTAACACAAATGTTCCGATAATTTCTGATATTAAATTAGAGGTGTAATTTCTTATGGCTGGGGCTGTTGCAAAAGGGGCAGCTTTTAAACCTTGATCATCTGTTGCATCGAAATAATCTTTATACATTAACCAAACTAAAAAAGCACCTGTCATTGCGCCAGCAATTTGCGCAGCAATATAGCCTGGTAATAATGCCCAATCAAATCCTTTACCAATAGCTAGGCCTAAAGTTACAATAGGGTTTAGGTGTGCCCCGCTGTGTGGACCAGCAACAACTACACCAACAAAAACTGCTAGTGCCCAAGCTGTTGTAATTACCATCCATCCACCATTATTGCCTTTTGTACCTTTTAAAACAACATTGGCAACCACGCCATTTCCTAGTAAAATCATTAAGGCTGTGCCAATAAATTCTGCTAAATATACATTCATTTTATATTTGGTTAATCGTTTAAATTGATAGATTGAATAGTTATTTCAACTCTGTTAACTGAAAACTAAACTAATCTTCGGCATTAACTCTCGCTGCTTTTACAGCTCTATTCCAGCCTTTAATTCTTTCTTTATTGTCAATTCCTTCATCGGCAACAAAGGTTTTATTAATTTTCCATTGCGATCTAATTTGTTCGATACTATCCCAAAATCCGGTAGCTAAACCAGCAAGATATGCAGCACCAATTGCGGTAACTTCAGTAACTTCTGGTCTAATTACTTTGCAACTTAATAAATCTGCCTGAAATTGCATCAACAAATTGTTTGCCGTAGCGCCACCATCAACCCTTAATTCAGCAATAGCTACACCAGCATCAGCTTCCATCGCTTTTAGAACATCCATGGTTTGGTAGGCAATGCTTTCTAAAGCTGCTCTGGCAATGTGCGATTTGTTAGTTCCTCTTGTTAATCCCGTAATTGTTCCACGAGCATGTTGATCCCAATGCGGAGCGCCCAAACCTGCAAATGCCGGCACAATGTAAACTCCTTGCGTATCATTTACTTGCTTTGCCAATGTTTCTACATCCGCAGAGCGAGAAATCATGCCTAATTCATCTCTAAGCCATTGCACAACTGCACCGCCAATAAAAATGCTTCCTTCTAGCGCATAATTAACTTCGCCATTAATTTGCCAAGCAATTGTTGTTAATAAATTATTTGCAGATATTTTTGGTGTTTTGCCGATGTTCATCAACATAAAACAACCTGTGCCGTATGTATTTTTTACCATTCCAATATCGGTACACATTTGACCGAATAGGGCAGACTGCTGATCGCCAGCGATACCTGCAATTGGTAATTTTGCCGCTAAGATATTTCCTGCGGTTTCGCCATAAACCTCACTTGATGATTTTACCTCAGGCAGCATTGATTTTGGAACACCAAATAAGCTCAATAACTCTTCATCCCAAGTTAAATCATGAATATTGTACAGCATCGTTCTAGATGCATTTGTTACATCGGTAACATGTGTTTTTCCGCCAGTTAAGTTCCAAATTAACCAGCTATCTATTGTGCCAAAAGCTAATTTTCCTTGCTCGGCTTTTTCTCTTGCTCCATCAACGTTTTCTAAAATCCATTTTGCTTTAGTAGCAGAAAAGTAAGAGTCGATAATTAAGCCTGTTTTATCTTGTATTTTTTGCGATAGACCCTGTTTTCTTATACTATCGCAATAAGCTGATGTTCTTCTGTCTTGCCAAACTATAGCATTGTAAACTGGCTTTCCTGTTTCTCTATCCCAAACTACAGTTGTTTCTCTTTGGTTGGTAATGCCGATAGCGTTGATGTCTGAAGCAGATAATCTAGCTTTTGTGATTACTTCTGCAGCAACTGATAATTGAGTAGACCATATTTCCATCGGATCATGTTCAACCCATCCCGCATTCGGATAAATTTGCGTAAATTCTTTTTGTGCAATAGCAACAATTTCACCCTCATGGTTAAAAATGATGGCACGCGAACTTGTTGTTCCCTGGTCAAGAGATAAAATGTATTTGCTCATAAGTTTATATTTGGTAGGTAGTTTAACTAATTAAAACAGGTTCTCTTTCCTTTTTCTTTTGATGATAAACGTAACCAGAAGCTAATGTATTAAATATTTTGATTTGATTCTCTTCCCAAACTTTATCTGCACCTAATTCTGTAGCTAATAAAGCCGCTACTCTTGGGCACATTTCTATCGCAGCAGCTGCATCAATAAATAAAATTCTCAATCTTCTGCTTAAAACATCTTCTACAGTTTCTGCCATTTCATTCCTAATCGTCCAAACTACTTCAGCTTCTGTATGAGGAAAATTTGGATGCAGTTTTTTGTTCAATCCTGGCTGTAGTTTACTAAGCTCTTCTATTAAAACTTTATCAGTGCCGTAAATATTCATGTAGTTTTCATTACTACTATCGGCACATCCGTGGATTTTTAAATCTTTTGTTACGCATGGTTGTGATGGTAAACCACTATGTTTAATGGCCAAATCAATGGTTTCTTCGGCCATTTTTCTATAGGTTGTCCATTTGCCGCCAGTAATTGTGATTAATCCTTTTGCAGAAACAATTAACTTATGATCTCTACTGATTTCTTTGGTACTGCTGCCATCAGAGTCTGTAGGTGCAGCTAAAGGTCTAAGTCCAGAAAACACACTTAAAATATCATTCTCTGTTGGTTTTCTGTTAAAATATGATCCTGCAGTTGATAAAATAAAATCTGTTTCTTCTTTTAAAGCACGGGGCTCTAAACTATGTTCATTTAAAGGTGTATCTGTAGTTCCAACCAATAAATGATTATGCCAAGGCACTGCAAAAAGAACCCTCCCATCTGCAGTTTTAGGTATCATTAAAGCAGAATTGGTATTCAAAAAGCTTTTATCTAACACAATATGAACACCTTGACTAGGGCGAACCATTTTTTTAGCTAAAGGATTGTTCATTTTTAAAATCTCATCCACAAAAACACCAGTTGCATTAATCACAACTTTGGCCTTTAATCTAAATCGTTCGAAGGTTAATGTATCTTCAGCTTCGATACCGGTAACTTGATCACCTTCTTTAATTAGGTTAGTTACTTTCATGTAGTTTATTAAAGTAGCACCTTGCTCTGTAGCGGTTTGTGCAATATTTATTGCTAAGCGAGCGTCATCAAATTTACCATCGAAGTAACTAATTGCACCTTTTAAGCCTTTTTCTTTTATGCCAGGCATTAATTGAAGCGTTTCCTTTTTGGATAAGTATTTAGATTTTCCGAAACTATATTTGCCTGCAAGCCAATCATAAATCGTCAATCCCGTTAGGTATTTTAAAACCGAAAACCAATCATAGCATGGAATGATAAATTCTTCCTTATTAACTAGATGGGATGCATTTTTTTCTAGCAAGCCTCTTTCTTTGAGTGCGCTTTTAACTAATCCAATATCACCTTGTGCCAAATAACGTACACCGCCATGCACTAATTTAGTACTTCTGCTCGAAGTCCCTTTTGCAAAATCAGACTGTTCTACGAGTAGGGTTTTTAAACCTCTGCTAGCAGAATCTAAAGCTGTACCTAAACCTGTAGCACCACCACCAATGATGATTACATCCCAAATTTGTTGATCTGCTAAACGATAATTATGAATTCTAGGCATCAAATAATAAAAATAATAAAACGAAACAATAAGCAAGTATAAGTAATCATTTCGAAATATAAAATATCAAGGATTAAAAAGATTTTAATTTTACAAAAATCAATTAATTGAAGGTATAATTTATTATTTTGCAGAAGAATAATCCAAATATGATAATGAACTTAGCTGAAAGGCACCAGTTTATACTGAATAGAATACAAAAAGATCAGTATATTAATGTGGTTGAATTGTGTAAAGAACTAAAAGTTTCTTCTGTAACCATTAGAAAAGATTTAAAACTTTTAGAAGATAAAAGCTTGCTTTTCAGAACACATGGTGGTGCTACTGTTAATAATCCTTATACGGTAGATAGACCAGTTAACGAAAAAGAAAAGCTTCAATCTATTGAAAAAAACAAGATTGGTTTAGCCGCTACTAAGCTTCTTAAAGAGAATGATTCTGTGGTTGTTGCCTCTGGCACAACCTTATTGTATTTTGTGAAAAACATACCATCTGGATTAAATTTAACAGTGGTCACATCAGCCTTAAACATTGCTTTAGAGTTACTTAGAGAGCCAAGTATTGAGGTTATTCAGTTGGGTGGGATACTTCGTAAAAGCTCATCATCTGTTATGGGTGTTTATGCAGAGCAGGTTTTACAAGATTTCTATTTTAATACTTTGTTTTTAGGGGTTGATGGTATCGATTTAGATTACGGATTAACGACTACAAATGCCATGGAGGCTCATTTGAACCGCAAAATGATTGGTGTTTCTCAAAAAACCGTTGTGCTTGCAGACTCCACTAAATTTGGTAAAAGAGGTTTTGGTAAAATTTGTGGTTTAGAAGATATTGATCATATTATCACCGATAAGGGTATCTCTCAACAAATTGTAAATCACCTTGAAAGCTTGGGTGTTACAGTAACAATTGTATAATTTTAGTAATCTTTAGGTTTATTTACTATCCCAGCTTGTTTAATCATGACTGATTATGCAGGTTTTTTCTGTTTAGCAAATCTTCAATATTTGTTTTCGCTTCTGAAATATGAAAACGCATGTAATAGAATTGTTGCATGTTAACTTAACGTTAATGGTTTTTTGGTTTTTTTATGTTATATCTGCATGCATTTGTATAAATGGCGCATTGTGTTAAATACATTTAAATTGCGGTTTTTACTTATTAGCAACATGTTATCCTTCATTTTTTAAAAATTATTAGTAGTTTCAATTTGTTTTTATATTTTTATATCGAAATATTTAATAACATAAAATTAAATAATTCGGAATATAAAGTTAACAACTGTTAATCAGTAGTTAATATTGGCTTAACCTTACCTGCTTACTTTTGCAGCAACGGTAGCAAAAAAATATTTGCAATAAACTAACCGGATATATCAATTAATTATGAACAAAACATTTACTCAACATGTTGCATTGCTTTGGCATCGCTTGCTAAGTGAAAGTGAAGACACCGAAAAGCAATTTCAGAAGCCAAGTAAGTTTAATTTGTTTTACAGCTATTTATTTAGCTACAAATTTATGCTTGTTTGCACTCTAGGTTTAACATTTACAACGCAATTAACTTTTGCGCAGCAAACTGCTGTACAAAATATTACTGTTAAAGGTAAAGTTGTGGATGATCGCGATGGTCAAGGCATACCTGGAATAACAATAGTTGACAACAATAGAAAGGTTGTTGGGGTAACGAATGAAAATGGAGACTTTTCTGTTAATGTGCCAAAAGGAATTTCCTTAAGTTTTTCTATGATTGGCTACACTGCTGTTACTAGAACATTTAGTGAGGCTCAAAGCAGCGTTGTTATTAGAATTAAAGAATCTTCTAGTCAATTAAGTGAAGTGGTAGTAACCGCGTTAGGTATTAAAAGAGAAGAAAAATCTCTTGGTTATGCTACTACTAAATTAGATAGTACATCTTTTACCGATGCGGTTTCAAGTAACTGGACAGATGCTTTATCCGGTAAAGTTGCTGGTTTAAATTTAGTGCGTAATGGTGGGCCTGCTGGTTCTAACAAAATTATTTTACGTGGCGAGAATAACTTAACCGGTGATAATGAAGCATTAATTGTTATTGATGGTGTTGTAGCAAGTAGCTCTGCCAGACGTACAGGCGGTACAGGTGGTGGCGTTTACGGAACATCTGGTGATATTATGCCAGCAGATTTTGGCAGTGCATTAAACGATTTAAACCCTGATGATATTGAAAGCGTAAACGTTTTAAAAGGTCCAGGTGCATCAGCATTATACGGACAGCGTGGTGCAAATGGTGCAATTATTATTACAACAAAAGGAGCTAATAAAAATAAAAAGAAATTAGGCGTTACTTTTACTTCAAATACCGCTTGGGAAGAGGTTAATCGTAAACCAGATATCCAACAAGAGTACGGCCAAGGTCAGTTCGGAGTTTCTTATTTCTCTTACGGAGCTTCTGACGATGGTGCTAGTACAAATGCAACAAGTGCAAGTTGGGGAGCGCCATTTGCAAATGGAGGTAACTTTTTTCAATATGATCCGGCAACTAAGACAAGAGGTTTAGTAAGAACACCTTGGAGAGCATACGAAAATCCAGTTGATGCTTTTTTTAAAACAGGGATTGAAACTACTAATGCTGTTAGTTTAGATGGTACTGTTAAAGGGGTTGCTTTGCGTTTCTCTGCAAGTCATGGCAGTAACGAATGGATTGTGCCTAATACAGGTCTTGAGCGTACTTCTGCAACATTAACTGCAAATACAGACATCACAAAAAAATTAAACTTAGCTGTTAAAGTTGCGTATAACAATAGAAATAGTGATAATCTACCAGCAACTGGTTATGGTAACCAATCATTAATGTATTGGTTTATGTTCGCTCAGCCAAATGTAAATACAGATTGGTATAGAGATTACTGGGCACCTGGTTTAGTTAATCGTCAATTTGTAAACATTACAACTACAAATCCAGAAAGTCCGTATGCTATTTCTGAGCAATATTTAAATGCGCAAAGAAGAAATGGAGTTTTAGGTAGTGTACAAGGAACTTATAAATTTACAAATGAACTAAGTTTATTGCTACGTACCTCGATAGATTTTAACCATGATGTTCGCGAAACTCGCCGACCTTATGATGCTGCTGGTAACAGATATGCTCAGGGTTCATTTCGTGTAGCAGATGTAAATTCTTACGAAATCAACGGTGATTTCTTGTTAAAATACGATAAAAAGATTTCTAACGATTTGCGTTTAACTACTACTGCTGGTGGTAGTATGATGAAAAATCAATATGGTAGAAACGAACTTAGAGCAGATGGTTTAGTAGTGCCAGGTGTTTTTAGATTAGATAACAATGCCAATCCATTGGTTAATGTTTTAGACACAGCTAAGTATCGCATCAATAGTTTTTATGCGGCTTTATCATTCACCTACAAAAACTTTTTATATTTAGATTTAACTGGTCGCCAAGATTGGAGCAGTACGTTGGCTACGCCAACACGTACAGACAATGTTGGTTTCTTCTATCCATCGGCGAGTGTATCATTTGTGCCATCAGACTTATGGAAAATGCCAAAAGCAATCAGCTTTGCTAAATTAAGAGCTTCAATTTCTCAAGTAGGTAGTGGTGGTACAACTCCTTATCGTACTGCTTATAATTATGTATTGGCTGCAGATGGAATTTATCCTGATAGCGCAATGACTAATCCATCGGTTTTACCAAACCCGAATTTGAAACCATTAATTACTACAACTTTCGAAGTAGGAGCAGAACTAAAATTATTTAATAACAGATTAAATTTTGATTTTGCTGCATACGCTGGATCAACTAAAAATCAAATCTTAAACCGTTTAGTAGATCGTTCTACTGGTTACAACGTGGCCGTATTTAATGTTGGTCAGGTAAACAATAAAGGAATTGAAATTGCAGTAAACGGTACTGTATTACAGGCTAAAAAGTTTAAATGGACTTTAAACGGTACATTCACTGCTAATAGAAATACTATTAAAGAATTAGCTGATAGTTCTGTTGTATTACGTACTGGTGCATTAGGTGGCGGACAAGTAGTTGCGAATGTAGGTGGTAGCATGGGCGATTTGTATGGAAGAGGGTTTTTACGCTCGCCAGATGGACAAATTGTTTATGATGCAAACACAGGTAACGCTAGAACCAATACAACAGATTTGTTCTACTTAGGTAACACAATGCCTCAATTCAGATTTAGCGCTGGTACAAATATTTCTTACAGGAACTTCACAGCTTCAGCATTATTCGATGCTCAACTAGGTGCAGTCGGTCATTCGCTTACATTTTCTAGAATGGCTGCTTTGGGTAAGCTAAAAGTAACATTGCCTGGTAGATATAATGGTGTAATTGGAGAAGGTGTGGTACAAAATCCTGATGGTACATATCGTCAGAACGATGTAATTGCAACTAACTTCGAATCTTATTATACTTCTCTTTATGGTTCAGACCAAGCAGAGGGTAGCGTATTTAGAACAGATTATGTTAAATTTAGAGAAGCAAACTTAACTTATGTGTTCAATAAGAATTTTGTAAATAGTTTAGGTTTAAGTAGAGTAACTTTAGGTGTATACGGTCGTAACTTGTTTATATGGTCTCCATGGCCAGCCTTCGATCCAGAGTTTGGTACCTTAGCAGGATCAGATATCGTACAAGGTTTTGAAACCGGTCAGTTGCCATCTACAAGAAATTATGGTGTTCGTTTAGTTGTAGGTTTATAAGGATCAGAAATATGAAACTATTATTATCTATTAACAGAAAAAAAATAGCAATGAAAAATATTAAAAATATAACTGCGTATACTTTGGTGTGTATGCTCGGGGTATCTTTTTTCTCTTGTAAACAAGGATTTAATGAGATAAATACAGATCCAATTGGAAAAAGCTCAACAACTGCAAATCAGTTATTAGCACCGGCATTAGTTAACGTGTTAACTACAAATATGGTACGTAACCGAAATGTGAATAATGAATTAATGCAGGTTACGGTAGATTTAGGTGATAACGAGGGTAAAGTGTTCAGATATGATATCAGAAGAAATTTAGCCGATTACACTTGGAATAACTGGTATTTGCAATTAACAAATTTTAAAGATATCGGTAAAATTGCTAGCGAAACTGGATCGGTAAACAAATCTTATCAAGCTATATCATTGATAACTGAAGCTTGGGTTTATCAATTATTAACCGATGTTTATGGAGATGTACCTTACACACAAGCAAACCAAGGTAAGGATGGAGTTTTAGAGCCAGTTTTTGATAAACAGAAAGATATCTATTTAGATTTGTTTAAAAAATTAGAACAAGCCAATACTTTATTAAAAGACAATGAAGCTATTGTTGCAACTGGCGATCCAGTTTATCAAGGAGATGTGAGCAAGTGGCGCAGATTTGGTAATTCATTGTATTTACGTTTAATGCTTCGCGTTTCTGGCAAAGCCGATGTAAGTGCTCAAGTAATTGCAAAAATAAAAGAGATGATTGATACTAACCCGGCAAATTATCCAATCATGCAGAACAATACGCATACGGCTAAAATATTATGGAATGGAACAAATAGCAGTACAGCTGTTTATTCATCTCCTTTTATGAGTACACGTGCGGTAGATTTTAGAACCCCTGCAATTACAACTTTCTTTATTGGTAACATAGGTAACTGGAATGATCCAAGAGTTAATAACACACTTGGTAGAAACGGAGTAAACAGATGGGGTATTGCACCTGGTCCGGCAGGATTTGTTGGTGTTGAAAGTGGTTTATCTTATGGTAGTGGAGCTGTAAAACAATCTTATTTTTATTCAGATGCTCAAACCAATAATCCTTTAACCTTACAAACTGATCCTTTTACTGGTATTATCATGAATGTTGCTGAGGTTGATTTTATTTTAGCAGAAGCGGCCGCAAGAGGATGGGTTAATGGTACAGGTGAAGCGTATTATAATAAAGGTATTTTTGATTCCATCAACTATTGGATGCCAACAGTTTATTCTGGCGTTTCTGATCCAAACTTTATTAAATATGTTGTAGATGCAGATATTGATTGGAACAATGCTTTACCATTAAATACTACAGTTAGAGGTACACAAAGTAAATTAGAATCAATCCACTTGCAAAAGTATTATGCTTTATTCTTGGTAGATTTTCAACAATGGTTTGAGTATAGAAGAACTGGTCATCCGTTTTTAAATCCTGGTACGGGCTTTTTAAATGGAGGCAGAATGCCAAGTCGTTTAAATTATCCATTACTTACTCAATCAACCAATCCAACTAATTATATAAATGCTGTTGCTTCTCAAGGGCCAGATGACTTTAGTACATTAGTTTGGTGGCAAAAACCATAAATCATAACAATTATCAGATATGAAGAAGACATTAAAATATATGCTTTTACTAACTACAGTTGTTGGTATTATGGCAGGATGTAAACGCGACGATGATTACATTAAAAGCACACCTAGTAATTTTATCTCGAATTTCGATTTAAAAAAATTATATAAAAATGCTGATTTAACCCTTAAAGCTGACATGCTTGGCGGTGCTACAGCAATTAAAGGGGTAGTAATTTCAGATTTTAGATCAGGAAATTCGCCAGCTGGCTTAGTAATTATGCAAAATGCTAGGGTTGTTGGTAACGGTATTGATTCGTTGAGAGGAATGGCATTTAATATAGGGGCAGATGCTTCTAAATACATTCCGGGTGATTCAATTCATGTAACTGTTGATGGCGCTACTTTAAAAAGAGTAAATGGTATTTTACAGATTGTTGGTGTAACCGATGCCTCAATTACAAAAGTTGCAAGCGGTAGAGCTTTAAGAACTCAGGCAGTTAACACAGGTCGTATTGCGGCTTCGCCAGATTTTTATGAAAGCACTTTAGTGACTTTAAGTAATGCACTTTATGAACCTGAGCCTGTAGCTGGTACTACTTATGCTGGGGATAAAGTTATTAACGACGGGTTCGGTACAGCAACTGTACATACAGAAGCTACTGCATCTTTTGCTAATGCTCAAGTTTTGCCAACTGGTAATTTTACAGGTATACCATTTATCGATCGCACTGGAGCTACTCCAAAAATTACGGTTTGGATGCGTTCTGAGAATGATTTCTTTTTCGTTGCATTACCAAAATTCTCATCTGCTATTATTTCTGGTTACAACGTAGATCCAAACGGTGGAGATGGTAATTTCGAATATATTCAGTTTTTATGTACTAGAGATATCGATTTTACAGCTACTCCTTATTCGGTGATCACCACTAACAATGCTGGTGCAACTGTTTTCCCTGTTAACGGATGGGTTACTGGTGGTGCAAGAACTTATAAATTTAATCTTACCACAGGTAGTGTTAAAAAAGGAGAATATTTTTATGTTGGTGGCACAGGAAGAACGATTACAGGATCTGGTTCTACTCCAATACCTTTAGATAGATGGAGAGCGACTGTTAATTATTCAACTACGACTGGTGCAAATGGTGTTGGTACAGCCACCTCAAATTTGTTGGCAAATAGTGGTAACATTGCAGGTATCGCTATCTTCGAGGGTACAAATGTTACTTCAAGTAGCATTCCATTAGATGTGATTTTTTATGGAGGTTCTGGTGGTAATTTCTATTCTGCAGGTCCGCCAGCAGTTGGTTACAGAATTACAAATACTGAATATTACAACACTATAAATCCTTTAACACGTGGTGCTCAATTATTTATGGGTGCTGGTACAAATACAACAAGATTACCGTTTCCAAATCCTACAACTAATTTTACAAGATTAGGTGGTGTGTACGGAGAAATACCTGGTGCACCTCAATTTGGTAGATGGTCTACCGGAAGAACGGCAACTGGTGTGCCGCTAAGTGCTACAACTCCGTTAACAACAATAGAAACAGACGGTACGGCGCTTGCTAACTAAGAATAAACATTAGGGTCAGTTAGCAATAACTGACCTTTTTTATTAATTATAAATACGAGATTAGCTATCTCTAAAACACACAATGAACAGAAGATCATTTATACAGAAATCTGGATTATTAGCCACAACATTATTTGTTAGTTTAAAAGCTCATTCTTTATCTATCTTCGATTTAGATAATAAAATTTCAGGTCAAATTACAAGCAGAGGTAAAGGAATTGCCAATGTTGTTGTTTCTGATGGTTTTAATGTGGTTAGAACCGATGCCGATGGTAATTATACGATTGATGTAAATCCGTTAGCTAAATTTGTTTGGTTAAGCACACCAGCTGGTTACGAGTTTAAAACGGAAAGCTACATCGCTAATTATTACGAAAAGTTACAGGCAACAGCTAAATTAAACTTCGAACTTAAAGCTTTAAGTAGAAATGATGATAAGCATAATTTCATTATTTGGGCTGATCCGCAGGTTAAAAATAAAAAAGACGTAGAAAAAATGATGGCTTATTCGGTGCCTGATACCAAAAAAATCATCAAATCTATGGGTAAAACTCCTGTTCATGGTATCTGTGTGGGCGATATTGTTTGGGATAACCACGAGTTATTTGCCGATTACAATAAAGCAGTTGCTGAAATGGGTATTCCATTTTTTCAGGCTTTAGGTAACCACGATATGGATTACCGCATGGGCGGAGATGAGACTTCTGATAAAACCTTTCAAGAACATTACGGGCCAACTTACTATTCGTTTAACCGCGGTAAAGCACATTACATTGTTTTAGATGATGTTAGGTATTTAGGAACTGAGCGTAATTATGATGGCTTTGTTAGTCAAGCTCAATTAGATTGGATGGCTAAAGATTTACAATTTGTAGCCAAAGATGCGTTAGTGATTATTTCACTTCACATTCCAGTAAATAGTGGCGTAAAAAACAAAGCAGATTTTTTTAAGGTTGTAGAGAGTTTTAAAAACGTTCACATCATGTCTGGACATACACACTATAACCAAAATATGATTACCAATGGCGTTTTCGAACATAACCATGGTACAGTATGCGGTGCATGGTGGACAGGCCCAGTTTGTGAAGATGGAACGCCAAGTGGTTATGGTGTTTACGAAGTCAACGGAACCGAATTAAAATGGTATTATCAGCCTACAGGATCTGATAAAAGAGAACAAATCAGACTTTATGTTGACGAATTAACCAATCAAAAAAGATTGTTGGCCAACGTTTGGAATTATGATCCTAGCTGGAAAATTGAATATTTTTTAGATGGAAAACCAATGGGAGAGATGCTACAACAAAAGGGTTTCGATCCACTTGCTGTTAAACTTTATAAAGGTGATAAATTACCTCTGGGCAGAACATTTCCTGAACCACGAATGACAGATCATTTATTTATTGCTCATTTTGAACCATCAGTTAAGAAAGTAAAAGTAGTAGCAACCGATCGTTTTGGCGAAAAATTTATTGCAGAATTATAGTATGAAATCAACCATCGTTTTAAGTATTTTTAGTGTAGCTTTATTAGCCGCTTGCAGTCAATCAGCTTATAAACCAAATAAAATGAGTGCAGAATTTCCAGCATTTAGTGCGGAAGCACACAGGGGTGGAAGAGGCTTAATGCCAGAAAACACCATTATCGCTATGCAAGATGCGATGAACTATGAGGCAGTTACCACTTTAGAAATGGATACGCACATCACCAAAGATGGAAAAGTTGTGGTTACTCATGATGATTATTTAAGTCCGGGTTTTATGCTTACCGCTGATGGAAAAGAAATCCCTACTTCAGATAGCAAAAAATATGCTGTTTACCAGATGGATTATGAGCAACTAAAAACTTTCGATATCGGTACAAAAATCAATAAAGGTTTTCTTCAGCAGAAAAAAATCAAAACCTATATTCCTTTGCTGGCAGATTTAATTGATGTTGTACAAAAAGACATCAAACAAAAAAACAAGAAACAGTTATTTTATAACATTGAAACTAAAAGTGAAGTAGCTGGTGACAATATTGTTAACCCAACACCAGAAGTTTTCGTGAAGTTATTGATGGATGTGATTGAGCAGAAAAAAATTACACCTTATGTTGTGATTCAATCTTTCGATAAACGAACTATTCAAATCATCAATGAGAAATATCCAGGTGTTAAAACATCATTCTTAATATCTAACAAAAAAACTTACGAAGAGAACATGGCCGATTTAGGTTACAAGCCATTTATTTTAAGTCCAAATTACAACATGGTTGATGCAAGTTTAGTGCATAAAGCCCATGCGGATGGTATTAAAGTTATCCCTTGGACAGTAAATACCAAGGAAGAAATCAACAAGTTAAAAGCTTTAAAAGTTGATGGTATCATCACTGATTATCCAAACTTATTTTAAACATAACATCATTTACTAAACCTAAATTCGAACCAAATTATACATGAGTTTTAGACTTTTTCCACCACCTGCTGCCCATCAACCTCTATTGCCAGAAGGTAAAATTAATTCAATTTATAGTAGCCAACGTATCAAAGTATTTATTGGTATATTTTTAGGTTATGCAGCATATTATCTTGTACGTAAAAACTTTTCATTTGCAATACCTGAGCTACAAAAACTAGGTTATAGTAAAGGAGAATTGGGTTTGGTAGCTTCGGCGCTTTCTATTGCTTATGGTTTTAGTAAATTTTTAATGGGCAATATTTCCGATCGGAGTAATGCTCGTTATTTTCTCTCAATTGGCTTAGTGCTTTCTGCTTTTACCATGATTTTTATGGGTTTGGTTCCATTTGCAACTTCATCTATAGCGCTTATGTTTGTGCTTTTGTTTATCAATGGATGGTTTCAAGGAATGGGTTGGCCTGCCTGTGGTAGGGTTATAGCGCATTGGTTTTCGGTTCGTGAGCGTGGTACAGTAATGTCTTTCTGGAATTTAGCACACAACGTAGGTGGTTTTTTTGTCGGCCCGCTAACTGTTTTAGGCTTAGAGCTATTTGCAGATTTTCATGGAATGTTGTATTTCCCAGGTTTGGTAGCTATATTTTTTGCGCTCGTGGCTTTGTTGTTAGTTAGAGACACACCTCAATCGGAAGGTTTGCCGCCAATTGAAGTTTACAATAACGATTATCCTAAAAGTTATGATGCAAAAACACAAGAGCAAGAGTTTTCGGCTAAAGAAATTTTCTTGAATTATGTGTTAAATAATCGGTTGCTGTGGTTTATTGCCTTCGCCAATGCGTTTGTTTATCTGGTAAGAAATGGAATTATCAATTGGGCACCAACTTTTTTACAAGAGGCCAAAAATTATACCCCATCTGAAGCAGCTTGGGCATCTAGCTGGTATGAATTAGCTGCAATTCCAGGTACTATTTTATGTGGTGTAATGAGCGATAAATTGTTTAATGGCAGAAGAGCTCCTGTTACAATTATTTATATGGCTATGACACTAATCGCTGTACTCGTCTATTGGAGATCGCCAGATACAATACATATTGTAAGAAACATTTCTCTTTGGGCTATCGGATTTTTTATCTACGGCCCAGTAATGTTAATTGGTGTGCAAGCTATAGATTTAGTTCCTAAAAAAGCTGCTGGTACAGCCGCTGGCTTAACTGGTTTATTTGGTTATTTTATTGGCGATTTATTGGCAAATGCTGCCTTAGGTAGGTTAGTTGATAAACAAGGTTGGGATGCAAGTTTTATGGTTATAGCTGCATCTTGTTTATTGGCCATATTCTTTACGTCATTTACATGGAATAGAGAAAAGAAAAATTTAGGAAATTTAACACCATTGTCTCATTAATAAGTTGATATGAATATTAGTTTTAAAAAAATAGCCTTAATATGCAGTTTATCTATTGCGGCCGTAATTAATGTAAATGCACAAACTGCTAAATGGGATAGCACTTATCGTCCGGGTAAATATCTAGAGCAAGTTGCTAAATTTAAAGCAGATCCAAAATCTAAAAAAGATTATGTTTTTTTAGGGAATAGCATAACTGCAGGCACAGATTGGGCTAAGCTTTTAAATTTGCCGCAGGCGAAAAATAGAGGTATTTCTGGTGATATCACCTTTGGTGTATTAGAAAGATTGCAAGAAGTGATAGATGGAAAGCCTAAAAAAGTTTTCATCCTTATCGGGATAAATGATATTTCGAGAAATATTCCTGATAGCTTAATCTTGAGAAACTATAAATTGATGATTGATAGAATTAGAAAGGGCTCAAAGAAAACGCAGATTTACTTTAACACATTGCTGCCAGTAAATGCTTCATTTGCAAAGTTTAAAAATCATTATGGTAAAGATGATCACATTCTTTACATCAATAGTGAAATTAAAAAGCTTGCTGCAAAAAATGTAACTATTATCGATTTATATCAACAGTTTTTAGATAAGGACAATCACTTGAGAGCCGAGTTAACTAAAGATGGATTACATCTTATTCCAGAAGGATATAAAGTATGGGCTGATTTTTTAAACTCAACTGGATATCTGAAATAAAATACCTTACCATTATGCAAAAAAAAAAATGCCTCGATCTGTTAAAATCGAGGCATTTTTTTTAATTATTTGCTGGAGGTGGAGGAGGAGTTCCGTTTCCTGGTCTCGGACCTCTAGGGCCTTTTCCATCTTTTCTATCCTTCATTCTTTCTTTCGCTTTTCCTTTCATTTCTTCACGAGAAGCGTCAAGTGTTTTTCTTTGCTCTGGTGTTAAAATTGCATCCATCTTTTCTTTAGAAGCTTTCATGTAAGTTCTACGTTCTTCCATTTTATTCTTCATTGCGCCTTGATCATTTTGACGCCACTCATCAGCTTTCTTAATTCTTTCTAGCTCTAATTGCTGCACTTTTGCTTTTTGATCTGCAGTTAAACTAAGTTTTTGCTGCATTGCTGTAGCTGCTTTTTCTGCTTTTTGTTCTGGAGTTAAATTATCTCTGTTTGGTTTTTGAGCATAACTAGCAGTAAATCCTACTACTACAAATGCTACGGTGTAAATTAATTTTTTCATCATGTGTAAATTAAATTGGTTGTTTAATAGCATAGATGAAAAAATGCCAGAAGAGTTTAATCTGCTTATGTTAAA
This sequence comes from Pedobacter sp. GW456-11-11-14-TSB4, assembly GCF_059424425.1. NCBI lineage: Bacteria > Pseudomonadati > Bacteroidota > Sphingobacteriia > Sphingobacteriales > Sphingobacteriaceae > Pedobacter > Pedobacter sp. GW456-11-11-14-TSB4. The sequence goes on from NZ_JBWKZK010000003.1 coordinate 345,583, forward strand.
AGATGTTAATTTTTGTTTAGTTGTGATATTGATTTTTGCATTTGCGCCATCATGCTAGATAGCGTTTCTATTGTTGGCTCTGGTGTCGGATCTGGGAGCGTAGTAGATATATATGCTTTAGCTTTCCATATCTCTAAAATATCTTCTGCAGCAACAGAATACGGATCATAAACTGTATTGTCGGAAATTAACTTTAACTCTTTATTTTCTTTAAACCTATTGCCAGCTCTTTTATAAACCACGCCTTCGTTTTTGCTAATAATTACGTAGGTTTCGCCAGTTTTAACATCATTCCAGTTATCCATATACTCTCCAATAATTACACTGCCTGGCTGTATTGGCAACATCGAATCACCCATAATTTCAAAAGCTCTAAAAGTACCTTGTTTTAAAGCAGGTAATGGTAATTGAAATTTAGGTAAGTCTTTAACGTATTGTGGATCAGAAAAACCATTTAAATAACCGGCACTTGCCTTTACCGGAACAAGTTCTATATTTTCATTTTCATTTTGATCAACAGAGATGCTAAGCACTCTTAAATTAGAACCCTGGCTTTTTGGTTTAGGTTTCCATTTATCGTCTATGCTTTCGTTAATAAACTCATCGATTGTTAAATCAAAATATTCTGCTATTTTTTTTAGTAAATCATATTTAGGTTCTGCTCTATCTTCTTCGTAAGCTCCAATTAATGATCGCTTAATTTCCATAGCATCAGCGAATTGCTGTTGTGTATGGCCTTTTTTCTTTCTAAGGTATTTGAGATTGGAGGAAATGTTCGACATAAAAAATAATTTTAAAATAAATTTGTTTTTACTAAAATTGTTAGTATTATTGTGCCAATAAAGTTAGTAATATTAATCGAAAGTACAAATATATATCTAAATAATTTAGTTTTTAACCTTTAAGCCGATAAGTCATGAAAAAATTTGTTTACATCGTAACCGACAGAAACCGCACTAGTTTACACGTAGGAATGAGCGCTGATTTAATTAAAACGCTTGATTTCTACAAACAAATGCCAAATTTATTTTTTGATAGCGGCCAACAGTTAACTAGATTAGTTTATTTTGAAGAGTTTAAAACCGAAGAACAAGCCTTAAGTCGTTTTAAAATTGTGAGTCGTTTTACTAGAGCTCAAAAAGAGAGAATTGTTCGCTCATGCAATCCAGATTGGATAGATTTAACAATCGGTTTAGATTTCGAAAATATCATTTACCATAAAAGATTAAACACACAAGTTGCTTTGCCATTAGGCATTATGTCTTAATAAGATCAAAATTAGAAAAGCATTTGCAGTAATTCTTCGGATAATTTGTTCCCGTCTTTCGCTACAATTCCCGATCAAACCTGTGAAACAAGCAAGCAAACAATTAAAAACAATAGACTGTGGTGCTTAAATCGGGATATTTTCGCTTCAACCGGGTTTATAAACAAAGCATCAATTTCTTAGGAAACAGACATAGCCACAAGATTCAGTTGATGATGAATTTACCAACTTTACACCAAATGTGATTATAAAAAAAAATGCGTTCCGATTTTTCGGAACGCATTTTTTTTTAGCCTGATTAATTTTACCAACCAGGAGCGAAGTTTAAACCAAAAATGCCTCTTCCAGCTAAATCATTACGCTGAAAAGGTATAGCATAATAAGGCTCTAAAATTAAAGCACCAAACAAGTTTACTCTTAACGATACACCAACACTCATTGCTGGTACACGTTCATTTGTAAATTGGGTAAATATCTGTTTTCCTTGCTGATCTAAAATTGGATTACCTTGTTGATCAGTTAGTGGAACAGTTTGATAAGTTGGTTTTCCTTTGAAAGCAACCTTTGTATTTTCGGTCCATGCTAAACCAGCATCAAAAAATAAATTCAAGTCAGAAAATAGAAATTTAGATTGTATTTGAGCTAATTTTTTTGGACCAGTGAAAGGAAGCCTTACCTCAAAATTAAAAACAGACAACTTACTTCCAGATAATTGCTCAATTTCAAATGTAGCATTGTCTTGAGATTGGTTGTTGTTATTATAAAACGAGTTTGCTTCATAACCTCTAATCAAATATCCATAACCGGCATACAACGGAAACAGATTTTCTCCGCCTTGGCCTAACCTTAAATAATTGTATGTTCTAACAGCTAAGGTCACTGGTTTTAATCTCCAATATTTTCTTAAATCTGCGGTAACTGCAGTAAAATTAAAATCCCCGAAATATTGCTCAGCACCAACTCTATATCTAAAACCATCTAAAGGAGAGGTTAATCCGTTAATAGAATTATCTCCAACAAAGAAAGCATTACCTTGCATAATCGTAAAAGGATCAAGTGGTATACCCAAAGCATTTGTTGCTTGTGCGGTAGAAACTTTTTCTCTGTTAGAACCTAAAAAGAAAGTAGGGTAGCCATTAACGTTTTCGTAAAAATTGTTAAATCTATCTAAACGATAACTGTATCGGGCAAATGCTGTTCCTGCCTCAAATCTATGTATCTTACTAAAAGGATAAGAAGCAAATAAGTCAATTTTATCTTCGAAAGTTCTTAAGATATTGGTGCTAATCGTATCTATTGGGTCAGTATTAAATTGCGGATTAAATTGTCCGTAACTTCTAAATCCGGTAACGTATGGGATATGAGATAATGCTACACCATAATTAATTCTGCTTTTCTGATTAATGTAAGCGATTAAACCTCCAAAATCATAAATTTCGCCATTTACTGCTAAGTTACCTATAATTTGGTTTCTACCTAAAATATCGCTAAACATCCCAATTATACCACCTTGTAAGCCTGTGCCGAATCTACTTGTAGATACACCAACTCCACTATTAGCTAAATAATCTAACTTAAATTTAGGTCTGTATGGTACAATTCGCATCGAATCTGCTAGCGTTTTTTCAAAGCGATCAAAATTTCCCAAGTTCGAATTGATGATGTTAACCCCAATGTTTTCCATAGGAGGCAAAATCGCTGCATCAAAATTAACATCTTGAGCACCAACTGGTTTTGACTTAAAATTACTTAAAGGAGAATTGTAAAGCGTGTAACGTTGGTAGCGATAATAGCTATAGATAATATCGTCGTTTCTTGAAACAGTAATAGCAGGTGAGAACTCAGTAATACCACTTATACCTGTAAAATAATCAGTTAATTGCTTAACGCCATTGTCGGCTAACGTTACTTCGTAAAGGTTTCTAAATCCGTCTCTGTTACTTAAAAAGAAAATACGTTTGCTATCGCCACTAAATTGTGCATTTAAATTATTGGCCCCTTTAAAAACTGGTATATTGTTTAAAGTTTTTGTAGCAATATCATAAACGGTTAAGTTCATTGGATGAACTGCTGCTATATTTCCACTTTGTGTTGAAGCTCTATCTGATGAGAAAACAATTTTAGTACCGTCTGGGGAGAAACTTGGTGCATAATCAGAATACTCATCATTGGTAAGTTGCGTTACCAATTTGGTGTCTAAATTATAGGAAAATATATCGCTTTGTCCTTCAATCATACCAGAAAAGGCAATATCCTTTCCGTTTGGTGACCAAGTTAAATTGCTGAATTGCTCAACCTTATCCATATGTGTTCTTAATATGGTATTGCCGTTGGCGGCATCAACTATTAGCATTTGATTTTTTCCTTTACTAAAAATACTAAAGGCAAATTGCTTGCTATCTGGTGACCAAGCTCCGGCGGATTCTAAGAAATTAAAATCATCTATATGTGAATTAGCAACCTGACTGGTTAATTTCCTAATAATTCTCCCTGTTTTAGCATCAGCAAGAAATAAATCTATACCGAAGAGATCTTTTTCAGATAAAAATGCCAAATACTTGCCATCAGGGCTAATTGCAGGAGCAACATTCATATTCCCTGCATTCTTATTATCAATAATTTTAGTCCCTGAAATCTTAATTTGTGAGCTATCAGCTTTTAGCAAAGGCCTGTAGTGTTCCTCAATTGAGTTTTTCCATAACCCTGATAAAGTTCTGTCATCAAAACCAAAAGTGTATTTTATGGCGTTTTCATAGCCAAATCTAGCTGTGTTTTTAAATAGTGGAACAATTGTAGTATCGCCATAAAGTGAACCTACAAAAGTCCAAAATGCTTGTCCATAACGGTAAGGGAAATATTTGTTAGAATTGGTTAAATCTTTCAACGATGGAATATCTCTATTCAGTAATGCGTCTCGCATCCACATAGATGTAAAAGCATCTTTTTTACCAACTGAAAGGTATTCTGCCATACCCTCAACCATCCATAGTGGAGTATTGCCTACACTTTCTAAGCTCATCGAATCCTTCTCTAAAAGCACATGGTATTGAAAAGCATGTACTAACTCGTGCCCTAATACGTGTCTGGTTTGGCTATTTAAATCCAAAACAGGCATAATTACCCTGTTTTTAAAAGCCTCGGTAACACCACCTGTACCAACTCCAACCTCGCCATTTAACGCAGTTGTTTGCTGAAAGTCTGGGTGATTGCTATATAGAATGATTGGATTTTTTTTAAAGAAAGTATCCCTAAAAACTTCTTGATGCATTTTGTACCAAGTCTCAGCATCTTGAGCAAACTTGTTTAATAGTTTCTCATTATTTAGGTAATAGTAAATTTCGAAGTGAGGGGTTTGAAGTACCTTAAAATCCGAATTTTTATACCTAACTCTATTTTGCCCAAAATATTGAGCATTTACAGAAATAATGGAAACAAAAACTAAAAGTAGTGTAACTGCTAGTTTTTTGAAGGTAAAATTTCTATCCATATGTTGATGTTAAAAGCTTGTATACAAATAATTTACGTTAAAAAAGCTGATGTAGTTTTATAGAAAATTCTACTCTCCACCACCATTATTTTTATTTTTTTCTTTTTCTTCTTGACGTTGTTTTCTCCGTTGCTCTCGCTCTTCTTTTTTGGTTAAAGGAGTTGTTGGTGCTGTAACTGGAGCTTGTTGGTTTTCTGTTGTTTTTTTCTCTTCAGTTTTCTTTACTTCAGTTTCTGGAGTAATTATAGGCTGTGTTTCAATAACTGGCTCACCCATATCCAAGCTATCTGTTCCTAAACTATCAACTGTAGTTGTGTCAACCTGCTGACGAGGAGTAGGGCAATTGTATTTAATAGAAATTTCAACTTTAGGTTTAGGAAATGGTCCATAGGTATAGCCACTATTTGGATCTTTATAAACTTTCTCCATAAATTTTGCAAAAATGGGTAATGCAGTTCTAGAACCTTCGCCAGTTTCACCATTTCTAAAGTGTGCAGTTCTTTCATCACAGCCAACCCAAACACCTGTAACTAAGTCTTTTGTAATCCCCATGTACCAAGCATCAACATAGTCTGATGATGTACCTGTTTTACCACCAATTTGATTACCTTTTTTAAATAAATCCCATTCCCAAAGCGCTTGCGATGTTCCACCTGGTTCTTCCATGCCACCTCTAAACATATATAACATTAACCAAGCGATTTCTTCAGTTAAAACACGTTTGGTTTTTGGTTTAAAGTCTTCAATTAAGTTATCTTCAAGGTCGGTGATTTTTTCAACTAAAATAGGGTCGGTTTTTACACCTTCATTTAAAAATGTGCTATAAGCTTTAACCATTTCAAAAACGGTAACATCATTTGGCCCTAAGCTCACAGATGGAACCGACTCTAATTTGCTATCAATACCACATTCATTAGCCCATTTTACCACATTATCCCAGCCTACTTTTTCTGTTACTTGAGCAGTTACTGTATTTACAGATTTACCCATGGCCCAACGTAACGACATATTTTGATAACTATAGCTCCAATCTGCATTTTTTGGTTCCCAGTATTCGGTTTTACCTTTATTTTGGTAAGCAATTTTAACTGGTTTATCTACAAAAGTATCGCAAGGGCTCATTCCGCTTTCTAAAGCTGCTAAATATGCGAAAGGTTTAAATGTAGAGCCAGCTTGTCTTTTAGCCTGATTAACGTGGTCATATTTAAAATATTTATGATCTATGCCTCCAACCCATACCTTAATTTTGCCACTTTTAGGTTCCATTGTCATCATCCCGGTATTCATTATTTTACCATAATAACGAATTGAATCCATCGTGCTAAAAAGCGTATCAACTTCACCACGGTAAGTAAAGATTCTCATTTCTTTCTTTTTGTTGAAATAAGCATCAATCGAGTCGGTGTTGTTGTTATACTTTTTTTGTAACATGGCGTAAATTGGCAAGTTTCTTTTTGCCCTATCGGGATAATCTACTTTTTTACGTTCCGAGTCTTCCCAAGGATCTTCGTTGCCCCAAACATTGTAAAATCTTCTTTGGATGATTCTCATCTGATCTTTTACAGCCTCTTCAGCATATTTTTGAAGTTTAGAATCTATAGTCGTATAAATTTTTAAACCGTCTTCATACAAATCATAGTTATTTTCTTTACACCATTCTTCCAAATATTTATCTACGGCGGCTCTTAAATAAGAATCGTCGTTAGTGGCATCTCTCATTTTGCCTTCTTTAATTTGCAAAGGCAAATTTGATATCATAGTTAAACTATCATTACTTAAATAGTTGTATTTATTCATCTGGTTTAGAACGGTATTTCTTCTTTTAAGTGCTCCCTCAGGGTTTTTTATTGGGCTATACAAATTCGGGCCTTTTAGCATACCGACTAACAAGGCAGCTTCATTAACCTTTAAATCTTTGGCTTCTTTATCAAAGTAAACCCTTGATGCTGTTTTAATACCATATGCATTGTTGCCAAAAGAAACAGTATTTAAATACATAGTTATGATATCTTTTTTCTCGTAATTGGATTCAAGTTTTAGAGCGGTCATCCATTCTTTAAGTTTTGATACCAACGTTCTTACCAATGGGATGTGTTTAACCAATCCAGATGATTTGCTATATCGTGTTCTATAAAGATTTTTTGCTAATTGCTGGGTAATCGTACTTGCTCCACCATCTTGCCCTAAACCTACAACAGCTCTACCAACTGCTTGTATATCAATACCAGAATGCTTGTAAAAACGAACATCTTCTGTAGCAATAAGTGCGTTGATTACGCTTGGTGAAATCTGGTTAAAATCTACTGGTGTTCTGTTCTCTTTAAAGTATCTACCTATCAAAACTCCATCTGCTGTATATAATTCAGAGCCAACTCTTTGCGCTGGTTTTTTGATATCTGCATAACTTGGTGAGTAACCAAAAAGCCATAAAAAGTTTAATTGTAAGGCACAAAAGAAGGCAATAACTAAATAAATAAATATGGTTAGGTAGCGGAAGTAATTATTTTTAATTTCTCGAAACATATGTTAAAGATGGTAAAAAAACGCAGTTTTTGGCTTTAAATTTTTTTTATTCTAGGTAAATATCTACAAATAATTAATCATACAACTCAACAAAACAAGAGCTATTTGATGTATGAGAGGTTAAAAATTTAGCTTTGTTTTAATCAATACAAATTAACGTATTTAATTTACTTAAATTTTAGCCTATATTTAAAAATAGTATAAAAAAACATTTCATCAATTTATGGCCATAAAAACAAATACTAAAAAATACATTGCCAAAACAAATGGTAAATTTTCTCTTAAAGATTACAGTACGACATACAACGGACATTTAAGTAAAGAAGAGGGAAAAGAAGAGTTAGCGAGAGTTAAAGAAGACTTGTCTAAACACCAAGAATCATTATATGCATCAAATTCTCATTCATTGCTGGTTATTTTTCAGGCAATGGATGCCGCCGGGAAAGATAGCGCCATTGAGCACGTAATGTCTGGTTTAAATCCGCAAGGTTGCCAAGTGTATAGTTTTAAAACACCAAACAGCGAAGAATACGAACATGATTTTTTGTGGAGACATTACAAAGCGCTACCAGAAAGAGGTAGAATTGGGATTCATAACCGCTCACATTACGAAAATGTTTTGGTTTGTAAAGTTCACCCAGAGTATATTTTAAATGAGAATATTCCTGGTATAGCCGATGTTAAAAAAATTGATAAGAAATTTTGGGCAAATAGATATGAGAGTATTCGAAATTTTGAAAAACATTTAGTAGAAAATGGTACAACCATCATCAAATTTTTTCTGCATGTAAGTAAAGATGAGCAGAAGCAACGATTTTTAGATAGGATAGATGATCAAACTAAAAATTGGAAATTTTCTGCTGGCGATTTAAAAGAGCGAGCTTTGTGGGATAAATATATGGATGCTTACCAACAGGCGATAAGAGAAACATCAACTGATACTGCACCGTGGTATGTTATACCGGCAGATAAAAAATGGTATGCAAGATTGGCAATTAGCCAAGTTATTGATGAAGCATTGCAAGACATGAAATTGAAATTTCCAGAATTACCAGCAGAAGAAGTAGCCGAATTAGGAACTTTAAGACAACAACTGTTGGATGAAGTATAACTGTAGGGGTAAGGCTTGCCCTTACCCAATTTTTAATATCAAGGGCAACCAAAAAGGTTGCCCTTATAGCTAGTATTAATAAATACTAAAACTTATCAACCATTTTGTATTTGCTTAAATCTGGTAAATGCTTTTTGCTTCTATTAAGCTCGTATTTGTAAATTTCTTGTCCAATGTTTTTCATAAACGGATAACATACAGTTTCATACTCATATTTTCCATCATTATAAATTCCATCTTCATTAGATTGAACTACCGCAGTTAAGTAAAACTCAACTTTGTTTTTAAAATCAACGAAATATGCATTGTCTATAATGTATCCGTAGCTATCGCCGTACTTATTAAAAATTCTAATATCATCATCTACAACTGCTTTTTTATCTCTACCATAATAGATCATTTTGGCATAAGTGGGCCAAAATTCCTTTTCATCATATTTTGGTTCTTTACTTTCGGTAGGTAACTTACTCATGTAAGTGTAAATCAATTGATAATCTTCGGGCGTTAAGTTATATCTATCTTTTTTGGCGAACGATTCAGGCATCATCAATTTCATCATTAATAATTGTTGATCTGCTATAGTAAAAACATTTTTATCAGCGAAGCTATAAGGCTCGTTAATCAACTTTTCGTTTGCATCAATATAGCCTTTACCAACAATTAAATTTGTTAATTCTAATGGGTAGTCTTTCGTGTCATATTGCGCATCCTGGTGATAAATGAGTTTTTCTCCATCATAAAAATCAATAGGATTGGTATTTTTAGCAGCTTCGCCACCATCGCCTATGGCCAAACGATTTAAAATTCTACTATCGGTCATGCCGTATTTTTTTAACTTCGAGTTAATTTCAGCTCTGCCAATAAATTCAAATAACCTGTTAAAAGCATCGTTATCGCTTGTTAGCAAAATCTTTTTAATGTAATGAGCAATTGTTGGTTTGCCGTTAGCAGCACTTTTATCTGTTAAAACATTAGTTTGGCTTTTATAACTGCTATCTGTTAACATAGTTGTGTAAGCAGTTACACCTTTTGTTTTTAAACCATTTACTTTCTCTAAAGCAAAAATTACCGATGCAAGCTTAACCGTACTTGCCGGATAGAAATATCTTTTTTTATCGAGGTTGTAACTATAAGTTTTAAATGATGGTTTGTTATTTTTATCTCTATTAACTTGAGTATACATTAACTGCACCTCGTTTTTATTGGGGTGATTTAATATTTTGGAAAAAAGTTCTGGCTTGCTTTGCATTAACTGTTGCAAAAATGAGGTGTCTGTTTTTTGTGCCATTGCTGGTAAACTTATTATTGATATTAGGCAAATGAATAATTTTATCATAGCTAAAATTTAAATTTTAAAGATATGGTTTTATGCTATTTATACCCGCTTAAAATATATTTATTTGCGACTTTCGCTTATTTAGCTACATTTGCACCGCTTTTGGTTCTCGAGTAATATCGAGATTAAAAGGGAATACGGTGTAAATCCGTAACTGTCCCGCAGCTGTAAGCTCTATTAACGGTTACAAATCTATTGCCACTTTTCCGCAACTGCGGGATGGGAAGGCGGTTAACCGGGAGCAAGTCAGAAGACCTGCCTTTAGCATTATAATTTCATAGCTTTCGGGGATTGAAGCTAGGAGTGGGACTATTTATTTGTACCTCATTTCTATTCTGATTCTGTTGCTGTGTGTATAAAACTCACAACAATGAACAAAAAAACACTAATTGCTGCAGGTCTAGGACTTGTACAATTGACCCTATTTGGGAAAATCGCTTCTGCACAAGATGCAGAAAAATTAAGAGAAGTAGTAATTTCAACTACTAAGAATGATCAAAAACAATCGCAAACCGGTAAGGTTGTAACAGTAATTACAGCTGAGGAGCTCTCTAAAAGCAGTGGGCGTAATCTTGCAGAATTGTTAAATTTACAAGCAGGTATTAACGTTGTTGGTGCTGGTAGCAATGCAGGAAAAGAAAAGAGCGTTTTCTTTAGAGGTGCTGCAAGTGCGTATACAGTAGTTTTAATTGATGGGGTATTAGCAACTGATCCATCGGGAACTGGAGCATTTGATTTACGTTTATTGGCTATAGATCAAATTGAACGTGTTGAGATTTTAAGAGGAGGCCAATCTACAATTTATGGTTCTGATGCCGTTGCCGGTGTAATCAACATCATTACAAAAAAAGATGGTGTAAAAGGAAATAATGTTTACGGAGTGGCAACTGCCGGAAGTTATGAAACTTATAAAGGCCAAATCGGTTTAAGTAGCAAAATAGATAATTTTACTTATAACCTTAGCTATTCTCACTTAAGAACTGATGGAATTTCTGAAGCAGTAAATCCGCCATCAAACTCACAACCTTTTGATAAAGATGGCGTTAAACAAGATGCCTTGAATGCGAATTTCTCTTTAAAACTTGATAAACGTTTAAGTTTAAATCCATTTGTAAGGTATTTTGAAGGTAAATTTGATTACGATGATAATGCATTTACTGATGCAAATAACACATCGACCTCTAAAAATATAAATGCTGGTTTAAATGCTATTTACTTATTAGATCAAGGAAAGTTTACTTTAAACTATAGTCATCAAAATACAAAAAGAAATTATGTGAGCCAGTATGGTGGCGATTACGAAGGTAAAATGAACCTTGTTGATTTGTTTTATAATCAAAACCTAAACGAAAAGTTAAATCTTCTTCTAGGTATTGAAAATAGAGAAACATCAGTAACTCAATTTAAAGCTACCGGCTTAACACAACCTTCGGCAAATTTATTCAGCTCTTACGGGTCTTTATTTTTGCACGATTTAAGTGTTTTTAATTTAGAAATTGGAGGGAGATACAATAAACATAATAAATATGGAGAAAATTTTACCTATGCATTATCACCAAGTATTAATGTTACTAATCAAATTAAATTGTTTGGTACAGTTTCATCTTCATTTAGAGCTCCAACATTAGATATGTTGTTCGGTCAGTTCGGTGCAAACTTAAATCTTAAACCAGAAAAGGCAATCAATTACGAAGTTGGAACTACCTTAAATTTGTTTAACGATGTTGTAAACTTAAGACTTGTTGGATTTAAAAGAAACATGGACGATGCCATAATTTATGGTTCGAATGGTTATATCAACCAAAATGAGCAAAATGACAAAGGTTTTGAAATAGAGCCAGGTGTAAAGTTTAAAAGCTTGACAATTAATGGCTACTATGCTTATGTAGAAGGTGAGCAAATAAATAATGGTTTAATCTCTGATGTATTGTTAAGAAGACCAAAAAACACTTATGGTATTAATGCTGGCTTTCAAGCAACATCTAATTTATACATGAGTGCAAATTATAAGTTTACAGGAGATAGAGTAGATAGTGATTTTAGTTCATTCCCATCTGTAAATAAAGTTTTAGATTCATATCAATTATTTAATTTTTATACTGAATATGCATTTTCAAAAAAGCGCATGAGGGTTTTTGTAGATTTAAAGAACATCACCAATGAAAAATATACCGAAATAATTGGTTACAGTACAATGGGCTTTAACATGAATGCTGGAGTAACTTTCAATTTTAAATAAGCCACAATTTTTTATTCAGCGTTTAAAAACCTAATTTTGCAATTCAACAAATAATATAAATGGAAACTAAGTCTAGCTACAGAACAGCGGTATTACTATTATTTATGCTAATTATAATTGGCCTAAGAGTTATAGCACCACTTTCTCCTGATTTTAAATTAATTGCAAACTTCTCTGGATTAGGAGCGGTTGCTTTATTTGGAGGTGCATATTTTAAAAATAAGGTTTACGCATTTGCTTTGCCTATTTTAGTATTGTTTTTGAGTGATTTAGGATTGGTACTAACCATGGGAGTTGATTATGGCTTTTACCAAGGTTGGTATTATACTTACATTGCTTTTATTTTAATGGTTTTAGTAGGTAAATTATATATCAATAAAGTAAATATTCAAAATGTAGTAGGAGCAAGCTTTATTGCTGTTTTTATTCATTGGATTGTATCTGATTTTGGTGTTTGGTTAGGCTCAACAACTTATCCGCAAACTTTAGCTGGATTTTGGGCTTGTTTGGTTGCTGCAATACCATTTGAACGTATCTTTCTATATTCAACATTAGGTTATGCTGCATTAATGTTTGGAGCTTTTGAAGCTTTAAAAGCTAAGTATACAGTTTTGTCTTTCGGCAAGGCTTAGTTTATCTGGTAACAATATTTTAAACCCTTCTGTAGTTAATGCAGAAGGGTTTTTTGTTAAATTAGTAAAATGAAAAAGAGATTAGTTGTTTTAACGGGAGCAGGCATAAGCGCAGAAAGCGGTTTAAAAACATTTAGAGATAGTGATGGTCTTTGGGAAGGATACAATATTATGGATGTAGCTACGCCAGAAGCCTGGGAAAGAAACCCTGATTTGGTGCAGCAATTTTATAATGAAAGGAGAAGACAAGTTTTAGATGCAGAACCAAATGAGGCTCACTTAATTTTAGCAAAGCTTGAAGAGTATTTTGATGTTTATATCATAACACAAAACATTGATGATTTACATGAAAGGGCAGGTTCTACACAAATTACACACCTACACGGTATCATTACGTTTTCTCAATCAGATCTCAATCCTAATCTAATTTATCCGCTAACTAGCGAGATGATTAAAATGGGAGATTTTTGTGAGTTAGGTTCGCAGTTAAGGCCCCATGTGGTTTGGTTTGGAGAAGCGGTACCTATGATTGAAACTGCAGCAATGATTTGTGAGCAGGCAGATATTTTTCTGGTAATTGGTACTTCTTTGGTTGTTTATCCGGCAGCAGGACTGATTGATTTTGTTCAAAAAGATGTGCCTAAATATATCATAGACCCTAAAGTGCCATCTATCAGCTATGTTAAAAATATCATTAAAATAGAAAAATCAGCAATTGTTGGATTAAAAGAAGTTTATCAACTGCTTACTGAAAATGAATAAAATTCCAGCTGTTTTTAATTGGAGTGGAGGCAAAGATAGTTGCTTAGCACTTCATCGTGTTTTAGAAGATGATCAATTCGATATAAAATATTTGTTGACAACGGTTAATGAAACCTTTAACAGGATTTCGATGCATGGTGTTAGAACTAGTTTGCTTACTCAACAGGCTAAGAGTTTAGGTTTTGAACTCATACAAGTACAGTTACCAGAAATGGTGAGCATGGAAAATTATGAAACTGAACTCGGTAAGCAAATGAATATTTTAAAAGATAAAGGGATTAGTCATTCCATATTTGGCGACATTTTTTTAGAAGATTTAAAACTATATCGTGAAAAACAGCTTGAAAAAGTTGGGTTAGATGGAGTATTCCCACTTTGGAAGGACGATAGTTTAAGCTTGATTAAGGAGTTTATTAGTTTAGGTTACCGAACAATTGTGGTTTGTGCAAAGGATGGTTTAGAAGACTTTTGTGGTAGGGTTATCGACCAGTCTTTTTTAGATGATTTACCAGATGGGATAGATCCTTGTGGAGAGAATGGCGAGTTCCATACGTTCGTTTTTGACGGACCAATGTTTTCTGAGCCTGTTAGATTTAAAATTGGTGAGCGAGTATATAAAACATATCCAAATCCTAACGGGAGAGAAATACCTACTGGATATTGGTTTATAGATTTGTTTTAATAAAATTTAAAAAACACGAAAAATGTCGTAAATTGGTAAGACAAAATATTTAGCAATGAAATCTCTTATTTACGATAAACCTATTTCAAGTAGTTTAACAATTGCTTCTGAGCCAGAAGTATTATATGTTACAAGTGCTAAATTAATAGAATTTACCATTGATAAATTCGAAGCACTCAGCAAAAAACTTTTATTTAGCCAAGCAGAATGGGCTGATATTTTACACATCAGCGATCGTACTTTGCAGCGCTACATTAAAGATAATAAACCATTTGAGGCTTTGTATGCAGAGCATCTTCAGCAGCTTGATAACATGGCTAATTTAGCGCTATCAATTTTTGAAACACCAGAGAAGGTTAAAAGTTGGTTAATAGCATCTAAACAAGTTTTACAACATACGCTCAACTTCTCATCACTAAAGTCTTTTTGGGGTGTTAAACTTATCAGCAATGAACTTGGTCGTATGGCTTACGGTGTATATATATAAATATGATTGCTTACCGAATTGCCGATAAAAAATTTATCAATGATAGAGAAGGAGTTGGGGCAAAATTATTTGGAGGTAGGTGGAATGAAGTTAATGTTCCATGCATCTATACCAGTAATCACATATCACTGGCTTTTTTAGAAAAATTTATTCACGCAAAGGGAGCCGAACAGATGCGTAATTTGACTTTGCTTAGTTTAAAAATACCTGATGATCTAATTTTTAAAGTCGATGTAAATAAACTTAAAAGGGATTGGATTGATGATATTGAATATTCTCAATGGTTAGGTCAGCAATTATTGGCTGATGAAAATGTTTTGGCTTTTACAGTGCCATCTGCTATTATTCAGCAAGAGTTCAATTTGATCATTAATGTAAGGTCTAAACAATTTGATCAAATTTTATTTAATGAGATAGTAGATTTTACAACCGAATATCGACTGCTCAATCTACTATCACAATAGGGATATTATTTCTTATTAAACAATTTACTAAGATTAGGTTTGATACCCACACTCAATGGAACTGCCATAAAATTTCTGTTCTGAATTTTGCTAAATCCATTCATAAAACTTGCTTCAATAAATAAAGCAGCACCTCCAATATTATATTCTGTACCTGCTCCAGCTTCTATCATTCCCATACCATTGCTTTTGTTGTCTAGCTCTACTTGTGATGTAGCAGCATTAACTGTAGCTCGTGGTGTTAAGATTATTCCACCGCCGCCACCTGCAAAACCGTAGAAAGCAAACTTACCAGTAATTTTTCTGTAGCCTAAAGCCATATTTAATAAATATGTGGTAGCTCTGCCTTTTTGTAGTGCAACATTATAGCCAGCATCTGGTGTAAGTTCATTGAAACTGTATGCATGTAAACTAGCCTTCGGATAAAGAAAAAAACCTCCATTTCCTAAGCCTAAATTTATGCCTATTGAAGTAGAAAATTTGGGTTTAAAATAATCAGAAGTTTCACCTACTGGGAAAGCAAATCCTAGCCCACTCATGGTATATAATTTGTCTGGTCTAACTGAAGTTTCCTGAGCTTTAGATGAATAATTTGCTAAAATTAATGCAGCAGAAAATGTTATTGATAAAAAATATTTTTTCATGTTAATTTAGATTTTACACCAACAACAAAAGAGTGGAGATTTTGTTTTAAGCGCATTAATTTATAATATTAGCTTGCTTTAAAAATTTTATTTTTAGCTTATAATTGCTCATCTAAGAAATGCAGATTAGTATGGCATTAATTGCCAAACCTCCTAATTATTTGGTATTTTTAGTATACCAAATATTATTCTTTAGTAACATATAAAAATTTATATTACAGTTAGTTAATTGATTTTTGGTTATATTTTTGTTTAGATAATGATTTATAATCCATGAAAATATCACCTTAAACTCAAAATAAAATTCTGTTAACTGATTATTTTTATTAATATACAGCAAGTTACGTTTTTTACTTGAAGTTTTACTGCTGTCTTTTGTATGCTGCAGAAAAATCTGATCTCATCGACTTAAATCGCTCTGTTACTGTAGCTAAAAACTCGTCATCAATTATTTCAAACACTTCGTTAGCTCCTCCTCCGGTTAAGTCTAACTCAGATAATTTATAGCTTTGTTCAAGTTGTCCTTGTTCAAATTTTACAATGTATTTTTGGTTCATATTGAACAAGGTTATCTTAAAATCTGGATGTGGTAATTCGGCAATAATTCTCATTTATTTTTTGATTTAATTATACTACAAAAAAGCAGATCATCAGACTGGATTTTCCAATGATGATCTGCTTAAAAATTAAGTTATTTGATTACAGTTTTACTCCCATTTCTGTAAGCAGAAAATCTGCTTTATCTATTTTAGACGCTACCCATAAAACATACCTAATATCTACCCCGATAGAGCGACTGTACTTTTCGTTCCAAGCGTAATCATTTATGGTGGCCCCGTAAGCCCTATCAAAATTTACCCCAATCAATTCTCCATTGGCATTCATTATTGGCGAGCCAGAATTTCCCCCTGTGGTATCCATGTTATACAAGAAAGCTACGGGTACATCATTCAATTCTTTTTTAGCAAAAGGCCCAAAATCTTTTTTCTCCCATAAATTTTTAATCACACTTGGGTAAGCAAAATCTGGATTTCCACTTGCACCTTTTTCTAAAATACCTTTGATAGAAGTATAAGGAGCCATATAGCTAGCATCAGCGGGAGAATAGCCTCTCACATATCCATAAGTTAATCTCAATGTGCTATTGGCATCTGGAATAAAATCCTTCTTCAAAAACTTCTCTTTAACGTTTACGTAGTCGCCCATTAGTTTATTTAACACGCCGTCTCGTCTATCTTTTTCTGGCTTAAGCTCTGCAATTTGTTTGGCGATATCTCTTTCAAATAGCAATAATCCATCGTTGTAATCACTAATGGCTTTAGCTGACTTTAAGATGTTGTTATCAACATAGTTTTTATCTTTTAGCTTAGTTAATCCAAAAGTGTCGTTAATAAAATCATTAACCATGGCTTCATTACTAGAGCCTTTACTGGTTATTTTATCAACCGCAGTTACCCTTTGATTGGAGCTAAAAACTGCAGCATCTGTCATCATCTTCTTAAAAATCCTTCTATCTGCATCTACATCAAAAGCATCATAAATTACATTCAAACTCTGTTTAAGTTTATCAATGTTGTTTTTAAAGAAGGTTTCTTTCTGAGATGCTGGCAATTTATCCAGTTCGCTTTTAAATCCATTAATCTGTTTAGAAACATTAAGTAAGCTCGTTGAAGTATAAATTTGTCCCAACCACATGTCTCTGTAAACATCACCATTAATTTGTTTGTATAACTGATCAATATCATTCATTAAGTTGCCGTACTTA
Organism: Pedobacter sp. GW456-11-11-14-TSB4; assembly: GCF_059424425.1. NCBI lineage: Bacteria > Pseudomonadati > Bacteroidota > Sphingobacteriia > Sphingobacteriales > Sphingobacteriaceae > Pedobacter > Pedobacter sp. GW456-11-11-14-TSB4. The sequence goes on from NZ_JBWKZK010000003.1 coordinate 362,982, forward strand.
GCTTTTAAATCAATATTGTTATTTATAAATTGTGCTAAATCTGCATCCTCTTGTATTTTTTGTCCAACAAGATCAATGTCTTTTAATCCTTTCAATTTGCCTCTGTAATTTTTCATCACGTTGGCATTTCTTTTTATTCGTGTGGCTAACTTAAGTTCAGTACTCTTATCTTTTTTGCCTACATTTTCCATCGTACTGTTCTGAAAATCGTATAATTCTGAAGTGTATGGTAACAGATATTGCTGCTGATATTCTATAAATTGTGCAGGGCGATGGCGAAATGTTCTACCTGGATACCCTAGAATAAATACGAAATCTTCTTCCGTAGTTCCTGCCGGATTTACTTTTAAAAACTTTTTAGGCGTGTAGGGGATGTTGTCTTTTGAATATTTGGCTGGTTTACCATCTTTAGCTACATAAGCTCGCATGAACGAATAATCGCCTGTGTGACGAGGCCAAACCCAATTGTCAGTTTCTCCGCCATATTCACCAATTTTTCTGTTGGGTACATACACCAATCGAACATCCAAAATTGTTTTGTATTTAAATAGCACATAACTTTTTCCAATAAACATTTCAGAAACTTCAGCTTTTATGCTCGGATCATTTTTTTCTGCCTCCAGCGCTAGATTTTTCATCGCATTATTGATTACCTGTAATCTCGTGGCGGGATCATCAATTTGAGCTACAGCACCTAATACTTTATCAGATACATCCTCATAACTATCAGTAATTCGACAGTTTAAGCCTTTTGCTTCAATTTCTTGTTCTTTTGTTTTAGCTACAAATCCATTATTTAAATAATCATTTTCTGGGGTGCTAGCCAATTGCACTGCACTAAATGCACAATGGTGATTGGTAATGATTAATCCTTCGTTTGATACAAATGAGCCGGTACAACCTCCCACATTTACCAAAGCATCTACTAAACTTATTCCATTAGGATTATAAACTTCATTCGGTTCGATTTTCAACCCCGCTTTCTTTAAATCAATTTTACTGATTTCGCTTAGCGGAAACATTCCTTCTTCCCTAAAATTGTAGCCAAACTGTATAAATCCGCCAATTAAGATTAAAGTAATTAATAAGGTTTTCTTGTTCATCATATTGTGTGTTATACTGGTAAATTTCAAAGCTAATAATTTTATAGGATGTTATCATCCATTGTTGAATAGTCTTAGAGATGTTAATTACTCTTCGCAGATTTTTATTATTTAATCATTTACTAACTTTGTAGCATGGCCGAAGATTTAACAATTGCCAAAACTGGCAGCAAAGAAGAACAGTACCAATCGCTAATTCCGCAGATTGAAGCATTGCTTTATGGAGAAACAGATCAAATTGCGAACATGGCAAACATTTGTGCGGCTTTAAAAGAGCAATTTAATTGGTTTTGGGTAGGTTTTTATTTGGTTAAAAACGATGCCTCACCTGCAGGCGGGCAAGAATTAGTTTTGGGGCCATTTCAAGGGCCTGTTGCCTGTACAAGAATTAAAAAAGGTAAAGGTGTTTGTGGTTCATCTTGGTTGCAGAACGAGGTTTTAATAGTGCCCGATGTGGATGAATTTCCAGGTCATATTGCTTGTGCTTCTGCATCAAAATCTGAAATCGTATTGCCAGTTTATAATAATGGAAACATCATTGGTGTTTTAGATGTTGATAGTGAATATCTTGCTCACTTTGATGAAGTTGATGGCAAGTATTTAAATCAAATTATTAATTTATTAGATGCCTAAATTACCGCTTTCTTTTTACCAACAAGAAGATGTAATTAGTTTAGCCAAGCAGTTATTGGGTAAAAAGCTATTAACTTTTATTGATGGCAAATTAACTGGCGGAATTATTGTAGAAACAGAGGCCTATAATGGTGTTATTGATAAAGCTTCGCATGCTTATAACGGTCGATTTACGCCTAGAACATCTACTATGTATAAAGCAGGTGGCGTTTCATATGTGTATTTATGTTATGGCATACACTATCTTTTTAATGTAGTTACTGGCGTAGAAGGTAATCCTCTTGCTGTTCTAGTCCGAGGGTTAGAGCCTATAGACGGTGTATCAACCATGTTGGAAAGGAGAAAGATGCCAAAGGTAGCTTCACGAATTACCTCAGGACCAGGTGCTTTAGCTCAAGCGTTGGGTATTGATAAAAATTTAAACGCGAAAGATTTAATAGCTGATGAAATCTGGATTGAAGATGTTGGAATACATTTTTCTGATTCTCAAATTATCTCTTCGCCAAGGGTAGGCGTTGCTTATGCAGAAGATCATGCATTGTTGCCATGGCGATTTTACATTAAAGGAAATCAATTTGTAAGCAAACCAAATTCTTAATCATACTTTTTACTAAAAAAACTTTTCGCAACCGCTGCTGTTTAGTATAAAAACAAAAGCTATGAAAAACGAAAAAAATATAGCCATATTGAAAGAAATGGCAGAAAAAGTAAGAATTTGCATGTTCAATACCCTGACTGATGATGGTTTTCACAGTAGACCTATGGGAACTGCAAAAATTGAAGATGATGGCAGTATCTGGTTCTTTACAAACGAATATTCGCCAAAATCAAAAGAAATTTCAAAGGATAACGAAGTTAATTTGGGTTATAGCGATCCATCAAATAATACCTACATCTATATCAACGGAAAAGCTGAGTTGGTTGATGATCAAACTAGAAAAGAAGCTTATTTCTCTCCATTTGTTAAGGCTTGGTTTCCAGAAGGTGCAGATGATCCTAACTTAATTTTAATAAAAGTTACTCCATCGGTTGCCGAATACTGGGATTCATCTTCAAGCAAAATGGTTGTAGCATTTCAAATGCTTAAAGCTATTGTAACAGGTGATACACCAGATATGGGTGAGCATGAAAAAATTAAATTTTAATAGAAAATGATTTATGAATGAAAAGTCTAGCCTTAGGGTTAGGCTTTTTTTTGTTAATATTGAAATATGAATTTTGAGAACAATTTAGCATTTGCACAAGGCTTAGATCAACAAGATCCGCTACGTGAAATGAGAAATGAATACTTGTTTCCACAGCATAATGGTAAACCTTTTATCTATTTGTGTGGTAACTCTTTAGGGTTACAACCTAAAGTGGCTAAAGAGGTGTTAAATGTGCAATTAAATAATTGGCAAAACTTAGCTGTAGAAGGTTGGTTTGATGGCGATTCTCCTTGGATGTTTTACCACAAAGAGCTTAAAAACCTGATGGCGCCCATTGTGGGTGCTAAGGCTTCTGAGGTTTGTCCGATGAATACCTTAACCGTTAATCTTCATTTGTTAATGGTAAGTTTTTATCAGCCAAAGGCGAAAAAATATAAAGTCATTATGGAAGGCGGTGCTTTTCCTTCAGATCAATATGCTATTGAGAGCCAAGTTCGTTTCCACGGATTTGATCCCGCAGATGCGATTATTGAGGTGAAACCACGAGAAGGAGAATATACATTAAGGACTGATGATATCTTAAAAGCAATAAAAGATAATGCTGATGAGATTGCATTGGTATTATTTGGGGGCATTAATTATTTTACTGGTCAATGGTTTGATATGCCTGCAATAACAAAGGCTGGTCATGAAATAGGTGCTATTGTTGGGTTTGATTTGGCACATGCAGCAGGTAATGTTCCTCTTCAGTTGCATGATTGGGATATCGATTTTGCTTGCTGGTGTTCTTATAAATATCAAAATGCTGGTCCAGGTGGTATTAGTGCGATTTTTGTACACGAAAAACATTTTACAGATCAAACATTACATCGCTTTGCAGGATGGTGGGGTTACAAAGAAGCGCAACGCTTTAAAATGGAAAAAGGGTTTGTGCCAGAAGCCGGAGCTGATGGTTGGCAAGTAAGTTGCACCCAAGTTATGCCAATGGCTTTATACCATGCATCACTTCAATTATTTGAAAAGGCAGGTTTTATAGAGAAACTTAGAAGTAAAAGCATCACTTTAACATCTTATCTATTTTACCTTATCAATCAGGTAAATAAAGAGTTGGGGCAGGAGCAATTTAAAATCATAACACCTGAAAAAGTGGAAGATAGAGGAGCTCAAGTTTCTATCATCGCCAAGGCTAATGGTAAACAAATTTTTGATGCTTTAGTAGCCAATAACATACTTGGCGACTGGCGTGAACCAAATGTTATTCGCCTTAGTCCGGTGCCGATGTATAACAGTTTTGAAGATGTTTTTAAAACTGGAGAATTATTGTTAAAAATCAGTCAATCGCTATAAATGATCAATTACAATCCTAAAGAATGGGTAAGTTTTATCTTTCACATTCACAAAGCAGATACCTTTAGAAAATTATGGCCGTTGATGTTGACCATTGCAGCATTTTCTGCGATCATTGCATATTTTGAATTGAATTATTTAAAACTAGCAGAAACTACATACATTAAAAACGTTGGTATGATGCATAATCTTTTGGGTTTTGTGATATCAATGCTGTTGGTTTTTAGAACAAATACCTCTTACGATAGATGGTGGGAAGGTAGAAGATTATTGGGTTCTTTAACTAATGTAAGCAGAAATTTTGCGATTAAAATTAAAGCCCTCAATTTAGGACCCGAGGAAAATGAATTTTTTAAATATGGTATTCCGAAATATGCCTTTGCGTTAAAAGAGCATTTGCGAGAGAAACAATATTTTGGTAAGGATAGCTTTTTAATAGAGGTAGAGGATGGTAAACACATCCCGAACCAAATTGCTGGAAGCATGTTTACCAAATTGTATGACTTACAAAGGGCTGGTAAAATTACACAGGAGCAGTTGATCACGTTAAGCAACGATGCCAACCAATTTACTGATATTTGTGGCGGTTGCGAAAGAATTAAAAACACACCAATACCTTATTCTTACAGCGCTTTTATCAAAAAGTTCATCTTCATTTATGTTTTAACCTTGCCTATCGGATGGGTTTTTAGCTTAGGTTATTTCGTGGTGCCTATTGTACCCTTTATATTGTATGTATTGGCCAGTTTAGAGTTAATTGCCGAGGAAATTGAAAACCCCTTTGGGATGGATGCTAATGATTTACCAGTTGATACCATTTGCAATAACATTGAAAAGCATGTAGGAGAAATATTAAGTTAGTATATGCTTAAGATCGCTTATCACCCTATTTATGCTCACCCTTTACCCGAAGGCCATCGTTTTCCGATGCTTAAATACGAGTTAATCCCTGCACAATTATTGCATGAAGGAACGATAACAACAGCCAATATTTTTGCTCCAAATGCTTTACCTGAAAAAGATATTGTAGCAACTCATGATATTGAATATTGGCTAGCTCTTAAAAATTTAACCTTACCTTATAAAGAACAACGAAGAATTGGTTTTCCGCTTGATGCGCAATTGGTAGAAAGAGAAATTAGAATTGCACAAGGTACAATTGATTGTACGAGCTATGCAAAACAGTTTGGAGTAGCTTTTAATGTGGCCGGTGGTACACACCATGCGGGCAGCAATTGGGGCGAAGGTTTTTGCATGTTAAATGATCAGGCAATAGCAGCGAACTATCTTTTAAATAATAACTTAGCTCATCGGATCTTAATTATTGATTTAGATGTGCATCAAGGAAATGGAACTGCACAAATTTTCGCAAATGAGCCAAGCGTTTTTACATTTTCTATGCATGGCGATAAAAATTTTCCTTTCAGAAAAGAACAATCAGATTTAGATATCGCATTGGCTGATGAAACAGGAGATGAAGAATTTTTAAGTAAGCTGAGTGAAGCTCTACAAATCACATTCGAAAAGCACAAACCAGATTTTGTATTTTATTTATCGGGGGTTGATGTTTTGGCAAGCGATAAGTTGGGTAAATTGGCTTTAAGCAAAAATGCGTGTAAACAACGCGATCAAATGGTTTTTGAGGCTTGTATAAAATATAATGTTCCGGTGCAGGTAAGCATGGGAGGTGGTTATTCTGAAGATATAAAAATAATTGTTGATGCACATTGTAATACTTTTAGAGTAGCGAGAGATCTTTTTATGTAGTTTGTTTATGGAATAAGGTTCACTCGACCATCATGATTAAAACCTTATAGCAATTGAAAAAATTACAACTCATCTCTACTAATTCCTGTTCAGAAAACTGGGATGACATGAAAACTACTAAAAAAGGTAAGTTTTGCGACAGCTGTGCTAAAAATGTTATTGATTTAACTGATAAAACCGATCAAGAGTTAATTGAATTTTTCAAGCATAAAAGAGATGATGTATGCGGAAGATTACTTTCAACTCAGTTACATAGAGAATTGGTGTTACCTCCACAAAAAACCAATTGGAACTGGTTATTGCCAATTGCTTTTGGTGCTGCTTTAATTACTCCACATCAAACCAAGGCGCATCATTTTTCAGATTTTCAGATCGCAGATAATGCTAATTCAAAAGCATTAGAAAAACATAATTCAAATGCCAAAACTCAAGATAATGAAGTAGCAAAAGGTAATGTTATTGACGCAAAGTCGGGTAAACCACTTCAGAATGTTAAGGTGAAGTATAAAAACTTTAATAATGTAATGGCAGTTACTGATAGTATAGGGAATTTTGAAATCAAGATAGGAGAAGAGTTTAAAAATGAAATGCTTGTTTTTGAAGCAGTTGGATATGAACCTGCTGAAAAATTGATAAGTAATAACATGCAAGTGAGTTTAAATGAATATAAACACATCATCATGGGCGGAATACATTCGGTAACTCCTCGTAATCAGCCACTTTATGTAATCATTTCTGGTAAACAAAGTTGCATTGCCGATAGTGCTCAAATAGCTAAAATTAATCCTGAATGGATAGAAAAGTTAGAAATATTAAAAGACGCAAACGCTACTGCAATTTACGGTTCAAAAGCTGCAAATGGGGTAATTGTAATGGAGATAAAAAAGGCTTTTAAAAAGAACATCGATTTTTCGAAGAAGAAATAGATACATTCTTCCTCGGATATCATTTGGAGATTTACATTGCACCAAAATCCTTACCTTCGCCAAATGTTAGAAATAGTTTACCAAGATGAACATTTAATCGCCATCAACAAACCGCATGGTTTATTGGTTCATCGCTCTAAAATAGCAAATGATGCAACAGAATTTGCTTTGCAAATATTAAGAGATCAAATTGGTAAACATGTTAGTCCTGTACATCGTTTAGACCGAAAAACAAGTGGTCTGCTCTTATTTGCTTTCGAAAAAGAAGTAGAAATAGCCATGCACAAGCAGTTTCAGGAAAGCGAAGTAACTAAAAAATATTTGGCCATTTTAAGAGGTTTCGCTCCTGATGAATTGGACATCGATTATCCGCTAGCTAAAGAAAATGGCAACATGCAAGAAGCATTTACCTCATTTAAAACCTTGCAACGTGCCGAAATTGATGTAGCTTTTGGAAAGCATGCTACATCTCGCTATTCATTGGTAGAGGCTACACCTAAAACTGGCAGGATGCATCAATTACGTAGGCATTTTGCGCATATCTTTCATCCTATAATTGGCGATAGAAAACACGGCTGCAACAAACAGAATAAGTTTTTTAAAGAAGAATTTGAGATGACTACCATGTTATTGCATGCTGCTGAACTTTCTTTTAAACATCCAGTAACGGGAGAACAGATTAAGCTACAGGCAAACCTACATGATGAGTTTAAAAGGGTAATGAAAATGATGAATTTTACTGCCTAAAACAATATTTGGCTCAACTATTGAGTTTAAAGAAGCATATGAAAGCAAATTTACTCGCCATTATCCTCCTTTCTGTTGTATTAAGTAGCTGTTCCTCTATCTACATGCCAAGTGTGCCAAACACACCAATGCTAACTACGCAAGGTGAAATTGCTGCGGGGGCACACATGTCATTAAAAGGAAATTTCAATTTTAACTCTGCTTATGCGGTTACTAATCATGTTGCCGTAATTGCAAACGGTTCTTTTATGCAAAATGAAGCTACAAGAAAAGATGTTAAAAATAAAGCCATTGAAATTGGAGCTGGTTACTTTAATACTTTCGGACCAGACAATAATAGAATAATAGAAATTTACGGAGGCTTGGGTAGCGGTAAAAGTGATCGCCTTTTTAAAACATTTGATAACAACGATTTATTAATTGGATCTGACAGGCAAGAAGCGAATTTCGATAAGAAGTTTATCCAGGTTAATTATAGCTCTAAACGCAGAAGCAATTTAAGATTGTTTGGTGCCAATTTTGGTCTAAATTATGGCACCGCATTGCGGATGAGTTTTATTAACACCAATAATTTTTATAGAAATGGGATTTTGCAAGCTAATGAAGATAATATTTTTATCGAGCCTGTATTTTTTACCAGAATGATTTTAAGTGATCAAGTTCAATTACAATACACAAGTGGCAGTAATTTCGGCTTAAAAAGCCGTAAATTTTTAAATGCTGGTCACTCTGTTTTTAGTATCGGAGCGGTAGTTAATTTAGGTAGAGCACCTAAAAAATAATAAGACTTTAATTGTAAATTTGTTAGCATGAGATGGCTACAAATACTGTTTTTAATAGTGGGCTTAAATGCACAAATTTCGGCTCAAGTCAATTTCTATCAAAAATTTAATTCGTTGAGAGCGCTAAGATTAGATAGTGGTGTAAGATTAATTATTGATGAACCTTGGGAATTGAAGCCAAATAACCCTACAAAAATTATCTTCTATGCGTTGCCAAATGGCAATACTACCGCCCAAACTTTTGGTAAACAATTAGCAGAAGGAGACGATTGGCATTTCAATATTCAGCATATTGGAGCACAAACACAATTTATTCGCAGTACAGGTGTAAATACAAATTATATTGTTGTTTATGCCGAAAATAGTTTGAACAGTTGGCCAGCATGGCGCCGTAAGTTTAACGATGCAGATGAGCAAATCAACAAAATAGTAACTAAAATTTTGAACCGTTACCAAAAGCTAAACCCACAACTTATTTTAAGCGGTCACAGTGGTGGAGGTAGTTTCATATTTGGTTACATCAATTCCCAAAATCAAATTCCAGTTTATATAGAACGTATTGGTTTTTTAGATGCCACCTATGCTTATGAAACTGAAAAACATCGAACGAAGCTTAAAAATTGGATAATTACTAAAAACAAGTTTTTGCAAGTGATAGCTTATAATGATAGTGTAGTTGTTTACAATGGTAAACCTCTTGTATCGCCAACTGGCGGAACATGGTATCGAAGCAAATTAATGGCTAATGATTTAAAACTTGAGGAAATAAATCTTCCCGATAGGTTAAATTTTAATGATAATAATCAGAGTGTATCCTTTAGTTTAATTAAAAATCCAGAGGCTAAAATTTTTCATACGGTATTGGTAGAAAAAAATGGTTTTATTGATTTGATTTTTAGGGCTACAAATTTTCAGGACAAGAATTATAATTTTTGGAGCGAAAGGGTTTACGAAAATTATATATTGAAGTAATGGAAAAGCAAAACGCTCTTGAGGTTAGAAAAATTATCCATATTGATATGGATGCTTTTTATGCTTCGGTTGAGCAGCGTGATTTTCCAGAATATAGAGGTAAACCTTTGGTGGTTGGTGGCTCGCCAGAAGGTAGAGGTGGTGTAGTTGCAACCGCAAGTTACGAGGCCAGAAAGTTTGGTATTAAATCTGCCATGACAAGCAAAAAAGCGCAACAGCTTTGCCCGTATGCTCTTTTTGTGAGACCAAGATTTGATGCTTACAAAGATGTTTCGAAAAAGATTAGAGAAATTTTTAGCAGATATACCGATCTAATTGAGCCCTTATCATTGGATGAAGCTTATCTTGATGTTACCGAAGACAAACTCAACATCGGCTCTGCCATTACCATTGCCGAACAAATTAAACAAGCGATAAAAGAGGAGTTGAATTTAACTGCATCAGCAGGTGTTTCTATCAATAAGTTTACGGCCAAAATTGCCTCAGACATGAATAAGCCAGATGGTTTAACCTTCATCGGTCCATCTAAAATGGAAAAGTTTATGGAAAAGCTACCCGTTGAGAAATTTTATGGAGTTGGAAAGGTAACAGCAGAAAAAATGAAGAGACAAGGTTTGCATACCGGATTAGATTTAAAGAAACAAACCGAAGCAAGACTTACGCAATTATTTGGCAAGAGCGGAAAGTTTTTTTACAACATTGTTCGTGGAATTGACAATAGGCCAGTTCAACCTCATCATGAAATTAAATCTATTAGTGCCGAGGATACCTTTGCTGAAGATTTAGATAAAGGTGAGGAATTAGAAGAATATTTAACCAAAGTAGCTCAATCTGCTTTTGCACGATTAGAGCGTTATAAAATTTACGGAAGAACATTAACTGTAAAAATTAAGTTTGCTGATTTTAAACAAATCACCAGAAGTTTTTCGCTAGCAGTACCCATCACAGATATTAGTCAAGCCCTTGAAGTTTGTAAGAAAATTTTGGCGAACACCGATTTTGAGGGTAAAAAAGTAAGACTAATTGGTGTCGGTTTTTCGAATTTTGGAGAAATTAAAATGAGAGATAAATTTGAAGGTTATCAGCAATCTCTGTTTCCTGATATGGATAAAATTTAATATTTAGTTAATTTTAAAGCCAAACTAAATAGCTATATTTACGTTGTAACCACAAAAATAAATTTTATGGAGTTTAATGTAATTGTAATTTCGGTATTGGTTGTAGCAATTGCTTTGTTTATAGTTTTTGTAATCAAGAGAAATAAAAAAGATCAAAAAAACTTAGAGAAAGAACTTAATGAAAAGGAGCTAACTCCTGATAAAAACGATCAAAATCTTAAAATCTAATCTTAAGATTTGAGTTGATCTTCCAATGTTTCTAACAAAGCATCAATATCAAAAGGCTTTTCTACAATGTCGTCTGCACAAACATCTTTAACTTTATGGATTTGAGGGTGTGTAGACAACACAATTACCGGTATGTGACAAGTTTCATGAACATCCTTAAACTTTCTGCAAAGTTCTGTACCTTCATCAGTTACTTTTAATATATCTAATAATATCGCATCTGGTTGTATACTAATAGCTTGTTCTAAAATATCTTTATCATTTATAGAAGCTACCACTTCAAAGCCGGCATCAACTAAAACCAAAGAAATAAGATCAAGAATATCTTTGTTATGTTCTATTACAAGAATGCGTTTTTTCATTTAAGAGGAATGATCATTTAGTTTACAAATATAACAAAATTATCTGGGTAGCTTTGGTACATCCATTTTTGGAGTTGGAGAAGAAAGCGAATGAAGGAATGCAATAACTGCCTTAATTTCGCCATTACTCAATCTAATTCCCCTTAATAATTTATCATGTTTTGGTAAAAGAGGATCATCTAATTGCGCCAATGTAAATGCCGGAAAAGGCATCCCCATGTTATACAGACCCATTAAAGTTTCCATGCTACTTACTGTTCCATTATGAAACCATGGGCCTGTTTTCATTACATTTCTTAATCCAGGAGTTTTAAACTTACCTACATCTTCTGGTTTTTTGGTATCCAAATATCTTCCTAAATCTTGATTTTTTTCACCAAAATTTGACAATCCAAGGTTATGAAAATCTTGATCGGTAAATAATGGTCCAAAATGGCAATTCATGCATCTGGCTTTTGTTCTAAATAAATTTAAACCAACAAGTTGTTGGTCAGTAAGCGCTTGCTTATCTCCTAAAAGAAATTTATCAAAATCTGAATTGCCACTTGTTAGCGTTCGTTGAAAATCAGCTATGCTTTTAAGTACGCGATCATTATCAATTTTTTCATCACCAAACGCAGCGAGAAATAGTTTACGATAACCCTTAATTTTGCTTAGTTTTTTAGGCAAAACTTTCATGTCTTGGTGCATTTCTATTTCAGATGAAAGTGGTCCGTTTGCTTGCTCTTCTAATGTTTGAGCTCTTCCATCCCAAAACAAATGCTTGTAAAAAGCTACGTTTTCTAAACTAGGAGAGTTGCGTGTATTTTTCGCCTTTTTATGGCCTAAAGAAACATCCAAACCATCTGTAAAATGCAACTCTGGTTTATGGCAGCTTGCACACGAAATTTCATTAGATGCCGATAATCGAGGATCAAAAAATAAGATTTTACCTAATTCAACTCTGTTTCTGTTGCTATCAATACTTAAATCAATTGAAATTTTTGGAACTAAACCAAACTCTAAAAAGTTAATTCCTTTATCTATTGTTGGTTTTGGCCATTTATCAATTGGTTCACTATATCTTTTGCGTAATGAATCTACAGTTTCTGCATTGCCAATAAAATCTATCGATCTAAAAGATAACACCAATAAAAAGCTAAAAACCAATGTTAAAATTGCAACAAACTTTTTCACTCTAAATCTACTTTTTGCTGTATCAACAGCCTTGTTTTAAATTGAAACCTAAAAAACAATAAAATAGATGCGGTCAATAAACCGAAAGTTAATCCGTACCAAATTCCTTTTTCACCTAAATTAAAATGAAAACCTAAAATATAACCTATTGGAATCCCAATAATCCAATAAGATAAAAAGGTGATGATGGTTGGAACATTTACATCGCCAATGCCACGTAAAACCCCTAAACCAACAACTTGGGTTCCATCAAACAGCTGAAAAAATCCTGCTATAATAAGCAACTGAGCAGCAATAGCAATTACTTCTGTGTCTTTGGTGTAAATATAAGGTAGAATTGTATTTGCTAAAACAAAAAGTAAGGCCGTAAATACCATAAAACAAATTACAACATGGTAACTTGCAATTGCAGATCTGCGCAAATCTGTAAAACTACGCTGCCCTAAATAATTTCCGGTTTTAATGGTTGCTGATGATGCGATACCACTTGCAATCATATAAGTAAAAGCCGCCAAATTTATAGCAATTTGATGTGCAGCTTGCTCAGCCGTGCCTATGGTGCCAATAATTATAGCTGCACCACTAAAGGCGCTAATCTCAAAAATATATTGCATGGCAACCGGAGCGCCAATTCTTATAATTGCTAAGCTGCGTAATTTATCTATTGCGTAAATTTTAAATTCTTTTAAAAATATTTTAAAATTTTTAGACTTTAGCACATACAAAGCCATTACTATTGCCATTAAAGTTCTGTCTATCAATGTGCTAATACCAACCCCAGAAACCCCCATTGCTTCAAAACCAAACATGCCTCTAACCAACACAATGCCAATTACAATATTAATTACGTTGCCAAAAATAGAAATTAGCATGGCTTGTAATGTAAATCCTAAACCCTCAGCAAATTGCTTAAAGGTTTGGAAAATCATTAGCGGCACAATAGATAAAGAAAGGTAGGCTAAATACGGTTTGGCATGAAAAACCACATCTGGAGATTGCCCAATATTATTAATTACAGCAAGCGTACCAAAATGTATAAAACAATATAAAAATATGCCGGTTATAATGTTAATTATTAAGCTGTTAGAAAGCAATCGGCCACATTCATTGTTATCTTTTCTGCCATTAGCTTGTGCAATTAGCGGTGTTAAGCCATAAGAAATACCTAAACCTAAAACTAAAACTAACATGAAAAGACTGTTTACCAAAGAAACGGCAGCTAATTGTACAGTACCAGCAAACTGACCAACAATAATGCTATCGGCCATGTGTACAGCCATATGGCCAATTTGCGAACCCACAATGGGCAAGGCAAGTATTAAGTTTTCTTTGTAGTAAGGTTTATATTTGGCTAAAAAAGTTTGTAACATACCCTACAAAATTGATGTTTTTATTTGTAATCTTTTACTTATTCTTTAAAATTTAATGATAATTGAGGATAGCCGTTTTTTATAAATTAACTCTCTGATATTTTGAAAAGCAAAAAGCAGCTTTCATTTAATGTCAGTCCTGCTCTCACTCCAATCTTTTACCCCAAATCGCTCCTCGCCACTTCTGGTAAAAGTATTTCCGTTAAATCAGGTTTATTTTACGCAGGTATTGGCAACTATTAACGGTTTACCTGCACAAACTTTAATTATAGCCCTGATTGCAGCGGTATTTACAATTTTGTTAAAAATTGGAGATAAAAGCGTAAAGCAGGAGCAAGGTTTATAAAAACCAGTATCCTTGCGCTTCAAAAAATATAAATTGGTTTCGGCAGGTGAAGACAGTAGCCTATAGAATAATAATTGTTTTGATATTTTGAAAAGCAAAAGCAACTTTCTATTAAAGTAAGTCCTGCTCTCACTCCAATCTTTTACACCAAATCGCCCCTCACCACTTCTGGTAAAAGTGTTTCCGTTAAATCAGGTTTATTTTAAGCAGGTATTTGCATCTATTACCGTTTTACCTGCACAAACTTTAATTATAGCCCTGATTGCAGCGGTATTTACAATTTTATTAAAAATTGAAGATAAAAGCGTAAAGCAGGAGCAAGGCTTATAGAAACCAGTATCCTTGCGCTTCAAAAAATATTATTTTAGTTTAGGCAGGTGAAAACACCAGCCGATAGGGTAATAATGAGTTACTTTATGTCAACCGCGGTAAAATATTCTTCCTTTTCTGAAGTATGAGGTTGTAAAACACCAGTTAAAATTAAGCTCACGATAATTTTTTGTGCTTTTTTATGGGCACTTCTAGTCAATTTGCTGTATTCTTTTAATGTTATTCTGCCGTGTTCTTCTAAATAATTAAGCAGCTTTTTTTCTTGATCTGAATACGATATAAGCTGGCCAGTTTCGTTGTTACTTTCTTTTAAAACATCAACAATTATTTTGCTGGCCAATACACTTTTATCTTTTACCCTAAAATAAACCCACCATTTGCTGTTTTCGTCCATGGCGTAATGCGGTTTTAAGTTGCTCTTGGCAATTTCTGCAATCAAGATCAATTTATCATCCACATATATTTCTTCAAATTTGGGTTCTAAAGCAGGTTTGCAAAAAACATGGGCTGCTTTGGTAATCATGTATTTTTCTTCATCTTCGGCCTTTACACCTTTAATACTTCCATCATCGGCTACGCCAATTAAAAGTTTACCGCCACGGTTATTGGCAAAGGCTACTAATGTTTTGGCAATTTTTTGACTGCTGCTAATCGTTTTTTTAAAATCTAAACTAACATTCTCACCTTCAAGAATTAATCTTTTGATATTCATTGCCGTATATTAATTAAATAGCTACAGTTTGGTTTTCTCCAGGAAACTTATTTCTCAAATAAACTTCATTCATCACAGTTGCACACAATTCTCCTTTTGCATTAAATAATTCCATTGGGTAAGCCTTTACAAATTTCCCTGTTTCTTTTAAAGAACTCTCGGCTTCGGCAATCATTTCATCAGTTATTTTAATGGTAAAATACAAATTTGTTAAACCAGGTTTTAAATAATTGATAGATGCACTTTTAAGCCAAACTCTTACTTTAAAACCTTTACGTTGCATTAATTGATCAAAAAGTATAGCGTAAAATGGATCAGTTGCGGCGTAAATAGTACCTCCAAAAATAGAGCCGTTGTAATTTCTGTTTAAAAAACTGTTGCTAATTTTAACATCGACACCCAAAAAATTTTTATGAAACTTTTTAACCCAAATTCGCTGAAATAACAATGGCGGATAGGCATTCATAGCCCATTTTAAGGCGCTTTCTGATACTTTCATAATATTTTAAATATCAACAATACAATTGAAGTTTAAAAATTAATTGGTCAACATCTATTATCTAATTGCAAATAAGTGGAAATTAATTTTACATTCTATCGATTATTCTCCCTTAAAACTTTACAAAACTTTAGCATAGTAACCTTAATTTTGGCGAAACAACACTAATTAATAAATATTTTGAAGAGAATTCTAGCTTTTAAGGTTTTTATAATCTTACTCTATTGCTTTAATACAACTGAATTATTTGCGCAAAAGAATTACACCGTTAATGGTATTGTAAAAAATACAGCAACTGGCGAAACACTTATTGGAGCCAGTGTTAAAATTTCTGGTGCTTCACAATTAGGTACATCAACCAATAACTATGGTTTTTACAGTATTAATTTGCCTGCCGGACAATATAAATTTGAGATTTCTTACGTGGGTTATATTACCATTACTAAAGATTTAAACATTACGGCAAATACGAAACAAGATTTTAGCATAGAAGAGTCTAATAACTTAAGTGAGGTTGTAATTACCAATATTAGAAGAAATGAAAATTTGGTAAAACCACAAATGGGTGTAGAAAAGCTGAATGTGAAAGATATTCAGAATATTCCGGTACTTTTTGGCGAGAAAGATATTTTAAAAACTTTGCAACTTTTACCGGGTATAAAATCTGCTGGCGAAGGTAATAGCGGTTTTTACGTAAGGGGCGGAGCGACAGATCAAAATTTGATCTTGTTAGATGAAGCTCCGGTTTACAATGCATCACACTTGCTTGGCTTTTTCTCTACCTTTAATTCTGACGCGATTAAAGATGTTACCGTTTACAAAGGTGGAATGCCTGCTCAATATGGTGGTAGATTGTCATCTGTTTTAGACGTGCGAATGAATGATGGAAATAAAAAAGAAACTACATTTGAAGGTGGTATTGGCTTAATTTCATCGAGATTAAAAGTAGAAGGGCCATTTGTAAAAGACAAAAGCTCTTTTATGATTAGCGGAAGAAGAACTTATGCAGATGCTTTTTTAGCTTTTGCTCCAGATACTTCATTAAGAAACAATACACTTTATTTTTATGACTTAAATGCTAAAGCTAACTATCAATTAGATGATAAAAATACAGTTTACTTATCAGGATATTTTGGTAGAGATAAACTCGGCTTGAGCAATACTTTTGGTTTTAATTGGGGCAACGCAACTGGTACATTACGCTGGAACCATTTGTTTAGCAACAGGTTATTTTCTAATACCTCATTAATTGTAAGTAAATACGATTACACCATTGAGAATTTATTAAGCGGAAGTGAATTTCAGGTTAACTCGAGCATTAGCGATTTTAATTTAAAGCAAGATTTTAATTTCTCATTAAATAATAAACATGAGTTAAAGTTCGGTTTTGATGCCATTCACCATACCATTGCTCCGGGTGAAATTTCTTCTCCGAGTACATCAAGTGTAAATGAAATTAAAATAGAAAACAGAAAAGGGATAGAATTGGCAGCCTATATTTCGGATCAATATAATGTAAGTGACAAGATTAAATTGGTTTATGGGCTAAGGATTTCATCTTTTTCACTTTTAGGTGGTGGTAACTTTAAAACTTATAATAATGATGGTTTAGAAACAAGCTCTACCTTTTATAAATCTGGCGAAATTGTTAAAAGCTATTTTAATTTAGAGCCTCGTTTTTCTGCCAGTTTTCAGTTAGATGATACCAAATCTATTAAAACATCTTATACTAGAAATGTACAAAATTTACACTTAATGTCTAATTCTACCGCTACATCGCCAACAGATTTGTACATTATGAATAGTTTAAATACCAAACCAGAATTGGCAGATCAATTCTCACTAGGTTATTTTAATAATTTTAAAGACAACGATTACGAATTTTCTGCTGAGGTTTACTATAAGCCAATGCAAAACCAAATTGAGTATAGAAACGGTACCGATTTACGTGGTAACCAAAATGTAGAAGCCGATTTGATTTATGGTAAAGGCAGAGCTTATGGTTTAGAATTATTTGTTAAAAAGAAATACGGCAAGTTTAATGGTTGGGTAGGTTATACTTTATCAAAAACAGAACGCCAATTTGATTTAATAAGTAATGGTAATTGGTTTAACGCTCGTCAGGATAGACCGCATGACGTTTCTGTTGTGGGTATTTATAAGCCAGGTAAGCGTTGGATTTTCTCATCAACGTTTGTATACAGTAGCGGTAATGCAGTTACTTTCCCGATCGGGAAATATGTTTTGGACGGACAAACCATTTTTTATTATGGCGATCGTAATTCAAGTAGAACACCAGATTTTCATCGTTTAGATGTTTCTGCAACGCTAGAAGGTAAACCTAACAAGAAATTTAAATCAAGTTGGAATTTTGGTATCTATAATCTGTATAATAGAAAAAATCCATTCGCAATTAATTTCGAAGATAATCCAGATAATACATCACAAACGCAGGCTGTACAAACTTCTTTATTCGGTATTATTCCATCAGTTACTTGGAATTTCAAATTTTAACTATGAAAAATTTTATTCAACAGATCTCATTCTTTGTAATTGCTGGTTTTGCATTTCTTTTTTCATCATGTGAAAAAGTCATCGATTTGCAATTAGAAAATACCGAACCTAAATTAGTTATAGAAGCTATTTTTACTGATTTAGATGTTAGGCACATCGTTTCACTTTCAAACACAACAAATTTTGATGTAACTACTAAAAAAGTTCCGGTGAGCGGTGCAGTAGTTACGTTAACAGAAGAAAATGGGCCAACTATAACTTATACAGAACAAACTCCAGGCAATTATATTTCTACAAGATATAAAGGGATAGAGGGAAAAAAGTATACGATTACAGTTAATACAAATGGTAAAACCTATGTTGCAACTTCAGTAATGCCAAAAAGGGTTCGCATAAAATCATTAAATCAAATAGAGCTTTCTGCTTTTGGCGAAACCAGAAAAATTGTTCAGGTTAATTTTGATGACCCAGCAGGTGTTGCTAATTTTTATTACAATAGAGTTTTTATTAATAATTTAAAAAATAACAGGTTTTATGTTGATTCTGATCGCTTTACTGATGGAAGAGAAGTAAAAAACAATATTTTTATTGATGAGCCAGAGTTAGTTACAGGTGATAAAGTGAAAATTCAGTTGTTAACTATTGATGAAAAAGTTTATAAATATCTCTTTTCTATCACCCAAATTACTGGCAATGGTGGTCCGCCAACTACGCCAGCTAACCCAGAATCTAATTTTAATAATGGTGCTTTAGGCTTTTTTAGTGCATCAACTTTGTCTGTAGATTCGTTGGTGATTAAATAATTTAAATATCTTAAGCTCGTAAAAACCAATCTTCATTTTATCTCGTAAGTAGTTCAAACAAAACTTAAAATCGAATAAAATGAAAAAACAATTCTTAAGCTTAGCAATGGGTGTAGCAATTATTGCTATGTCTGCTGCATGTAATTCAAACACTTCTGATTCATCAATGGGTGACACTACTGCTGTCGATACCATGATGGCTGATACATCAATGACTGAAGCTGGTGTTGAGGTTGGCGGCGCAATGATGGTGCCTTCTAAAAACATTGTTGAAAATGCAATGGGTTCTAATGATCATACTACTCTAGTTGCAGCTGTAAAACAAGCAGGTTTAGTAGAAACTTTAAGCGGAACTGGTCCATTCACAGTATTTGCACCAACAAATGCTGCTTTTGATGCAATTCCTAAAGCTACTTTAGATGGTTTAATGAAACCAGAAATGAAAGCTGATTTAACTAAAATTTTAACTTACCATGTAGTACCTGGAGCTGTTAAAGCTGCTGACTTAAAAGATGGACAAGAATTAACTACTGTACAAGGTGGTAAATTAAAAGTTTCTATCAAAGACGGTGTGGTAATGATCAACAACGCTAAAGTTACAATTGCAGATGTAGTTTCAAGCAATGGTGTTACTCATGTAGTTGATGCTGTATTAATGCCGAAATAGATTTTATTTAATAGTTAATTAATTTTAAGCCTTTTTTCACATCGTGGAAGGAGGCTTTTTTGATTCACCCTATTTTTTTGGTAGTTTAAGCCCACCAAACTTAATATATAATGAACCAAACCAACAAGCGTAACGTTACGCTTATTATTATCGTGGCCGCACTAGGCTATTTTGTAGACATTTACGATCTTATTTTATTTTCCATAGTTAGAGTTAAAAGCCTAAAAGAATTAGGAGTTGCTGATGCCGATTTGTTAGATATAGGCGCTACGGTAATCAATAGCCAAATGATGGGGATGTTGGTTGGCGGTATTTTATGGGGTATTTTGGGAGATAAAAAAGGCAGACTAAGTGTGCTATTTGGTTCAATCATTTTATACTCATTGGCCAATATTGGCAATGGCTTTGTTACTTCGGTAACTTGGTACACCATAATTCGTTTTATTGCCGGCGTCGGTTTAGCTGGTGAACTTGGTGCAGGGATTACCTTGGTTACCGAGAATATGAGCAAAGAGAACCGTGGCTACGGCACAATGATTGTTGCTGGCGTTGGCTTATTGGGTGCTGTTGCTGCAGCTTTAATTGGCGATTACTATACTTGGCAAACAAGTTATTTTATTGGTGGTGGTATGGGCCTGTTGCTGCTACTATTACGTGTGGGCTTGGCAGAATCTGGTATGTTTAAAGAAGTGAAAGAAAGTGCATTTATTCGTGGTAACATGCTCATGCTCTTTAACAATAAAGTGCGTTTTAAAAAATATCTGTGCTGCATTTTAATTGGCCTGCCGTTGTGGTTTGTAGTGGGGGTTTTAATTACCTTTTCGCCAGAATTTGGCAAAGCTTTAGGTGCAAATGGCGTTATTAATGCCGGCGAAGGCATTATGTATTGTTACATTGGTATTGCTGTAGGCGATGTTGTTGCTGGTTTGCTGGCCCAAGTTTTAAAATCGCGTAAAAAAGTGATGCTAATATTTTTATTGCTAACTGGTGTTGCAATAGTTGTTTATTTATACTCATTTGGTTTAACACCAAAGACATTTGTCTGGTTGAGTTTATTTTTAGGATTTGCTTCTGGCTATTGGGCAACTTTTGTAACAATAGCTTCAGAGCAATTTGGCACTAATTTAAGGGCAACAGTTACTACAACGGTTCCTAATTTTGTTCGCGGTTCTTTGGTAATTATCTTAATTGCTTTTCAGTTTTTTAAAGATGAATTTGGCATTTTACAAGGTGCAATGGTTGTTGGTTTTATCTGTTTAGCGATCTCTCTGGTTGCATTAAGTCAGCTTAAAGAAACATTTAGCAAAGATTTAGATTACGTTGAGGTTTGAGTTGGTTCAATAGTTCAATAGTTCATTGTTCTCAGTTGTTCATTGGTGTCAATAATTCATTTTTCTCAAATCTCACTTCTCAAATCTCACTTCTATCTGGTATGTCAAAAAATAGTAAATCTAAAACTTAAACAGTCTTTAGCATTTCAATAGCCTTACCTTTATGTTATTATTTATATGTAGAAATTTTTTAGGTGCAGGGATTTGTAATCGTTGGTTTCAACCTTACAATTTTGCAACATTAGAACATTAAAACGAGAAGAGCATGTTTAGGGACGAAGTAGCATTGGCATATCAGCAGATACAAGATAGTATTTGTGAAGGTTTGGAGATTGCAGATGGAAAAGCAAAGTTTGAAGAAGAATTATGGCAACGTGATGGTGGCGGTGGTGGCCGTACACGTGTAATGCAAAATGGAAATGTAATAGAAAAAGGAGGTGTAAATTTTTCTGCTGTTCACGGTAAATTACCAGAAGCGGTTAAAAATGCTTTTAAGGTAGAGAGCGATGATTTTTTTGCAACAGGTGTTTCTATTGTAATGCATCCCGAAAATCCGTTTGTGCCTATTATACATATGAATATTCGGTATTTTGAAATGGATGAGCAAACACGCTGGTTTGGTGGTGGTATAGATCTTACTCCTCATTATGTAATCCCTACGGATGCTCGCTTTTTTCACCATCGTTTAAAACAAACATGCGATGAGTTTGATGCTTCATTTTACCCTAAGTTTAAGGCAACAGCCGATGATTATTTCTTTATTAAACACCGTGAAGAAACTAGGGGAGTTGGCGGTATTTTTTACGATAGATTAAAACCAGAAAGTACAGGATTGGATTTTCATCAGATCTTAGAATTTTCTAAGGCGGTTGGCAATACTTTTTTACCTGTTTATGCCGAGTTAATTGATCGTAACCGTGATGAGGATTTTACTGATGCACACAAAGAATGGCAATATTTACGTCGCAGTCGTTATGCAGAGTTTAATTTAGTTTATGATGCTGGTACTAAGTTTGGTTTAGAAACTAACGGAAGAATAGAAAGCATTTTAATGAGCTTGCCACCTACAGCAAAATGGAACTACAATCCAAAGATTGAAGCTGGAGGTGAAGAAGAAAAAACTCAAAATTTATTAAAAAAAGGAATTGATTGGGTATAGTTGTAGGGCAAACCTTGCTGTTGCTCAACATGATTTTATAAATACTTGGGCAGGGGTGAACATTGCTTCAATGTCATTTAGTTAAGAATTATAAATACGTTGGCGGGGATGCAATCGTCGGCAATAGCGTATCACTGCTGACAAGTTTTGTCATTCCGATGAACGAGAAATCTCGTTTAAGAATTTAATGATAGAGATCCTTCGCTGCGCTCTGGATGACAAAACATGCTAAATTCAGGGTACTTAACTTGATTTAATAAAATCAGCTTATCCTCCGATTGATACAATTACCTCAAATTAAAAAATAAGGGTAATATCAGTCTCTACAAAAACATTCGTTACGAGACTTTTCAATATACATGGCTTTTATGCACCTTGCAACCGTACCTAAGAACCAAAAACGCTGTAATATAAACCCTATTGAAACGGATGCCGATTTTTCATCGGCAGAAGTGAAAAGAGGGGCTGAAATTGCGATGAAAGCATGCCATTGTTTTTCAAGTCAATAAAAATATTTTATATAAAAAAAGCGATAACCAATTAAGATTATCGCTTAGATAGAGCGGATTATTTATTTACCAAAACCTTACGTAAAGCATAATTAAGATCAATAATGTAATAACAATCATTGCCATTACGCCATTAGAAACTCTAAACATTGATTTATCTATTTCGAAAGCTTTAGGGTTAACCTTTGGTCCGGCTAAACTTAAACCAATCATAATGAGCATGGTAAAGGCAAATGCCCAACCCATCCAAATTAAAAATGGAATTTCGTAAACACCATTACTATTTAAATATGCGGTGTATAACCATGTTTCGTTACCGAAAATTGAGGTTGCAAAACTGTTGAAGAAGAATGAAAATGCGATACCAGATATTAAACCTGCAACTGCTGCTGTGCCTGTTGTGCGTTTCCAAAACATACCTAAAATAAACATCGCAAATACCCCCGGACTAATAAAGCCAGTATATTTTTGGATGAAAGTAAAACCGCCTTCGCCGCCAATACCTAGTAAATCATCCCAAGTGAAAACGATAGAAATAAACATGGCGGTAAAAATGGCTAGACGACCAACAATTACCATGTTTTTTTCTGAAGCACCTTTATTGAGGTATTTTTTATAAATATCTAAGGTAAAAATGGTTGAGATACTATTTGCTTTACCAGCCAACGAAGCTACAATTGCAGCTGTTAATGCTGCCAATGAAAGTCCTTTTAAACCTGTAGGTAAAAATGTTAAAATTGCAGAATAAGCGTTGTCGGCAACTACTTTTCCGTTAGGCGCCATTTCTGATTGTAATGCACCGTTTTTGTGCAAAACATAAGCTGCAATACCAGGTAACATTACGATAATTGGCATCCCTAATTTTAGGAAACCAGCAAATAAAATTCCTTTTCTAGCGGTTTTTAAATCTGCACCTAAAGCTCTTTGAGTAATGTATTGGTTACAGCCCCAATAGTTTAAGTTCACAATCCACTGACCAGCAAAATACATGGCAATACCAGGTAGGGAAAGGTATTTGTTTACATATTCTTGTGTAGAGTTGGCGTCGGGTTTATCTAAAATCATTTTAAAATGGTCTGGCGAATCTGTCATCAACATTTTAAAACCAGCAATGGCATCATTACCCATACCAAAATGCTGACTAACCAATGTTAAAGCAATATAAGTTGTCGCCAAACCACCGATTATTAAAACTACCACTTGTATAACATCGGTAAAGCCAATAACTTTCATACCGCCAAGGGTAATTAAAAGCGCAAAAGCAGCTAATGCGATAATAATGTATTTAAAATATTCTGGATCTACGATACTACTTATCGCGATAGCACCCAAATATAAAATTGAAGTTAGGTTAACAAAAATGTATAGGAATAACCAGAAAATGGCCATAATTAAACTCACAGTTTCATTGTATCTGGTTTGCAGAAACTGTGGCATGGTAAATATTTTATTCTTTAAGTAAATGGGTATAAACCACACTGCTACAATAATTAAAGCAATTGCAGCAATCCATTCGTAAGCGGCTACTGCAATACCTACAGTAAAGCCTTGTCCGCTCATGCCTATAAATTGCTCTGCCGAAATGTTCGAAGCGATTAATGAGGCACCAATGGCCCACCATGTTAAAGATCCTTCTGCTAAAAAGAAATCGTTAGTACCTTTAACTGCGGTGTTTTTTTTGCTTCTGTAAATCCAATAACCGTAGCCGGAAATTAGCACAAAGTAAAAGATAAAGACTGCATAGTCTATCGGTGAAAGATTATTCATATAAGTTTATATTTGGTTAGGTTGTTTTATTTATAGAAAACTTCGTTCCAATGCAGTTCGTTTCTAAATTGGTTCAATTTAGTATCAGCTCCAATGTTAATGTATTCTAGTCCAGCAATATTAGCAAAATCTAGCAAATGTTCAGTACTTAAATTCTGACTATATACAGTATGGTGCGCACCACCAGCATAAATCCAGGCCGCACACCCTGTTTTCATGTCTGGCAGTGGTTTCCATAATACCCTTGCAACTGGTAAATTTGGCAATTCGTTTTCAACTTCAACAGCTTCAACTTCGTTAATTAACAGGCGGAAACGGTTGCCCATATCTATTAATGATGCATTTACAGCATTGCCGCCAGCCACATTAAATACTAATCGAGCGGGATCTGCTTTACCACCAATGCCCAAAGGATGAACTTCTAAACTTGCTTTTCCATTGGCCAGAGAAGCATCAATTTCTAACATGTGTGAGCCTAAAACCATTGAATTTTGCGGATCGAAATGGTAGGTATAGTCTTCCATAAATGCATTTGCACCTGGTAAACCAGCACCCATAACTTTACAAGCACGTACCAAAGCAGCAGTTTTCCAATCGCCTTCGCCAGCAAAACCATAACCATCGGCCATTAAGCGTTGCGCCGCAATACCTGGTAATTGGATCATACCGTGTAAATCCTCAAACGTGTCAGAAAAACCTTTAAAGTTGCCATCAACTAAGAATTTTCTTAAACCTAACTCAATTTTTGCTGCTTCATAAACCGATGAATGTTTAGCACCACCCGTTTTCAAATCATCGGTCATATGATAAGTAGCTTCATATTCTGCTACCAAAGTTTTAACATCAGCATCACTAACTGCATTAATTATAGCCACTAAATCGCCTATGCCATAGGTGTTTACCGAGAAACCAAATTTCATTTCAGCTTCTACTTTATCGCCATCAGTTACAGCCACATAACGCATATTATCTCCAAAACGAGCAAATTTTGCACCTTGCCAATCGTTCCAACCGGCAGCGGCACGGCACCAAACATCAATTTGTTTTGCAACTTCTTCATCTTGCCAATGGCCTACCACAACTTTGCGATCTTTGCGCATACGAGATACCATAAACCCAAATTCTCTATCGCCATGCGCACTTTGGTTTAGGTTCATAAAATCCATATCAATAGTATCCCAAGGAATATCACGATTAAATTGGGTGTGCAAATGCAACAAAGGTTTTTGTAAAATATTTAAACCTCTAATCCACATTTTAGCTGGAGAAAAGGTGTGCATCCAGGTAATTACACCAATACAGTTTTCATCCACATTGGCTTGTTGTAAAGTTTCAAAAATCTCTTCAGTGGTTTTTACAATAGGCTTGTAGACCACAGTAGCACTAATATTTTTGTTTGCACTTAGCGAGTTAGCTACTTCTTGTGCATGCTCGGCAACTTGTTTTAAAGTTTCTTCACCGTATAAATGTTGTGTTCCTGTTACGAACCAAACTTGTAATTTTTTTAAATCAATCATTTTTATATTGTTTAATCGTTTTTTACTTAATTGTTAATCGATAGTATTCCATTGTTTTTTTGAAAAGCAATGTTCGGTTTTCATCGGTCCCGAAAGTCCTGCTTTTCGTTTTACTCGCCTGTGTGCCGCAGGCTCATGTTCACTCCAATCAGGTTTAGTTTACTTCAGCAAACCTTACTAACTCAGTTTGTAATTCACAGTTCGCAATTAAAAACCGGAAACTGCCAACTGAAATTATTCTTGTCCGTAATAAGCATCAGTTCCATGCTTACGGTCATAATGTTTTTTAATCAGCGAGTTTTTTAACCTTGGCGCATTTGGGTTAATTTGTTGGGTTAACAATGCCATTTGCGCAGTATATTCTAAAACTGCACTATTATAAACTGCCTTTTCTGCTGTTTTGCCCCATGTAAAAGGAGCGTGGTTGCCCACCAAAATCATCTCCACTTCTTTGTAGCTTAAACCAAGCTCAATAAAATGATTAATAATTTGAAAACCAGTTTCATACTCATAATTTCCTTTAATCATTTCATCGGCCATTGGTGGCGCACAAGGAATATCTGTCGTTAAATGATCAGCATGGGTTGTGCCGTAAATGGGAATTGGCATTTGCGCTTGCGCCCACGATGTAGCGTAAGTGGAATGTGTATGAACAATGCCTGCAATTTCATTCCAGTTTTCGTACAAAACCGCATGTGTTTTAGTGTCTGATGATGGTCTTAAACTGCCTTCAACTATGTTGGCATCAAAATCTACCACAACCATTTTATCGGCTGTTAAATGCTCATAAGGAACGCCACTGGGCTTTATTGCAAAAACACCTTTAGCTTGATCTGCAGCACTTACATTACCAAAAGTAAAAAGCACCAAGTTTAATTTTGGCAATTGCATATTGGCTTCATAAGCCTGCTCTTTTATTTCCTGATAACTCATGATTGATAAGGTTTTACATCTCTTTTATTGTATTTTTCTATGTATCTGCCAAAGCCTAAATATTGCTCGTAATGTTCGCGGTACATTTTTTTGTTCTTAGCATTTGGTTTGTACTCTTTTTCGAAACCAGTACCCATTTTTTCCATCGCAACTTCTACAGTTGGATAAATACCAGCCGCAACTGCGGCAAACATTGCTGCACCTAAAGCGCATGTATGTTCAAAACGGTGAATGCGAATGGGCATTTCTAAAACATCGGCCATCATTTGCATAATGTAAGGCGATTTCTTAGCAACACCACCAATGCCAATAATTCCTTTTACAGGTACGCCTTCTTCTTTAAAACGATCTACAATGTTTTTGGCTCCAAAACAAGTTGCTTCGGCTAATGCCCTAAAAATACGCGGTGCATCAGTACCTAAACTTAAACCTTTTATGGCGCCTTTTAACTCTTGGTTGGCATCTGGCGTTCTTCTACCGTTTAACCAATCTAAAGCAAACTCTGCATCGTAATCTTCTGTTAATGCCGCGGCTTGCTCACTTAAAGTCGCAATAATTTTGCCTTCAATTTCTTCTTTTAGAGCAATGGCTGTTTGCTCATCTATTAATGTAGTTTGAGTAAGTAAATGATTTAAAGGCCAGCTAATTAAATTTTTAAACCAAGCATAAGTATCACCAAAAGCAGATTGGCCTGCTTCTAAACCAGCCATGTTCGGAATAACCGATCCATTTACTTGGCCGCAAATACCTTTAATTAATTTTCCGTCGATGTCTGTATTAGGAGCTACCAAAATATCGCAAGTACTGGTGCCCATTACTTTACTTAAATAATAGGGCTCAATTTGTCCGCCAACAGCGCCCATGTGAGCATCAAAAGCACCAACACCAACTACCACATCGGTGCTTAAACCTAAATGCGCTGCCCAGGCAGGACTTAAATTCCCGGCAACAACATCTGATGTGTAGGTTTCTTTAAATAATTTTTCTCTATATCCTTTTAGTAAGGGATCTAATTTAGCGAAGAAATTTTCTGGAGGTAAACCATCAAATTCCTCAGCCCATAAAGCTTTATGACCAGCGGCACAGCGGCTGCGTTTCATTTCCTTAACATCAGCAGCGCCAGTTAATAAAAATGGCACCCAATCGCAATGCTCTACCCAAGATGCGGTCGCCTTTCTCACATCTTTATCAACTCTAAGTACATGTAAAAGCTTTGCCCAAAACCATTCTGATGAGTAAGTTCCACCTACGTATTTTAGGTAGTTGGTTTTAAAACTTTTAACATGCGCATTAATTTCATTTGCCTCGCCAACAGAAGTATGGTCTTTCCAAAGTACAAACATGGCATTCGGATTTTCTTCAAATCCTGGGGTTAATGCCAATGGCACACCTTTTTCATCAACCGCAACCGGACTAGATCCGGTAGTATCTACAGAAATACCTCTTATTTGCTTTGCAATATGCTCACCGCCAGCTTTTTCTATACAATTTTTTATGGTTACAGTTAATCCTTCGATGTAATCTAGTGGATGTTGTCTGAACTGATTTTTAGATGGATTACAATATAAACCCTTTTGCCAGCGTGGGTAAAGGAATACTGAAGAGGAGATTTCGTTTCCGTTGGCTGTATCAACAATTACAGAACGTACTGAATCTGTTCCATAATCTACACCAATTACATAGTTTGCTTCGTTCATACAAGAAATTAATAAATGTCTAATTAACGTTTATTTATTTACAATTAAAAATTTATGTTCATTTTTCTTTTTTGAATCTTAAGCATTTAATGATTATGACTAATATTGTGCTATAATTTAGTGCTATGCAATCATCCATACTTATTATAGACGACGAAATTAAGATTAGAAGCCTGTTAGCTCGGATAATTGAGTTAGAAGGTTTTATAGTTTATCAGGCAGAAAATGCCAAAGAAGGCTTAAAAATAATTGCTAATCAAGATATTTTGGTTGTGGTAAGTGATGTTAAATTGCCCGATGCAAATGGAGTGGAGCTGGTTAAACAAATTAAAAATATCAAATCTTTTATAGAAATTATCAATTTAACTGCCTACGGAACAATAGCTGATGGTGTTTTAGCCATTAAGAATGGAGCATTTGATTATTTAACCAAAGGTGATGACAATGATAAAATTATCCCTCTGGTTTACAAGGCCATTGCAAAGGCAGAGTTGCAACATCGTGTTTATCAATTAGAGCATCAAATTGCGCATAAATATAGTTTTAAAACTGTTTTAGGTACTTCTAAACCTATTAAAGAAGCAATTGCATTGGCAGAAAAAGTTGCAGCTACCGATACTACTGTTTTATTATTAGGTGAAACGGGTACTGGAAAAGAGGTTTTTGCACAAGCAATACATTATGAAAGCCCAAGAAAAAATAAACCTTTCGTGGCATTAAACTGCAGTGGTTTTAGTCCTGAGTTATTAGAAAGTGAATTGTTTGGCTACAAAGCTGGTGCATTTACTGGAGCCAACAAAGACAAAAAAGGTTTGATGGAAGAAGCAAACGGAGGTACACTTTTTTTGGATGAAATAGGAGAGATGAACCTGGATTTGCAAGCCAAACTTTTACGCGTATTAGAAAACCAAACTTTTATAAAAATTGGTGCAACAACAACTCAACAAACTAACGTTAGAATTATTGCCGCCACCAATAGAGAGTTAAAACAAAGAGCTGATGCTGGAGATTTTAGGTTAGATTTATATTATCGTCTATCTGTTTTTACAATAAACTTACCATCGTTAGCAGAGCGAAAAGCGGATATTACTTTATTGGCTGAATATTATTTGAAAGAGTTTGGCAGGAAAGTAAATCGCCATGCGTTAAAAATGGATGAAAAGCTTTTGTTGGCATTAAATAAACACCAATGGAAAGGAAATATCAGGGAGCTAAAAAATGTAATTGAGCGCTTGGTAATTTTAGCAGATGGAGAACTCATCTCAACAGATCAATTGCCAAATGAGTTTTTTATAGATGCACCAAATGTGAATGCCTTCGATTTACAAACTATAGAAAAACAACACATACAAAAGGTATTATTACATACTAAAGGTAATAAAACTGAAACCGCTAGGTTATTAAATATCGGATTAACAACGTTATATAGAAAAATAGAAGAGTATCAGATCGGAGAGAATATTTAATCGAGTCGTCCTGCTGAGTTAATTTCAGTATCGTTATTGCATAACAGACCCTGAAATAAATTTAGGATGACGTTGTGTAAAAATAAATATACTATCCTTCCATAATGATAAAAACCTTTCCAAAATGGAAGGGTTTTTTTATGCTTAAGATTTATGGATTAACTGTAAATATCTGTTTTTCAATTATTTGAATTAGTTTACAATCTGTTGGATTAACAATTGGTATGGGGTACGAAATTAATTACTATATGTATACAATTGTTTTATTGCTCACCTTAATTGCCTTATGCTGGATCATCTATAAATCCATCAATTGGTTCGAAGAAATCTAATCTTATGTTGGCACTATTTATCATTTCAATTGCCGTATTCCTTTACATGGTTTACGTGCTTATTAAACCAGAAAATTTTTAACCCCTAAAGGAGAAAAAAAATTAAAAAAAAATGAATACTGAATTTTTAGGCATCATTGCCACATTCTTACTAACGCTTATAATTGCTATTCCACTTGGAAAGTATTTGGCAAAAGTATTTGCAGGAGAAAAGGTCTGGACAGACTTTCTTAAACCAATTGAAAATATAATCTACAAACTTTCTGGCATCAATCCGAAAGAACAAATGGATTGGAAACAACATTTAAAAGCCCTATTGCTAATTAACTCAGTTTGGTTAATTTATGGTTTTTTTGTGTTGCTGTATCAAGATCGTTTGCCAAACAATCCGGATGGTAACCCAGGCATGACGCCAGATTTGGCCTTTAACACCATTATCAGTTTTGTAGCCAATTGCAATTTACAACATTATTCTGGCGAAAGTGGTGTAAGCTACCTCAGTCAGCAATTTGTGTTAATGTTTTTGCAATTTGTAAGTGCTGCAACAGGTATTGCTGCTGCAGTGGTTTTGTTTAAAGCTTTTAGAGATAAAACATCAACCTTTTTGGGTAATTTTTGGGAGTTTTTTGTAAAAGCAATTACTCGTTTATTATTGCCGCTTTCTATTGTTATTGCTTTGCTTTTAACGTTTAATGGAACGCCAGCAAGCTATGAAGGAAAAGATCAGTTTTTATCAATGCAGGGCGATACAGTTAATGTGTCTCGAGGTCCGGCTGCGCAAATGATTGCCATTAAACATTTAGGTACAAATGGTGGTGGTTATTTTGGTGTTAACTCCGCACATCCATTAGAAAATCCAAGTTATTTTACCAATATGATAGAGATGATTGCACAAACAATTATCCCAATTGCGATGGTAATTTGTTTCGGTTATTTCATCAGACGTAGAAAATTAGGTTGGATGATTTTCGGTGTAATGACAATTGGCATGCTGCTCTTGATGATCCCAACACTAACCTCAGAGTTAAATGGTAACCCTGCATTGGCAAAATTGGGTATTTCGCAAACTACTGGCGCAATGGAAGGTAAAGAAGTAAGATTTGGACCAGCGGCAACAGCTTACTGGAGTACTTTAACCACCATCATTTCTACTGGTTCGGTAAACGGAATGCATGATAGTACAATGCCTTTAACTGGCTTGTGGCAATTGTTAGGTATGATGATTAATGGTTTGTATGGTGGTTGCGGAGTTGGGATTTTGAATTATTTCATTTACCTCATTATAGCTGTATTTATTTCTGGCTTAATGGTAGGTAGAACGCCAGAATTTTTAGGTCATAAAGTAGAAGCAAGAGAGATCAAAATTGCGGCATTAATTACCTTACTAAGTCCTTTTTTAATATTAGCAGGTACTGTATTGGCATCTTACACTTTTACAAATAATGGTAATGCAGATTGGGCAGTTCAACCGCAAAATTGGCTCAACAACCCTGGCTTTCATGGTTTCTCAGAAATGTTGTATGAAGTAACTTCTTCAAATGCCAACAACGGTTCTGGTTTCGAAGGTTTGGGTGATAACAATATGTTCTGGAATATTTTAACTGGCGTAATTATTTTTCTTGGTCGTTTTTTACCAATTATTGGTCCCATTGCTATAGCAGGTTTATTGGCTAAAAAGAAATTTATACCAGAGAGTGCAGGTACTTTAAAAACAGATACTAAAACATTTGCTTTAATGACATTTGCCGTGATTTTGGTATTAAATGCTCTTTCTTACTTCCCAGCTTTAGCATTAGGCCCAATTGCAGAATATTTTACGATGTTAAAATAAAAATGTCACATTGAGCCTGTCGAAATGCTTTTACAACACCTTCGACAAGCTCAGGATGACAACTAACTTATAATAAAAATGAAATCAACAAAATTATTTGAGCCTGCACAAGTTAAATCAGCGCTCGTACAATCTTTCATTAAACTAGATCCTAGGTTAATGATCAAAAATCCGGTTATGTTTACGGTAGAGATAGGTACTGTAATTATGGCATATGTGACCATCTACTCCATATTTAATATTGGAGAAGGCTCAGCACTTTATAATTTATCCATATTTATGGTTTTATTATTAACTGTTTTGTTCGCCAATTTCGCCGAAGCCATTGCCGAGGCGAGAGGTAAAGCACAGGCAGACAGTTTACGTAAAACTAGGGAAGAAACACCAGCCAAAGTGATTTTAGCAGATGGTGGATTTGAAATTCTTTCTTCTAATACCTTGAAAAAAGGAGATGTTTTTATCTGCGAAGCTGGAGACATTATTCCGACGGATGGAGAAATTATTGAAGGAATTGCTACTATAGATGAGTCGGCAATTACAGGTGAATCGGCGACAGTAATACGTGAGTCAGGCGGAGATAAATCTTCTGTTACAGGTGGTACCAAAGTATTATCAGACGAAATTAAAGTACAAGTTACAACCGCACCTGGTGAAAGTTTCTTAGACAAAATGATTGCCTTGGTAGAAGGTGCATCTAGACAGAAATCGCCCAACGAAATTGCCTTAACCATACTTTTGGCAAGTTTTACATTAGTTTTTATTATCGTTTGTGTAACTCTGAAACCATTTTCAGCTTATGCCAATACGCCAATCACTATTGCTGCATTAATTTCATTGTTTGTATGTTTAATTCCAACCACAATTGGCGGTTTGTTATCTGCTATCGGCATTGCCGGTATGGATAGAGCATTAAGAGCCAACGTAATTACCAAATCTGGTAAAGCGGTAGAAACTGCTGGTGATATTGATGTTTTGCTATTGGATAAAACGGGAACCATCACTATTGGTAACCGCAAAGCGACTAATTTTTATCCAACTGAGGGTGTTGATCCGAAAATGTTTATTGATGCCTGTGTATTAAGTTCTTTAGCTGATGAAACTCCAGAAGGAAAATCGATTATTGAATTAGCCAGAGGAGATGAAAGTAAAGTTTTAGAAACCGCACCTTCGGGATCTGAATTCATCAAATTTACAGCCGAAACCCGATCAAGTGGTATAGATACTGTTGATGGCAGAAGAATTAGAAAAGGTGCTTTTGATTCAATGAAAAATATAGTTCAAAATGCAGGCAACATATTTCCAATTGATATTGAGGAGAAAGTAAAATTTATCGCCTCTAATGGCGGAACACCTTTGGTGGTTACCGAAAACGAAAAAGCTTTAGGAGTAATCGAACTACAGGATATTATTAAACCTGGTATTAGCGAACGTTTTGAGCGCTTACGTAAAATGGGTGTTAAAACAGTAATGGTTACTGGAGATAATCCTTTAACTGCTAAATACATTGCAGAAAAAGCTGGTGTAGATGATTTTATCGCGGAAGCAAAACCTGAAGATAAAATGAACTACATTAAAAATGAGCAAAACTTAGGTAAGTTGGTTGCAATGATGGGCGATGGTACTAATGATGCGCCGGCATTGGCTCAGGCTGATGTTGGTGTAGCTATGAATAGTGGTACACAAGCTGCAAAAGAAGCTGGTAACATGGTTGATTTGGACAACGATCCAACCAAATTGATAGAGATTGTCGAGATTGGCAAGCAGTTATTAATTACCAGAGGTACTTTGACTACTTTTTCAATCGCAAATGATGTTGCTAAGTATTTTGCTATTGTACCGGCACTTTTTATCGCATCTATACCCGCTTTACAAAGCTTAAATGTGATGGGTTTGCATACACCAGAAAGTGCCATCATGTCTGCTGTTATTTTTAATGCGATCATTATTCCAATCTTAATTCCATTAGCGCTTAAAGGTGTGGCTTATAAACCAATAGGAGCTACAGCTTTACTAAGGAGAAATCTATTTATATATGGTATTGGTGGAGTTGTAGCACCTTTTATAGGTATTAAATTGATCGATCTATTAGTAGGCTTGTTTGTGTAAACGACTTTGTCATTCTGATCCGCAACGGCGGAGAAGAATCTTAATGTTAGATGTTTCAATAAGCTCAGGACGGCAACAAAAAATATTAAATATAAGTAAACATTCATCTTAGAGATCCTTCGCTTCGCTCTGGATGACAAAAATTTAAAATAAAATGAAAAAAAATATCATTCAATCTCTTCGCTTAACATTAGTGTTATTAGTGTTGTTATGCGTCATCTATCCAATCAGCATTGCTTTAGCTGGTAAATTTAGTAAAGGCAACGGTGGTGGAGAAAAAATCACCAAAAATGGACAAGTTGTCGGTTATGCTTTATTGGGTCAATCATTTACTAAACCAGAGTACTTTTGGGGTAGGCCGTCGGCTGTAAATTACAATGCAGCAGGTTCTGGTGGTTCAAATAAAGGACCATCAAATCCTGATTATTTAAAAGAAGTTTTAAATAGAATAGATACGCTTTTGAAATATAATCCGAGCATTAAAAAAGCTGATATACCTTCAGATATGGTAACCGCATCAGGCAGCGGATTGGACCCAAATATTTCAGAGCAAGGAGCAATCATTCAAATTAAAAGAATTGCAGCTTATCGTAAAATTGACGAAAGAAAAGTTGCAGAATTGGTTGTAAAAAACACACAACAACCATTGTTAGGTCTTTTTGGTCCAACTTCTGTTAATGTGTTAAAGCTTAATTTGGCATTAGATGAGCTTTAATTTTTTTATGCTGACGAAGGAATAAACTCGGCAATAAAACCTCCGACAAACTCTGGATTACAAAACAAATTAAAATCTGTGTAATCACCTTAAATCTGTGAAATCAAACGCAAAGCGGAAAATACTCACTCAATTTGAGATCCTTCGCTGCACTCTGGATGACAAAACAAATAAAAATCTGTGTAATCACCTCAATTGTGAAATCAATATAAAAAAATGAAAAAACTAATCATAGCAGCTGTAGCTTTATTAACAGCAACAAACTTACAAGCGCAAGAAACATCAAAAATAAAAGTAACTGGTTATTTAGAAACCTATTATAATTACGATTTTAATAAACCAGCAGACAATAATCGCCCTTCATTTATTTACTCACATAACCGACATAATGAAGTAAATTTAAATCTTGGTTTTATAAAAGCCAATTACGAAAGCGAAATTGTTCGGGCAAACATCGCCCTAATGGCTGGAACTTATACCAATGCAAACTTAGCGGCTGAACCTGGTGTTTTAAAAAATATATTTGAAGCCAATGCAGGTTTAAAGTTGAGTAAAACTGATAATTTATGGTTAGATGCAGGAATTTTCTCATCGCACATTGGTTTTGAAAGCGCTATTAGTAAAGATTGTTGGGTGCTAACAAGAAATATTGTTTCAGAAAATACTCCTTATTATGAAGCTGGAGCTAAATTAACATATGGCACAGCCGATGGAAAATTAACTGCAACAGTTTTATACTTAAATGGATGGCAAAAAATTAAAAGATTGGATGGCAACGGCAAACCTGCCGGAGGTGTGCAAATAACTGTTAAACCAAGCTCGAAACTTACATTAAATTACAGCAATTATTTAGGTAAAGAAGGGGAGAATGCAGTTGCGGTTATTAGGTTATATCATAATTTTTATGCTGTGGCTCAATTAACAGACAAATTTGGTGTAACTGCTGGCTTCGATTATGGTACGCAGCAAAAAGTTAAAGGACAATCTGCTAATAGCGAAGTAATTTCTCCAGTTTTAATAGCTCAATACAAGTTAAATCCAAAATGGGCTGTTGCTGGTAGAGCCGAATATTACCAAGACAAAGACGGTGTTTTTATCACCACTGGCACTACAAATGGATTTAAAACCACTGGATATTCGTTAAACTTAGATTATTTGCCCATCAGCAATGCTGTAGTAAGATTAGAAGGAAAAGTTTACGATAGCAAAGACAAAATTTTTATAAGAGATTTAAGCAATGTTAACCATAATGCAAGTTTAACGGCAAGTATCGCAGTTTCTTTTTAAGTTAGTCCGAAAGTCCGGAAGATGTCTGAACTCAAAAGAGATGTCATCCTGAGCGTAGTCGAAGGAAATCTTTCGATGTTTTTACAAAATTAAAATGGTCTTCGACTACGCTCAGACTGACATTATCACTTTTGTATGTTGAATTGGGCAGAGTAATTAAAAAACTGCCAATTCTAAAATCGTTGTAATCAATTTATATGAATGATGTAAAAGATTTTCTTGAACTGGTTAAAAAAAACCGAAGAGGTAAATTAAAAATTTACATCGGTATGAGTGCTGGTGTAGGTAAAACTTATAGAATGCTCCAAGAAGCACATTCACTTTTACGCAACAATGTTGATGTTAAAATCGGTTATATAGAAACACACCTTAGGGAAGAAACTCATGCACTACTGGCTGGATTGCCAGTTATTGCCAGAAAGAAGATTTTTTACAAAGCCAAGGAGCTAGAAGAAATGGATGTTCAAGGGATTATCAATGCACATCCAGAAGTTGTAATTGTGGACGAATTGGCACATACCAATGTAGAAGGAAGTAAAAATGCAAAGCGTTGGCAAGATGTTTTAGATATTTTAGAAACGGGGATTAGTGTAATTTCTGCGGTAAATATCCAGCATTTAGAAAGTATAAACGAAGAAATAGAACAGATTACAAGTATTGCCATTACAGAGCGAATTCCTGATAAGATTTTAGAAATTGCGGATGAAATTGTAAACATCGATTTAACTGCCGATGAATTGCTAAACCGCTTAAAAGAGGGTAAAATTTACAAAGCCAATAAAATTGAACAGGCATTAAATAATTTTTTTAAGCCCGAGAAAATACTTCAGCTTAGAGAATTGGCGCTAAAAGAAGTTGCTCATCAGGTAGAACGAAAAATTAATATCGAGGTGCCAAAAAAGATTAAGCTTAGGCAAGAACGTTTTTTAGCTTGTATCTCATCTAACCAAGAAACAGCAAAAGTGGTAATAAGAAAAACAGCCCGTTTAGCTTCCTATTATCATTCGCCATGGTTGGTGCTGTATGTGCAAAACAGTGGCGAAACAGCCGATAAAATTAACTTAGCTAAACAACGTCATCTGCTTAACAATTTAAAATTGGCTACAGAGTTAGGCGCAGAAGTTGTTAAAATTAAAAGCAACGAGATTACTAAAACCATCATTAACTTTGCGGTGGAAAGAGAAATAACTACCATTTGTATTGGTAAACCACATTTTAATCTTTTCAGATTAATTTTAAGCACTAGTGTGTTTAATCAATTGTTAAAAGCCATGGCAAAAACTGACACGGATTTAGTTATTTTATCTTAGCAATTGCTGTTTATGATGTCAAATCTTAAACCACAGATGAAATGGATGAACACGGATAAAATTAAATCTGTGTTTATCTGTGCGCATCTGTGGTTAATTTAAATTAAAATCAAATGAACATTAAAACAAAACTCAGACTTGGCTTCGGATTTCTCTTTTTGGTAATTATTGGCTTTGGAGGCATTTCTTTATACCACATTAATGAAATAGCCAATAGATCTAAAGTTATTTTAAAAGATAATTACAAATCACTAACTTACGTAAACGATATGCGTTCGGCCTTGGACAGTGAAAACGGCGACATCAATGTAAATAATGCCGTACAATTTGAAAAAAAGCTAAAGCTGGAAGAAAATAACATCACCGAAAGGGGAGAAGAAAAAGCTGTAAAAGATTTACGAAATGCATTTAACACGCTTAAAAATTCTTCAGCTTCATTGGCTACTAGAGCAGAAGCGCTTAATCAAATTAGATTTCAATTGAGAAATATTGATCAAATGAACATGGATGCCATTGTGAGGAAAAACAACGATGCGCAACAGTCTACAGAAAAAGCTACAGTTTATTTAAGTGTAACAGCTTTTGTAAGTTTTTTAATCTTATTCACCT
Source organism: Pedobacter sp. GW456-11-11-14-TSB4 (assembly GCF_059424425.1). Taxonomy (NCBI): domain Bacteria; kingdom Pseudomonadati; phylum Bacteroidota; class Sphingobacteriia; order Sphingobacteriales; family Sphingobacteriaceae; genus Pedobacter; species Pedobacter sp. GW456-11-11-14-TSB4. Next base: position 401,101 of record NZ_JBWKZK010000003.1, read on the forward strand.
TCATTGTAAACTTTCCTAGTTTTATTGCCAATCCTTTAAAAGAATTGTTAGATGGAATTAAAGAAATCAGCCGTAAAAACTATAGGCAAAAACTAGAATTTAAAGGCAACGATGAGTTTAGCGAGTTGGCTTTAGCCTTTAACAAAATGGCACTTGAGTTACGAAATTGGGACAACTCTAATGTAGCTAAACTTATTTCAGAAAAACAGCGTATAGAAACCATCATTGAGCAGATGCAGGATGCGATTATTGGCTTAAACGAGCAACAGGAAATCTTGTTTCTGAATAAAGTGGCCAGTGAGCTTTTAAATTTAAATGCAGAAAATGTACTCGGACAAAACGCAAAAGCTTTAGCCAAAAAAAATGATTTGCTGAACAGATTATTATTTGAGCAAATAGGTGAGGAGCCAGTTAAAATTTTCGCTAATAATAAAGAATCGTACTTTACTTTAGAGGGCAGAGAAATCATTATTCCAAATTTTGAGGAACCAAACGAGCAGGCATTAATAACCTCTGGCAAATCGGCAGGCAAAGTTTATATCCTTAAAAATATCACTAAGTTTAAAGAATTAGATGAAGCAAAAACCAACTTCATCGCTACCGTATCTCATGAGCTAAAAACCCCGTTATCATCTATAAAAATGAGCTTAAAACTGCTTAATGATAAACGGGTAGGAGTTTTAAATGATGAGCAAAATCAGCTCCTAAATCATATTAACGAAGATAGTGAGCGGTTGTTAAAAATTACCAGTGAACTTTTAGATTTGGCTCAGGTAGAAACAGGCAACCTACAATTAAATATCGTTAAAACTAACCCAATTGAAATTGTAAACTTTGCGCTTGATGCTGTTCGTTTGCAAGCTGCGCAGAAAGGAATTGAATTGGTATTTAATAATGTAAATCACCTGCCATTTGTAAATGCAGATGTGCAAAAAACAGCTTGGGTGTTGGTCAATTTTCTGTCTAATGCCTTAAGGTACAGCGCTGCAAAATCTAAAATTATCATTGCTGTTTCTGAAACGGCTAAATTTATCACCTTCTCGGTAAAAGATTTCGGAAAAGGTATAGAGGAGCAGTACCAGCAGCACCTATTCGATCGCTATTATCAAGTGCCAACAGATGGGCAAAACAAATCTGGTTCTGGTTTAGGTTTAGCAATTGCTAAAGATTTTATCGAAGCCGAAAATGGCAAAATAGGGTTAGAAAGTGCAATGGGTGAAGGAAGTACTTTTTATTTTACCTTGCCAATTTCTTAAAAATCAATTTTATCATGTTTAAATATTAAATTTTATTGTAAATTAAAAATTTGATTTCTACATTTATATTGCTGCGCTATTAACAGCTTTTATGGTCAATAAACGCCTCTATATTTTATTTTTTCTGTTAATTTGGTGTTTTCAATTAAAAGCGCAAGAGCCAAAACCTATCAATATAAAAGGTACAGATTCTGTTAAGAAAAGCCTAATTGAAAAGCTCAATAAGCTTGGTGCAGCAGAAGCCAAAAGAAGTGCTGTTAAATTTCAAGAATCTAAAGATGCCATTCAGCAAGAACGCCTATTAGAAGAAATTAAATCAACTACCTTAAAATCTAAAGCGTTTATAAAACAGGTTTTAGATACCACAGTAGTAAATGCCGAAGTAAATAAAATTAAAAATTGGTATCAGATTGCTGGCGATGGGATATTTACCAATAAAGGGACTTCAAATACTTTTCGTAACTTATCTACTACATCTAAACTGTTGTTGGAGTTATTAAAAAGAGTTAACCATACTAAAAAGCAAATCGATTTGCAAGAGAAAAGCTTGGTTAACTTTAGGTTTAAAATAGATTCGCTCTCTAGTGATCCAATTCTTTATACTTTTTCTTCAGATACGGTTGCCACAAAAGAGTACCTCAATAAAATGAGGGTCATTGTTTATGAAATTTCGCCTGTTGATACGGCCTTAAAAAATCAAATTACCAATATTAGAAAAATGCAATATAAAGTTGATCTTCTAGAAAATCAACTGGCTATTAAATTGGAAGAAATTGATGTTTACCAGAAAAAATTATCTTCAGCATCATTAAATAGAGAATTTAAAAATATCAACGATAGTGTAAGTTACGCCCGACCAATTAAAGAAATTTTACATTTTTCTTTGCTTAAAGGAGAGTTGATTTTGGCATTTTATATTGCTAATAATTTGGGTAAAATAGCATCCTTATTTATTTTAATTGGTATTGCAACGTTATTTTTAACCAGCTTAAAGCGAACCTTAGTATCCGAAAAATTAATGCAGGATGATTTTGCTGGTCAATTGGTTTTTAGGTATCCGTTGCTTTCTGCATTAGTGATCGTTCCAAGCATTTTTCAGTTCTTGTTTATCGATCCTCCATTTATACTAAGCGCTATTTTGTGGGTGGTAGCTGCGGTATCGCTAAGCTTTATTTTTCACCGATTTATTACCAAATATTGGATGATATTTTGGTTAATCATTGTAGCTTTATTTGTATTGGCAACAGCCGATAATTTAATTTTACAAGCTTCACGCACCGAAAGGTATTTAATGATTGTTTTGGCCAGTATTGGCTTTTTGTATGGTTTGTGGATATTAAGCAAAGGAGCCAAGCAAGAGTTAAAAGAGAAACTGATTTTATATTTCATCCTTATTTTAGTAGTGTTTGAGCTGGGCTCTGTAGTTGCAAATGTTTTTGGAAGATACAATTTGGCTAAATCTTTACTAATTGGCGGTTTTGTAAATATCGTTATCGGGATCTTATTTTTATGGAGCGTTAGATTGATAAACGAAACTTTAGCATTAGCTACTCGAGTATATACCAAACAAGAAAGAAAGTTATTCTACATCAATTTTAAATTGGTGGGCGAAAAAATCCATTATCTATTTTATTTCCCATTGATTATTGGTTGGTTGATTTTGTTGGGCAGAAATTTTTATGCTTTTAAACTCTTTACCGATCCACTTAAAAACTTTTTTACCGTAGAGCGCACCTTAGGCAGTTATGTATTTACCGTTTACGATTTGCTTATCTTCTTTGTGATTTTGGCCGGTGCAGTGCTGATCTCTAAAATTGTTTCCTTTTTTGCATCAGATAAACCGCATGAGCATGCATCTAATAAGGAACGTAAAGCCGGCTTAGGAAGTTGGATTTTATTGATCCGAGTATTAATTATCAGTTTAGGCGTATTATTAGCACTTGCAGCTGCTGGTTTTCCTATGGAAAAAATTACCCTGGTTATTGGAGCCTTAGGGGTAGGTATAGGGTTTGGCTTACAAACCATTGTAAATAATCTCGTTAGTGGATTAATTATTGCTTTCGAGAAACCAGTTAATGTAGGTGATATGGTAGAAATTGCCGGACAATCTGGAACTGTAAAATCAATTGGATTTAGAAGCAGTATCATCTCTAAATTAGACGGAGCAGATGTTGTGATCCCTAATGGTGATTTACTTAATGCGCATTTGGTAAACTGGACTTTAGCCGGCAATCGCAAGCAGATTTCTATTGCATTTAGCGTAGCACATGGCACCGATTTAGCAAATGTTAAATCGCTTTTATCAGCTTTGCTGGATGAAGATGAGCGTATCCTTAAAAATCCAAATCCATCAGTTGTTTTTCAAGATTTTAGTGTGAATGGGATAGAGGTGAAACTGTTTTTTTGGATTAGAGATTTAAAAGAAGGCGGTTCTGTTAAAAGCGATATCATTAATGACATTGATGCTATTTTTAAAACCCATAAAATTGTAATCCCGCTACCACAGCAGGTTGTTCATTTTTATGATGAAGGGAAGAAAAAGCTCGTCGATAGGAAGGGTAATGAGTAAGCAACGGAGTTTAAATCAATTTTACTCGCAACAGGTTCTTTTTGAGAACTAGCGGCCAAGAAAAGTTTCAAAATGTAGAAACAATTTTGATTAATTATACTTATTTCTCGGTTTTCTCAAACAAAAGGAAATGTTGCAAAGGTAAAAAGGTGCCGTTTTTAACCAATTTAAAACCATTGGCCGCAAGCTCTTTTTTAGCTTGCTTAACACTCATTTTATGTTCAGGTTTAATCGCAACGGTGGGATCTTCCTCTTTATACTCCAATAGTAACAACTGTCCATTGGGTTTAAGGGCTTTTTTTAATTCCAATAGATAAGCTTCGGGATGTTGTAACTCGTGATAAACATCTACCATGAATGCCAAATCAATAGAGTTAGCTGGTAAATTTGGCGATTTTTCTGTTCCCTCAATTACTTCAACATTCGTCAGCCTCTCGTCTGATGCCTTTTTCTTCAAATAAGCAATGGCGTCATTTTGAATTTCTACGGCATAAACTTTCCCTTTTGGAAGTCGCTGGGCAACCCTAAAAGTGTAAAAACCAGATCCTGCACCAATATCTGCAACTACACTATTGCTTTTAAGTGGGAGAGAAGCCAAGGCCAAATTCGTGTTTTCTTCGGCTGTTCTAGTATCGCGTTCTAACCATTCAACACCCTCAAAACTCATTACATGCGCAATTTCTCTGCCCATGTAAACTTTACCAGTTCCATTGGCAGATGGCTTTTTGGAAGTGTATGGCGATTTCTCTTGGGCACAAGCCGAGTTTATCGCTATCAATAAACAAAATGGGATTAAAAAATCTGAAATTCTCATAAAGCTTTAGTTTATAAAGAATGAACGAAAAGGAGAGGAATAAAGTTTAGTTTGATTGCTTTTTATTAAACTTTAACTACATGTTTATATAAGAAGCTTTGCAAACACGTTTTTAACAAAAAAGCCCTCAACTTTTGTTAAGGGCTTTCTGTGATCCCGCTGGGATTCGAACCCAGGACCACTACATTAAAAGTGTAATGCTCTACCAGCTGAGCTACGGAATCAATTAAAGGTTTGGATAAAATCGTTTGCTTTAATGCGTGCAAATATAGGGTTCTCCTTAAAGTTGTGCAAGCATTTTTTGATGATAACTTGTACTCTGTTGATTTATAAGGCGATTAATTACAAAACCATGATTTTTGACGAGTAAATAAGTGATTTTAAGTCAAAAAATGTTTAAAATTGTTAAGCTAAAAAGCCCTAATAAATCATCCATATGCGTAAAATCATCTGTTTTCTAATATTTATCTTTTCCTCAATTGTAAGCTCAGCGCAAAATGATATTTACCTTAATGCACAAATGCCGCTAGAAACACGTGTGCAAGATTTGCTTAAGCGAATGACTTTAGAAGAAAAGGCTCAGCAAATGAATAGCAAAACGCCAGCCATAGATCGTTTAAAGATGCCGGCTTACAACTGGTGGAATGAAGCCTTGCATGGTGTAGCAAGAGCAGGTTTGGCAACCTCGTTTCCGCAACCTATTGGTTTAGCTGCCACGTTTAACACAGATGCAGTTTTTACGATGGGCACTATGGTTAGCGATGAGGCAAGAGCAAAACACCATCAATTTGTTAGAGAAAACAATAGAGATATTTATACCGGATTAACTTTTTACTCGCCCAACGTAAATATTTTTAGAGATCCACGGTGGGGACGTGGACATGAGACATTTGGCGAAGATCCTTATTTAACAGGTAAACTGGCTGTAGCTTTTGTAAAGAGTATGCAAGGCGATGATCCTAATTATTTTAAAACCATTACCACTGCCAAACATTTTGCAGTACATAGTGGTCCGGAGCCGAGCAGACATGAGTTTGATGCCGCACCTTTAAAAAGAGATTTATGGGAAACCTATTTGCCTGCCTTCAAGACACTTACACAAGATGGTCATGTTTACTCTTTTATGTGTGCTTATAACCGACTGTATGGAAAACCGTGTTGCAGCGACACCTTTTTATTAAATGATATCTTACGAAAAAAATGGGGCTTTAAAGGCTTTGTAGCAACAGATTGTGGTGCTGTATATGATTTCTTTATGTTTCATAAAACCGCTAAAGATAGTGTAGAAGCTGTTGCACAAGCTATAAAAGGTGGTTCTGATAATCAATGTTGGGGTTATGCTGGTGCAGTAATTCCGGCTATTAAACAAGGGTTGTTAAAAGAAAGCGAACTCGATACTGCAGTTGCTCGTTTGTTGAGAGCTAAATTTAAATTGGGCATTTTTGATAGTGAAGCTGCTAATCCTTACTCAAAAATCCCTTATAGTATTGTAAATAGCGAAAACCATCAAGCACATGCTTTACAAATGGCCAGAGAAGCTATTGTACTGCTTAAAAATGAGAAGCGCACATTGCCGCTTAGTCTCCAACTCAAAAACTTGGCCGTAATTGGTCCAAATGCCAATGATGCAGAAATACTTTTGGGCAACTATAATGGTGATCCTAAACACATCGTAACTCCCTTAGAAGGAATTAAAAAAGCATTTTCATCCACAAATGTGCTATATGCAAAAGGCTGCAACGTAATAGATACGCCAGGTTACGATCGCAAAAAAGAGCTTAACGAAGCTTTAGCAATTGCAGCAAAGGCTGAAGTAATTGTTTTTGTTGGAGGCATATCGCCTAGATTAGAAGGTGAGGAGTTGAAAGTTAAAGTACCTGGCTTTTTGGGTGGCGATAAAACCGATTTAAATTTACCAGCCATACAAACAGATTTGTTAAAAGAATTAAAAAAGCTAGGTAAACCGATTGTTTTGGTATTGTTAAATGGTAGTGCCTTGGCTATCAATTGGGAGCAAGAAAATATCAATGCCATTGTAGAAACTTGGTATGGCGGCGAAAAGGGTGGTGCAGCATTGGCTGATGTTTTAATTGGCAATTACAATCCCGCAGGGCGATTACCTGTTACCTTTTACAGATCAATTGATGATTTACCCGCATTCGATGATTATGGCATGAATGGCAAAACGTATCGTTATGTAACTAAACCGGTATTATATCCGTTCGGATTTGGTTTAAGTTATACCAATTTCAGTTATCAAGATTTAAAATTGTCTGCTAATCAACTTTCAACTCAAAAGCCATTACAAATTACCTTTAGCTTAAAAAACATTGGGAATTTTGATGGCGATGAAGTAGTGCAGCTTTATATTAAACATGCAGGCACCAATAAGCCTTTAAAAGAGCTTAAGGGTTTTAAACGCATCCATCTTAAGAGAGGAATGAGGCAAACCATCAAATTCGAATTAAATGCCACAGATATACAGCACTATAATGAGCAACTTGATGATTTAGCCATTATCCCAGGTAATATTCAATTAATGATAGGTCCATCTTCTGCTGAAGCAAAATTAGTTGGTAGTTTTATGTTGAGATAAAGTTTTTATTATTGTCATTTATAGCAAAGCGGAAATCTCTATCTTAAAATTATCAGAGATTCCGTCAACATTTTAAAATGGCAATAATTGTTAATTATTCAATTTTATCTTGTTTTTTAATTCCGATATTGTAAAGTACAAAACCCATCAATAAAAAGAATAAAACACCAAGGATTTGGTAACCATCTTCGCCAAACCAAATGGTAAAAATCGGTTCGATATTTACTTTGCTTAAGTTATCTCTTACCGCCGGAATAACCATTAAAATAGCTACAATAACGCCTGCAATTGCTCCGCCCGCCACTAATCCGGTGGCAAATAGATTTCCTGGGGCAATTTCTTCTTCCTCGGCAGATTTAACTTTTTGTTTTTCTCTCCAGTTTACCAAGCCTTTAATAGCTCCGCCAGCAAAAATTGGTAAAGTAGTTGATAGCGGTAAATAAGCTCCAACAGCAAATGAAAGCGCATTTATTCCACATAATTCAATAGTTATGGCTATAAAAACGCCCACTAAAACGTATTGCCAATCCAAATTAAACGAAAGCATTCCTTTAATTAAGGTGGCCATCAAAGTAGCTTGTGGCGCAGCGTAAGTTTCTGTACCAATAGCATGATGAATACCTTGTTTAACCATCTCAGCAGTTGGGGTATCTAAAATTCTTACTGTTAAACCAATTACAATAGATGATACTATGGCGCCAATAAATAAAGCAATTTGTTGATATTTTGGCGTGGCACCAATGAGGTAACCCGTTTTTAAATCTTGAGATGTTGCACCGGCATTAGCAGCAGCAATGCAAATCATACCACCTACAACCAAAGCCATTGGCTCATATATTTTACCCGTCCATCCTACAGCAATAAATACCAAGCAAGTTCCCATAATGGTGGCAATTGTCATCCCAGAAATTGGATTATTGCTAGAACCAATTAAGCCTACAATTCTGCTAGAAACCGTAACGAAAAATGCCCCAAACACAATTACCAAAACACCAATCAAGAGCTTGTTTAAAATACTATCGCCAGGTATCTGAGGTAAAATTGCCATTAAAAGAATGAGAACTAGACTTCCAATACCCACTAATTTAACAGATAAATCTCTATCCGTACGTTTCACTACGCTGCCTGCTTTTCCCTCTTTAATTGATGCAACGCTTTCTTTAAACGAAGATACGATGGTTGGAATGGTTTTTAATAAAGTAATAAAACCACCAGCTGCAACAGCTCCAGCTCCAATTTGTTTTACGAAGGCTTGGTAAATCGCTCTCGGATAATCTGCAAAAGTTTGCGTTAGTGGGTCCCAACTTCCTGCACCACCTGGTTTAGTAATATCTGCCAATAAACCTAACTTAACTAGCTGTTTTGCAGCAACTAGTGGGTCTATAAGTGTGGCTAACAAAGGGATTAGTGCTAACCAAGCCAAAACGCCGCCGGCAACTAAAACACCTGCTATTTTCGGACCAATAATATAGCCTACGCCCATGTATTCTGGTGTAATTTCTCCACTAATTTGAGCCGATGGTAAAAATTTATTGGCTTGTTTACTAGACCAAGTTGGTGCTTCTGCCACCACATGAAAAACCTTTTGCATCATGGCATAAACTAACGAAAAACCTAATCCCCAAAAAGCGGTACGAGCAAAGTCACCACCTTTTTCGCCTGCTTGTAAAACAGATGCGCAGGCCGTACCTTCGGGATAAGGTAAATTTTCATGTTCTTTAACAATCAACGACCTGCGTAAAGGGATCATCATTAAAGTACCTAAAATGCCACCCAAAATAGCGAGAATTAAGATGGTCATGTAGCTAAAAAAAGCTTCTCCTGAGCTTTTTCCACCAATATCTGTGCTCAAGAATAAAAATCCTGGTAAGGTAAATACAACCCCGGCAGCAATAGATTCGCCAGCAGATCCTGTAGTTTGGATAATGTTATTTTCTAGTATGGTTGTCTTAAAGAATTTTTTACCTAGTGTAATTGCCAATACAGCAATTGGAATTGATGCAGAAACTGTTAACCCAGCTTTTAAAGCCAAATACACAGTTGCAGCTCCAAAAATGACCCCAGCTATACAGCCTAATAAAATTGATTTGATGGTAAACTCAGCAACATTACTTTCTGCAGGTACAAAAGGTTTAAATACTTCTTTGCTCATTTGAAAAAATTAAGCGATAAAGTTAAATTATTTTAACTAATTCATATTACTCAATTCAACTCATTTCAAATTGTACTTTTTGCTATTAAGGACCAAGAAGTGCTAAGCCAAATTTTTCTTATTAAATATAATCCTCTAAAGGAACGTCTCCTCACTACACACTTTCGATATCACGATTATTTTCGACATCTTTACGCGATGAAGCAAAAAGCCATATTCTTAGATAGAGACGGGGTGCTAAACCACGAAAGACATGATTACATTTGTAGGGTAGAAGATTTTGAAGTTTTGGAATATCAAATTCCTCCATTAAAAAAACTTTATGATGAAGGTTATATGCTTATTGTAATTACAAATCAAGGTGGTATTGCCTTACAGAGATATACTGAAGTGGCATTGGCCGAAATGCATCAAATTTTATTTGATACTTACAGCAAACAAGGAGTAAAATTTACTGATGCTTACCATTGTCCGCACCACCCAACTGTCAACGATCCATGTTTGTGCCGTAAACCCGGCTCTGGTATGTTGCTAGATGCGATTGCGAAATACGATATCGATCCAGCTTTATCTGTAATGATTGGCGATAAACCGCGTGATGTTGAGGCAGCAAACGGAGCAGGAGTGAAGGGTATTTTAATAGAACCTGATGAACAGATTGATTATGCAACAGTTAAAGAAGTTTTAGCTAGCTAATAAGTTATTGTCATTCCGAATGAGCTTTTCGCCATTGAGAAACACGAAGTGCTCAGCGAAGCTAAATGTTCTATTTTATTGAGCACAAGCTCATTTAGAAACATATATAAAATTAGTAGATATCTCCTCGCTGCGCTGCGTTCGATATGACGGATCATATTAAACTAAAAAGAGCTTCACAATTTTGTGAAGCTCTTTTTAGTATTTTATAATAGATGAACACAAAATCCATCTGATAATTTAAATTCTATTTACCACTTGCTTTTGCATGGTCTGCTAAAAATGTAGCTAAACCGCTATCAGTTAATGGATGTTTTAACAATGCAGTAATTGCAGCTAACGGAGCAGTAATTACATCTGCACCTAATTTAGCACAAGCCACAATATGTAATGGTCCGCGAATTGAAGCTGCTAAAATTTGAGTAGGGTAGCCATAGTTATCAAAAATCAAACGGATATCTTCAATTAATGTTAAACCATCAGTAGAAATATCATCTAAACGACCTAAAAACGGAGAAACATAAGTAGCACCAGCTTTTGCTGCTAATAAAGCTTGTCCAGCAGAGAAAATTAAAGTACAGTTGGTTTTAATCCCTTTATCAGAAAAATATTTAATGGCTTTAATACCATCTTTAATCATAGGTACTTTAACCACAATTTTAGGGTTTAAAGCAGCCAAAGCTTCACCTTCTTTAATGATACCTTCATAATCAGTAGCAATTACTTCAGCACTTACATTGTCATCAACAATATCACAAATTGCTTTGTAATGAGCTATTACGTTAGCTTCGCCAGTAATGCCTTCTTTAGCCATTAAACTTGGGTTGGTAGTTACACCATCTAAAATGCCCAAATCCTGAGCTTCTTTAATGTTGTCAAGATTTGCTGTATCAATAAAAAATTTCATAGTTTATAAATTCTTAAAATAAATGAGCTTATGAACCCTGAAGAATTTACCTCGCCCTTCAGAGTTTACTCCGATTGCTATCGGAGGGGATAGGAAAAGAAAAAATGGGCAAGCAACTTTTATCGCACCGCTACAACCTTCTACCCTTGCTGCGTTCCCACCCTGGGGGAGTTCAAAGGGAGCTGATCGTAAAAGACTTGCCCGGCACAAAGGTAGAAAAAGGAAGCGTTTTACAAAAAGAAATCTGCTATTTTTTACTATTAAATTTATGTTATTGATTGATAGGTGATTATGTTAAATAATGCTTAATGATGGTATTGTTTTATTGTTGAAATAATTATGATTAAGCTGTTTTGAAAAACAATGGTAATGCTTTTCGGTAAATGCAGCCCCTCTTTTCATTGCAAGTCCCTTGATCTTCGACTACGCTCAGATTGACATGGGAGCTTTCATTTCAATAGGGTTTGTATAATTAAGGCAGTAGTTCTTGGCTTTAAAAACCCCTCAATACTTTTTACCTATCGGCTGGTGTCTCCATCATTTGAAACTTGAAAAGTTTCATACCCAACTTGATTGGGTATCGTAATGCGAAAGCAATATTGCTGTGAGCTGGCAATGACGATAAATATATGGCGATTGCAACCCCAAATCGTAGCAAGAACTTTTGTTAATAAACCGGATTGAAATGGCATCCTTTTGCTCGTTTTTACGAGCAAAAGATACAATGCAAAGCCGGATTTACGTGAATAGTAAAACTGAAAAACCTTTTCTAAACGCAGAATTAACAATTGTTATGCTAAGTTAATAAACTATCATATTATCATTATGGCAATTGTAATCGATGTCAATTGCCAATTTCGTATTTTAAATGGTTTTAATTACGTATCACATTAATAATTTATAAAAATTTTATCAATAGTTAAATTTAAGGTAAATTTTCCTTATCTTAGTGTTTCCTATACACTAACTAACACCAATTAAATGAACCACTTGAATGAACAACAAGGATTATACCGTAAAAGTTTCGAACACGATGCCTGTGGCATAGGTTTCGTAGCGCATGTGAAGGGGCGTAAATCACATCAAATTATTTCAGACGCTATTACCATTCTCGAAAATTTAGATCACCGTGGTGCTTGTGGTGCAGAACCAAACACAGGCGACGGCGCTGGGATTATGATTCAAGTGCCTCATGAATTTTTATTCGACGAATGTTTAAGAACAGGCTTTAGTTTGCCAGCTTATGGCGATTATGGCGTAGGTCAATTGTTTTTACCTAAAGAAATTAGAGCTCGAGAAGAATGCCGTGAAATTATTTATCGCACTGCAGAAAAACTAGGATTGGAGGTTTTAGGTTTTAGAAAGGTGCAAATTGATACCACAGATATTGGTAACATGGCACTTTCTGTTGAGCCAGAAATTGAGCAAGTATTTGTAGCAAGACCTTACCATATTGCCGAAGGAGCAGATTTTGAGCGTAAACTTTTCGTTTTAAAAACCTATTTAACCAAAACAATTTACAATACGGTTGAAGGAAGCAAAGATGACTTTTATATCGTTTCTTTTTCATCTCGTACTATAATATATAAAGGTCAACTTACTTCTTTACAGGTTAGAACCTATTTTACAGAACTGAGCGACAAACGTATGGTTTCGGCCTTCGGTTTGGTGCACTCACGTTTTGCAACCAATACATTTCCATCTTGGCGCTTGGCACAGCCTTTTAGGTACATTGCGCACAACGGCGAGATCAATACCTTACAAGGAAATTTAAATTGGTTTAGATCAAGTGTAAAATCTTTTGCATCACCATATTTTACGCCAGAAGAGTTGAACATGATTCTTCCGGTAATTGATGAAACGCAGTCAGATTCGGGCTGTTTGGATAATGTTGTTGAATTGTTATTGCATGCAGGTCGTTCATTGCCACATGTTTTAATGATGCTTATTCCAGAAGCTTGGGATGGCAACGATGATATGGATCCGATTAAAAAAGCTTTCTATCAGTTTCATGCTTCGTTAATGGAGCCTTGGGATGGACCAGCTGCAATCGCTTTTACAGATGGTAGATTAATCGGTGCAACTTTAGATAGAAATGGTTTACGTCCATCTCGCTATGCGCTAACTAGCGATGACCGTGTAATTATGGCTTCTGAATCTGGGGCTTTGGCAATTGATCAAAGTACGGTGATTGAGAAAGGTAGGTTAACGCCAGGCAAAATGTTTGTGGTTGACATGCAACAAGGTCGTATCATCTCTGATGAAGAAATTAAACAACAAGTTTGCAGTCGCCGTCCTTATGCCGATTGGATTAACCAATATCAAATAAAATTAGAAGAGTTGCCAGAACCAAGGGTAATGTTTACCAACTTGGCAGAAGACTCAATCTTTAAATATCAACAAGTTTTTGGTTATAGTAGAGAAGACATCGATCTTTTGTTAAAACCGATGGCAATTGAAGGTAAAGAGGCAATTGGATCTATGGGTACAGATACGCCACTGGCTATTTTGTCTAAGCAACCTCAACATTTATCTTCTTATTTTAAACAGTTATTTGCGCAAGTTACCAATCCACCAATCGACCCAATTAGAGAAAAAGTGGTGATGAGTTTGGCTGGTTTTATGGGTAACAATGGTAACCTTTTAGAAGAAAACCAGATGCAATGCCATTGTGTGGGTATTAAACATCCTATACTTACCAATTTAGAATTAGAGAAATTGCGTAGTATTGATACAGGCTTATTCCAGTCTAAAACCCTGCAAATGTATTTTAGAGCAGATGGAAAACCGGGTTCACTGCAAAAAGCATTAGACAGGTTGTGCCGTTATGCGGTAGATGCGGTTGAAGATGGTTTCCAGGTTATCGTGCTAACAGATAGAGCGATTGATTCGGAACATGCGGCAATTCCATCTCTATTGGCGGTTTCTTCTGTTCATCATCATTTAATTAGAAAAGGATATCGTGGAGCTGTAGGTATTGTTGTTGAGGCTGGAGATGTTTGGGAAGTACACCATTTTGCTACTTTAATTGGCTTTGGCGCTACTGCTGTTAATCCCTATTTAGCTTTAGAAACTATCCGTAGGTTTGATGTTGAGAGTGGTTTAAAGCCAGATAAACTAATCTCGAATTATATTTATGCGATCAATAATGGCTTGTTAAAGATTTTCTCTAAAATGGGGATTTCTACTTTACAATCTTACCATGGTGCACAAATCTTCGAGATTTTAGGCATCAATCAGCAAGTTGTAAATACACATTTTACAGGTGCGGTTTCTCGCATCGGCGGATTAGGTTTAGATGAAATTGCGCATGAAACATTGATTAAACATCGCCGCAGTTTCGGACCAAAAACACAGGCCGAACCAATTTTGCCAACCGGCGGAACATACAAATGGAGAAGGCGTGGAGAGAAACATTTATTTAATCCAGAAACCATCCACTTGTTACAAAATGCAACCAGAACTAACAATTACTCAACTTTTAAAAGATATTCGAAGTTAATTAACGAGCAAACGCAGCAAGCTTACACCATTCGTGGTTTATTAGAATTTGATTATTCTCGCCCTGCGATAGGATTAGAAGAAGTAGAATCTACAGAAGCGATCTTAAAGCGTTTTGCCACAGGAGCAATGTCTTTCGGGTCAATTTCTCATGAGGCGCACTCTACTTTAGCTATCGCGATGAACCGCATTGGCGGAAAAAGCAATACTGGCGAAGGCGGTGAAGATGATATCCGTTACCAAAAAATGGAAAATGGAGATTCGATGCGTTCGGCGATTAAACAAATTGCATCAGCACGTTTTGGCGTAACGAGCAATTATTTAACCAATGCCGATGAGTTGCAGATTAAAATGGCGCAGGGCGCAAAACCCGGAGAAGGTGGGCAATTACCTGGCCACAAAGTGGATGATTGGATTGCAAGAGTTCGTCATGCAACACCTGGAGTTGGCTTAATTTCTCCTCCACCGCACCATGATATTTATTCGATTGAAGATTTAGCCCAACTGATATTCGATTTAAAGAATTCAAACAGAGCTGCTAGAATTAATGTAAAATTGGTCTCAAAAGCTGGTGTTGGTACCATTGCAGCGGGTGTTGCTAAGGCACATGCCGATGTAATTTTAGTTTCGGGCTACGATGGCGGTACAGGCGCATCGCCTTTAACTTCCATTCAACATACTGGCTTACCTTGGGAATTAGGTTTGGCAGAGGCACATCAAACTTTAGTTAAAAATAGATTAAGGGGTAGAGTAGTACTACAAACTGATGGTCAGTTAAAAACTGGCAGAGATATTGCCATTGCAGCATTATTAGGTGCAGAAGAGTGGGGTGTAGCAACAGCAGCTTTGGTAACAACTGGCTGTATCATGATGCGTAAATGCCATTTAAACACCTGTCCGGTGGGTGTGGCAACTCAAGATCCAGATTTAAGGAAGTTATTTACTGGAGATCCTGATCATGTGGTAAATCTTTTCCATTTCTTGGCAGAAGAATTACGCGAAATTATGGCTGAACTAGGTTTCAGAACTATCAATGAAATGATTGGTCAATCTCAAGTTTTAAAAACCAGAGAAATTGCAGATGCAGATTGGAAATTGAAATATGTAAACCTAGCGCCAATTTTATACAAAGAGCCAGATCATGGTTTACCATCGTATCAAACAGAATTCCAAGATCATGGCTTGGATACCGTTTTAGATCATCAATTGATCGAAAAAGCTCAACCTGCAATTTTGAACAATGAGCCCGTTTTCGCTAGCTTCGAGGTTAAAAATACAGATCGAGCTATCGGAACGATGTTGTCTAACGAGATTTCTAAAGTGCATAAAAGCGCAGGTTTACCAGCAGATACTATTAACTTTAAATGTTTCGGCTCTGCCGGACAAAGTTTTGGGGCTTTTGCCGCTAAAGGCTTAACACTAACGCTAGAAGGAGAAGGTAATGACTATGTTGGTAAAGGTTTATCAGGTGCAAAATTAGTTGTTTATCCGTTTAGCAACATTAACTATGTACCAGAGCAAAATATAATTATTGGTAATGTTGCATTATATGGCGCAACATCTGGCGAGTTGTATATTAGAGGTAAAGCAGGTGAGCGTTTTGCCGTACGTAACTCTGGTGCAACATCGGTTGTAGAAGGCGTTGGCGACCATGGTTGTGAATACATGACTGGTGGAGAAGTATTGGTAATTGGTGATACAGGTAGCAATTTTGCTGCTGGTATGAGTGGTGGTATTGCTTGGGTTTATGATGTAAGCAAGACCTTTGCTAATAAAGTTAATCCAGAAATGGTTGATTTAGATCCACTGCAATCGGAAGATGAAGCTAGAATAACTACACTGTTAAAAAATCATATCAGGTTAACCAGTAGTAGAGTTGCAGAATTTATCTTAAGTGATTGGGAAAATCAATCAGCACATTTTGTAAAAGTATTCCCTAAAGAGTACAAAGCAGTTTTATTACAACGTCAACAAGTTAAAACCAATTAAGATGGGAAAAGTTACAGGATTTTTGGAGTACGAAAGAGTTTCGCCTACCAGACAACAACCTAGCGAACGCCTAGAACATTATAACGAATTTTTAAATCCACTTCCAGCCGAGCAATTGAACCATCAAGCTGCCCGTTGTATGGATTGCGGTGTGCCTTTTTGCCAATCTGGCTGCCCTTTGGGTAATGTAATACCAGAATTTAACGATGCTGTTTACAAAGGCGAATGGTTAAATGCTGCTGAAATATTATTGAGCACTAACAATTTCCCAGAGTTTACTGGCAGAATTTGTCCTGCACCATGCGAAAGCGCATGCGTGTTGGGGATCAATAAATCACCAGTTTCTATTGAAGAAATTGAAAAACACATTATTGAAATTGCTTTTGAAAAAGGCTATATCAAGGCCAATGCACCATTAATTAGAACTGGCAAAAAAGTTGCCATAATTGGCTCTGGTCCTGCTGGTTTGGCTGCAGCAGCTCAACTGAATAAAGCTGGTCATGAGGTTACCGTTTTTGAGCGTGATGATGCACCTGGTGGTTTATTAAGATATGGAATTCCGGATTTTAAATTACAGAAAGATGTAGTTGAACGCCGTATTCAATTAATGGAAGAAGAAGGCATTGAATTTAAATGCAATGCAAACGTTGGTGAGAATGTAGAATTGAGCACTTTGTTAAGAGAATACCAAGCTTTGGTATTAGCAGGAGGAAGTACTATTCCACGTGATTTAAACTTATCAGGAAGAGAGTTAAAAGGCATTTATCCAGCTATGCAATTTTTAAAACAGCAAAACAAACGCGTTAGTGGTAGAGCTGTTGAAGAAGAAGAGATTTTAGCTACGGGTAAAAATGTAATTGTAATTGGTGGTGGCGATACGGGTTCTGATTGCATTGGTACATCTAACCGTCATGGTGCAAAATCGGTTACGCAATTTGAAATTATGCCGATGCCGCCACAAAGCAGAACTGAGCACATGCCTTGGCCGCAATACCCAATGTTGTTAAAGGTAACTTCATCACATGAGGAAGGTGCGCATAGAAATTGGGCAGTTAACACACAAAAGTTCAATGCTGATGAAAATGGCAACTTGAAATCTTTAAGTGTAATTGAAGTGCAATGGGAAATTGATGCCAATGGAAGAGCTTTAGGCTTTAAAGAAATTCCAGGAACTGAAAAAGAATATCCTTGTGAGTTGGTTTTATTAGCGATGGGTTTCTTACATCCTCAAAAGCAAGGCTTGTTAGAAAAACTAGGCGTGGAGCTTGATGAACGTGGAAATGTGAAAGCAATTGAAGGTAATTTCCAAACCAATATCCCTAAGGTTTTTGCTGCCGGAGATATGCGTAGAGGACAATCTTTAGTCGTTTGGGCAATTTCTGAAGGTAGAGAAACCGCTAGAAAAGTTGATGAATATTTAATGGGTTATAGCAAATTGCCATCGAAAGATGCGGTTGCTTATGCGTAAACCGTAACCCGTCATTTCGACAGAGCGCAGCGAGGAGAAATCTATCTTGCAGATTTCTCCTAACGTCGAAATGATGACAATTTATTAGCCGCAGATGCATAGATTTAATTCTGAGTTTCTGTGGCTTTCTTTGTTAAATAAATAGTAATTGCGAGGCTGTGTCAGGCTAGACCGAGCCGTGGCAATCTCATTTGCAGTTTTGTAAAGAAAACTCTTCCCTTTGTTGTTCTCTGTCTGCTATCTAGCAATATTTATGAGCATAAATATTTATTTTGTTAATTGTGGAAATTACAAAGAAGAAACATCATTCATCAAAATTTCGTATATTGAATTTTAAATAATCAATAATGTATAAAGTATCCTTTTTTGTTCTATTATACTTAGCAGCTTCTTTAAGTTCGTTTGCGCAAAAAGATTGGTCTGCCATTGAATCAGAACTTTATAGACAAATGACAGACAAGAAAATTACTACTGAGGAGTGGTCATTTAGGCTAAGAAAAGATGCAGGATATTTCGATCGGCTTAGCCTTTGGGTAGAAAATGAAAGTGAAATTTCAGATAAAACAAGCGACATAATAAAACTATATTTTCCATCAGATTTTAAAGTGATAATGCCAAATGGAAATACTTTTGCAAAAGCTTATTTGTTAAATAATACAGCTGATTCAATCGAAATCGCAAGGATAGATGCTACTTTAGCTAATGTGCAGGAATATTATTTCATTAAAAATAAATGGGTAGCATTCAGAACGAATGGAACTTCGACATGTGGGAATAGTTATTTTAGCAATAAGTTGCCACCTAATCGACAGCTTTCATTAAAACTAACGAATGATATTTTAACCGATGGAAAAAGGAAAATACCATACAAAATTTCTATTCGTATAGAAAACCAACAAGTCGAATCAAATGTAATCATTGTCAAATTACATGATGCCCAATTAAAAAGGGTGATGGAAGGTTTCGAAGCTAAACACTAAGCTCTGATGTGAAACCATCCCTTCAAAAGAACCACTACCTATGTTCTATAAACCTTATTGAAGCGGCATCCTTTTTGGCTGTGATCCTGAGCGCTTGCCCGCCGTGGCGGCTGTTGAGGGACAGCCAAAAAGATACAGCGAAAAGAAGGACTGCATTATCCAAGAGCTACTGACATTGTTTTTCTAATTCTATTTGTCATTCAGAGCGCAGCGAAGAATCTCTATTCTAAATCGCTTAGAGATTCCTCGTTCCTCGGAATGACAAACAGAGGTTTAGTTGTAAATAGACTCCTTCTAAATTATCAAAACCTAGTAAAACAACATTTGTTATTCCGATATTAGAAAAATATCCCATCGCATATTTAATTGTTTTTCTATGTCTGAAATTGACAATAACCAATCTGGTGATACCCGCCGTGATTTCTTAAAGAAAACTTCGCTTTTTACTGCCTTATCATTAACGCCTTTAACGGTTTTAAAAGCAGCAGATAACAAGGTTGATGAACGTTTTGCTGAACTTTTTGAGAAAATCCCTTTAAACTTAAAGGTAAATAATAAAGCTTACTCGCTTAAGGTTGAACCAAGGGTAACCTTGTTAGATTTATTGCGAGAAGAGTTGGACTTAACTGGCACTAAAAAAGGTTGCGACCATGGTCAATGTGGTGCATGTACCGTTCATGTTGATGGACAACGCGTAAATTCATGCTTAAGTTTAGCGGTGATGAATGAAGGCAAAAGCGTAACCACAATTGAAGGTTTAGCCAATGGCGATGAATTGCACCCAATGCAGGCAGCTTTTATTAAACATGATGGTTTTCAATGCGGTTATTGTACACCTGGACAAATTATGAGCGCCGTTGCTTGTGTACGCGAGGGTCATGCGAATTCGAAAGAAGAGATCAGAGAATACATGAGTGGAAACATCTGTAGATGTGGTGCTTACCCTAATATAGTTGATGCGATACAAGAAGTAAAAGAAAAGGGGGCTGCGATATGATTAATTTCCAATTTTTAAGAACATCGGTTATTAAAACTGCTTTAGGTTTGGTGGCTAAAGACCCTAAAGCAACTTTTATTGCTGGTGGTACCAATTTAGTTGATTTAATGAAAAGGGGAGTTACCGCTCCAGAAAAGTTAATCGATATTAATCAGCTACCGCTTAAACAAATTGAACTAAAAAATAACGTGTTACATATAGGAGCAATGGTTTCTAATTCGGCATTGGCCGAAAATGCGATTGTAAAAGAAAAGTTTCCGCTGTTGATGTTGGCTTTACAGTCTGGCGCATCAGCACAGTTGAGAAATGTGGCTACTGTCGGTGGCAATATGATGCAGCGCACCCGCTGTGGTTATTTTTACGACACCACTATGCCCTGTAATAAACGTCAACATGGAAGCGGTTGTGGTGCCATAGGAGGTTACAATAGAATGCATGGGATCTTTGGAACATCCGAGTCTTGTATTGCTGTACACCCAAGCGACATGTGCGTAGGCTTAGTAGCATTGGATGCCCAAGTGGTAATAGCTGGAGCAAAAGGCGAGCGAAAAATTAATTTTATAGATTTTCACCGCTTGGCAGGAAATACGCCAGATAAAGATAATAATCTACAAAAGGGAGAATTGATTTCGAGGTTAGAAATTCCGGTAAATAATTTAAACAAGAATTTTCATTACCAGAAAGTACGTGATCGATCATCGTATGCATTTGCCTTGATTTCTGTAGCAGCTGCATTGGAACTTAAAGATGAAGTAATTAGCAATGCTAAATTGGCGATGGGTGGTGTGGCGCATAAACCTTGGCGTTTACTCGCTGCCGAAAACTTTTTAAAAGGTAAAACAGCAACGCTAGCCAATTTTGAGGCGGCTGCTAAACTTGCCATGGAAGGAGCAAAAGGTTTTGGAGAGAATGATTTTAAACTAAAAATGGCTCCAAACACAATAATTGAAGCGTTAACTGTAGCTAAAGCCAAAGCCTAATGGATTTTTTTGTAGACGAAAACGACCGCGTAGACGGTATAGAAAAAGTAACTGGTAAGGCAAAATATTTTGCTGAATTTAAGTTACCCGGATTAATTTATGGTGTTTTAGTACCTAGTACCATTACCAAAGGAAAAATTACAGCAATTGATATTAAGGCGGCGAAAAATGCTCCTGGTGTTTTAGATGTGCTATCGCATTTAAACAAACCTGCCGCCGCTGGTTATGAAGCTGGTGGTGGTTCGCCGATGAAGATTTTTTATACGGATGAAGTTTTTTTTAACGGTCAGCCTGTAGCTTTAGTAGTTGCAGATACTTTTGAAAGAGCAACTTACGCTGCTACATTGGTTAAAGTAAGTTATGAAAAATCTACCTTTAATACAGATTTTAAAAAGAGTGTTGCTGATGCAAGTGTAACAAAAAAGCAAGGTCAGCCTCCTTATGTAAGAGGTGTTGCCGATGCTTACAAAACTGCAGAGGTAAAAGTAGAGCAGACTTATGAGATGCCAGTTGAAACACATAATCCAATGGAATTACACGGAATTATTGCAGATTGGCGTACCAACGATCAAGTTACTGTTTATGCTAAAACACAGGGTGTAAAGGCTGCACAGGCAACTATAGCAAATGTGTTTAAAATCCCTCAAGAAAATATTCAGGTAAAATCTGAATTTGTTGGTGGTGGTTTTGGTATGGCTTTGCGTACATGGCCGTTAGAAATTGCAACAATTATGGCTTCAAAACAGGTTAAAAAACCTGTTAAATTGGTAATTACTCGCGACCAAATGTTTACTATGGTGGGTAACAGACCAGCTGCTTATCAAAAGATTGGTTTAGGCGCAACAAAAGATGGTAAAATTACTGGCATAACTCATACCGCTTTCGGACAAACCGCAGTTTATGAGAACTTTACCGAAGGCGTAGTAAACATGACTAAATTCATGTATGCATCGGAAAATGTAAATACCAATTATTATGTAGTACCCCTGGATATGAGCGTGCCCATTTGGATGCGTGGTCCGGGTGAAGCAACTGGTGCCTTTGCATTAGAAAGTGCGATTGATGAAATGGCACATGCTTTAGATATGGATCCTTTGGAATTTAGGATGAAGAATGATCCTGAAACTGATCCAATGAAAAACATTCCATTTTCTAGTAAAAATATAAAAGAAGCTTACAAGTTGGGATCTGCTAAAATAGGTTGGAGTAATAGAAAAAATAAACCAGGAAGTATTGCAGATGGCCCATGGAATATTGGTTATGGTGTAAGTATTGGTGTTTTTAATGCTAGCAGAGGTAGAGCAACCGTAAAAGGAATTTTAAAAGCTGATGGATCGTTAGTTCTGCAAAGCGCAACGAGTGATATTGGACCAGGAACAGGAACGGGTATGACATTAATTGCCAGTAGATTAATGAACATTCCAGTTGAAAAAATAACTTTTGAATTAGGTGACTCATCATTACCACCTGCACCTAGTCAAGGAGGATCTACAACGCTATCTACAGTTGGTACAGCAGTTAACGATGTTTGTGTTTCTTTAAAATCTACAATTGCAGAATTAGCGGCTAATGCTAATATGGATGCTACATCAAACTTTGTTGAGGTGTTGAAAAAGAACAATTTACCTATGATTGAGGTTACCAAACAATCTCAAGCCAACCAGCAAGGTAAAGAATATTCGATGTATTCGTTTTCAATCCACTTTGTGCAAGTTAAAGTGCATAATTTAACTGGCGTAGTTAAGGTGAGTAAAATTGTATCAGTTGGCGATTCAGGTAAAATCGTTAGTCCGAAAACAGCCCGAAGCCAAATGGTTGGCGGTGCAGTTGGCGGAATTGGGATGGCGTTAACTGAAGAAGCTTTATTAGATAATAGATACGGTAAATATGTAAACAACAATTTTGCAGATTACCACGTACCTGTACATGCAGATGTGCCTGAAATTGATGTAATTTTTATTGATAAGCCAGACTTTATCGTAAACCCAATGGGAGCAAAGGGAATGGGAGAAATTGCTTTAATCGGTTTTGCTGGCGCTGTGGCAAATGCGGTTTTTAACGCCACAGGGAAAAGGATTAGAACTTTACCTATAACGCCAGATAAGGTTTTGGAAGGTTAGGTTTTCCGTCATATCGAGCGAGTGCAGCGACGAGATATCTGTTTTTTTGTAGGCAGTAGCTTAACCAAGTCAGTTCTCTCATCACTGCTCTCTTTCTAGTGGACTTTAGTGGTTATTTCACTTTTCACTTGGATTTTTCTTGCCAGCAGATAATTTCTCAATAGTTTTAGCGATACGATCTGTTCTGGTTTTTTCTTGCTTGGCAGATAAAACCCAAAGCACATACTCTTTTCTATTGGAATAAGATAAGTTTTGATAAAAATCAAACGCTAGAGAATTATTTTGAAGTTCCAGCTCTAAATCTACTGGCAGGGTAATTATTTTATTTGTAACATCAATATAATTTCCAAAATCGTTTTGTGCAATTTCTGTATTTCCCAAACCAGATCTTTTTAATTCTGAAATCGGTTTGATACGTAGAGCCGTCCAAGTTTCATCAATAGCAGCTGATCCACAAGGAGTGAGGTTAAAGGCTTTTAAATCTTCCCAATTTTGCATAAGGTTTAAATCGTTGGCCAATTTAGATTTAGCTTTTGGGTATAATATCCAGCAAATTGTATTTGTGCCAATATTTTCAAGTTTCAAGGCGCTTAATAAATCAGCTTTGCTGATAGCAAATATTAACAATCCATCAAAATCCTTTTTGATGTTAGCTGAAAGTTCTATATCAGATGGTATTGCTGAGATAATTGAGGAAAAATTATCAGGCGCATTTACTATTCTAACTTTGAAGCCGGGTTTAATTTGTAGTTTTTTTAATAATTGATTTTCCATATTTAGATGTATGATCAAATGTATTAAAAATTGGTATAAAGCAAAAAAGCCTTCAATTTCTTGAAGGCTTTTTGTTAAGATAAAATCTTGATTAGTAAATTGTAAACTCTACACGACGATTTTCTTGACGACCAGTAGCAGTTTTATTGCTAGAAATTGGTTGATCAGGTCCGTAACCAGTAGCTTCAATTCTTGATGCATTAGCACCTTGAGACACTAAATAAGCTTTAACAGCTTCTGCTCTGTCTTTAGATAAACGTAAGTTTAATTCTCTACCACCAGTGTTATCTGTGTGACCAGCTAATTTTAAGCTAAAATCTTTTTCCATCAATAAAGCAGCAACTCTGTTTAAGCTAGCATATGATTTAGAACGGATGGTCGATTTACCTAAGTCAAATTCTAAGTTTGCAATAGCATCACCTACAACTTTTCTGTCTGCTTCAGTTACAACAACTTTAGTTTCTTTAATGATTTGTGGTTTTGGAGCTGATAAAGGGCAACCAGAACCATCAACTACAGTACCTGCAGGAGTACCAGCGCATTTATCAAATTTGTTTGCAACACCATCACCGTCATCATCACCCATGTCTTTAGCATATTGCTCTCTATCTCTTTGTGCGTTTGCTTCTGCAGATGAAAGTGCTCTTCTTAATTCTTCACTTTCTGCAGCACTTTTCTTACGTAAATCAGCAATTGCGCTATAATTTTGTAATTGAGATTTTTCTTTTTTACCGATAGCAAATTCTACACCTGCGTGAGCATATCCAAATCTACCTTCGTTATAAACAGATTTAACAGTAGGTGAAGATTTGATAAAGTTAACATCGTAACCAAAATCAAGGTTAATTCCTTTAGATACACCTAATTTAAATCCAACTCCAACTGGAATATACCAACCTTCTCTGTCTGTAAATAAATTTGTTGTAGTAGATCCTGTAGTTACGTCAGCACTTGATGACATATAACCAGCACCTGCTTTTACATAAGGAATTAATACAGCATTTTGATCGTTGAAGCTAAAGTTAGCAACATTTAATACAGCTGTTAATGAAGTAGCCCAGTTAACTTTGTTTTCTGATCTAGAGTTTGCACCAAAGTAAGTTTTTACATCGCCACGTAAAAAATCAGCTTGTAAACCTAATGCTGGTAAAATTTGTTTTTTAACGAAAACTCCGTAACCAATACTAGAGAATTCGTCTGCTCTTTGGCTATCTCCACCAAAAATTGTGTTTTGTGATAAGATTCCACCTTGTGCACCAACACTCCATGTGCGGTAAGATTGTTTGTCGAAACGTGTACTTGTAGTTGTTGTTTCTTGTGCTAATACCGATCCTGATACGCCTAGTAACGCTACCAATAATGCAGTTTTTGTAATTTTTAAGTTCATTTTTATTAATTTTAATAGATGGATGATAAATTTCTATTTACATCGCCATCTAGAAAAACCTTGCCAAATATTAATGAATTTTACGTAAACTTCATGTTATCAGCTTATTAATGTATCATACCTGATACAATTAAAGGAGAGATCAAGTGTCTATTTTTGTATACAAAACTATACACTTGCCAAAATTAGTGTATTTTTACAAACGTAATTTTGCAAAGAAATCCCATAAAACTATCCCTGCAGAAATAACGATATTGAACGAATGTTTAGTTCCGAATTGTGGTATTTCGATACATTCATCTATCATTTGCATAGCTTCATCGCTCACTCCATTTACTTCATTGCCAAAAATTAACGCATACTTAAGCTCGTTATTTGGCTTAAAGGTGTTTAACATAGTGCTATCTTGAGCCTGCTCAATTGCAATAATTTGATAACCTTCATTTCTTAGGTGATCAATTGCAGTTAACGTATCTTCAAAATGTACCCAGTCTACAGATTGGGTTGCTCCTAAAGCAGTTTTTTCAATCTCACGGTGTGGAGGTTGAGCTGTAATACCACATAAAACAACTTTTTCAATAGAAAAACCATCTGCGGTGCGAAACACAGAACCAACGTTGTGCATGCTTCTAACATTATCTAACACCACTACTACTGGTAATTTCTCTTGCTCCTTAAACTCTTTAATATCTACACGATTTAGTTCGTCTAGTTTTAATTTTCTCATATTGCAAAACTACTGATTAGAATATTTAATTAACTAATTTCTTCACTCCATCGCCAATTTGATGAATGTAAATAGCAGCAGGATAGCCAATTTTTGCGACATAACTATCCGTTAAATGCTTAGCAAAATCTTCTTCAAATCCTTTTTTTAGCAAAGCGATGGCGCATCCGCCAAAACCAGCACCGGTCATTCTCGCACCAATAACGTGTTCGTATTCAGTGCAAAAATCAACTACAGCATCTAATTCCTCACCAGATACTTCATATAATTCTTTTAAAGATTGGTGTGAAGCATACATCAACTTCCCGAAAACTTCTAATTCTCCATTACTTAATGCTTTTGCGGCTAAATGAACTCTATCATTTTCTTTAACAACATGTGTTGCTCTTTTAAATATAGTGTCGTTTTCAATTAAATGACTATGTAAAGCAAATTTTTCGGCGGTAAGGTCGCAGAGGTTGTTAATGTTGATTTCCTTTTGTAAAGCTTTAAGCGCAGATCTACATTCTTCAAAGCGTTCATTATACTTAGACTCTTCAAGTTTTCTTGTTTTGTTGGTATTAATTATCGCTAAAACATATTCGCCTAAATTACAATCTACTACCTTATATTTTAAAGTATCACAATTTAATACAAGGGCTTTATCAGCTTCGCCAAAGGCAACTGCAAACTGATCCATAATGCCAGAGTTAACGCCAATAAAATTGTTTTCAACCCTTTTACTCAATTTTACTAGTTCTAATTTATCTTGAGCTAAATTACAACAATCATTTAAAGCATAAGCAGTTAAAACTTCTAAAGATGCTGATGATGAAAGTCCGGAGCCAATAGGTATGTTACCAAAATATAATAAATCCAATCCGCCAGGTAACCAACCTAATTGTTGTAATTCATTAAAAACACCAACGGGATAATTGAACCAAGATGAGCCATTTTTTTCGTAGTTTATTTGAATTGGCAGGCTTGTTTCATCTTCAAAATTAATACTGCTAAATCTCAATACATTATCATTATTTGGAGCCAAAAGCAGCCATGTACCGGCCGTAATTGCGCAAGGCATTACCAAACCGCCGTTGTAATCTATATGCTCTCCAATTAAATTTACTCTGCCAGGTGCAAAATAGATAGCCGTGGGATTTTGATGGTATTTCTCTATAAATTTTTGGCGTAACTGATCTTCCATAAAAAATAATTTATTGATTTGTCTTCAATATTAGTTGTAATTTAGCAAGCAGCCAATATACAATTTATGAAAGTAAAGCAAATTAATACAGGGATTATTGTTGATAAAAAAGAGATAATCGAGATCGAATTAACTAACCAAAAAGGTACTTTAGTTAAGATTTTTAATTACGGTACCATTATTAATAAATTTATTGTAAAAAATGCCAAAGGCGAAAATCAAGATATTGTATTGGGTTTTGATAAATTTGAAGATTATTTAAGCGATGATTATTTAGCAAAATACCCTTATTTCGGTGCTATAATTGGTCGCTATGCGAATAGAATTAAAGACGGTAAGTTTGAAGTTGAAAGCTACGAATATCAATTAGAAAAAAATAATGGCGAAGACTGCTTGCACGGTGGAAAATTTGGTTTCGACAGAAAAGTTTGGGATGTGATTGAAATTGCTGAACAGCCAAATGCAAGCGTTACTTTTCAGCATTTCAGTTTTGATGGCGAAGAGAATTTTCCTGGAGATCTAGTAGTTCAGTTGAGATTTGAGTTAACTGATAACGACGAATTAATTTTAACTTATCATGCTGATACAGATGAAGCTACACCTGTAAACTTAACACACCATAGTTATTTTAACTTATCAGCCAATGGCGAAAAAATAATTAACCATCACCACCAAATGTTTGCATCTAATTATTTAGAACAAGATGCAAATAGTGTAGTTACAGGAAATTTATTGTCTGTTGAAGGTACGCATCATGATTTTAGAAGCGGTAAAAAAATAGGAGAGGGATGGGATGCGGCTTTGGGTTACGATCAATCTTATGTTTTAGATAAAAATTATGGAGATTTAACGCTAGCTAGTAAAACAAAAGACAGCGAAAGTGGTTTATCTCTTTTAGTATATAGTACCGAACCTGTTGCGCATTTTTATACTGCTAAATATCTGGCAGTTAAAAATGGTAAAGCTGGAAAAGAATATAAAGAATTTGACGGATTTTGTGTTGAAACCCAACACCATCCAAATGCAATAAATATTGAACATTTTCCTAATACAATTTTACAGCCTGACGAGAATTATAGCCAAACCACAATTTATAAAGTTACCTTAGAAAATTAACGATCATGTTTACAATAGAACAAATACAAGCAGCAGAGGCTAAGATTAAATCTGGTGCAGATTTTCCTAATTTTATTCAAGAAATTAAAGCATTGGGTGTAATAAGAAATGATGTTTTTGTAATAAATGGTATGTCTGTTTATTATGGAAACGACGATCATACAGTTCAAAGCGCACCTGCTTATGAAGATTTAATTATCGAAGAAACTTCATCTGTTGAAGAGTTAAAGGAAGCTTTAAAAGTTCATCAAAATGGAGCAACTGACTACATTACTTTTTGCAGGCAGGTTGCTGTTGCAGGTGTAGAAAAATGGGTAACTGATTTAAATGAAATGACGGTAACCTACTTGGATAGCGCAGGCAATGAATTAGTAGTTGAGCATATTCCAGAGGCATAATTTAAAATTTATTATTTTGTAACAGTAATGTTAGATTAACTGCTATATTTGTTTAATCAAATGTAGCAATCTAAATTATTGTGACTAATAATCATAGCTCTGTATCAAAACTTAATGCTGTAGTAAAATTCTTAAACAATAAATCTGTTGTTTTAATACTTTGGATACTTTTAGCCCTTCTAATAGCTGTAAAGCATTATTTTCAACTTACTGTAAGTAATAATTATTTAATATTTAAGCATACATTTTACCATGCTCTTGATCAACTAAATCTTTATTCAGCGTATCCATCAGACCATCAAGACAGCAATCATTATGGTCCATTTTTTAGTTTATTAATTGCACCATTTGCCATATTACCCGACTATTTAGGGATGCTTTTTTGGCAACTAGCAAATATATTCTTCCTATACTTTGCAATTAAGCAATTGCCTTTAAGCACTACAAAGGTAAATGCAGTTTTTTGGATTATCACTCATGAACTATATACGGCGATGTTGGGTTTGCAGTTTAATATATCAATTGCAGCAATCATAGTTTTAGCATTTATTTATATTGAGAAAGAGAAAAATTTTTGGGCTGCTCTTGTAATCGTATTAGGAACTTTTGTAAAGCTTTATGGTGTTATTGGCCTGGCATTTTTCTTCTTTGCAAAACAAAAACCAAAACTCATTATGTATGGTGTTATGTGGTCAATTGTGTTTTTGATTTTACCAATGCTATTTTTTACGCCTTCTTACATTTTACAATCCTATCAAGATTGGTATCAATCCTTGTCAGAGAAGCAACTATTAAACGCCTCATTAACTTCTATGCAAGATATTTCTGTAATGGGTATGGCTCGTAGGATAAGTGGAAATGTAAATATTTCAAATTTGCCATTTTTAGTTACTGGTGTTATTGTTTTTGCATTACCGTATCTGAGAATATCGCAGTATCAATCATTAAAATTTAGGCTATTGTATCTGGCCTCAGCCCTAATTTTTGCTGTAATTTTCAGTAATTCATCAGAGTCGCCAACTTACATCATCGCATTTGTTGGTGTAGCTATTTGGTTTGTAGTACAAGATAAACCAAAATCATATTGGACTTACGCCTTATTTATTTTCGCCATGTTGTTGACCAGTTTTTCACCTTCAGATCTGTTTCCGAAATTTATTAGAGATCAATACATTATACGATATTCGCTGAAAGCTTTACCGTGTTTAATTGTTTGGCTGGCAATAGTTTATCAACTAATTTTCGAAAAGTTTAGTCTAAAACCTGTACACATTAATGAATAAACTCATATCAATAGTAATTCCTGCACATAACGAGGAAGAAAATATTGTCATCATTTTTGATAGAATAGCAAAAGTGCTATTAAACTTAAACTATGATTATGAAATTTTAGTGATTGACGATGGTGGCTCTGATAAAACCTTATCAATTGTTAAGGATATTGCTGCTATAAATCATAGAATTTTTTATATCGAATTTTCTCGCAATTTTGGTCACCAACCAGCATTAAAAGCAGGTTTAGATTTTGCCAAGGGCGATTGTGTGATTTCATTAGATGCAGATTTACAACATCCGCCAGAGTTATTTATGCAAATGATACATAAATGGGAGGAAGGCTTTGATGTTGTCTATACCCGAAGAAAAGAAGATAAAAGTCTGTCTTTTAGAAAAAGAAAATCTTCTTTGTATTTTTATAAATTGCTCAATTCCTTATCAGATATTGAATTAGAACCAGGCACTGCCGATTTTAGGTTATTAGATAGAACTGTTGTGGATGTTTTTAAACAGTTTAATGAAAATGAGCCTTTTGTAAGAGGATTGGTAAAATGGCTAGGATTTAAGCAATATGCTATCGACTATATTCCCGAAAAAAGGTTTGCGGGAGCCAGCAAGTATAACATCGCAAAAATGCGCAAATTGGCAATACATGGAGTAACTTCTTTAAGCATCAAACCCTTGCATACTGCAGTTTATTTGGGCTTTTTCTTCTCATTTTTATCCTTACTTTATATTCCTTATGTGTTGTATGCGTATTATGTTGGTCAGCATGTTAGCGGTTGGGCGTCTCTAATCTCAACAGTGGCATTTTTTGGAGGTTTGCAGCTTATCATCTTAGGGATAATCGGTATTTATATTGGAAAAATGTTTATACAATCTAAAAACAGACCAAATTACATCATCCGTTCTACTAATATTAATAACAAATGATCCTCTTAAGTTTTGATATAGAAGAGTTTGATATGGCCTTTGAATATGGTAAGGAAATCTCTTTCGAGGATCAAATTAGCATATCAATCGAAGGTACAAACCTTATTTTAGATCTCTTAAAAAAACATAATTTTAAGGCTACTTTTTTTTCAACTGCAACCTTTGCCATACATGCGCCTGCAGCAATTGCAAGAATTAAAAATGATGGTCACGAACTGGCCTCTCACAGTTATTATCATTCCAAATTTGAGGTTAAGGATTTAAAAAATGCCAAAGAAAAATTGGAAGAACTTTTTGGTTCGCCAATACATGGATTTAGAATGCCACGGATGATGCCTGTTAATGAACTTGAAATTGAAAAAGCAGGATATTTGTATAATAGTTCAATCAATCCAACTTGGTTACCTGGCAGATACAATAATTTACACATCAAAAGAACTTACTTTAATCAAGGCAATGTTTTACAATTACCAGCTTCAGTAAGTACATTTTTTCGTATTCCTTTGTTCTGGCTATCATTCCATAACTTTCCGCAGTGGTTTTACCGCTTTCTTGTAAAAAAAGCTGTTAAAAGAGATAAATACTTAAACATATATTTTCATCCATGGGAATTTACCGATTTAAGTAACAAAAAACGTTTTGGTTTTCCGGGTTATGTAAGTAAAAATTCTGGCCACCAAATGGTTACTCGTATGGATAATTTTTTAGCTTGGCTAAACAAACAAAACTATCAAAACTCAACTATTTATGAATTCGTAAGAAAAATTATTTAATTGTCTTGAAAGTGAAATAAGTTTGGGCAAAGTAGCTATAGAGCGATAGAATTACAATGATAAATGCTTGGGATGGAGTTGCCCAAAAACCAAAATAACCAACTAGTAGGTGGAGCAGACAATAATCTATTAAAATGCTCGAGACTGTTATAAATGCATATCTAAATAATTGTACTTGAGATTTTAAGTTAGATTGTTGAAATACGATGAACTTATTTAAACAAAAACCAATTGGAAAGCTAAATGACAATGCAATTAGGTAAGCTGCGATGTACCTAGTTATTGCGAAATCTAAAAGATAGATTACCTCATCTTCAAAAATAAAATTATAGCTCAAATAAAAAATAAGTAAGTTTAAAGCAGCATTACTACCGCCACAAACTGCATATCTAAAAGTCTGCAAGCCCAACCAAGGTTTAGCTACTGGGTAAAAAAAATCGATGAAGCGCAATAAGGATAACCTTAGTCTATCTAGATTAATCACAATCCTAACTTAAACGTTCTAAAACCATTTTAATCGCCTTTTCAACTATTTTATTAGGTTCTTTGCTAAATTCAAAATTCACTCTGCTTGCTAAAATTGCGTTTACCGATAATGCTTTATGACCTAATGTTTTTGCTAGAGCATAAATGCCAGCGGTTTCCATTTCTAAGTTGGTAATGCGATGTTCATCTTGTTTAAAGCTATTCAGCATTGAAATAAAATTTGGTACTGCATTTTTAGCTCTCACTTGTCTGCCTTGTGGTGCATAAAAACCTGGTGCAGTAATGGTTATACCTTGCGTCATATCCTTCCCAACTGTTTCGAGTAAAATATGGTCTGCAGCTGTTAAATAAGGATGCAAATTTTTTACATGCGAAAAGTGCGATTTTACACCATCCAAAATACTGTGCTCATCTCCAGAAAGTTCATGTATATAATAATGCATCAAGGCATCGAAACCTAATCCAAAAGAAGAAGCTAAAATTGTACCCATTTCAATGTCAGGTTGTATTGTTCCCGATGTACCAATTCTAATAATATCTAAAGATTTTAGCTCTTTTTTGACAGTACGAGTTTCAAAATCTATATTAACTAAAGCATCTAACTCATTAAAAACAATGTCAATATTATCAGTACCTATACCTGTAGAAAGAACAGTTACACGTTTTTTACCAATATAACCGGTATGTGTTATAAATTCACGCTTTCCTTTTTTAAGCTCGATACGATCAAAGTATTTGCTCACCTCAGCAACTCTATCTAAATCGCCTACAGTAATTAAAGTATCAGCTATATCTTCTGGTAATAAATTTAGGTGGTAAATACTTCCATCTGGATTGATAATTAAATCTGCTTCTGAGAGTTTTTGCATAACATTGGTTTGTTCGTTCATTAGTTCATTTGTATCATTAGATTATTGGCAGATACAAAGCGCATAGCAAACTTAACAAAAATCATTGGTAAAATACCTCCTATCGAACGTAGGGCAGCGAGGAGGTATCTTTCATTACAAAGCTGATTTAATATCAACTTTATAAAAAAATTCAGAGTTTTCATCTTTAAAAAGTTCGACAAAGTATTGGATTAATTAAACTGTAGTTAAATACTTTATCTCAACTCCTTCAATCTTTTCTAATTTACCTAAAACCTGATTTAAGTTAGCTTTTCTAACTTCAAATTTTATGATACAATTGGTATCAAACTCCTGATTAATAATTTCTAATTGTTCTTCTTTTACAACTCTCATAACTTGGTTCATCATTAAATAATCAAAATTGATTTGATAAATATCATTAATGGTTTTGTTGATGATTTCGTTGGCATTTATAGCTTCAATTGTGGCATTTTTGTATGCATTAATTAAACCAGGTACACCTAATAGCGTACCACCAAAATAACGCACTACAACAACTAAAATATTGGTCACATCTGCCGACAATAAAGTGTTTAGTATCGGTCTGCCTGCTGTTCCAGAAGGTTCTCCATCATCATTTAGTTTGAATACATTTCTATCAGTAGATAGTCTAATAGCCCAACAAAAATGTCTTGCTTTTGCGTGTTCGGCTTTCAATTTTGCAACAATTGATTTAACCTCGTCTTCACTTTTTATAGGGTAGGCGTAACCAATAAACTTGCTGCCTTTATCTCTAAAAATGCCTTCAGAAATTGATTTTATCGTTTTGTAGCTATCATCAAACAGCATGTAATTTTGATAAAGTGATTAAAATAATTGCGATTAAAGCAAAAAGCAACCCGGTGTAATTCCATTTACTAAACCTTTCTTTAAAGACGATAATCCCTACTAAACTACCAATTATGATTACGCCAATATTCATTGCTGCAAACACAGTTGATGGATTATCGGCCATTGCACCATGAGCTTTTAAATAGAATAAAATATTGCCAAAATTAAAAAAGCCCAAAATACAACCGCAAATAAAATTGATGAATTGAATTTTTGTTTTTTTAGCGATTGCCAGATAAATGATATAAACTAAAGACAGTATGAAAGAAATGCAAAATATTTGAAAAAGTGATGTTGTGTAAGGTACTGCGCTTAACTGGCTCACCATTTTAAAGAGAATATCAATAGCGCCAAAGCCTACAAAAACTAGCAATAAATATAACCAACTATTTTTTGAGGATGAGTATGTTCCTTTTTTATACATGGTTAGTACAATAGCAATAAAACCAAAAATGATCCCTACATATTTTAAACGATCAAAACTTTCATTAAATATAAAATAGGCGGCACAAAGTGATATGAATAAAGATAACCGTTGCGCAATATCTGTTTTTGCTAAGCCTGCTTGCCTTACTGCAAAGCCAAGAAAAAGAAAAATTACTGGCAATAAAACACCAAGCGAAATGTAAATAGGAGAGAAATTACTTACTGTAATTAAGCTGAAATCGGGTTTAAAAAACACTAAGCTCAAAACAATAGCAAACAAATAATTCCACGTAACTGCTTGTACAATATCAATATGGTAACGTTTGGCTAGCTTTAAAAGAACACCAACAGTAACACTGCAAATTATACTGAGTATTAAATATATCATCGTTTTTTAGCTTGGGTTAAGATTGTCAATTGATCATCTCCTAATATCAAATTTTCCATTACTATTCCGTCAATTGCTGGTGCTAATTTACCTTCATTCCAATTTGTGTTAGACGTAAATATTCTCGCCTCATTCCATAAATTTGCATTGATAAACTGATTTAGGATTTGAATGCCACCTTCAATAATCACCGATTGTATATCCATTAAAAATAATTGGAAGGCTATTTTTTGAGCTAAATAAAAATGCATATCCTCCATTTGCACATAGTGGATATTTTCTATTACATCCGTTTTTACTTCATTAAAAATAATCGTCTTTGCTTTATTGTCAAATATGTGGTTATTAGATGGGATGTCTAAATTTTTATCAATTACTATTCGGATTGGATTTTTGCCGCCTACAATTCTACTTGTCAATTGCGGATTGTCAACCAATGCTGTGTTTTTACCAACTAAAATTGCGTCTTCTTCACTTCGCCATTTGTAAGAGAGTTGTTTGGCAATTGGCCCTGTAATCCATTTCTGAATAGCATTTAGAGGCGCAAAATGACCATCTGCTGTTTGTGCCCATTTTAAAACTATAAATGGTCGTTGTTCTTTAATTCTGGTAAAAAACCTTCGATTTAAATAGCTGCATTTATCTTCTAAAACTCCACTTACTACTTCAATACCAGCGTTAGTTAGTTTTTCTATACCTTTTCCGTTAACTGCGTCAAATGGATCTCTATTGCCGATAACAACTTTTTTAACTTCATGTTTAATCAACAAATCTGCACATGGTGGAGTTTTACCAAAATGAGCACAAGGTTCTAAACTCACATAAATTGTAGCATTTTTTAAGAGGGCAGAAGTATTATCACCATATTCGGCAAACACATTATTCACAGCATTTACTTCAGCATGTGCTTCACCAAATTTCTGATGAAATCCTTCTCCAATAATTTTATTTTCCTGAACAATTACACAACCAACCATCGGGTTAGGACTTACTTTACCTATACCTAATTTGGCTAAGTCTAGGCAGCGTTGCATGTAAAATTCATCGATATTCATTGCAGCAAAAGTAAGTTATATTTTTCAGCCTAGGCTCATATTTTCGATAACTATTCAAATGAATATTTCTATTTTTACCACCGATGCAATTGAAACAATTATTACAACAGTTTATTGATAAATTATCGGGTCTTTACCAAAAGGACGAAGCGCAAGCTATATTTTTGTTAAGTGTGGCACAGCTAATGCAGTATAGCAGAGCTGATTATTTACTAAAAAAAGAGGGACAACTTAACCAAGATCTCCTCCAAGAATTTGATCATATTTTAAATGAACTATTAGCTGAGAAACCTATACAGTATATTTTAGGGGAGACCTATTTTTACGGATTACCATTTAAAGTTAATCCATCGGTTTTAATACCGAGACCAGAAACTGAAGAACTGGTAGATTGGATTTTGTCGGTTTGCCGTTCAGAAAATACTATTAATCGTCCATCTAAAATTGTAAACATACTTGATATTGGCACAGGAAGTGGCTGCATTGCAGTTTCATTGAAGAAAAATTTGCCTGAAACTGAAATTTACGCATTAGATATTGCAGAAGATACAATTGAAACAGCCAAAGAAAATGCTTTATTAAACAATCTTGAAGTTAAATTTATTCAGGATGATATATTAAATTCTCAAGTCTCAAATTTCAAATCTCAACTTTCAATAATTATTAGCAATCCCCCTTATATTAAAGAAGATGAAAAACCTGCAATGCATAAAAATGTTTTAAGTAACGAACCGCACAGAGCATTATTTGTTAACAACCAAAATCCATTGATATTTTACGAGGCTATAGCCAATTTCGCCTTGGAAAATCTTGAAGAAAATGGATTGTTATTTTTTGAGATTAATGAATATTTAGGTGAACAAACTATGCAATTACTTAAGGATAAAAATTTTAAAAACATTGAGTTAAGAAAAGATATGCAAGGTAAGGATAGAATGATTAAAGCAAATAAACCAGACTGAAACTCTCAAATCCTATTTTATGGAAAGGTCCTTTAGGGTGTTATGATCTTGGATGAAATTGCGTAATCACGCTTTTCAAATAATCTCTATCTAAATGCGTATAAATTTCTGTTGTGGTAATGCTAGCATGCCCTAACATTTCTTGTACAGCCCTTAAATCTGCGCCACCTTCAATTAAATGGGTGGCAAAAGAATGCCTCAGTGTATGCGGACTAACATTTTTATGAACTCCTGTAGCTTCGGCTAAAGATTTAATCAAGTTAAATACAGAAATTCGTGATAGCCTACTTCCAAATCTGTTTAAAAAGATAAAATCTTCATGCCCTTTTTTAATGGTTAGATGAACTCTTACCTGTTTAATGTAGATATCTAAGAGATGAAGTGCAACTGAACCAATAGGTACAATTCTTTCTTTGTTTCCTTTACCCACAACTTTTATAAACTCACTCTTTTCAAATATGTTAGATATGCGGAGCTCAACCAATTCTGTAACACGTAAACCACAACCATAAAGCATTTCGATAATGGTCTTATTGCGCATGCCTTCTGGCTTAGAAGCATCAATTGCACTAATTAGTTTATTTATTTCATCAATACTTAAGGTATCTGGTAATTTACGGGTAAGCGTAGGAGCTTCGAGTAAAGCAGTTGGGTCTTCATCAATAATTTCTTCTTGCATTAAATACATAAAGAAAGCTTTCAATCCTGATATTACCCTTGCCTGAGTGTTAGATTGCATACCAATTTCATTGAGCCAAGTAATAAACTCTCGTAAATCCTTTAAGGTAATTTTATTTAAATTAAGCTCTTTCTCTGTTGATAAATAAAACTGAACTAACTTATCTACATCGTTTAAATAGGCATCAATAGAATGTTTAGAAAGCGAGCGCTCTAATTTCAGATAGTCTTTAAATCCTTTTAGGTAAGATTGAAAATTCACTTAATTTATTGAGTTTTTTTTATAACATTGCAACGTTACAAATTTTAAATTACAACAAATGAAAATACAAATTATAAACGGACCAAATTTAAATCTTTTAGGTTTAAGAGAGCCAAGTATTTATGGTTCTGAAGGGTTTGATAGTTACATCTCGCAACTGCGTGATTTGTATTCGATTTTGGAAATTGATTATTACCAAAGCAATGTAGAAGGGGAGTTGATTAATAAATTACATGAAGTTGGTTTTAAATATGATGGCATTATCATTAACGCTGGTGGGTATACACATACTTCTGTAGCTATTGCCGATGCTATTGCGGCCATTAAAACACCCGTTGTTGAAGTACATATCTCTAATATTTATGCCAGAGAAGAGTTTAGACATGTTTCTTTAACTGGTAAAAATTGCAAAGGAGTGCTTACAGGTTTTGGGTTAGATGGCTACAGATTAGCTATTGAAAGTTTATTAAAATCAAACTAATATGAAAAAATTTTTAATCATTGCATTAGTGTTATTTGCTACTTATAGCAATGCACAAATGGCTACAACTACATTAAAATTAGATGATAAAGCTATTGTTAAAGATGAAGCTGGAAACATTTTGAACAGTAAGTTATGGCGTGCCTATTATACTACTGGTGACTATGCTTTTAAATTAAACAAAGAAAAAACGGAGTTTATCATGTATCAAATGTCTGCTGAGGAAAAAGTTAAAGCCACTGAGAGAAAGATAGCAAACATGGATAAATTACCGAGACCGCGTTTAAGTTCGTCTTTTAAAGATGGTGAAAAATTTAAAGGGGATAAGTTTGTAGATATCAATGGCAATAAATATGATTTAAGAGAACTAACTGGTAAAGTATTAGTTTTTAACTTTTGGTTTATCAATTGTCCGCCTTGCAAGCAAGAAATACCAGAATTAAATCAAATGTATGTTAAATACAAAGACAATAAAGATGTTGTATTTTTGGCAGTAGCACTTGATGAAAAATATGATATCAAGCAATTTATAAAAACTTTGCCTTTTTTATACCCTATAGTTGCAGATGGAAGATATTATGCTCAAAAATACAGCGTTTCGTCTTACCCAACTCATTTAGTGGTTGGTAAAGATGGTTTAGTAAAATTTCATACCACGGGTTTGGCATCTAACACCGTACATTGGGTAGATAAAACCATTAAAGAACAAATTGATTTACCTTTTACCAAGGCAGCTGACTAAACTTTTTAATTTTTTTAACGAAATATTTGTAAACAACACTGTGTTTGTAAACACCAGTGTGCTTCAAATATGGAAGTTGAGTTTGTGTTCTTTTCTTTGCGGTTTGATTTAAGTTTATGAAAAAGTGATAATGAGCCTTGCTAATTGCGGCAGTAAATTTAAATTCTCCTCTCAATAAAAACCGAACCCACGCAATCAAATCGAGCCAAAATCTGATGAAGATCCTTAAATAGGCATCAACTTTAGGCAAGTTTTTTTGCATAATAATGAGGTTATTTCTAAAATTAAGGTAGGTTTTATAAGGATTGTTGTTATTTAAAGTACCTCCGCCAACGTGGTAAACTTCTGCGCTTGTGCAGCATACAATTCTATATCCTAAATTTTTTAAACGCCAACAAATGTCAATCTCTTCCATATGGGCAAAAAGATCGGCATCTAAACCTCCAACTTCTTTCCAAGCTTTACTTTTAATAAATAATGCTGCACCACTTGCCCAAAAAACATCAATTTCAGTTTGGTACTGATTGGTATCTTGCTCAATGGCATCAAAAATTCTTCCTCTGCAAAATGGATAAGCAAATAAATCTAAAAATCCGCCAGCTGCACCAGCATACTCAAAAACACTTTTATTTTTTTGCCATTTAATTTTAGGCTGAGCGGCTGCAATCTTTTCATCGCTCTGCATTAAATCAATTACAGGTTTAATCCAGTTTTGCGGCACTTCAACATCAGAGTTAAGCAACACAAAATAATCAGCTTCAACTTGTGCTAAAACCTGATTGTATCCG
This sequence comes from Pedobacter sp. GW456-11-11-14-TSB4, assembly GCF_059424425.1. Lineage (NCBI taxonomy): Bacteria > Pseudomonadati > Bacteroidota > Sphingobacteriia > Sphingobacteriales > Sphingobacteriaceae > Pedobacter > Pedobacter sp. GW456-11-11-14-TSB4. The sequence goes on from NZ_JBWKZK010000003.1 coordinate 440,702, forward strand.
CCAGCAAATCCATAATTTTTGTCGTTAACAATAATTTTAACGGTGGGGAAGTGCTCTTTAACAAATAAAATTGATTCATCAGTTGATGCATTGTCGCCAACAATAACCTGAAGGTTGGTATAATTAGAAGCCACAACACTTGGCAAAAACTGTTTTAACCAATTTTTACCATTCCAATTTAATATTACAACTGCTACGCTTGGTTCCATACTTATACTGTAAACTTCCATCGCCTATGGCTCCACAACCAAAAAGCCGGCTCTCGCTGAATGGTGTTATTTAAATGTTCAAATAATAAATCCGTTATTTCGTGATCTTTTGTTGCTTTCGGATTTAAACATAAAGGCACACAATTTACCTCATAATAACCACGCTTAACACTTATCACATCAAAATAAAATATTGGTCTATTGGTTTGTAATGCTATTTTTTCTAAACCTAATAATACCGCCGTAGGCTGATTTAAAAATTGTAAAGTGTATTGGGTTTCTTCTCTAACTGGGGTTTGGTCGCTTGCAAAACAAAACATAGTTGCTTTATCTTTTGTAGCCACAACCTGCCGTAAAGTTTGTCTCATGGGTACAAATATATTCCCAAATTGAGTTCTCCATTTTTGAAACCAATTTTCGAAAACCTCACTTGCCAAGGGCTTATAAATTACATATGGCGTTGCGCTAATATTTAATCCTAAAGCAAGCATGCAAAGTTCCCAATTGCCATAATGACCGGTACACGCTAAAATGCTTTCGCCCTTGTTAAAGTAGTTTTCAACTAAAGAGAGGTTGTTAAATTTTACTCTTTTGCGTAACTCTCGCTCAGAGATATTGTTCAACTTAATAATCTCGAAAATCAAATCTGTTAAATACTTATAAAATCTTTTTTCGATGGTTATAATTGTCTTTAAATCCTTCTCCGGAAAAGATTTTTGCAAGTTTTCTCTAACAACTTTTTTTCGGTAACCAACAATGTAATAAAGCGGATAATAAATTATCCGGGCAAAAAACAATAGTATAGGTAGGGGTAAAAGCGATAAAACGTACAAAAAAAATATACCGATATACGAAAAGCCTTTTAGAATCATTAATTTGGGCAACTAGAATACAAACATAAAGTAACAGATGCAAAGTTCAGCAATATTTCCTCTTTTTTATCTTCCACCGGTAAGCTATTTTACAGCATTAAAAGAAAATGATTTTAATTTTTCTATAGAAAAGCATGAGCATTTTGTAAAGCAGACATTCAGAAATAGAACCAGCATCGCTTCGCCAGATGGTATTTTAGATTTAATGATACCGGTTGTAAAAGGCTCGAAATTTAAAACACCAATTAAAGATGTAAAGATTAGCTACGATGCCAAATGGCAAAGATTGCATTGGCTTAGCATGCAAACTTGCTACCGTAGCTCAGCTTATTTTGAATTTTATGAGGATGGTTTAGCACCATTTTATCATCACAAATTCGATTTCCTTTTCGATTTTAATGTAGAATTATTCTCTTGGATTTTAAAACAATTAAAGCAAAATCAGTCTTTATCATTTACAGCTGAATATGAAAATGATTTAGCAAATGAACTTGATTTTAGATCAAAGTTTAATAAAAGTGAAATACACTCTGCAAATGCAAAAAACTATTTTCAGGTGTTTAGCGATAGAAATGATTTTATACCTAACTTAAGTATTGTCGATTTGTTATTTAACCAAGGGCCGCAAGCAAAACTCTATTTGTAAATTATGACAAAGCTTAAAAAGCATAAACATAAAAAACACAGCTATAAACTTCCTAAACCGGGTTCTAGTCCGGGTATTGTATTTATTGATGAGAACTCTTTAACTCCTCACATCAATTTATACACCTACAACGAAAACTATTACGAGGTAAAAAAGCTAGAAACTATTGAGGGTTTAAGGGCTCAATTGGTAGATGCAGACTACAATTATTGGGTAGAAATTAAAGGATTTAACTCCTTTAACATGTTCGAAACATTAAATACCGAATGGAATATCAACAAATTGGTTTTAGAAGATATTACCAGAACATACCAGCGCCCTAAGTTCGAGGAGTATGGTTCGCATGATTTTGCTGTTAGCCGCATGTTGTTTATAGACGAAGAAAATGTTTTACAAAATGAGCAACTGTCTTTCATATTAACTTCCAATGTTTTAATCACTTTTCAAGATAAATATGAAGATTGTTTGGATGCTGTTCGCAACCGTTTAGAAGGTGGTAAAGGCAATATTCGCATTGGCGGCAGTAGCTATTTAATGTATGCCTTAATGGATTTAATTATCGATGAATATTTTTCTGTGTTAGGCGTTTGGAGCGAAGAGTTAGATAACATTGAAGATAGGTTGTTTGAAAAACCAGACCGTACTATTATGTACGATACTCAAGCCATAAAACGTAATTTAATAAATGTGAGGAGAGTTACTTGGCCAGAGCGAGACAAAATGAACGATATTTTGAGAACCGACAGTAAGTTTATCACTGATTCTACAAAAGTGTATTTAAGAGATGCTTACGATCACTGTATCCAAACTATTGATATGGTAGAATCGCTTAAAGAGATTTCGGCAAGTAACATCGATATGTATTTGTCAATCATCAGTAACAGAATGAATGAGATTATGAAAGTGCTAACCATCATCTCATCTATTTTTATTCCGCTAACTTTTATTGCTGGTATTTACGGTATGAATTTTAGCAGAGAGGATCCAGTTACAGGTAAAATTTTGCCACAAAACATGCCCGAACTTTACCAAGAACATGGTTATTTATACACCATGATTGTTATGGGTATAATTGCTGTGCTACAAGTAATTTATTTTTGGCGCAAAGGTTGGTTTAAGTAAGGTTTGATATATGTGATATGAGATTTGAGATGTGTGATTTGAGATGTTTTTTGAAAAGCAAGGTTCTGTTTTTCATCGGAAACTAAAGTCCTGCCATTCGCTTTACTCCAGGGTAACCGAGAGGGTTACCCCTACATGTTCGCTGCTGTCAGGTTTAATAAATTAAGGCTTGTGCAAGAAACAAAAATTAAGCGCTTAAGCATAATCCATAGTTCCGTCGGTTAAAACCGACGGCAATGATTTAAAAATTGTGTTAAGGCTTTTGAACAAAATCTGCATCATACAACCCCCAAAAAGCACTACTTGCTTTGTAAAATAAACCTGATTGAAGTAAATCCCGATTTTTCATCGGGAGCAACGTAAAGCAGGATAGCATTAGCCATTATTTGCTACCCTTTGTTTTTCAAATAAAAATTACTCTAACCGCTTTTAAAAGCCATTTTTCTAACATTTCACATGTAAATTATTTCTATCTTAGTGCCCTATGCAATCATTTGATTTAGATAAAACAGACGTTTCTAAGCTAAAGCAGGCAATAAGTGGTGATAATGAACTACTTAAGGCTACGCTGGCTGAATATCATGCGTCTGAAATTGCTATTTTATTTGAAAGCTTAAGCAGTGAAGACAAGGAGCGAATTATTAACTTATTGGATGTAGAAATTGCATCGGAAGTTATTGCCGAAATGCATGAGGAATCGCACCCTGCAGAATTGTTACTGCAACTGCATCCAGATAAGCGTACCGAAATTGTTGAAGAACTCGACTATGATGACGCTACGGATATTATTTCTCAGCTAGACGAGCATGAGCAGCAAGAAATTTTAGAAGACTTAAATGAGGATGATGCCTCAAGTATTCGGAATTTAATGAGCTATGACGAAGAAACAGCAGGTGGTTTAATGAACACCGATGTTATTCGAATTAACTTAAATGCTAGCAAAAAAGATGCAATTGATGAAATAATACGGCAAAGTGAAGAAATTGAAGAGTTTTACACGGTTTATGTAGTTGATGATGACAATGTTTTTAAAGGAATTGTTTCTTTAAAAGACATTATTAAAGCCAAAGGCTACCAAAAAATAACTGAAATGGTAAATGCTGATGTGGTGTATGTGAAAGCAGAAACAGATCAGGAAGAGGTTGCAAAGTTAATTTCGCAGTACAATTTAACCAGTATCCCGGTTGTTGATGATGAAATGAAACTATTAGGCTTAGTTACATTTGATGATGTGATTGATGTTTTGGAAGATGAAAACACAGAGGATTTTCTAAAAATATCTGGGGTATCTGAAGATGAGGAATTGAGCGGTAATTGGGTAGAGGCAGTAAAATCTCGTTTACCTTGGTTAATTATTAATTTAGCTACCGCATTTTTAGCATCGGCAGTGGTTAGGCATTATGAGTTTGTAACCGCACAATTAACCGTTCTTTCTGCTTACATGGTTATTATAGCCGGTATGGGTGGTAATGCCGCAACACAAGCTTTAGCCGTTACTGTTAGGCGTATTTCGCTATATGATTTAACAGATAATCAGGCTTATCGTGCTGTTTTAAAAGAATTTACCGTTGGTTTAATTAATGGAGCTGTTACCGGCTTAATTGTTTTCGGTATTGCGTTTTTCTTTGATGCTAACCCAATGTTGGGGTTGGTTATATTTTTAGCCATGACTGGCAATTTAGTTATTGCAGGCATTACAGGTTCGGGTATACCTTTAGTATTAAAACGTTTTGGTATCGATCCAGCTATTGCATCATCTATAATTATTACGACATTTACAGATGTTTTTGGATTTTTACTTCTTTTAGGTTTAGCCAGTAAATTATTATTATAAAATTAAAAATACACATAAATAAATATGCAAGCATTAAGACACGATTGGACAAAAGAAGAAATACAGGCCATTTATGATAAGCCATTTTTGGATTTAGTTTATGAGGCTGCAACTATTCATCGTGAACAGAAAGACTACAATGAAGTTCAAATAAGTTCTTTAATCTCTATAAAAACTGGTGGTTGTGCCGAAGATTGCTCTTATTGTCCGCAGGCTGCTCGTTACCAAACAGATTTAGAAGTACAGCCATTAATGCAATTGGGACAGGTAGTTAGCGCCGCTGTAAAAGCAAAAGAGGGTGGAGCATCTCGTTTATGTATGGGTGCTGCATGGCGTGAGGTTAGAGATAATAGGGATTTTGACCGCGTAATTGAAATGGTTAAAGCTGTTAATGATATGGATATGGAGGTTTGTTGTACTTTAGGTATGCTTACCGAAACACAAGCGCAACGTTTAGCAGATGCAGGTTTATATGCCTACAACCATAATATTGATACTTCTGAAGAGGATTATAAAAGAATTATCTCCACACGTACTTACGATGATCGATTAAATACAATTAAAAACGTACGTAAGGCTAAATTGACAGTTTGTAGCGGTGGTATAATTGGTTTAGGAGAAACTCCAGCAGATAGGGTAGCGATGTTGCAAACTTTGGCAAACTTGCCACAGCATCCAGAATCGGTTCCTGTAAATGCTTTGGTGCCAGTTAAAGGCACACCATTGGAGGAGCAGCCGCGTGTACCAATTTGGGATATGGTAAGAATGATTGCAACAGCTAGAATTGTGATGCCAAATTCTGTAGTACGTTTAAGTGCTGGTAGAAATGAGATGAGTACCTTAGAGCAAGCATTTTGTTTTATGGCAGGTGCAAGTTCTATTTTTGCTGGCGATAAATTGTTAACTACCCCTAATCCGGCATTTGCCGATGATATGGTAATGTTTGAGTTGCTGGGCTTAAAAACTAGAGAAGCTTTTAAAAACGGCAGGCCAAAAAATACGATAAAAGAAGAAATTGTTGAGCAAGCATAAAGGCATAAAAAAAGCTTTCCAAATTTGGAAAGCTTTTTTTGTATTGTAATATTACTAAATTAAACCGCTGTAACTCTAACTTCAATATTTCCTCTAGTAGCTTTTGAGTATGGACAAGTTTTGTGAGCCATATCTGCCAATCGCTGTGTTTCATCATGTGATAAACCAGGTATATGCACATCTAGCTCTGCTGATAAAGCAAATGCTTTACCATCTTCATTAAATGAGATTTGAACATCGACAGTCGCATCTTCTGCTACAACACCTTCTTTATCTGCAATGCTTTTTAAAGCGCCTAAATAACATGGTCCCCAAGCTGCAGCAAATAATTGCTCTGGATTGGTTGCACCGCCTTGTCCATCCATTTCTTTAGGTCTTTTAACTTCAAAATCTAAAATTCCGTCGTTTGATTTTATGTGTCCATCTCTTCCGCCTTGGGCAACAACAGATGATGTATATAATTTATTCATATAAAATTTCCTTTAATTTAAAATAACAAACTAATAGTTAATAAGTTTTTATTTATCGTTAAATCGTGTGTTTTTAAGGCATTTTATTTGAGTATTAAGAAAAAAAATTATTAGTTTTAGTACTTCAATCATCCCCAAAATTGAAAAATTATAGATTAATTAGCCTCTTGCTTATTTCCTTTTTAATGGAGATAAGTTTTACTTTCGGACAAAATTGCCCAGATAACATTGGGTTTGAGACAGGTACGTTTGCCAAGTGGCAAACATTTACTGGTTCTGTAGAAACTTTTTTATTGCCAGATCGAAAAATCAGCAATCGAGTTATTGTAAATCCTGTAGCGGTTACCAACCTACGGCATACGATTTTAAATTCTAAAACGGCAAAAGATCCATATGGTGATTTTCCGGTACTCGCACCAAATGGCAGCAATTATTCTGTAAAACTCGGTAATGATGGCACTGGTAGACAGGCCGAAAGAATTTCTTATTTAATTACCGTTCCGGCAGATAAACCTGTTTTTAATTTAACTTATCAATATGCAGTTGTATTTCAAGATCCTAATCATATTGAACCAGAACAGCCTAGGTTTAACGTTAAAGTATTAGATTTAAGTACAAATAACTATATAAACTGTGCTTCTTTCGAGTATATAGCAACCTCTAACTTGCCAGGTTTTAAAAAATCTAAAGTAAATGGTGTCATTTATAAAGATTGGTCGCCGGTTTCTATTAACCTAAGTAATTACCAAGGTAAACAGCTTTTATTAGAGTTTACTACGGCAGATTGTACCCAAAGCGGACATTTTGGTTATGCCTATTTAGACGTTAACGAAAACTGCGAAAGTATAATACAAGGTAATGGTAACTGTAATGGCTCTGAAGATGTGATGTTGACAGGACCAAGTGGTTACGAATTTTATAAATGGTACAATGAAGATAAATCTATATTATACGGAGAAGGAAAATCAATCATTATCAATCCTAAATTAAAAGTAGGTGAGAAGGTTGTACTTGATCTAATACCTTTTGAAGGTTTTGGATGTACAAATACGGTTAGCACCACAATAAAAAGTGCAGCTTTTGAACTGAATTTGGTGAACGTAGTGAATGCATGTAAAAATGATATTATTGATTTAACTTCTGATCAGTATCGATTAAACATGGGTAAGGATGTTACCTATGATTACTTCACAGATTCTGAGTTAAAAAATATCCTACAAAACCCAACAAGTGTAACTAGAAGCGGTATTTTTTATTTAAAAGCTAGAAGCACAAATGGCTGTAGTGCCATAAAGCCAATTGAAGTTATATTTACTGATATTACCGATATTGATGTTGTTCCTGAAATCAAAGTTTGCGCTGATACCGATGTAGATTTAACCAGTAAATTGATACAAAAAATTGTTCCAACTGGTTTAACAGTACAATATTATGAAGATTTAGCCCTAACCAAAGTTGTTTCAGCGCCACATAAAATTACCAAAAGCGGCGCTTATTATATCAGTTTTAAATCTCAGTATTGTAGTGTTGTAAAGAAAATAAATATAGAAATTTATGATTTGCCAAATTTAAAAGTAAGTAATCCTGTACCAGTTTGTTATCCAAAAACAATTGATATTACTAATGCAGAGGTAACTAAAGGAAGCGACAATGATATACAGTTATCGTATTTTAAAGATGAAAATTTGTTGCTAAAGTTAGATAATCCTCAATCTATCGCATTAACAGGTACTTACTACATCAAAGCAGTAAACAAAAATGGATGTGTTTCTAGTAAATCAGTTGCAGTTACAATTTATGAATTGCCTGTTTTAGTAGTAAAAAATCCAGAGCCTATTTGTGCTCCGCTAAAAATAGATTTAACGGATTTAAATAATTATGTAGGAAGTACAAAAGATGTAAACTATACCTTTTATGACAAAGTTGATGGAAGAATGATAAGCAATCCTAAATCTATTGATAAAAGCGGTGTATACATTGTGAAAGCAACAAATCCGAATAATTGCGAAACGATTAGTGAAATTAAAGTCATTGTTAATTCGCAACCAATAATCGTAATTAATCAACCTAGAACCGTGTTTGTTACACAAAAAATCGACCTTACAAAACAGGAAATATTAAAAGGAAGTAGCGATTATAATAAAATTGCTTATTGGCATGATAGTCAAATGCAAAAGCAGTTGACGACCCCAAATCAAGTTACTAAATCTGGAAGTTATTTTATATCACTAACAAATTTATCTGGTTGTACAATTGTAGGAGAGGTGAAAGCTGAACTGGTTGAGTTACCAAAAATAATTGTTCCTACAGCATTTACCCCTTTTAAAAGTACCAATAATAAACTTTATCCATTTACTGATGCATTGAAAAAGTTATTAAGCTTTAAAGTTTTTAACAAATGGGGAAATTTGGTTTTTGAGACAAATACATCAGAACCTGGAAGTGGTTGGAATGGGTATTACAATAATTCTGCTCAACCATTTGAAACATACACCTGGTTTGCAGAGGGGATCGATTTAATTAACCAGAAATTTACTGCAAAGGGCAACACAATTTTAATCCCGTAATGAAAAAGTTATTACTTACACTAATTGCCTTATTTGCTGTTAATTATATTTATAGTCAAGATGCTAAATTCTCTCAATATTTTGCAGCACCATTAGCTTTAAATCCTGCTTTGGCTGGTTATTTTGATGGAGATTATAGGGTTGCCGCTAATGTAAGGCAACAATGGGCAAACGTTGGTGCACCATATAACACCTATAGTTTATCAGGAGAGTTAAAGTTAAATGATGAATTTTATCACAATGATATTTTTACAATTGGGGTTAGCGCCTTGTACGATGAATCGTTTAATAATTTTTTAAAAGCTACAAATTACAGTGCAGGATTTTCGTACTATAAATTTTTAGATCCAAACCACAATTTTAAACTAGGATTAGCACCACAAGTTTCTTATGTTTCTAAACGTTTAGATTTTAACGCTTTAACTGTCGCATCTCAATATCAAAATGGTGGATTTAATTTATCATTACCAAACTATTTAGACTTGAATAGCAACCAACTATCGTATTTCGATTTTAATGTTGGAACTAATCTAGCTTTATCATTAGATAAAATCTCTGCCTCATTAGGTTATGCAGTTTATCACTTAACAAAGCCTAAACAATCATTATTTAACGATTTATCTATCAGATTGCCTTATAGACATTCCATTAACTTTAGCTTTAGATATTCAAATGAAGATTTAATTGATTTTAATTTTGGCGCTCACCGTTTAATCGAAGGTGCTAGTCATGATACCATTTTGGGTGCAGTAGTAGGGTTTAAGCCAAACTTTGATTCTAAAGTGAAACTAAATACTGGCTTATGGTATCAAACAAATGGCAATTCATTTTTACCTTTTATTGGTTTCGATGTGTCTAATTTATCACTCGGAGTAAATTATTCGTTGTTTTCTAAAAACATCAGCAATTACCAGCCCAGAACATTCGAATTATCACTTATCCTTAGAGACAATACATTCAGTAAATTTAAAAACACTTGCAAGTTTTGATATGAAAAAAATTCTACAATTATTATTTTGCATTGTGCTATTTTCTTTAAATGTTAAATCTCAAGACAAACGTATCAATGTAGATTATCAATACAGCAGAGCTGATAACGAATATCATGCGTACAACATGTTTGTTAAAGTAGATGATACAAAATCGGCTATCGAATTTGAATTTTTAACCACTCATAGTTTTGATAAATTACAGAGTGTAGCTGTAAAAAATGGAGATAAATTAATTCAAGTTCCATTCAACGCTGTTGATTTTTTAATTAAAACGGATGATGAAAATTTGAAGAGTTTACTTATTGGGGCGAATATAAAGTCAATATTAAACAAATCAATAGATTGCGAAACGACAATATATTTTACGTTTTTAAATGGAAAAAAAATAGCATTACCTTTTAGATTTTGTTTAGCAAAAGATAAATTAAAAACGCTAAATCTTTAGTTTTTCCGTTAGTTTAAAAATATCATAAGCAACTTTTTGTATGGTATCAAATTGCTCTGAGATTACCATATTTTCATTTTCTTTTAGTGAGATGTTTAGGTTTTTCCTTCTAATTAAAGGTACATTGCTAATGTCATCATTATGCACATTTATGTTACTTGCAGACTGGTCTAGAAGATAGATTGTATTCGTTGCCACAGGTTTTAGCTCATCAATATCCAGGTACACGTATGCATGTTCCTTTTTATATAATGATAAAGTAGCTATGTAGGACGATAGCAAATGATTTAACACTGTAAATTGATGTAGCTCTGTCATGTGGTGCTGTTTGCTTTTAGGCTCAGAGAACATCCTTTGAAATAATGAGGCCAAGTTGGATGTTTTTACATAAACCTGTTTTCTGGCCACTTTATAATTGGTTGTGTTGTGGTTTTGCTCGAAATATAATAAAGTAACTTGCTCATAATATTTCATATTTGCCTTAATGGTATCTATCATAGCTTCTTTTAGTTTTTCATATTCCCAGTTAGGAAATAAAGAATAACTAGCCAATAAAGCAATAGCAGATCCTATTAATGTATCATAAATTCTCTCTCGAGCTAATGATAAACTTCCCATCCCTAAAAAGTCGAATAATACTAAAATATATGGTGTCATGAAAAGTACACTAACTACATAGTTTTTACGCTGAAAACTATAGCTGCCAATCATGCAGAATAGCAAAATAACAAAAAGAGTGTTTTTGTCATGCACATAAACCAGTATGCCCATTCCTATAAAAGCACCAACTACAGTACCAATTAAACGCTGTATATTTCTCTCTTTGGTTAAACTAAAACCAGGTTTAGAAATCACCAAAATGGTTAATAAAATCCAATAACTGTGTGCGAAATTTAAACTTTTAGCCACTATAAAACCTATAAACATTACAATGGCAACTCTTATAGCATGTCTAAATGTAGACGAACTGAATGTTAAGTTTTCGAAGAACAACTTTACATCCATATTCTGTTTGTTAACAAACTTATCTACATCAATATCTCTTCTTTTTAAGTTTTTCTTTTCGTTTTTGTTAAAATATCCATTGATTGTTTTTACTCGCCCAACAATATTTTCAATATTTACTTCAATGTTTTTTAAAGCAATTAACCCTAAAGTATTGTATTGCTGCTGTTTATTTTTTTCAAGTAATGTAATTTTGTATTTAAGTTTTTCAACGCCCTTAATTAATTTGGGATCTAAATGTGGCAGCCTGCCACTTTTTAATGCGAAAGCAACCTCATCCAAAGAGTCAGCAATTTGGTTAATAACCCTTTCGTACCTAGGTAAAATACCAGCAGAATCAAACTGCTCATGCAGTTGTTTGTAATTATAGTAGGTAGACATTACTTGTTCAAATAAATCAACCATATCTACAAATACCAACAATAAAAATCTGCCTTGTGGTGTAGATTCCCTTACAATTTCCCTTGTTCTAAATAATACATCTCGTACTTCATCTTGTTTATCATTTACCTGTACCTGTAGTTGTAGCAGTTCTGTATAGTTTTTTTCGTAATCTGTGTTTTGATGATAAAATTTAGCCTTTGCTCTTAAAAAAGCACTAACCTCTAAAATAGAATCGCTCAGCATTTGCTGTACCAAGCGGTAGGGACGCAACCTGTATACAAAGTAACTTAGCAAAGTATACCAAATACTTCCGGCAAGTACCAACAATGCATAAAAAATAACTTCTTTCCACGGTCTTATATCATCAATACTTAAAACCATAATCAGTAAAACTGATGTTCCAACAGATGCAGCTCTATTTCCATATAAAAAGAACATTGAAAAAAAGAAACTGCAGAATACAAGTAATGTGCCTGTAACGTAGATATTTAAGTTCGTTAAGCCAACAACAATAGAAATAATAAATAATAATGCTGTGGTAATCACCATTGCATTGCGGCGATGCACAATTGGTCCTGGTGTGTCTACAACACTAATACATAATGCTCCAAGTGAAAGCGTCATTCCGTATTGTAGCATGCCAAATTGCGCCATTATTAAAGAGGGCAGGAGTACACCAATAGTTATTCGCAATCCATCTGCAAAATAGGTACTTAGCAAAAAATCTTGAATGTTTCTTATTGGCTGGTTCAGCATGACGCAAAATTAACGTTTTTAGGGTTCAAATTGATTTTAAAAATTGATAATTGATATTAACTTTTTCTAATGTTTACTAAAAAATAGAGTTTTTATTCTCTTTTGAAACTCAATAATTTTCATAAAATGTGTACAAGCTATAATCGTCTAATTGTTAATAAGATAAATAAAAAATCCAAAAAAGTTTGATTTTGATCTATATTTAAACTTTCTTAGATAAAATCATTGTTTATAACTGATAATGAAAGGTTTATAACTTGTGTAAAAAACTTTTATTATTTTCTTGCATCCTAGTCAAATTGCTTCTAAATTAGATCATATCAATAACGAAGTACTTTGACAGTCTGAAAATAATTCAAAACAAAAATCAAGTCGAAAGATTAAAAATTTTTGGGATTAGAATGCTTAAAATCAAATTCGAAATTACATTGCAAAATGTAAATCGATTTCAGCTAATTATCGAAAGATAAATTGATGAAATAAATAAGTAACTGAAATTTAAAAACCTAAAGGTTTATAAATAGATGGAAAAAATAGGTTTAAGGCCTAAATTTAATTTGATGATAAAACTGATGAACATCGAGAGATGCTAATCTTTAACAAAAAATATCGAAAGACAATTATTGTTAAAAAAAAATTACTAGATTAAGCTGATTGAAAAATAAGTTTATTTAGCAGATTTAATGGTTGAAAAACCATATAGTTTAAAGCAAAATCAGACACTAGCACAATTGCCGCATTTTACGGAGTAAAGCAATAGCGTGATAGTTTATAAACGAGTTTAATTATTCGAAAGAATTTTTAAAAAACGCATAAGGTTAAGTATATTCAATTGATGCCATGTTACAAACTACGGTTGGTAATAAGGTTAAAACGGAGACACCAAATCGAAAGAAGAGGATCTCCGTTTTTTGTTTACTATTGTTAGCAAATAAGCTATTATTTTTTGAGCCTAATTGCTAATTTTGTAATGATATGGCAAAAAAAGAGCATCAGCTAAGCAGTTCAATAAAAAAGATATTTGTATTAGATACTTCGGTTATTTTATACGACCACGAAGCTGTTAATAGCTTTCAGGAACATGATGTTGCTGTGCCTGTTTTAGTTTTAGAAGAGCTTGATAATTTTAAAAGCGGTAATGATACAAGAAATTTCGAAGCAAGAAATTTCATTAGATTGATAGATCAAGCATCAAAACATAATTTAATTAACAAGTGGTTTGCGCTTAAAAAAAATAGTTTAGGCAAATTTAAAGTTGTTTTAGATGAAAACCCAAAAAAAATAAATGCTGAAAAAATTTTTGGAGATACGAAGTTTGACAATAGAATTTTAAATACCGCATTATTCTTAAAAGAAGAAAATCCTAAATGTAAGGTTGTTTTAGTTTCTAAAGATATTTGTTTGCGTTTAAAGGCAAAATCATTAGATCTGTATGCTGAGGATTACGAAACAGGTAAAATTAAAAACGCCGATGAATTATACACCGGAAAAACGGAATTAGACAATTTTGATGTAAAAGCGATAGCAAAGTTAGATAGTAATGAGGAGCTAAATCCCACTCCACTAGAAATACCTCAGTTAAAATGTAATCATTTTTTTATCCTCAAAAATAAAAAGAAAAACGTCATAGCCTTTTATAATCATGCACTAAATTCACTCAAAAAAGTAAGTGATCAACCTGTATTCAATATATTGCCACGTAATGCCGAACAATCATTTGCTATTGATGCCTTATTAAATCCAGATATTAAATTAGTCACTATTCAAGGAAATGCAGGTACTGGCAAAACATTGCTCGCATTAGCTTGTGCCTTAGAACAAAGAAAAGACTTTAGGCAGATTTACATTACCAGACCAATTGTGCCATTAAGCAACAAAGATATTGGTTTTTTACCTGGTGATGTGAAGCAAAAAATAGACCCTTACATGGCACCAATATGGGATAATTTGAGGTTTATTAGAGAGCAGTTTAGTGATGATGAAAAGATGCAATTTAAAATTGATGAACTCGTTAGAACTGAAAAAATACAGATTGCTCCTTTAGCGTTTATAAGGGGAAGAACTATAACCAAGATTTTCTTTATTGTAGATGAAGCCCAAAACCTAACTCCACACGAAATTAAAACAATCATATCTAGAGCTGGGGAGCAAACTAAAATCATTTTTACTGGCGATATCTATCAAATTGATACACCATATTTAGATTCGGAAAGTAATGGATTATCTTATCTCATAGAAAATGCAAAAAATCATCCATTGTATGCGCATATCACACTTCAAAAAGGGGAGAGGAGTGAGTTAGCAAATTTGGCTACAGATTTACTTTAATGATGTTTTCTTAACGCAGACATAGCAATTAATAAAGCACAAAACGCTAAAATTGCGCTCAAAATAAATGGTGCTCCGGGGAAATAAATTGAGTTGTTTTTATTTATAAAATAAGCGAAAATAAAAGCCATTAAAAAAGGTCCAAAAATTGCTCCTAAACTCTGCATAGAAGTTACAATACCTTGAATTTCTCCTTGAGCATTATCCGGAACTTGATTTGAAATAATTGTCTGCATGGCAGGATTACCAATTCCTGCTAAGCAATAAGGAAGAATGAAAATCATCATCATTACGCCATTTGGAGCAAAAGCAAAACAAGTAAAACCAATTGTATAAAGCGATAAGCCCAACATGATGGCATTTTTACTGCCAATTTTAGGAATAACAATTCTGATTAAGCCACCTTGAACTATGGCTACAACAACTCCAACAACTGTAAGTGAATAACCAATCATTGTTGGGTTCCATAGAAACTTTTCTTTTACGTAATAACCCCAATTAGATTGCACAGAATGACTGGCAATGTACAATAACAACAATGCAGCCACTAACCCAATAATTGCCGGATATTTAGAAACGCTTTTTAAGGCTCCAATTGGATTAGCTCTTTTCCACGAAAATTCTCGACGTTTTTCTTTAGCTAAAGATTCCGGTAAAATGAAATAACCATAAAGCCAGTTTAAAATTGCCAACGCTGCAGAAATCATAAATGGAACTCTTAGTCCCATATTACTAACCAAACCACCAATTAATGGGCCAATGATAAAACCAATTCCGAAAGCTACACCAACTAAACCAAAGTTCTGCGCTTTTTTTTCTGGAGTACTAATATCGGCTATATAAGCCATTGCGGTTGTAAAACTTGCTCCAGCAACCCCAGCAATAATACGACCTACAAATATCCAAGCCAACGTTGGCGCAAATGACAAGAAAATATAATCTATACCTAAACCTAATAAAGAAATCAATAATATTGGTCGACGGCCGTATTTATCACTCAGCGAACCAATAATTGGTGAAAATATGAATTGAGCAATTGAATAAGCTACCAAAAGTAAACCGCCATATTCTGCAGCTTCAGCCAGCGTTTTTCCTGAAATTTCTTTTATCAAATCTGGTAAAACCGGAATAATTATCCCAAAACCAATACAATCAATTAAAATTGTAATGAATATAAAGCCGAGTGTAGAATTTTTGTTATTCATTGTTTAATTTAATCTTATTTATACTACTTCGACTTTATGAATTTTACAGCGTCTTTTTTCATAAATAATTTCTCGGAAGGCAAGTTATTTGTGAATGGAGGTTGATCGCCTCTAATAAAAGGATAATATTCACGATTTTCATGAATGATAGCGAAAACAAATTCACCAACTTTAGGATTAAAAATAACAGATTTACCTTCAACCAATTTTACCATATAACACCCTAAAGTATTTTGATTAAGTGTTCTACAATCACATTGAAGTTTAATGGGTTTATTTTTATAATCATATATAATTAATAAAGCGTTGCTATCTTTATCAACTTTAACCGCAATATTTCCCATATTGATAGATTTTGCTTTATAATAGCCAACATATTCTACATTGTTTTGCGCATATAAAATTTTGGAGCAAACTAGCAAAGCTAAACTAATGTATAAAAATTTCGTATTCAATTGATATGCTGCAAAAATTATAAAATAAATAGATTTAAGAAGATTATAATGCGAATATAGATCATTCAAACTTGATATTACAATAAACTACAATACGTTCATACCAAAATTTCTAATCCTAACAAAAGCAATATTATTATTTGTCTTATAATTAACATTATGTTAAGTTGTGAACATTACTATTCAATACCTATTCATATTATTAGTATTCTTTAAAACTCGTTAAGTTTTCTTTTCAGTTCTTGAACCCTATCTAACTTGTTTTTTCTAGAATATATTTCAATTAATAATTGAATTGTATTTCTATCATTCAAGTTTATTTCATGAGCACGTTGTAAAATGAATTCTGCACGATTGATATTTGATGCAAATTGTTTGGTATTATTTGCTTTAAGTGTTTCGTTAGCACTTTCAATATAAATCAATCCAAGTTGATATAAAGCATCAAAATAATTTTTATCAAGATCTAATGCTTTTTGATAAGCTAATTCTGCAGTAGATTTATTGTTTAGCTGAGCTTGATGTAGATAACCGTATAAAAAAAGCAGTGATTTGTTGCGTTTATCAGTAGCTATTGAACCTTCAATTATTTTAGTAGCCTTATCATATTTTTCATTATCAAGCAATAAATTGATATAATCATTTGTTAAATACGGCTGATAAGGATTAACCGATAAACCGTCTTCAAGTGTTTTAATTGCGGTTTCGCTATCAAATTTTGAAGCATAAATATTTGCCATATTTTGGTATACGATAGGATTTTTAATCCCATTATCTTTAGCTCTTTTAAAATAAATAAGTGCCTCATTGTATAACTGTATATTTTGCGCACACATGCCTACATTTACAGCAAGCGTTGTATCTTTTGGTAAATAATCACTTACTTCTTTTAAATATTTAAATGCATTGGTAAAATCATTCTGAAAAAATAATTCATTGCCTATCTTTTGCTTTTTAATGATAATATTATAAGCGGCTGCATTTATTAATGATGAATTTGCCTGAAACTTATCTAAGGATTTAGCTTTTTCTAAAGCTTCGGTTGCTAAATTAAAATGTTTGTCTGCATTGGTTTCGCCATCAACTAAAGCAACGTAAGAACTTAAGTATGCTTTAACTGCCCATGTCTCAGGCCAGTTTTTCGTTTTCCTATCCTTTTCTGCTAATTCAATTGCTTTTATCCCCTCACCTATTATTGTAAGCTGTTTTTTTATATCTTCATCTTTTGATATGCTCACTTGAAGTTTGCCTACACTATTTTGCGCTTGTTGTACTTGAGTTTTTTGGGCTAAAGCATTAAAACTTGTAAAAAGTAGTACGTAATAAATAATATATCTCAAATTCATCTCTTAAATACTTATGCTAGCAAAAATAGTGATTTAATTTTTTATCATCATATTTTACACTAGTTCAGATTTTTCAAAAAAAAAAGGAGGAACATTCATTCCTCCTTTCCTATTTAAAATTAGTTCGTTTTTGGTAAAGCGTCTAACCTCTTCTTTATTTCTTCATAACTTTTTGTGTCGCCTTTAAATGCATATATTCTTGTCAACACATCTAAGCTTGGCTGATGATTCGGATCTAATTCTATAGCTTTTAAAAAGTATGGTAAAGATTGATCAATCATTGAAACCACTTTTGCAGTTTCAGCATTATATTCCTTTACTTTTTTCGCATCAAGTTTATCTCTTTGTTTTTGAACTTCTAATGCAGTGTTAAAGTAAGTGGTACCTAACAAATATTGGTATAGCGCATTTTTTGGATTATTTGCTACCAATTTTTGAAGTGAAGATTGAGATTTTGCAATATCTCCTCTTGAGATATATACATCAGTTTCAATAGAAATTAAATCTCCATCATTTGGATACTTAGCTAAACCTTCAGTAATTAAAGCTAAAGCCGCCGTTGTGTCTTTCAAGTTAATCAAATTGATGTTAATAATCTCTGTTAAATAACTTTTAGATTCAGGAACGTTAAAGTCAATCATTTTTTTGAAATAGGTTACTGCTTCTGGAAAATTATTATCCATTCTAGATACAACAGCAACGTTTAAATACATTGCAGTATCAGTTGGGTTTAATGCAATCACATCCTTAAATGAGGTTACAGCGGTTTTGTAATCTTTCTTGTTGTAAGCCCTAATGCCTCTTCCGGTAACTGCATTACGAATATTGATTTTAGCTGTTTCTATTTTATCTTTTTCAGAATCTTTCTTGTCAAGATCTTTAGTTTTCGCAATTGCTTCTTCAGCAATTTTTTGCTTAGCTATTGAATTATCTGTATTAACAGAGTCAGTAAGAGCAATGGCAGAAGCAAACAAAGCTCTATACGACCATGCTTCTGGCAAAATGCTCGACTTTTCATTAGCAATAGCTTTATCTGTATGTGCCAGACCATCATTTAGCGATGTCATTGTTTTATCAAAAGCACCTTTTCCACCAGTAATGCTAAAAATATCCCATTTCTTTTTCGCTTCTGCTACTTCACTCTTTTGAGCATTAGCAAGTGTAGCGCTTCCTACAATTAATATACTTAAAAGTATTTTTTTCATGTTATTTTGTTTTTTTTGAAATTATATTAATTCTCTTCTTTTTCTTCGTTAGTGTCAGTATTGTTATCTTCTGCTGGAGCATCATTTTTAGGTTCAGCATTTTCTGCAGTTGGCTCTGCTCCTTCTACAATTTCTGCATCTTCAACCTCTTCCACATCATCTTCATGTTCAATTTTTGCTACAGATGCAATTTCATCATTACCTTTTAAAGTAATTAAACGAACGCCTTGTGTTGCTCTTCCCATTACCCTTAACTCGCTCACAACTATGCGTATAACAATACCAGATTTGTTAATAATCATTAAATCATCAGCATCTGTTACGTTTTTAATAGCAACTAATGCGCCAGTTTTTTCTGTAATGTTTATGGTCTTAACACCTTTACCCCCTCTATTTGTAACGCGATAATCATCAATATCAGTACGTTTGCCATAGCCTTTTTCTGAAACTACTAAAACAGTGGCTTCTGGGCTATCAATAGCAATCATACCAACTACTTCATCTTTATCATGTGCTAATGTAACACCTCTAACTCCAGTTGCTGTTCTACCCATCGGTCTAACTGTACTTTCGTTAAAGCGAATAGCTCTACCAGAACGCAAAGCCATTACAATTTCGCTGCTGCCAGTTGTTAAACTTGCTTCTAACAACTGATCGCCTTCATTAATGTTTATTGCATTGATACCGTTAACACGCGGACGAGAATAAGCCTCTAAAGATGTTTTTTTGATGGTACCTTTTTTGGTACACATAATGATAAAGTTATTCTCTAAGTAATCTTGATCTTTTAAGTTTTTAACCTTAATATATGCTTTTACCTTTTCTTCTTTTGGTATGTTGATGATATTTTGCAAAGCTCTTCCTTTACTTAATCTACTTCCCTCAGGTATTTCGTAAACTCTTAACCAGAAACATCTTCCCGCTTCGGTAAAGAATAACATGTAATTATGGTTAGAAGCAATTAACAAATGCTCAATAAAATCTTCATTTCTAGAGTCACTTCCTTTAGAGCCTTTACCACCTCTACCTTGTGTACGGTATTCTGTAGCCGGTGTACGTTTAATGTATCCTTCATGCGAGATTGTGATTACCACTTCTTCATCTTCGATGAAATCTTCCATGCTCATATCTTCTGCCGAGTGAACAATAGTTGTTCTACGTTCATCGCCATATTTATCAAGCATTTCAGCTAATTCATCTTTAATAATTTGCATTCTTAAAGTCTCACTATCCAAAATTGATTTTAAATATTCGATAGTTTTCATCAATTCAGCATACTCTTCTTTAATTTTATCACGCTCCAGACCTGTTAATCTACGCAAGGTCATGTCTAAGATGGCTCTAGCTTGAATATCACTCAAACCAAATTTTTCCATCAAGCCAAGTCTAGCTTCTTCTGGGGTGTTTGATGCACGAATTAGTTTAATTACCTCTTCAATATGATCTAAAGCAATTAATAAACCTTCTAAAATGTGAGCACGTTTTTCAGCCTCTGCTAATTCAAATTTCGTTCTACGAACAACAACCTCATGGCGGTGATCAACAAAGTGACGAATTAAATCTTTTAGGTTCAACATTTGTGGGCGACCATGCACCAACGCAATGTTATTTACACTAAATGAAGTTTGTAATGCTGTTTGCTTGTACAAGTTATTTAATACGATACTCGCATTAGCATCACGTTTTATTTCATAAACAATACGAATACCGTCTTTATTAGATTCATCTTTGATGTTAGAAATACCTTCGATTTTTTTCTCGCCTACCAATTCGGCAGTACGCTCAATCATCATGGCTTTATTAACCTGATAAGGTATTTCAGTTACAATAATGGTTTCTCTATCCTTTACAGTTTCTATTTCTGCTTTGGCACGCATTACAACACGTCCTCTACCAGTTTCGAAAGCTTCCTGCACGCCAGAGTAGCCATAAATAATAGCTCCTGTCGGGAAATCTGGGCCTTTCACATATTTCATTAATTCAGGGATAGTAATCTCCGTATTATCGATATATGCTACTGTTGCATTAATTACTTCGGTAATATTGTGAGGAGCCATATTGGTGGCCATACCCACAGCAATACCCGATGAACCGTTAATTAAAAGGTTAGGAACCTTAGCAGGAAGAACAGTTGGCTCTTGCAACGAGTCATCAAAGTTCAATTGAAAATCAACTGTATCCTTATTGATATCTGCCAACATTTCTTCGGCCATCTTCTGGAAACGAGCCTCAGTATAACGCATCGCAGCTGGCGAGTCACCATCTATCGAACCATAGTTACCTTGTCCATCAACCATTAAATACCGCAAACTCCACTCCTGCGCCATACGTACCATGGTCATGTAAACAGAAGAGTCGCCATGTGGGTGATATTTACCCAACACCTCTCCTACAATACGTGCAGATTTTTTATAAGGTTTTCCTGCACCTAAACCTAAGTCTAACATACCGTATAAAACACGGCGGTGTACTGGTTTTAATCCGTCACGTACATCAGGCAAAGCCCTACTTACAATAACAGACATCGAATAATCGATGTAAGCAGATTTCATCTGCTCGTCTATGTTTATTGAAATGATTTTGTCGTTCTCTTGATTTTCTAAATCTTCTGCCATAAATTTTTGTGTTTTGCGCAAGGCGTAATGCGTTAGGCGTTTCATAACGCCATTTTACAATTGCCAATCGCAATATAAATTAGGTTTTATTATAACCTTGCGAATTTAACAAAATAACCCTCAATATGCACCTATATGTGGAAAAGTTTTAGGGTTTTAAAATATGGCGTTCTGTTATGCTTCAGAATATAAAATCACCTATGATTTATCATTTTTTGATTTTAATAAACTTATAACTCAACTCTTTATTTATGAGTTTGTTCTTTTTAATTTTAAAGAAAGTTTCATCAAAATAACTTTCGTTTATTTCAGGAGATAAAGTAATGTCATAATCGGCATTTTTTTCTTGGTTATTTATAAAGTTAAAAGTTTTATAACCAATAAAATAAAAGCTATGAAGCTTTTGTTTTATCTCTTTTTCTGAAGTTTCATAACTAGAAAGTAATTTATGGAATCTCATAGCAACTAAGCTATCTCCTATTTTAACAGCATCGATATCAACTGTGTCTCCGTACAAGTCAAAAAATACAAACTTGGTTGCAGACTTGGATTTTGGTTGCTTTTCTTTAACTGATATTTTATTGTAATTTAATGCTGATCTATCGCTCGTTAGATTAATAGTTTGAGATGCTTTTTGCCAATAACCGCTACTTGTTTGGTAATTTCCTCCTTTGAAGATAAGCAAAGGATTATAGTTTAAAAACTCAAAAGTACCATTGTTATTTAACGTAAGTTTGGTTTTTTTCCATCGATTTAGATAATAAGAACCTCCTACATTTTGTTCATTTGTCTTGCAACCATAGAACTGAATACTTATTAGAAGGGATACTAACAATTTTAAAAATAATTTCATTCCGCAAATTTTAAATAAGATGCATAATGTGGTTATATTACATAAAATGAATTTCTAATCTAGTTGAATTTCTTTTTCAAAGGCTTACTATTTGTAACCAATACCGGATTATCTATAATTGGCAGTTTAGCGAATTTAATCACTTCTATACTTGGCACGCCAAAATCTAACACCACTTTGCCTAAAATTAAATAACAACCTTTTCCTCTAAAAGGATAAATTGGCGAACTATTTGGAAAGTGTGTAGTGTCGAAGAAATTTCCTTCTACATCGATAAAAGTTCCAAACCACATTTTGGTATTTTTAATGGTGTGTACTGTTTTATCGCATACAAAGCTGCCCAACATTTTTACAATTTTGCCTTCATGCTGCTCTAAGTTTTTCGCTAAAATATCTCCACGGTAATCGGTTTTTAATAAGTCGAACATACCCAACGTAACAGGAAAACCCAATAGTTCCAATTCTTGATAAGCATCTTCGATTGAGCTATTCGCTAAATCTGGTAAGTTGTAGGCTTTGGTTGATATGTGAAATAATTCTTTGTCAGCAATTATTTTAGTCTTTGTACCTAAGTAATTATGCACCTCCCAAAGCAATTCTTTTTTGCTCTTACCTGTAAAACGTAAAGCACCGATTCTAATTAATATAATTGCTTGTTCTAAAGTAAGTTGTGTACGTTTAATTAAATCTTCTAAATCGGTATAATTTCCATTTTCTCTCCGCTCTTGCGGTATAATTTCCATTAACCTATTTTCCAATCCTTGAATCCCAACAAAACCCAAATAAACTTTTTCACCGTTGATATTTACCACGCTATCACTATTGTTTACGCAAGGCAGATTAACGGTAGCACCAGTTTGCTGTAGCGCATGTACATAAACCCACCGCTGATAAAATCCCCCATAATTATTAAGTACAGCCACCATAAACTCCATCGGGTAATAGGTTTTAAGATATAAACTTTGGTAACTTTCTACCGCAAAACTAGCTGAATGCGCCTTAGAAAAACTATAACCAGCAAAGCTGGATACTTGGCGCCAAACTTCCTTTGTTACTGCTTCATCTCTACCTTTTTCTTTAGCCTTATCAAAAAAGCGTTGCACCAATTTATCAAATTCAATTTTAGAGCGATATTTGCCACTCATGCCACGGCGTAAAATATCTGCATCGGCCATGTCTAAACCTGCATAATGGTGACAAATTTTAATCACATCCTCTTGGTAAACCATTACCCCAAAAGTTTCTTCTAATTGTTCTTTCATTACCGGATGTAAGTATTTAACATCTTGTGGTTTATGGTAACTTTGAATATACATTTTCATCATCCCAGAACTGGCAACTCCAGGCCTAATAATAGAACTTGCAGCTACCAAAGTGAGGTAATCTTCACATTCTAGTTTTTTGAGCAATTGTCGCATGGCAGGCGATTCGATATAAAAACAACCAATTGGCGTGCCCGCACGTAATTGTGCATTTAGTTTTGGATCATACCTAAACGATTTAAAATCATGGATATCAACCTTTTGCTTTTTGTTGGCCAACACTAAATTAACTGCTTCTCTAATGTGCCCAATACCCCGCTGACTAAGAATATCATATTTATCCAAACCAATTGCTTCTGCCTCGTACATATCCCATTGTACGGTTTGCATCCCTTTGGGTGGTAAATCTAATGCGGTGTAATAAGTTAACGGTTCTTCGCTAATTAAAATCCCACCTGCATGTATCGAACGCTGGTTAGGCATTCCTCGCATCATCGAATTAATGTACATCAGCTTCTTAAAAACCTCATTATCTTTATGTAACTGGTCTTTTGTTGGATCGGTAAAATTATCTATTTCTGCCTTTGGCAAACCCATTACTTTGCCAATTTCTCTAATAATCGCCCTATCCTTAAAGGTACTCATGGTGCCTAAAAGTGCGGTATTTGTTCCTTGGTAGCGCTTAAAAATGTAATCTTGTACATCCTCACGTTCATCCCAACTAAAATCAATATCAAAATCTGGTGGCGATGTACGTTTGTGGTTCAAAAAACGCTCAAAATATAAATCTAAACCAATCGGATCTACATCAGTTATTTTTAAACAATAGGCCACAATGCTATTGGCACCAGAACCCCTGCCTACGTGATAATAACCCCTTTTCATTGCATAAGAAATTACATCCCAAGTAATTAAAAAATAGGCACAAAAATTAAGTTCGGCAATTACTTTTAGCTCCTTTTTTACCCTAGCAACAGCTTCTTTGTTGTTTTTACCGTAGCGATAAATTGCTCCGTCAATGGCTAATTTGGTTAGAAGCGATAAATCATCGTTAAAATTGCCTGTAAAAGTTTTTTTATTTTTCTTGCCAAATGTATAATCATTCATACAACAATTGGCTAATAATTGCTGGGTGTTTGCTAAAATAAATTCAAAATTTTCGAACTTTTTGGTAAGCTCTTCTTCGCTTAAAAATTGTTCATTTTCTAAGCAGTAATCACTTTCGGTAAGCTTACCTAAAACCGTAGTTAAACCTATAGCCCTTAAGTATTTATGTAGCCTGTACTCTAGTTTATTCTTAACTGTTATCGGATGCAAAACCACCAATTTATCTTTAATATCAGTTAATGGTTTTCGGGTTATTTTATTTAACTGGTTGGCGCCTATTCCTAAATACTCATTCGGTTTTAAATCGGTTTTACTGCCATAGGGGTAAACAACAAAAGCATTTTTAAATTCACAAGGCTCATTCGGTAAAGGTTTTTGCGCTAAATTATGTTCGGTTAAAAAGTCATTAAGCTCTTTCATACCTTCCTTATTTTTGGCAATGCCGATGTATAACAGCTGCTGATCTCGCCTAAATTCTATCCCGATGATGGGTTTTAAATCATAAGCGGGCCAAAATTTACCATCCTTATCTTCGTAACCACTTGCTTCCTTACGACAAAGCCTAATAAATTCCATGCATCCAGTAGAATTATTAATGTCGGTTAATACCATTTGATGAATATTCTTCGCCCTTGCTTCTTTAATCAAGGTTTCGATATCCATAGTACCATACCTAAGGCTATATTGCGAATGAACATTTAAAAACATATCATTTATGTTAAAACATTGATGTTTAGTTGGTTATTATATAGCGAGCATACAAACGCAAACTAGTGTAAATCTTTCTATGTGGTTATTTCTTTAGTATTACTCAATTAAAATCCTAAAAAAAATGAACCAATTATCTAATTAACTTTTTGCAGGTAAAACCGTAGCCAGCTTAATGGTGTCTATTCCATAACGAGAGCGCATTTTATCCATACTTTGGTAAAGGTTATAGATTTTTTCAGATGGCCCGTACAAGTCAATCTGTTCGTTTCCGCTTACCAAATGCGATAACTTTACCCCAACCAATCGCAACAACATTCTTTTGCCGTAAACCTTATCAAAAAGCTCTTTTGCTTTGGCAATTAGTGTGCTATCTAAAGATGTATAAGGTATTTTAGCTTGCTGCGTAACGGTTTCAAAATTGGCATAACGAATGGTAACAGTAATACAAGCCGTTAATTTTTGCTTTTGCCTCAACTCAAAAGCCAACTTGGTAATCATATCCATTAAAATGATTTTTATACCAGCCATATCCATACTATCGCTCTCGAAAGTGGTTTGTTTGCCTATAGACTTTTGTTCGCGGTAAGGTACCACTGGCGAGTTATCTATCCCATTTGCTTTTTGCCAAAGGCTTAATCCATTTTGGCCTAGTATTTTAAACATCAGCTCTTGCGGTATTTGGGTTAAGGTATGTATTTTGCGAACACCCATTTCGCTCAATTTCAGAAATGTTGCATCGCCCAAACCTGGTATTTTTTTTATCGACAAAGGGTTTAAAAAAGGCTGAACTTCGTATTTTTGAATTTGCAATTCGCCATCTGGCTTACATTCATTAGTAGCCATTTTAGATACGGTTTTATTAACAGACAGCCCAAAAGAAATAGGCAAACCGATTTGGTTCATTACCGAATGCCGCAACTCATGTGCAAATTTCATACAGCCGAAAAATTTATCCATTCCGGTCATGTCTATATAATGCTCATCAATGCTTGCTTTTTCTAACAACGGCACTTTTTCTTGCAACAATTCGGTAATCTGATGCGAGTAATAACTATACTCATCCATACTGCCTTTTACAAAAATAGCATGCGGACAAAGCTGTTTGGCCATTCTGCTGGGCATAGCCGAGTGTATGCCAAATTTACGGGCCTCGTAACTGCAAGATGCCACCACACCCCTATCAGATGTACCACCAATAATAACAGGTAGGCCCGCCAGTTTGCTGTTCTTTTTTATTTCTACCGAAACAAAAAATGCATCCTGATCCATGTGAATAATATGTTTATCGCCGAAATCCATAAGTTGATGAACAAATATAATACTAAATATATTAGTATTTCAAATTAAGTTATCAAGATATTTAACTAAATATGTTAGTAATTTTAATATTTGTTGAAATTGTTTTTGAAAAGCTAATTCAGCATTTTATAGCATACGGATGTCCTGCTTTGCATTACAAGCTCAATTTTTTGTACCGATTTTAATTGGTAAAAATTGAGGCTTTTCATTGCAATCAGGTTTAAAGAGCAAAAACAGTGCAACACACTCAAGTTGCAAGTTTCAGATTTACATTTAGTAACCACGCAGGCAAAGAATTTGACATTAAAATATATACGGCAAACGCTATTACACTTACCTATAAAACCAAAAGCTTAACTCACAAATTATGAATTAAGCTTTTAAATTAATCTAACTACTTAAAAAACTGCAGTAAAAGGTTAAGTTAAACACCTTCTTAGTAAGGAAGATGTTAGTTAGGAGTATTATAAAATCACTTAGTTACCATATAAAAATTAACAGTCCTTGTCATTGTACTTCCATCCTGATCTTTTACCATAAAAACTGCGTTTCCAAAACCTGTTTTATCTGCAACAAACTGAGCTATGTTGTTATTAATTTTAACCTTACCATTTACCACACTTTTAATACTGTAAACTGGATTAGCTTCATAACCCATAAATAATTTTGCTACATCAACATCGTGTGTTTTACCAGCATTTAAAAAATAATGAGGTTCAGCCATCCACTGCAAATAATCATCTAAATTGGTAAAACCATCTTTGTTTGAATCGGCATTGCTATCAGAAAAATCTCCCATTGCAGATTTTGGATTTAGTTGGTGTGCGGTTTCCCACCAATCAGGCAAACCATCACCATCAGTATCCCAATTGTTTTCTCTTTTTACGGCCGGATAATCTTCTAAACCACCCACATCAGCTTGCGTGTCAATCATTCCGGCTATGCCGCTTTTGCTACCTTTGTAGGTGTAAGTACCTTCTTGGGTTTCTTTAATGATGCGCAAATCATGATCATCAAAAACAGGCTGATTGGCGCCAACATCAGACAGTACTTGCTTATAAGCATCTTTTGCGCTTTGTGTAGTTACATATGATGGAAAAAACTCTTGATTTACAAACGTTTCATAATCTACTTTGCCTTGAATAGCTCTACCCTTCTCTTGATTTTTTTCATCAAAATAACCCGGCATAACGTTGCCAGCAAAATAATAACGTTGCATACCCGATCCAACGCCTTCGTGCTGTGCTTTCAAGGCATGGAATACCTCTGTAGCTTTACCTGGTTTGTAATAATTATTTACAAAATTTACTTCATTGGCGCCACCATCTGTAGTTCTCCTGCCCCAGTTGTAAACCACATTGTTTCTAATATCTAATTTGCCACCATAAGCACCATTTCCGTTTAATCCACCGCCAATACTCCAATTTCTACCATAATTATGCGCTAATAAATTATGATGAAAACTACCAATATCACCACCTATGGTTGCTGCATAACCATGCATCTTACCTTTTTCATATTTACCATGATCGGCTACGTTTAAGGCTTCAGAAATTAAGGTGTTTTGTAAACTGATGTGATGTGCGCCTCTAGAACTAAAAGCCTCATCAATTGTCCAACTAATTGAACAATGATCGATAATACTGTGGTTTGCTCCTGTTAAACCCATGCCATCATAAGTTCTGCCAGCGCCGACTCTTACTCTTAAAAAACGAATAATACCATCGTTACCTGTTAAGCCAATTGGAGCAGCTGTAATTGTAATTCCTTTACCAGGTGCAGTTTGACCGGCAATAGTAACGTAAGGCTGGTTAACAACCAAACGCGATTCTAATTTGATAACACCACCAACATCAAAAACAATTGTTCTCGGACCGATGTCATTGTTTACTGCTTCACGCAAACTTCCTGCGCCGCTATCGTTTAAATTGGATACATGTACAACTTTACCTCCTCGTCCGCCTCTGGCAAAACGACCATATCCTTCGGCACCCTTAAATGCCAATTGAGCTGGACGAAAATACCATACTTTACCCTTGGTGATGTTGCCACTTTTGTCTTGCTCATCAATACGCCAAAAGTAAGTTTGCATACTATACAAATCTTTAACTTGATAAGTGGTATCACTTTGTGAGCCTTTAAATTCTGGCGCAGTGCGATTGGCATTCTCAACAGCATTTTTATCTAATCCAAAATAAACATCATGAGATTTTACGTTGGTTGCAGCAGACCATTTTAGCGTAATGTTGTTGCCTAAATTTACATGCTCATCTGCGTCTACTGGCATTGGCATTTTGGCTTGCTTGGCTAAATTAGGCGTATTTAGCTCGAAACCATTGATAGAAAAACTTGCACCTTCATTTGCTTGATAACGAATTACAACCGGAACTCCTGCTTTTGCTTGCAAGGTTAGGTAAGCCAACTGCGCTTTAGTAGTATGTTCGGCTCTGGTACTTGGCAATAACTTATCTACAGCTAATTTTCCATCAACGTAAATAGCCATTTGTGTTGGTAATGCAGCTGTATTTTGACTAAATGAATTGTGAAAACTCAATAAAGTGTGACTACCTTCTTTTAAGCCAGTAATCGTTAACTCAACCGGCGATTTTGTCGTAATTCCGTCATTAACTAGTTTAGCATAAAATGGAGCCTGAACACCTGCTTTATACCAATCAGAAGTAAAATTTCCTTTTAGGATAAATTGAATTCCATCGATAGTTTTCTGTGCTGATGTACCACTTTGTATAGGCCAAGATGTATAACCCAGTTCATGTACCTCAGCCTCATTTCTTCCGCTAAAATTTAAATCTACCTTAATAACTGGCTTTTGCGCATAAAGCGTTGAACTAAATAACGTAAAAGCTAAACAGCAGCTAATAAATGTGCTCTTAATGTATTGATGAATTGTATTTTGCATATTTTTTTGGAATTATTCAATCCCATTTTTTGAGTTGTAATCTTTTATTTGAGGCATTTGATAGCTCAAAGTTTAATTGGTATAAAAATAACTAGCTAATTTGATCAACGTTATTTGCCAAGTTACGGTAATTGATTTTTTCTTTCGGATTTGTTCCATTTAAAAACTCTTCTACATTGGTATAACCATCACCATCAGCATCTAAAGCACCATCTTTAGCGTTTTTAGGATCTAATCCATATTTAATCTCCCAAGCATCTGGCATACCATCGCCATCGGTATCTACCAACACATCAGCTTTGTTAAAAGTTAAATTTGGATAACCACCAACCTCAGCAACATCTTTAATAATGCCAGTTGCAGTTGTTGGTTTGCCACTTCGAACCATTGCTACCACACGGGTATCAACAGCATCTCTTTTAGGTAAAGTTGCTCCGGCTTTTGCCAAAACCGCCTCATAAGCCACTTCAGCTGTTTGGTGTGGTGCTACTGGCCAACCTTCAAACGGTGTATTTACTCGAGCTAAATTTTGTCCAGCATTATTTTTTGGATCAGTTTTCATTCGCATCCCTTTCCAATTGTCTGCTGTAATCTCAGCATTATCATGCATTATATTTCCAGCTACATACCATTTCCCTGGTCTATTGGCCTCTTTTGCATACCAACCACCTTCTGCCCATGCGCTACCAGGAGAATACATGCTTCGTTCTTCTATACGAGCAAAAACAGCCTGCATATCTTTATTAGTTGCTGGGCCAGCTTTATAGTAATTGTTAATTAAATTTATCATAGAAGTTTCGTCGCCGCCATCCATAGTGCGGTGACGCCAGTTAAAAACTACATTGTAACGGTAATCGAACGGGCCAGACATACCGATTGAAGGGTTACGAGCAGTATTGCTGGCAAAAAGATTATGATGAAAAGTAGAAGGATTGCCACCCCATGTACCACCAAAAGCATGTCCTTTAGCATCTAAAGCTTCGCTTGATATCGTCCATTGAATGGTAACATTTTCTGCAGCATCTTTAATTTGTGTATTACCATCCAAAGATGGCCTCATGTGTCGGTAAAGCGAAATATTTTCATCCATTCCCCAACTGGTAGAACAATGATCGATAATAATATGATGATGTGGATTACCTCCAATATTGTCAT
This sequence comes from Pedobacter sp. GW456-11-11-14-TSB4, assembly GCF_059424425.1. Lineage (NCBI taxonomy): Bacteria > Pseudomonadati > Bacteroidota > Sphingobacteriia > Sphingobacteriales > Sphingobacteriaceae > Pedobacter > Pedobacter sp. GW456-11-11-14-TSB4. The sequence goes on from NZ_JBWKZK010000003.1 coordinate 471,494, forward strand.
CACCCTGACCGCCAACTGGTACACCTCTGCGCACACGCACATGACGAATAATGACATTATGCGTATTGATATTTAAAGTTCCGGCAATGCAAATGCCATCGCCCGGTGCAGATTGACCAGCGATTGTAAGATCTGGATTGTCTATATTTAAATCTCCTTGTACTTTTATCGTTCCCGCAACGCGAAAAACCACAATTCGTGCACCTTTACTTTCTAACGCAGCACGTAAACTACCCACGCCACTGTCGTTTAAATTGGTAACTGCTATAACTTTACCTCCACGGCCACCAGTGGTAAACATACCGCCACCCCAAGCACCAGGAAAAGCAGGAATTGCACCTTCGGGCAAACGAGGCGGATGTGGCGGAATTTGAGCAACTTCGGCAGAGGTATTTAAATTTTGTGCTTCAGCTATGCTAGATAAAGAAATTGCGGCAATAAAAATTAAAGAACTTAAGTTTAAACGCGAATGAATTTTCATACAATGATATGCGATGTGATTTAATTTGGTTAGGATTAAGAATTTAAATATAAAAAAAGCATTTGTGAATAAATGTAATATTTGTGTTAGTGCTTATTTAAAACATAAATATAGAGCAGATATTCGAACTATTTCAATTTCTTAAATACATATTAATTTTTTTTATAAAATGAAAAAGCCACCTTTTTGCGGTGGCTTTTAAAAATTAGCTAATCGAGATTTGGCGGGTTAATAATTTTGCCTCTTCTTTTTTAGGGATTTGAATTTGCAATATCCCATCATTGTATTTTGCTTGAATAGCATGCTCATCAGCACTATCTGGCAATGTAAATGATCGAGTAAAAGAAGTATAGCTAAATTCTCTTCTGCTATAATTTCTGTTATCTTGCTCAGCCGTTTGCTCTTTATGAACTGCAATGCTCAGCATTTTTCGCTCTAAATTTACTTTAAAATCTTCTTTACTTAATCCAGGTGCAGCCAACTCTATCTGATACTGATCTGCAGTTTCTGAAATGTTAACTGCAGGTACCAAAGTTGCTTCCCTTGCATTAAAAAAGCTGTCGGTAAAAATAGAATCAAAAACATTGTTGATTGATGGAACTAAACTCCTTTGATTGTTGTTTTTGTCTGAATTGAATTTAACCAGTGTCATTGGTTTTTCCTCCTTAATTTTTTGTTAATGATTAAAACTATGATTAATTAAAAATGAGATTTCTGATCTCGTTGAATGAACAACAACCCTTATGCCAAGCAAGTTAAGCCTAATTGAAACTGAAAAAATTACAGTTAAACTGAAAAAAAATCAGCTTGATTTTGACATTTTTTCATTAGCGAACCATATTGACGCTTGAGCAAGCTATTTGCCTATGTGTTATTTAAAATTGTCTAAACACACTCATCCAATAAATACAAAATCGATTCGTAGTTTTTACCTACCGCCTCAGACATGGCAATTTCGCAGGTTTTTCCACTAGAATAATAACCCGAATATTGTTTTTGGTTAACCTCGGTGGCTTCTGGTTTAGTAGCAGATGCCGTGAGTTCTGGAAACAAAAAGCCTCGATCACCTGCCATACCACAACAACCAGCGTTAACAGGCACGTTAACTTCATTAGCCAAATGCCTAGCAATACTTACAAATTTTGCTTCTAAGCCCATTTTTTGTAAAGAACAAACTGGATGTAAAGTAATGTTATCCTTTTTCTTCGCAATGCTGATTTTAGGCAGTAGATAGTTTAAGATATAATCTACGCTATCAATAATTTGCATGGCATCAAATTTTTGTTTGTTTTCTGGCGTTAATGCATAGCCACAATCTTGCAGGGTTAATGTACATGAAGTTATATCCAAAACAATAGGCAAAGCACCTTCATTACTCCAAGTCCACATTTTAGCAACCGTATCATTTACTGTATGTTGGTAAGCACTGCTAAAGCCTTTTGAAGAGAAAATTTGTCCACAACAAGTGCCACTAATATCTTTTGGAATGCTAAAACCTACATTTGCTTTGTTAGAGATGCTCACAAAAGTTTCAATGATGTTCTTTTTGCCATCGGCAGCGCCACCCATTACCCTTGAGATACAGGTAGGGTAATAAACTACTGTCGCGGTGTTTTTAGAAACATCTCCCGATAGGTAATGATTAAAATTAGCAGTTGGATGGATTTGGTTAGACCATAACGGCATAGCAGGAACAACTTTTTTAACTGTTTTGGTTAAATTCAACATCGCATTTTTGCCAAAAACCTTGTTAAATACTGTTGCTGATTTTACTCCAATTTTTACAATTTGAGTAACAGGTTTAAAGTTTTTTGCCACTTTTAAGGCTACTCCATTGGCAAAAGCACTATGATTTTCTCTCCGCAACCTTTTTACCAAAGAACCTGTATTAATATCTACCGGACAAGCAGTTGCACATAAACCATCAACTGCACAAGTATCTAAACCATCATATTGATATTGATTTAGGAGTTCTTTGTAAGGTATCGTATCTCCTTTTCTTTTTAAATTTAGCAATTCTCGCCTAACTACAATTCTTCTTCTAGGTGTAAGTGTAATGTTACGGCTCGGACATTTATATTCACAAAAGCCACATTCCATACATTTATCTACCTCTTCTTCAACCTTGGGTAAATCTTTTAGATTTTTAATGTGGGCATGTTGATCATCATTAATAATTACACCAGGGTTTAATAGGTTTTTTGGATCGATGATTGTTTTTAGACCCTTCATGATTTGGTAAATTTCCTCACCCCATTCTGTTGCCACAAATGGCGCCATATTGCGGCCAGTACCATGCTCAGCCTTTAATGCACCTTTATATTTTTCGACGACCAAAATTACAACCTCTTTTAAAAAAGCATCGTAACGTGTAATTTCTGCTGCAGTATCAAAAGCTTGGGTAACCACAAAGTGGATATTACCATCTTTAGCATGACCAAAAATGATGGCGTTTTCGTAATTGTATTTGCTGAATAAAGATTGTAAATCTAAAATAGCATCGCCTAAACGAGCGACTGGCACAGCAATATCTTCTAATATTACCGTGGTACCACTTGCCCTTACTGAACCTACTGATGGAAACATCCCTTTTCTCACTTTCCATAAAAAAGCTTGTTCATCAGGGTCTTCGGTAAAATTAGGCATTTCTATGAGTGACAAATTAGGTGCAACAGCTAAAAAATTAGCTGCCTTAACCTGTAATTCCTCAACACTGTTGCCTTGATATTCTACTAGCAAAGCTGATGCTGTTGATGGAAGAGTTTTAATGATATTTGGCACACCCTTCATTAATTCTATCGAGCGTAAAGAAGCCCGATCCATTAATTCTACTGCCTCTGCACCAGAATTGCTCAGTGGCACAATAGCGCTACATGATGCATAAATGTCTGGGAAATACAAAAGAGCTGTAGACTTAACAGGATAATCTGGTACCGTATTTAAAACGGCCTCTGAAATAAAGCCTAAAGTACCTTCAGCCCCAATTAAGACATGTGCTAAAATATCTAAAGGATCCTCAAAATCAATAAATGCATTAACGGCATAACCGACTGTGTTTTTGGTCTTATACTTATCTCTAATTAAATCGAAAAGTGTTGAATTTGTTATGATCTGATCTCGGAGTGTTAGAATTTCATTATAAACCTCGTTACATTCTTCTTTAAAACGAGCATAATCAGCTTCGTTTTCTGTACTAAAACTGCTGCCGTTTGGCAATATAAATTTAATGTATTTAACAGTGTGATAAGAATTTTTACTAACACCACAGCACATTCCACTGGCATTGTTAGATAAAATACCCCCCATCATGGCAGAATTTATACTAGCTGGATCAGGTCCAATCTTTTTGCCGTATTTTTTTAGTTCACTGTTTACTACAGCGCCTATAACACCTGGATGAACCCTAACTGTCTCACCTTTTTCTTCTACCCTAACAAAATTCCAATGCTGACTTAAATCTACCAATATACCATCAGACACTGACTGACCAGAAAGACTTGTGCCTGCTGCCCTAAAAGTGATGGGAATTTGTTGCTGATGTGAAAATTTAAAGAGCGAAATCACTTCCTGATCAGAAACTGGTTGCACTACTGCCTTCGGACGGAGGTAATAAAATCCGGCATCGGAAGCGTAAGAAACTAAATCTATTAATCTATCCTTAATTCGATCTGATGGTATAATTTCGGCTAATAATTTTCCAGTAGTAGTAGACATGTGAATGATTAAATTATTGATGTAAAAAAGGAATTCATAAGCAGAAGAATTCAGATTTTAATAACGCTAAATAGATCTAATGATTGAAATTTTAGAATTACCTTCAAATATATAAATCTATTGGCAGAATTGAACATTCGCTTAGATTTTGAGCAAAAAAAAGAGGCTACAATTGCTGCAGCCTCTAAAATTTTTTAATTCTTACCTATCTTGGTAAATCATCTGTCATGTACTTTGCTTCCAGATCTTCTTTATAAACTTTTGCTTTATCAATCCATTCAGGAGCTTTGTCCTTTAAATCGTCAACAATTGTTCTACCAGTTAATTCATCTGGTTTTGTGATGTATTTGTATGCGCCGTATAAGGCTGCTCCAATTAATGCTGTTCTAAATAATCCCATGGTAAAATGTTTTTAAATTTATAGATGAACAGTTGACCAAATTAATTGTTTGATTAAATTTTAAATTGTTGCATCACATTAGAGTTCTGTTTTTTTAGAATGAGCTTCCCTCAAAAACTATCGCATTTTAAAAAGAGAAATCTTCTTCAAATGAATATTGAAAAAGATCTCTCTTCATCTCTTATACGAAATGAAACTGTAAAATTTTGGTATGTTATGTTTACAATGTTGCGATATCAATTACGAAACGATATCTTACATCTCCTTTAACCATACGCTCGTATGCAGTGGTAATATCCTTAATATCAATCAACTCAATATCACATACAATATTGTGTTCTGCACAGAAATCTAACATTTCTTGAGTTTCGGCTATGCCTCCAATACCAGAGCCAGCTAAACTTTTACGCCCGTTAATTAATGAAAATGGATGAATAGCGTATGGAGCAGGTACGCCAACTACGATATGTACACCATTGGTACGCAATAAACCTAAATACATGTTCATATCATGATCTGCAGAAACCGTATCTAAAATAAAATCAAAGCTACCTTTTACCGAGTCAAGTTGCGCTTTATCTTTTGTTACTACAAAGTGATGTGCACCTAATTCTTTGGCTGCAGCTTCCTTATTAGGAGAAGTACTTAAAACTGTTACTTCCGCTCCAAAAGCAACACCAAATTTAACAGCCATATGTCCTAAGCCCCCTAAACCTAAAACTGCTAATTTATGTCCTTTACCAACTTTCCAGTGTCTTAATGGAGAATAAGTGGTAATACCAGCACATAATAATGGCGCTGTAGCAGCTAATGATAGTTTATCCGAAATATGCAACACGAACTCTTCTCTAACAACAATATTGTTTGAGTAGCCACCGTATGTCGGTACACCATCTCTGCCTTTATTGTTATAAGTTTGCGTGTTTCCTTCTTCGCAATATTGCTCTAAATCAGCTTTACAGTTTTCGCAAACCTGACAAGAATCTACCATACAGCCCACACCTGCTAAATCACCAACTTTAAAGTTTTTAACGTGATCGCCAACTTTTACAATTTTACCTACAATTTCATGTCCTGGAACCATAGGAAAAATGCCAGGAAACCAATCATTTTTAATTTGATGTAAATCACTATGGCAAACCCCACAAAACTGAATTTCAATTTGAATATCGTGAGCGCCAACATCTCTGCGTTCAAAGTCCCAAGCCGTTAAATCAGCCTCTGGAGATTGCGCAGCATATCCTTTAGATTGTATCATATTTATTTTTTAATTTTTTTGTTTAATAAGTAAAGTTAATTGATATTTAAATTGTTAACTATAACCTTTACAATTATGGCTAATCAATTACAATTATTATTTTTTTGATGAAGATTTTGGAACACAGTTAGGCACTTTCTTACCAGCTTTTATTTTGGTTCCAACGCGTTTATAGTTTTTCCAGCAGGGGTTAGATTTTGATCTTTTCTTCGCCATCATTTTTATTTTTAAGGACTAACTGTTTCTATTTGATCTCTTTCATCATCGCCTTCATCTTCTTTATTTTGGCTTTCTGTCTCATCTCCCTTAGAGTTATCAGTTTTTGCAGCTGTAATTTCCTCTTCTTCTAATTTTGTTTCGTCGTTAGTTGATTCTTCTGCATTAACTTCATCATCACTATCATCAGCTTTTGTATTAGCAGCATCGGCTTTTGCCTTATCAGGAACTACAGTTTCTATATCAGCTGTTTGATCATTTTCTTTTGAAGATTGAGTTTCTTCTTGCTCGAGATCTTTAGGTTCGTCTATATTTTTGTCTGAATTATCATTATCAACTGTAGGCACCACATTTTTTTCTGTATCTGGTGTAACAGTTTCTATTTGCATTTGTATTTGATCTGTAGGTTTCGGATTTTCATGAACTGAATTTCCATCTTTTGAATTTTCCATAGCTTAATAGTTTTAACTATAATGAAATAGTTTTTAGTGCCAAATTGTTTTTAAGTTTAATGGGAAGATTTTTTATGGCTAATTTTCAAGGGGTTATAAGTATTTTTGATAGAATTTTATAATTTCTTAAAAATAATTGGGCAAATAAATATTAATTTCTATATTTGCACCTCCTTAAACAAAAGGAATTGATTCCGTAGCTCAGCTGGTAGAGCATTACACTTTTAATGTAGTGGTCCTGGGTTCGAATCCCAGCGGGATCACGAAAGGCGCAAGAAATTGCGCCTTTTCTGTTTAAAAGATATTTTAAACCGCAATTCTGAAAAAATTATAAGTCATTTCAAACCATCTTAAACCATACAAACTGGTGCCCTAACTGGTGCCCAATTGTAATCGGTAAATTTGGGCACCAGTCATACCAGATCAAATTGATTTAAAGTGCTGAAGAACAATCTGAAAACAAATAAAATGTTTTACTAAAAGATTGAGAAATGAAAAGTAACCAAACCCTAAAAATCCTATTCTGGCACCGTAAATCAAAAGCCGATTCAAAGGGCCTTGCTCCTATTATTTGCAGGATTTCTATTGATGGAAATGATGCTGAATTTTCAACATCCCAAAAAGTACATGTTGAGGACTGGAACGTTGAAATGAAAAAAGTAATGAGGTCAACTGATTCTAAGAAAATTAATTCAGCCCTTAACCACATTGAAAGTTCACTCGAAGTTAATTTTAATGTATTAAAAACCCAGTATGATTGTGTTAGCCCATTAATGCTAAAAAACATTTACCAAAACGTTCCTATTGAAGGTAAAAAGAATGAGGTAAAAGAACATAAAACACCTTCATTATTAGAATTAACTGAAATCCATATTAAAGATTTCAGCGAGTTGGTAGAGAAGGAAATACGATCAAAAGAGACATTAAAACAATGGAAAGCCACTCAAAAGAAGATTATTGAGTTTTTAAAATTTGAATTTAAGGTTACGGATTTTAGCTTATCAGCTATTGAATACTCCTTCGCACAGAAATTCTACAAATATCTTGCTGTAAGAAGAACTCCAGCGTTGCAAGATGCCGCTACAATGAAACAGATTAAAAATCTAAAACAGCTCTTAAATATAGCAGAAGCGAACATGTGGATTCCTAAAAATCCAATTGCAAAATTCAAATGTGGGTCAGAAGATCCAGAGATAATACCTCTTGAAATTTTCGAGGTAGAAACATTATGGAGAAAAAAGATTGGAATTGAACGCTTAGCTAAAGTTAGGGATGCATTCATATTTCAATGCTTTACAGGATTTGCCTATCAGGATATTTATAATCTAAGTAATGAGCATATAATATACGTTGGATCAGAACATGAACCGTGGTTGGTAAAGGAACGAGGAAAAACAAAGGTTACAGAGATGGTTCCAGTACTTCCAATTGTTGGTGAACTAATAAAAAAGTATAAAAAACATCCTTATTGTAAAGTACATAATCGTTTAATTCCAGTAAACAGTAACTTTAGGTATAACGTCTATTTAAAAGAACTATCTGATATATGCGAGATTGGAAGACCGCTAAATAGTCATCTTGCACGACATACATTCGCAGATATGATGCTGAATGTTTTGAACTTTCCGTTGGAGGATGTGAGCAAAATGCTAGGACACAAAAATATTCGCACTACCCAAAGATATGCCAGAGTAAAGAAAAGCAGGATTAGCAAAAAAATGAACGATGCGAAAAGTATATTATTTGATGAAACCGGAGAATTGAAGAAAGCTTTTAAGAAATAAACTAATTATCTATGAGCAGGAATGCTTTGAATACTTTGACAGGTTTCTAAGTCTTCTTGAACTGTTAATCCAGTATCACTATTACCATAAAAATGAATCACATCTATTTTTGAGATTGCTATAATACTATTCAGTTTTTGTTGTAGCTAAAACCCCAAGCTTCCAAATTGGAACAGTAGACATTTTTAGTATATGAACAAATAGTTAAGGAGTTAAATATTGTCTATTCATTTTGGAATAATTAAAATGATACAGTAAAAAGTGAAGTTAATAAACAAATAGGTTTTAAGACTATTGTATATTTTATTGATTGGTAGCTTTAAGATTTTCATTATAATCTCCTATGTACACGTTCCCTAAATGAAATTGAAATGCCGTTTGTGGTAAATCAATGTGATTTGCTGGAAAGTTTGATCTAATTATCTCAATTACGGCATCAATTCTTATAGCTGCCATGAAGCCACGATCTTTATGATTTTCGATCATTATACCTACTATAGAAAGATCCGGCTTGATAGATTGTTGTTCATTAAACGCAGGTAAGAAGTATAATCCTGACCCGCTTATTCCCTGTGGATTAACCACTCTAGTTATGAGAGCACTACCAAAAGCCTGCAACTTTTGCTGGAATTGTACCAATATATGAGTTTGGTCATTAAAATTGTGCTTTGCATACCTCTTTCTACTAGCATTATAAGTAAGAAGAATTAGTGGATCAGCCGTGTAGATTAAAACTTTACCTTCAGCTTTTTTGGTTATTTTTCTAAATGGAAAGCCACTAATTAGATAATTATCTGTATTTAATAATTTGTGGCTCATAGAAATCTCACTCGTATCCAGAGGTAAGTACCGTCCTAAATATTTATGCATTTTTGGATAAAATTTCAAAACTGCAAAATCAATTTTGGAATCCTCATTTCCTATATAACTACTACACATTTCCCCTTGCAGGGTAATCATTACATCTCCATCTCCTGGAATAGTCAACAAATGCCAATTTTCATGATTAAGAATATGGGCTGCTGTAACAAGGAATATATCTCCATCCATCTTTAGAAGGACACCAGAACCCAATGCCTCGATACCATTATGCTCTCTGATTTGTAATGAAATTACAGTGGTTGCTTTTAGAACCCGACTTTTTGCCTTATTAACTACTACTTGGGTATAATGTCCCGCCATATGAATTTATTTTAACTTATAAAATAGACTAACTTATCTCAAAAGTTAGATGAACAACAAAGATTGTACTAACCGTACCAAATAATAGATATCAGCATTAAGAATGCTTTACAGTAATTAAACTAGGGATTTCTAACTCATACAATAGAGTCAAAATATTTTGATTGCTATGGGTAAAACGGTAATTCCAAATAAAGAATAATGATATTTTAATTTTTTTCCTCGTGATTGTGCGAAATATATTTTTCTACCGCTTTCCTATGATATGTACCTGCTTGATCAGCATACAGTCTATATTTTGCAACGCTTAAGCCTACTTGATCAGCAGCATACTTTACTGCATCTGGATTTTTCATATCCACACTTTCGCTAGTTTTGTAATCTTCAGTTATCATAATATAAATGTTTAGAATCTTATTGATATTAAAGTAATTAAAATTTCAACGCTTCTTCCAATTTTGTTTTTAACATTTCCCATCTAACGTCAACGAACTCAATAAATCGGTTGAATTCCGTAATTTCTGGCAGGATTTGTTTCTCATAGTTAACTTTTGAGGTTTTTGCCCACTCTTCAAAGCTCTTGTCACCTTTAGATTTATTTTCATTACTATCAAACATTTGCAGATTAACAATTCCGTTATAAAACCAGTTATCAGTATAGTAGTGTCCACTTTCTTGCTTTAAATCAACATTTAGTTTCTTCAAATTCTTACTGTTAAAATAACTTACAGGGAAAACATGATCTTTATTAAAGTCATTATTTCTGTAATCAAGATGGGGATATAGGAGTGCTAAAATGGGAAAGGCATATCGATCTTCATAAGTTGTATATAATAGGTTATCAATTGTTTCACTATCCATTGTAATTGATTTTGTAGTTTTGGATAGCTTCTTTGCTATTGCTTTAGCTGGAAATAATTCAGTATCATTTTTAACTTCTTCCGAAACCACATCTCTAATCACTTTGAGTACAGTATCTGCTTGCCCACCAAATATTCTTTTCAAAAGAACAGTATGTAACCACCTTTTAATTAGCTCTCGGTCTTCTTTGTAAGCAACTTTGGTAGTAAATTGCTTTTTCCTACCACTTTTGTACAAATAATGTATTATTGGCAACAAAGAATTTTTTGAGGTTAGCGTTCGTTCTACATACCCGAAATCTCGAACCAAAAGTAGAGTTTCAACAATCGCTGATCTTATATCTGCCCAATTTTCTTTAAATTCTTTGGCATTTGCTACTGAAAAATTGGTTACTCTAAACTTTATGTCCTCGCAAAAAATGAGAAGGTAAGCTCTAATTATTAAATCCTTATCAATGTCAATCGAGGTGGAGTTCCAGACTTCATCAACTAGATTATTAAATTCATCTCTAGCGGATATTGTTGCTGAATTCCATCCGGAAATTAAAGTTGACATTATTAAATCAGAATACGATAGCTTTTCACCCCCGCTATTAATTCTAATAAAGATGTTTAATGCTTTATCATAATCTTGTTCTAATTCAAGATAGTAATTTACCAGAGTTTTAACATGAATCACATCAAGGAGCTTTGAGATTGTATTGCTAATAAACTCATTAGAATCCCAGCCTTCTTTCTTTAAAAATTGGTTGAGTTCAAAAGTTCCATTAAGGTTGAGGATTTGACCAACTTCAAACCAAATTTTGTCAGATGTGGTGATTTCTGAGGTTGTTAGAAATCTAAAATTATATACTCTTCCATCTTCATTGTCGTCTTCATTGATTGAATTTTCATTGAGACATAAATAAAGCTTGCGTGTAGGTAAGGAATGCTCATTGTTGTTCCATGCAAAGTTCTTCGTCTTATAGGCATAAGATCCCTTAAGACCTATATACAAAGCAGTTAATCTTTGTTGTCCATCTAAAACTGCTTCAAAATCTCCAATTGAATTTGTGTTGACCTCTTTGCAGTGTGTTACGTATCTTTCTTTGTATTCTTTTAGGACACTATAAAATCGATGGTCAGTTTTGTTTACACCTTGTACCTTCCACATTAAAAAGGAACCAATTGGATAATTTCTCATTAAACTATCGAATAGTAATTCAATTTGATTTGATTTCCATACAAATTCCCGCTGTATCGCTGGCAGTAAATAGTGGTTAAAGTCAATCTTGTCAATTGCTTGTTTAATTGATATTGGGGTTTGATAACTCATGGTTAGATAAAATTTAGTGCGGTAATTAGAAATGTTTGAGAGTAATATTTTTTTAAATTATTTTGGTAGATCGTTATTTTCTCCGTCAATAATACAAAATTATTGATGGCTTTTGTTCTGTACGGCAAAGGGATTAAACTATTAATACAATATCAGGTAAATTTGGATTAATCATGAAAAAAGATACATCTCTCGCATTTTTATACACCTATTTAAAGGGCTTCCACCTGTCTGACAGCTTAGTTCTCATCGCAGCTATTAATTCGGCGCTTAAATATGATTTCAAAAATATTGATAATGAGGGTGTTGCTCCCTACGTTATTGAATGGCTAAAAATAAACTGCAAAACTTATCAAAACTTCCTTACAATATTTATTGATACTGGTAGATTGGCTAGATACCTTTTACTCTCAGGAGCCAATGATTACCGAAGTAAGCATTTGGATTTAAGTAATGACTCTTTTGCCATTGCATTAAATATGACAGGTGAAATCTACGATAGCGAACTGGAAAAAAAATTATTTAAGGATCAGGGGGCTGCTGGACTGCTAGCCAGGATGAGTCAAAAGCAATTTCCTTTACAAGCCGAACACAAATATATAATTGGACGAGGTTATTTTCTGTTTGTGCAATTAGCAGAGAAATTCAAAGATGAATACTCTTTTGATGAGAAAATGAATGAATATTTTGGTTTTGGTGCATTTGAATTTATCGCTACTGGTATGACTTTATGGATGAAAACAAATGGTTATGAAACTAATCTATTAGAAATCCAGATTCCAGCAATGGTCAGCGTAGCTTCAGACCATAATCAAACCCAATTTTTAAAACTTTCATCTGGAACTCCTGAAGATTACAGACGTTATGTAAGAGGAGATAAATGGAAAGATCGTGACGAAATGAAGGATACCTACGGCGCAGAACCATTTTTTCGCATGCCTGCGCTTCTAATTAATCATTCTACATACTATAAAAATGGCTCTTATGTTATTCCACAACCGAGATATTTCTTCGACCGTGCCTCTAGCGGTATCTTTTATCTTTTAGCAGATAGAGAACAACAAATTGCTAGCCAACTGGAAAAAAAAGGCCAAAATCCATTTAGAAAGGAGTTTGGCCATATTTATCGTAAGTATGCTGGCGTGCAATTGAATCAGGGTAATGTTGGGTTCCAATTTATAGATATGGATGAGGACTTCAATAATAAAAGCGGAATTAGTATACCAGACTTCGCTTTTGTTAAAAATGAAATCTGTGTACTATATGAGATAAAAACAACTTTACTTAAGATAGAAGCACGCTCATATTTTGAGCAATCCACATTGAGCGCAGAAATAAAAGACGGTAGTTTCAAGAAAGCATTGAAGCAACTCAATAAGTTTGGTGAGTTTGTCTTGAGCGGGAAGATAGATGATGTTAGGTTTAAGAATATTTCTCGTGTGATTAAGGTTATTATTGGATATGAAGATGTCTTTGTTCTAAATACCATATTATTGCCTATAATACAGGCAGAATATGGAGAAATGGCTAATGACTTGCAATTGGGAAGTATTTCAGACCTCGAACTTATGGGAACCATGATCAGTCAAGATTTGGATTTCGTTCAAATGCTCAAAAATAAAAGTGACCATCCAGATGAAAGGTATTTCTCGTTCATGGGCTTATGGCAGTCTATGACAGAGATAAACAATCCAATTCTAGCCAAATCATTTGATGAATTTATGAATAGGATGATGGGAAGTTCAGGTCTTACAAGTGAAATTATCAATGAAATTACAGTTTAAATTATTCAATAGATTCTCCTTCCGGCAACCCTTTAGAAAGTTCTAATGTTTCTACTATTCTTTTGACGTAATTTTCTCTCCTATACATGATATCTTTATAGGTCTCAAGAACGACAGTTTCAAAAGTTTTGTAGCAGTCAAAGAAAACAGATAAATCATCGGTCCTATTGACCTTCTTATTCGCGCGAATTTGTTCCTTATAAAAAATTTTAAACAGAGTTAAAAGATCCGTTTCTTTTTGACTTATCAGATCGATGTGATTAATAAAAAAACGGATGCTTATAAATACCAATGGTTTTATATTTTTATACTTATCCTTTAATTTTAGCATGTCAATCCTTTTATCAAATTCAAGCTGCAAATAGTTGTTAATACCAGGCATACTAAAAAAGTAATCAGTATAAATCATAACTGGATAAACTGTTAGATTTTTAGAGTTTTTATAATTTTGATGGGTCTCAAATGGCTTAGTCACCATTTTCAATAGCTGAGCAGCGAGCTGACCTGTGCCTTTGTTGTCTTTATTATATTTATTGTCGATAGCTTCCTTGATGTTTGAGTAATCAATCGTATCTATTCCTTTCGCCTGAAAATAAGCGTCTTTAACTTCAAACAAGATTACATCATTTCCCTCTCTATAGTATGCATCTGGAAAGCCATCATGTTCTTTATCATCAAAAATTAAGACGCTATGCTTCTTTTGAAAAGCTTCAGTGAGTAGCTTTTTAAACAAGTATTTTTCGGTTACCTCTTCTCCGATATATTGTTTGAAATTAGGAAAGGTCTTAAAAGAACTTGCTTCTTTTAAACCCGAGTTGTTATAAAAATCGAAAAGTAAGCCTTCATAAAGCTTACTAGCAAAAAAATTCCAGTTCAGAACTATGTAAGTGTTTTCATCATACTTAAACAAGGGTTTATCTTTAATGCCACTAAAATTTCTGTGATCCACAGAATATTTTTGTTTATACAAGGCAATGTCTAGTGTAAATTCCTTAAATAGATCTTCAAATTCCTTTTGTACTGGTATAGAATAGCGAGCACTTGTTTTTCCATTATGCGTTATTGTTTCCCAAGAACTCTGAATTATACTTGTCATCGTAAAAACATAATGCCAAGAACTACTAAATCCCCGTTTTTTCAAGAAAGATTTTACAAGCTCGCCATAAGGAGAGGAAAACTGTAAATAATTGAAGAAGACCAAGCCTCTGACCATTTCTGGAAACGGATTAAGAAGTCGATTTGCTTCAAATTGCCCACTTAAAATGGGCAAAGTATGTTTAAAAAAGAAATCATCAGTGTGATTTCTGTTATGGTCATAGATTCGAGAATCTCTATCGTTTCGCAACTCAATAAAAACAACATAGGCTTTTAAGAGCAAATAGTCTTGTTCGGGACTTGTATCTCCTCCAATCATAGGAATTTCCCTATAGTTTGCTAATGCATAATGCATAAAGTCCATAACATAGTTCATCGAGAATAGAGCATGCTCATCATTCCTCTTTCCCTTGGATAAGTTTCTCAAAAATGATAATTGCAAATCTGGAGACTGACGCTGTAAAAAAAGTTTTAATATCCGAGCTTGCGCACTAACATTATTGCTTACTAAATGCAATTCAGCGTGTATCATTGTTGTCAGGCCAACAATTATGTCAGAGGAAATCCCACTTAGCAATTGTGATAATTCTGGAATTGGTTCTTCAAACAAATCAATGTAACGTGGTACAATGCCAAATTTCATAAGGGTGTAATACTATTTATGATATTTTTATAATACAACTATATTTTCAGAAGATACTAAATAGACTGATATTCCCAATAACTTAAGAGAAGGAAGTATTCTTCGGATTAATATCTCGTGGTTAAAGGGAAAAGCAATACCGAATTCACAATTTCTATATTCATCTTCATTCATGGTTACAATGGTCTTCAAAAGTACTACGCTAACATGAGATGAAATTTGGTTTCCAGTAAAAGGCATACCATATCTTTTTGTACCAACTTTAGAACTTGTTTCACCCTTAACCTCTATACAAACTTTTTCGCCTTTAATATTTAATGCAGTAACGTCAATTCCACGCTCAAGTGTCGTTAATCCATTTACTTCAGTATAACCTATATATTTTACTTCAGTATAACCTATATATTTTAAATAAACTACTAAATAGTTTGTTATGTCATTTTCTGTCAACATTTTGAAATACATTCATAAAATTGAAATGTAGTGTTTTCAGATGAGTTTTTTATCATAAACAAGTGTTTAAGATCATGAACTTTATAAGTTGGAAATCAAGTTGTACTTTTATATTATGACCCCATCCGAATTAGAAAATTTAGATAAAGCATTTCTTATCTATAAAAATACCGTTTCAAAAGCGATTAATGATTTGACGTTCTATCGTTCTTTTTTAAAACTTTCGATCGATCGCTACCTGAGCCAGGAATATCAACCAGAGCATATCTATAGTTCAGTTTTCCACGCATATAACATCTCGCCAGAAACGGGAGATGGATGGGGAAGAATGTATAAGGATGCTGATCATTTTGTTACCATTGATCTTCATAAAAGTAGTGACTCATTTATGTGTTCAATTGCAAACCAATCTCTGCTGGGAATCTATAATGCAATGGAGGTTTTCTTTTTCCAGGCAATAAAGATTCGCTACTTTCCTGATCTAAAAAATCCAACAGGAAGTCGCCAGGCTACTAATTCTATTATTAATGCCATTGAAAAAGATCTAAAGTCTGTCGATCAGAAAATTGATTCACGAAATAACAAACATATTCTCTCCTTCTTAAAAAAACAGTCTACCGATGTAGATTGGTTTTTAAATCAAAAGATTAGAATCGATTTAGATACAGATTGGAATAATTTTTTTGAACTAACTTCTATGTTACGGAATCTAGTAGGGCATCATGGCAAAATTGTTTCTACAGATACAAAAAATGAGATTTATTCTAAGGCGAAAGATGTATTCTCAAGGCATTTTGATTTGATTAGTGATCAAAATGGCTATCTCAATTTACTTCCGAAAATCGATCAGTTCTCAAATTTCATCAGCTTTTATAACGATTTTACAATGAACACGGTAAAATTCATCTTTGGGTATAACGATTTCGAGGCTTTTGATATGTTTTGATTAGTAAAGAATCTTTATGCTCTAAAATATAACTAATGAATACTTAAACTTTAAGTAAGTCTTTCGCTAAGTGCGTAAACTACAACCCACGGTTACTATCCACTTAGACTTGCGTTGATGCATTTCATGCTACTGGAATGAAGTTCTGATCTCATACGGAAAAGTATAAAAACATTTTTTTTAAACTGAATTTAGATATTGAAACTAAGAATTTTTATTTCTATAATTGTATATGCTTGTTGGCAAGCTTGCCCGTTCGTGCAAAGATTTCATCAGCCAATTTAATTGTTTAATAAAGCAAACCTACCTGCCTATTATCCTAATAAGAATACGAACGCAAAAACCCTGGATAATTAGTTGGTGTTAAAGGATTGTTATATTATGAAAACAGTTGAGTACTTCAAACTCCAAGCAAAAAATCTGCACAAAGATTTTAAAACCCAAAATTCTTATTTCGATCACACTCATGGCCACGACGTTTACGAGTATGCGCCAAAATTTTTCGATATAGATGCATTGGCACTCGATTTCGATATCGATGAAGACCATTTTACCCTAATGAACGCTCAGCACTATATTGCACGTTTGGCAGGATTTCGAAAATGGACGGATATGCTGAAAGCGCCCTCCCCAGTACTAGAATTATCAAAACTACTTTTTGACAACATGCACAAAGTGAGTGTTATTGAATGGGACATTTATATTTCTAGTGAAGAACGTGACAAAGGTTTTCGTTTTGATGACGAGTTTAAATTGGATATTTTCAAAACGGTCTTTGACGAAGTAGATGGCCATCAAAGTGACGGAATAGACTACCGCTTACAGAGAGAAAAAGAAATACCAATGAATGAAAGTCAAAATGTTAAACCAAATATAAAGGAAATGGAAAATAAAATTGCAGTTAAAATTACTGCCCTACCATTGGTGGGAGAAGATAGAATAAAATTTATTAATACGGCCAATGAAGTATTTGAGGAAGTCTTAGAAAGACTAGAGCCAGAAAACCCTGATTTGGTTCGTAAATTATGGAATGCAGAAAAATATATCGATGAAAGTCTGTTGAGACCAGATATGTTGCCCATAAATCGTGACTATGCACTTTCTTTGATTGATGCCTTTTTAGTTCATCATGTCATTGCGTTTGCGGTTGAAAACGACAAAACAACTTAAAATCAATCTTAACTAAATAAACTTGTAATTGTCTTAGATGGACTTAAAAAGCACTTAAGGCGCCGACAAATAAATGCCCTCTCCATTTAATTAATGAAGTGGGCATTTATTTACTATTTCAGCTTAATTTAACGCTTCTACGCCATTTTTAGCAAAGCTTCTACATAAATCAAATGCGGTTTGACTTCTTTGTAAACCCGTTCCGTATATGATTGATTTGAATTTACTTTCATCGTCCTTATACTTTCTAACATTCTGAAAATAACCAGTTACGGCATTATACGCACCAAACAAAGTGCCTTTGGTCGTAGTTTCCAGTTGGGTAGGGTTTGTTAAAGCATATTCCATCACGTTATTGACCATATTATTGTAAGCACTTGAAAATTCATCCTGTCTGCCAATTTTTAGATTGGTTAACGTTTCCTTGTTCGGTGCCATTGCCAACTGAACCAAGCGTTTTACAGCCCTATCAGTAATTTTTACTTTAGACCATTGGTTAAAAACCTCCTCCAATTCATTTGCCAATTGGTTGGTAATCCCTAAAAGTTTATGCGCCTGCTTTAACCTTTCCTGTGCGCTTGCGGTGTGGCGTATCTTAATGCAATTGGTATGGTTTTTTAATGCGGCATTCAATGTATTTTGGCAACAGACACGAACAGGCGTAAACGATGCGGTTATACTACCAAAACCATCGTGCGAAGATGTAAGGAAAAGATATTTTTCTATACAGTCCGTTCTGCCTACACGAATATAATCAGGCAGTTTAGCGGTAATAAAAATCCGTTCTCCTAATCCTAATGCCCCTGCGGTTTCATATAATATCCCATCTTTTCCACCTACGATACTATCAAAAAATGCAAATGCATCTACATTTTGAACGATTTTATAATCCTTGCCAACAACCCCCAAAACCTCGTCCGTATCTGTTCTAACATTTGCGTAATGGTTTGGTAAATCAACACGCCATTCCATTACAATATCATTGTCCTCTGTTTCGGGTGTTGTATCATCTCCATAGGTAAACAAATTCCGTTTTTCTACGGTGTAATCCAAACCTGCGTGCTTGATTGCTTCAGCACTGGTAGGGTAATCGGTTATAATCTGCCCCAGACCATGCCAGGCTTTTTCCTTTACGCTAAAAAAGCTGTACTTTTCTGTTTTTTCGTTATAATTCAGGTTGTGTGCCATGGTTGATATTTTTAATGTTCCTCACTCGTGAAACCAAAATTTCAGTTTCTAAAATATTGATGTTAGCGGTATCGCTTAATGTTAGTTTAGATTGGGTTTCTATTTCGTGTACGATATCCCCCAAATTGATATGGTCGGCATGAACTGCCACCCGAGCCATAATAAATATTGTCTCGTATTTCATTTTTTTTGGATTTTGATAAATGAATAAACGCCCCCTGCAATCTGCAAAGGGCGTTACTTTAATTAAGCAGGAATAAAAATCTCTCCCTCGATTTCGGCTAATTTATCAACACATAAAGCATTTACCCTGCTTGCTACTTCACGAATGATAAATGGGTTTTTAGTAGTAAATTCCCTACCTTTATCATCTTCAAGGGTAAGGGTACAGCCTTGAAAAAAGTTGGTATCTGTTTCGTCTGCATCATCTTTTTGCGCTACTTCAAAGGCTTCCAATGTGTTTATTGTTTCCAATAATTTACCTCTCTGATTGATACGGCGGTTTAAGTCTAACGCCAACTTGATGGTTTTTTCTAAATTAAGGGCAGGTTTTTCCTCTTTCAACTGTTCCTTGATTTCTATTTTGGTAGGTTCAACTTTTGGTTGTTCCACTTTTGGCGCTACTGCTTCGGGTTTTACCTGTTCCACATTTTTTAAATCGATTGATTGTGCAATGTCCTTAACCTCTTCGGCTTTTGTCTCTATCCTATTTGCTGTACCATTGTTTACAGGTTGACTAATTTTAACTTCTGATTTTCCATTTACGGCTGAACCGTTCAATTGTGCAGTTTTCATAACTTTTGATTTTAAATTTTTATTGATAATGATTTGAATAATTTCCCCTATTGGGGCAGTTCTGTTTAGGCGGTAGCTGTTTGCTGTACCGCTTTGGGTGGGTGGGCTTCTGTCCTTTGTTGCTATCATGTGGCTATCTTTTTTATAAATCCAGTCGGCAGGGCCTCCTGGCTTTTTGTTAAACCACCGCTCCTGACACAAGCCCTTTGTAAGGCAAGGCTTTGCGAAAAAAAATACGCTCCGAGCGCAGCGAGTGAGGAAGATTTTTTTTCAGCAAACCCGTAGGGCTTGGCCTTGACGTCAAAGGGCTTGTTCAGAAATTTTGCAACAAAAAGCCTAGGTGGAATTTTTACCCTGATCTTTCCGAAAGTTTATGGAAGATGATGCTGATATGATGTATTAAAAAGCGCAACGTTGGCGAGGCACGAAGCCATTGTTGCATAAATGCGGAAATCGGCTGAAGCGAGGTACGAGCAAAGCGGTTTTACCGCTGACTTATCATTTAGCTAAAATTAAAAAAGAACTTAACCTGTAAAAAAAAGCCAAAAAAAAATGCCTGACCGTTTCCAGTCAGGCATTTACCAAAACAGCTATGCTGTTTATTTTTCATTCTTTTTGGCAGTAACTTCGTTACGGATATCCTGCGCCAAAGTTTTTGTCTGCTGTAACGCATTTCTTAACCTTGTTCCAGCTGCTTTATTGTTCTTTTCAAAAAATGCAGTGGCATCTGCTTCTGCTGATGCAATCACCGCCTTTAACTCTGTGAATTTTTCCATGCTATTTTAAATTAAATTTTTAAGGTTTTGAATTGCCTTTCAACAATTCCTTTATTTACATTTATTAAATCTACAAGTACAAAAAACTAGGATTAAATTATCTCCTCACGCCTTGGCTCTCGCTCATTTCTTTTTCTTGACCTTTAGTGTTTTCCTGCTTACTTGAAAGTGCAGTCTCTTTCAAAAACTGTTCCCTTTTTTCTGGTTTACCGTTCTCTGCGTACATATTCAACTGGCTGTAACGCGGTACGGCTTCCAAAAACACCTTCACCTCCTGCCCTTCTTTTTCAACTGTTACAAGTGGTCTGTTGCCATTACGCAATGATGCCTCAAGCAGCACTCTTTTAGCAGGATCTTCCAACTCTTTGATATTGAACTTATCTAATACTTTATTGATATCGAAACCATAGGACGGATCATGGTACTGGTTGATACTATAATTCTGAAAACGGTCTTTACCCTTATCAAAATCCAATTTAATCCATGCTTTATAAGTCTCCCCACCCATATTCATCATGTCATCACGATAGACCGAACGACCTTGTATCAAATTGGCGGCTTGTTCAGCTGTAAAGCCTTTACCACGCTCCAGCCAAATGGTCTGGGTTGCAGGGCTTGCATAATAGGTACGGTTGAACTCCTTTGCTACATAATTTACCTTACCATTTTCCATGCTAGCTACCATTACTTTATTGGCCGCATCTTTCCCTACCGCAAGTTCACTGTTACCTTTCTGCTCCTTAAAGAAAGCAAGTGCATCGCTCACATTTTCATGTTTCTTAACGATATTTTTTCCTTCTTCATTTTTGGTAATGACCATATACTGCTGACCTTCCTCCAATGGTTTACCTTGGTTATGGCTAACAGTAAACTTGTTAAAGTAATAGAAATCAGATTGTCCGGATTGCTTAAAATGAAGTGCAAGATCAACCTGGCCTTTTGTTGCGGCAACGCTATCATTAAGCGTAAATTCGGGAACATCTTTTCTCATGTTCTCTTCCATTTTCTCAATGAGCTTATCCTTGAAGCCCAGATTTTTCATCTCTTCTTTGAGATTTTCCAAATTGTTTAGATTCATAATCAATTGGTTATTGGGATTTTCTGAAATTGTCTTATTCAGGTTTATCCCAGTTTAAAATTTATTAAATGTTTATTTTTTGTTGATACGGATTAGTATAGGATAATCAGCTTTGAGCTTGACCCTTACTTTCTTCAATTTTTTGCTGAAAAGGGATTTTGCGGCATCAATCCCAGCTCCAGCGGCCTGTAAACCTATGGACTGATCCATTGAAAGGAACTGCATGCTTCGGATAGCATCATCTGCACCACCATTAACTGCTCCTGTCAATTCAGCTTCCGGTGCAGGAATACCAGGCATTCCGTCCAGACTATATACTGTCAGATCAACAGGGACAATAGAAGTTCCCAACCTGATATTTTTGATTTGCAGCAGCAAGCGTTGATTGGTAATGTTGCAGGTGCCGAACAACAAATGTCCTTTCGGAAAGAATTGACCACTTAAACGAACGCTATCACTCAACCGCAATTTAACCGTTGCTCCTTGAACCACCTTTTGATTTTCTACAATTGTAGCTGGCACAGCCCTAAACTGGCTGTCCCTTATCAAGTTCAGCTGTTCTTTTGAACGAGCTATTTCGGGGTTCTGAATGGCGATGATCTTATCCATCATCCCACTCAATTGTGCCATTTCTGGGTCTTCGCCTTTTTCAGCCTGCATGGTTTTCATCAAGGCTTCCAACCGGTCTACATCGTTTTTGATTGATGCTTCCTGCCTACCCTTTGATTGAGCATTAGGATTTGAACGTGGCTCTTCTGGACGATTGATCTCTTTGTTCAAAGCTTCCAGCTTCTGATTAATGGCATCAGTCCTTATATCCTGCTGGTCTCTATTTCTGGCCAAACGGGCTTCAATACTATTCAGGCTACTATCCCCTACACTTTCCTTAATGTAAGAGCTGTCCGTATCAGACTGCTTATAAAAACCCATTTTATCAGTTGGCTCTTCCTTTTTGAAAGCTGCATCTGGCAGGTTGGCATTGATTTCTCGATGACCTTTTTGAAGATCTTCATCTCTACCTTTACCCCCGCCCATCGCATAAAATCCCAGTGCCAAAAATGGGATGATAAGTAACGGAATGATGAGTAACTGTTTCCGCTTGTCCTTTTTGTTGATTGTTTCCATAATCTTATTTTTAAATGATTTTTCTGTATTTGATTAAATCAGCCTAGCGCCCTAATGAGCAGAAATGTACAATAGCACCCAAAAGCCGCACAAAAAATTATCAGGATAGCCATCCATAACTTGCCAGAAATGTTCCTTGTTTTTCTGTTCAGATAATTGGCTAATATCCTTTGCCTATCGATAATCTTTTTGGCAATTTTCTCGGCAATCGCATCGCCACCAATTGATGTACTATTTTTCCTAAAGAGTTTCATACGTTTAGGGCTTTAAGGGTAAGTCGCTATTCTCCAAAGTTTCCCAGCGTTGGATCAAAAAACCATGAGGATTATTATCACTGCGTCCGACATTTCTCAAATACCCCTGGGTAACCAGTTTTCTGTTTACTGTAGCACTCGAACGGATAAGCTGTTGTGTAGCATAACAGCGGAAATAATAGGGATACTGTTCAATATCAAGATGAACACTATCAATTGTAATTTCCTGTGAGATATTGGCCGAAATCAGGTTGCTATAGAAACCTTGTTCCTTCAGATTATCGTAACTTTTCTTTGCGCTTTGGTCTGATAGTTCTAGAGCTTTGCTAATGTTTCGCTGGATAACCTTTTCATCAGGATCAAGGGTAAAAAAGTAGTGGTGGAACATTTTTACGTGATCCCTGGTCTCTACAGGCAAGTTGCTTTTTCGTTCGGTACTAAAAGCTTCTATGGCTTTTCCGTTGGCAAGGATGTAAACTTTTGCCTGTGCTTTACCGACCATTTCATAGCTCTTGTAAATGGCAAATCCTGAAATGGTAATGCAGGCAATGATCAGAAAAAGACTGAACCTTTTGATGTGCCTGAATGCGGTATCTATATTTCTTAGTTGACTGAACATGGGTAAATAGATTAGGTGTTACTATTAATGATTATGATTTTCCTTCCTTACCACTCAGCTTATCGTGTTGATGTTGTCCAGGCGTTTGATCAGGCAGATAATCGCCATTACTGGAAGCAGCATAACCCTGTTGCATATTACGGTAAGCATTGCCCATCATATCTGCAGCCATTCCAGCTCCAGATGATGCTGTTTTCATTCCCGTACTGTTGGTACTACTAATGATGGCATTTACCTTTTGGAGGATAGCATTTCCACCACCCGCATGAACGACATAGTTTGCCACATTCGGCACAGAAAAATATCCTATGATGCCAATCAGCAAAAATATGAGGTAAGCTGTATCTGTTCCGCTGAAAAAGGTATCGCCCTGCTGTTCGATTTGCGAAAGAGTCGAGTGGGTAAGGCGGAATTTCACCCCAAACCCCTCACAGAACCGTACGTGAAACTCTCGCTTCATACGGCTCT